>NZ_RAIN01000011.1:0-192241 GCF_003610155.1 Rhizobium sp. WW_1
CTGGATCGTCGCGGATTGCCTGCGCCCGAGGGAGAGGCCTATGCGCGTCAGGCGTATGAGGCGCCCGAGGGGGATGTGGAGAGGCTGCTAGCCGGACTGTGGGTCGAGCTTCTGGGTGTGGAGCGTGTCGGCCGTCACGACAGCTTCTTCGAGCTGGGCGGTCATTCGCTGCTGGCCGTGAGACTTCTAGAGCGGCTGCGCCGGCTTGGACTTACTTTAACCATGAAAGATCTCTTTCAACATCCGGTGTTAAAGGATCTTGCTCACAAAGGCCGCGGCGTCTTCCCGGAGGAGGATCATCCAAAGGCCGTTCCGGTTCGCCGAGACGGAAGTGAATCGCCTATCTTTTTCGTCCCTTCCGGTTTGGGTGACTATTCCTATGCCTTTGAATTGGGACGAGAAGTTAGCGCCGACTTCCCGATCTACGCTTTGCCTTGGCCTTCCGCGAATGAACCATTTGTCTACACGCTAGAAACAATGGCTGCACGAGCGTTATCAATGGTTCGGGCGGTCCAGCCAAAGGGGCCATATCGCCTGATTGGGTACTCGGCCGGCGGTTTACTTGCCTATGCAATGGCGCGTCTCATGCTTGAACGTGGCGAGACCGTTTCGTTCATCGGACTAATCGATGTCTTACTGCCCTCGACGACGGACTCGATTCCGAAGTCAACAAAGCACATGATACTTAGCTGGCTTCAAACGATGGCTATGCAGCTCGGCTATCGTGATATTTCCTTACTTTATGATCGTTTCGACGATCTCTCTGCTACGGAACTGATACTGGAAGGTCGAAAGCTTGGCATCGCCAGCACCGAACTTGATGCTTCTGCTGAGATGATAATATGGGATCAGCGCAGGTATTTTGAGGAACTTGTGCAGTCTTATTCGGTACCGACTTTGCCTTTCGTCGTTCATCAATTCAACGCGAGCCGTAATGTCGATGCTACAGATGTTGCACCTGAATTATCGCTTATGCGGTGGCGAGATATTGTGCCCGCATCTCTCTTGAAGACGTATGCACTTCCTGGTGACCATTGGACTATGATAACCGAGCCGGAAAACAGACGTATTCTTGGCTGGCGGATTTCGGAGGTATTGCGAAAGCACATATCACCCACATCTGATGGCTCGTAATTTTCTTGATGTTCTCAAGAGTGGTGGGTGGACTTCGATGCCCCGGAGAAGTCGCCGAAAACCACACATACATACGGCTCGATCTGCTGGTGGGGATCTATACCGGCAGCCTTATGGAGAAAGATAAATGACGTCATCCGAGATCACAGTAATCGGCGCATGTCCGTCCTTTGGCGATGATATGACTGGTATCGAGTATTTGGAGAAAATCAAAACCTCCGCCACCCGCTCGGAGCGCTACGGCTTTTCGGCGATGCTTGTTTACTCCGACCATCAGCAATTCGACCCCTGGTTGGCGGCAAACTACCTCATGAGCTTTACAAAGAAAATCTCGCCGCTCATTGCCGTGCAGCCACTGTATATGCATCCATTCACGGTTGCAAAATCAGTCGCATCTCTGTCGTTGATTCATGATCGACCGGTGCATTTGAATTTCATCTCTGGTGGGTTTCCCCATGACCTGGAAGCATTTTGCGATACGGTTGCTCACGATCAGCGGTATGATCGTGTAGGAGAATACGGGGAGATTGTCCGAAGTCTGCTAAGTACAAAGCGGCCGCTAACCTATCGTGGCCACTACTACCAGGTTGATGGGCTTCATCTGCAAATTGCTGCAGGCATGAAATCCGATTGCGCTTCCATTTTTACAGTCTCCGGATCGTCGGCCGCGGGCATGGCCGTTGCCAAACGTCTAAAGGCGCGCGCAATAGAATATCTTCGGCCAGTGCATCACTATAATGGCATAAGCCGGCCGGAGGGGGTTGAATACGGAACGCGGCTTGGCATCATTTCCCGCCAATCAACGGAGGAAGCATGGGCGGTTGCGCGGAATCGCTATCCCGATGATGAGCTGGGGAGAGAGGTGCGGCAATATTACACTCGAGTATCCGATTCCGTATGGGTCAAGGAATTGGGCTCGGAAGTGGTCGTTCCTGAAGGCCATCCGTATTGGTTGGGGCCGTATAGCAATGGCCAGGCGTCTTGTCCGTTCCTGATTGGCGCACGCGAAGATGTTGCAAGCGAACTGGTAGGCTATCTAAAGATGGGGTTGCGCACATTTCTTGTCGAAGACCCTCTTACGGACGAGGACGCTTCCGAAATTCGAAATGTTTTCACAATGGCCGAAGAAGTATTTGCCCGTGCAAATCGATAGGGGCGAAGCCTTTAGGTTCCAGTAGGCGGCCCGGGATCATGGCGGCAATGGGATATTCTATTGACGCTGCGAAGGCGAAACTTGTCGTCGTGGTCCTGTGTTGGAGCCGCTTGCGCCCTAGACGATGACTGACACACCGTTCGGCTGATTTTCGAACGCCGCTCGAGGCCAATGAGATACCAACCGCTCTGGCACCGAGATTGCAGCGACGAACGGCCTCATGGTGCGATCGGCAACAAGGTGCATCTCGCCGATGAATTCGGGGGACGCAGCCAGTCCGCCTCCATGAAGGAAGCCGGTGTCAGTAAAGCAACCGAGTTCGTATCGTTCCAGGGATCTGGCGGAGTTCATCGTGGATCTCATCCGCCTTCTGGCCAATGCCTTCCGCTTCGATGACCACGTAGCCGGTGTCGCCATATGTCTGCAGGAATTCACCGACGATATTGAGGCCACGCGACGAAAAGATCGTGTTCAGACTGTTCAGGATGCCCGGGCGATTCTCGTGAACATGCATGAAGCGCGTGCCGTTTGGACGCGGGGGCAACTGCACTTGCGGAAAATTGACGGCACCCAACGTCGAGCCGACATCGGAATATTCGACAAGCTTCCTTGCGACTTCCCTTCCAATGCGCTCTTGGGCCTCCTCCGTCGATCCGCCGATGTGGGGCGTGAGGATTACGTTATCCAATCCTTGCAGCGGTGTTTCGAAGCGCTCGTTGTTTGATGCCGGCTCTTTCGGAAACACGTCCACTGCAGCACCTGCGAGATGTCCTTCCTTCAGGACCTTGGCAAGCGCATCGAGATCCACCACGGTTCCGCGCGAATTATTGATGAAAATGGCGCCCTTCTTCATCCTGCGCAGTTCGGTCTCGGTGATCATATTCTGCGTCGAACTGGTCTCGGGAACATGCATCGTCACATAGTCCGAGATTTCGAGAAGCTCGCCAAGCGTTGCCATCGAGTCGGAGTTGCCCTGACGCAACTTGTCCGAAAGATCGAAATAGCGCACGTTCATGCCCATGCTTTCCGCAAGAACGCTAAGCTGCGAACCGATATTGCCGTAGCCGACGATACCCAGCGTCTTGCCGCGCACCTCGCGGCTGCCGACAGCCGATTTTTCCCATCCGCCTTTATGGGCAGAGGCCGAGCGCGGGAAAATCTGCCGGGTCAGCATGATGATTTCTCCGATCACAAGCTCTGCGACCGAGCGAGTGTTCGAATAGGGAGCGTTGAACACGGGAATCCCGCGGCGGCGGGCGGCATCTAGGTCTACCTGATTAGTTCCGACAGAAAAGCAGCCGACGGTGATGAGCTTCTTGGCGGCGCTGAAAACTTCCTCCGTCAGCTGCGTACGAGAGCGAATGCCGACGATATGTGCTTCCGCGATATGATTTTTGAGATCCTTGTCATCCAGAGCCTTCGGCAAATGGACGAGATTGACGTAGCCGGACGACACAAAGTAGTCGACAGCGCTCTGGCTAATGCCTTCCAGTAGGAGCACGGAAATCCGATCGCGAGGAAGAGAAAGCTGTCCGGTCATTAAATTTCCTTCGGTTTTCGAATTCGACTGGGCCAAGGATACCGTGAGCTCACGGAGGCTTGACGATGGGGCGCGAAGACTTAGCGACCATCCACCCGTCAACGCAAGAGGAAACTCGGGCCGGCTCGAGAAGCTGGGGGCAAGAGCGTTGCTCAAGCAGTGTGGCGTTCCTTGTCTTGCCGCAAGGACAAGAGCTTTAAGATCGCAATTCTAGCGTACATCTCTTGGAATAGGGGGCTATGGATCACCCCGGAAGGCGGCTGATGAAAGGCACGGGACTTCACGAGGCCCCTTAAGACGAAGCCACGCGGCTTGCTCTTTCCGCCGCAAACCGCCAGCATATCGCTCGCCGGGGCTAGATCCCGGCGACTACCCTCATCCTGCACGCGCGAAATACTATCCGGCGGCGATCCGTGCGGGCGATGATGAATTCCGTCGAATGGATATCGAAACCATCGGTTGATCGATGATGCCCTCTCATTCCGGGGCGGGACATTCACTCGATGTCTTTTGCTGCAGCGTCCCTGTCGCCGGCGTTTCCAATCTGCGGAGCTTGTTGGAATCAATACCACCTCATTGGTGTGCTGCGTTGCGCGAGGATCCGTATCGCGCGAACGATAATCAAGCCGCCAGCGAGGGGTCGGCCACCACATATCTCTGCCTTCCGGCACGCTTTGCCCGGTACATGGCCTCGTCAGCCGCTCTAAGTAGGGAATGCGGTGTCTGTGAAGCTTCCGTCAAGAGCGCAATTCCAATACTGGCGGAAATCGAGATGCTCAGATGACCCATTGCATGGGGTGCCGAGACATTCTCGATAAGCGTCTCGGCCAACACGCGAGCGTCGTCGTTGCCGCTGTTGGCAAGCAGGATTGCGAACTCGTCACCTCCCAATCTCGCAACGACACCGGAAGATCCAACGCTGGCAGAAAGGCGCGAGGCGACGGAACATAGCAATTCGTCGCCGGCGCTGTGACCATGCGTGTCGTTAACTGCCTTGAAGCCATCGAGATCGATGTAGAGAACGGCCATGGTGGCTTTCATCTGCTTGCATAGCAGCATCTGCCCCTGGACCGCTTCGTTGAAGAGGGCGCGGTTGGCAAGACCGGTGAGCTTGTCGTGACGCGCCTCGTACTGCGCCGCTTTGAGAAGGTAGGACGCCTCGACCAAAGCTTGTCCTACCTCGTCGGCTTCCCGCAGATAGAGTGGGCCGACATTGATCTCCTGACCATATCCGAGCGCCAGAGCAGGCGCAGTCAGATCTGTGATCGACTTTGCAATTGCGCCCCCGACACGCCAGACAAAGGTTAGCACGAGTGCCGCAAGGAGCAATGGAATGGAGACGACCCATTTCAGCGAATCCCAAAGCTTCTGGGTAAAGAAGGCTTCCGGAATTGTCAGATAGGTGACCCAATGGCTGGTTTGCGATCTGCTGAAAAGCAGAATGGCCGGCGTTCCGTCGGCCGTTTTCGTCGGGAAATAGCCTTCGCTCCGGTTTGCCATCTGAGCTTGAATTTCGGCAGGAATTTTCTGGCCCACGAGATCGACCTTTCCCTTGGTGCGAGCGACGATGACGCCGCTGCTGTCGAGAACGCCTGCGACTTGGCCTGACGGCGCGTTTTCCTGTGGAAGTATTTGATCGATGCGCTTTGGGAACATGCCGATCGTCAGCGTGTACATGACATGATCGTCCCGCCGGATCGGAATCTGGATGGAAAAATGCGGTTGCTTGCTCACGGCACCCACAAAGAGATCGGTCACCATCGGGTGATCCGCTTCAAGGAGTTTTTCGAAATGCGGTGAGCGGCTGAACGGAAGTTTGGCACCGTAGGGGAGAAGGGTGTTGATGATCTGCTGTCCCGACGGCTCACTCAAGACGACGTTGTCGGCCTCCTGTTGAGCCTGTACCTCGATTGCCTGCTGATAGAAGCCCTGAAAGTCGCCGGATGTAAGGGAGGGAGAGGTGCCGAGAGCGCGTATCGCTCCTTCGGCTTCGATCATTTCGTGGTCAAGTGCCGCCGTGAGCGCGCGTGCCCTGGCCAATGTGTTGTCGAGAAGCTGCTGTCGTTCCGCCTTGAACGAGTAATAAGCGAGGCCCGTTCCGGCCAGTGCCGCGGGCACGATGCATGCCAGCACAAGGATGATCAGACTGGTGCGGATGGTTGGCTTCCAGCCAAATGCCTTCATCAGCTTCGATCCTGGTCCATGTCTCCAGGGTCCATTTCCCGACATCTGCTTTTCCCCCAAGGCGAGATCGCAGAAGCGGACATATCGCCGTAATCGAAGTTCTTGCCACATTGCATCGTGTCTTCATCATGCGCGTGCAGGCCCAGGATGTATTCAATAGCGACAACCCTGCAGCAACAAGCACAAATAAAGGCGAGAGAACTCGATATTTCGTTAAGACAATCGACAATCAAAGATCCCTTATGGCAGGCCAGCGCGAAGATCATACGACGGAAACAGATCCGTTCGTCGCATTCGGCGGCGGTTCGTTTGATATCGAGAGAAGGCGAGGAGGTCTGCAAGGCGCGTGTTCAAAATATCCGCTGTGGACGAATCACTGGCTTGCCTTGCCGAAAGGCGAACCAGCTCTAGTTTGCGAATCATTAATGATTTGTGAGGGTTAGTGATTTTGAGTTATGATTGGACCGGCGTCAGGACACGCCGTATCAAAGTGATCAAGATGGCGGCTTCGGTGGTGATTGCAGTGGCAGTCCTCGGCACGCCGACCATGCTTTGGCTGCATGGTTCGTTTTGACCATTGAGGTGCTGAGCCGCTCGGCCGATGATGTCGTGTCGGCGGCTATTGAGTGCCTTTCGGACAATGGGGTTGGAATGCATGACCCCATTGTCGGTAGCGCGCGCCATCGCACCGCCAATAAGTGGCCGAAGCGGTCAGGCTTTATCGTGGCAGCTGCCCGCCGGCGCATGGCCGAATTCAAGGTTCTTCGAAACGTGATCGACAAAACGGGCCAGCAGCGGGCTCGTGTGCTTGTCGTGCCAGCAAATTCCAACCGGCCAGGTCGATTCAGATCCGGAGAGCTGATGTTTGTCGCTGGAGCCTGTCAATGCCTGCACTCCGCGCCAGGGCAGGAACGCCGCGCCGAGCCCGGCGGAAACGATGGAGTGGACGGTCAGGATATCATCGGCATATTGTACGATACGCGGCTCGAAGCCGGCCAGCGAGCACCAACGCCTGATCTGATCGTCCAATCCCGGTCCGCGCATTGGTGAAAGTGCGACGAAGCCGAGCCGGTTCAACTCCATCAACTGGTCCTGGGCGGGCATTGTCGCTCCACGCGGAAGAACCAGCGCCAGCTGTTCTTCGATGACGGGCATGAAAGCCAACCCGCTATTTTCCTCCGGCGCCCGGCAAAAGCCGATATCGAGCCTGCCGTCGAGCAGGCGCTGATGCTGTTCCCGCGACGGTAGGTCGTTTAGCGTGATCCTGCAATCCGGTGTCGCGGCTCGAAAGCCGGCAATCAGTTGCGGCGCGACGACAAGGGTCGACAGTCCAAATCCAATATCGAGGTAGCCGGTAAGCCCGGCCATGGCGCGATGCATCTTCCGGTCGATATCGTCGTTCAATCGGAGCAGCGGGCGCGCTTCGCGCTGCAGGAGTTCTCCGAGCGGCGTCAGTCTCGCACCATGGCGACCGCGCTCGAACAACGGTCCGCCGATTGCCGTTTCCAGGGTCTGGATCTGCTTCGTCAGGGTCGATTGGGTGACGAACAGCTTTGCCGATGCCTTGCCATAGTGGCCGGTGTCGATCAGCTGGATGAAGGAGCGGAGAAGCTTTATTTCCATTCTATTTACGAATAATTTTAATCGATAAAGTCATTTTACGAAAGAGATGTCGCGTGGTCAAATGGCTTCAGGACAAAGGAGCAATGAAAATGGCACTCAAGATTTCATCCGTGCAGTTTCAGCATCGGGCCAATGACAAGGCTTACAATCTCTCGCGCATCGTGCACTTCACGGAGGAAGCCGTTCAAGCCGGCAACCAATTCGTCGTGTTTCCCGAGATGTGCATCTGCGGATACTGGCATGTTCCCAAACTCGATGGTCCTGCGCTGCAGGCGCTGGCGGAGCCGCTTTCGGGTCCGTCGATCAGCCGCGTGGCGGCCTTGGCGCGGGAAAAGGGCATTGCCATCGGCGCCGGCTTCCTGGAGTTAGGCGAGGACGGGAAGCTCTATAACAGCTATGCGGTCTGTATGCCGGATGGGCACACTCATTGCCATCGCAAACTGCATGCCTGGGAGCATCGCCTCATCTCCAGCGGCGATAGCTTCACGGTCTTCGACACGCCCTGGGGAATTCGTGCCGGCATCTTGATCTGCTGGGACAATAATCTGGTCGAGAATGCGCGCGCGACAGCGCTGCTTGGCGCCGAATTGCTGATCGCGCCGCACCAGGCAGGTGGTGGTCACTCGGTAAGTCCGCACGGGCTGAAGCGCATACCGGTCGAGAAATGGGCCAATCGCCATAAAGATCCCGAGGCGATCGAGGCGGAGTTTCGCGGTCCGAACGGTCGGGAGTGGTTCATGCGCTGGCTGCCGTCGCGCGCCCACGACAATGGAATGTTCCTCGTTTTCAGCAATGGCGTCGGACAGGATGAAGACGAGGTGCGCACCGGCAATGCCATGATCCTCGATCCCTACGGGCGTATCCTTGTCGAGACCTGGGCAGCTGCCGATGCGCGGGTGAGCGCCGAAATCGATCTTGCCCTGCTCGACAAGTGCACGGGCCAGCGCTGGATAAGAGGCCGCCGCCCGGAGCTATATGGTATCTTGGCCCAGCCCAACGCCAATGGCCTCTCGCCGATGGACGCACGCTATTCGGAAGCTTCTACCCGCATCTAACGGGTAGGGTCGATCCTATTGGATGAGCGGCCAGGACGGGAGTGTGGGGCAACTCCAACTGGGTGCTTAGTCTGGACGGGCGTTAATGAAGGAGCAATGGATTGATGCCCATGAATGCAGGCGGCAATCGGGCCGGGATATTTCCATTGGTTGCCGCTCTGCAATTGCAGCCACGGCCGGATTGTCGCGCCATATTCACAGTCTCGCGCTAGCAAGAAGAACCCCCACCCCACCTGCTAGAGCGCCCCGCCATGACAACACCGGATAGCGATAAGAACTTCGACATCAGCCGCCGCAGACTCCTTGCCGCCGCCGGCATTGGTACGGGCGTGCTGATGACAGCCTCGTTTGCCAGCGCTGAGGAGAAAGCGCCGGCACCGACCGCCGCCGGTTCGACGAACCCTGTGGCGACGCCACCGGTGGCGGGGCTCCATCTTCAGTTCGGCGCTGATGCTTCTGCTGAAATGGTCGTGTCCTGGCACACGTTGCAACCGGTAAAGCAGCCGCGCGTGCTCATCGGCCGCCTCGACGGCAAGCTCGAGCAGACGGTAGCGGCCGACGAAGCGAGCTATGTCGACGCCAAGTCCAATCAGACCGTCTATGCCTATCATGCCAAGGTCGGCGGCCTGGATGCGGATGCGTCCTATCTCTACGCGGCGATCCATGAAGGAGCAGAGCCGCAATTCGGCACGTTCCGCACGTCTCCACGCGGGCGGCACGCTCTTCGCTTTACCAGCTTCGGCGACCAGGGTACGCCAACCCTCGGCAGGGTCTTCGACCCGCCGGCCGGTGTGACGCTGCAAAGCACCACCTATATCAATGACAACCTCGGCTCGCCCGCCGCTGGCGACACCACGCTGGGCGTAGAGCGGTTGCGTCCACTCTTTCATCTCTTCAATGGGGACTTGTGCTACGCCAATCTGGCCCATGACCGCGTGCGCACATGGTGGGATTTTTGGAACAACAACACCCGCAGCGCCCGCAACCGCCCCTGGATGCCGTCTCCCGGCAATCACGAGAATGAGCTCGGAAATGGCCCTATCGGCTATAAGGCTTACCAGACGTATTTTTCCTTGCCGGCCGCCGATGGCCAGACCGATGTGACGCATGGCCTTTGGTACAGCTTCACTGCCGGCTCGGTGCGCGTGGTTGCCATCGCCAATGACGATGTGGTCTATCAAGACGGCGGCGATTCCTATGTGCGCGGCTATTCAGGCGGCGCCCAGAAGGCTTGGCTCGAAAAGGAGCTGGCCGCCGCCCGCGCGGATAAGGCGATCGATTGGCTGGTAGTCTGCATGCATCAGGTCGCAATTTCCACCGCCGACAAGTTCAATGGCGCCGATCTCGGTATCCGCCAGGAATGGCTGCCGCTGTTCGACAAATACGGCGTGGACCTGGTGGTGTGCGGTCATGAGCATCATTACGAACGTTCTCACCCCATCCGTGGCCAGCAGAATAATGAAACGCTGACGCCGATCCCCGTTGGAACCGCCACCGACGTGATCGATACCACCAAGGGCACGGTGCATATGGTGATTGGCGGCGGCGGTACTTCCGTGCCCTCGAACGAACTGTTCTTCAACCCGCCCTGCTGTCGCGTCATCATGCGGGTCGGCGATCTAAACCCTGACACGCACAAGCGCCCGCCGGTTTATGTCGTGGAAGAGGCCCCATGGGCGGCCGTGCGAAATGCTGCTCACGCTTATGGCTTTGCCGCTTTCGACCTCGATCCCGGCGGGCATCCGGGAGATCTTACGACGATCACCGTGACCTATTACGACGTGGTCGGCCCCGATGGTCAGATCGCACCGTTCGAAAGTTTCACCCTACGCCGTCCGCGGCGAGACTAAAGCGAGAGAAAGCCCCTCGCGTCAGGCGAAAGGTTCTGTCCTCGCGGCAAAAGCATCGCGATGGCTGGTTTCACCCGAGGAAACTGGCAATCCTTAGCTTTCATCGTGAGGCGGCCGCCTCGACTTGCTTGCTGTCTTGCGCCGTCTGAGGAAGAAGGCTGCCTGCGCCCCTTTCGTTCGTCGTGACGAAGGCTGGCGGTTGCCCATGCGATTCCAGGGGGTGTAGCAGTGCGAAAATTACGGCGAGCACCGGCAGCAGGATGGCGTTGCTGAACCAGAGGAACAGGCCGAACTTAATGAGGAAATTTTGCCGCTTCCGGTAACGCGAAATGTTTGGCGAGGCTGACACAGCAGGCTCCTTGTTCACCGTTGAATAACTGAAGTTATTGTGAACAAAGGCTATTTTCTCGCCAGCGTAAGCTTTGCCCTGTTTCGTCCGCATCTTGCCGCAAACGGTCTTGCCGGTGGCTAGCATGTGTGGAATTGTGAAGAAAATTACGCAAACAGGAAAAGAGCGAATGGTCCAGGGCGACCCCTATCTGTCCGACAGCCAGAACAGCGCCGTGGCGGTGCGGGTTCGTGAGGAGATCGCCCGACGGCGCATTTCCAGGCAGCGCCTTGCCAACGATGCACGCATCAGCCTCTCGACCTTGGAGAAGGCTCTTTCGGGGCATCGGCCCTTCACACTTGCGACGCTCATTCGGCTGGAACAGGCGATGGGTGTCATCCTGCGGGAGCCGGTCGGAACGCAAATGCCTGTTGTCAACGACAGGCCCGGCCATGCCGCCGAAGAGTTCGGCGCCTATTCTCGCGCTTCGGTGTCATGGCTGGAAGGCACCTATCTGACGCTTCGTCCGTCCTTCGGCGATGCGAAGGCGATCTTTGCCTATTGCACCGAGATCGCCTGGGATGGGGAGCGAACCTGTCTGAGCTTCCAGGAACGCGAGCGCAGCGACGCTTCGTTTTCGCAGCAAGGCTCCGTGTCGGTGCCGCATCTTTCGGGGCATATCTACCTGGTGACGAATTCGTCCGGGCAGTATCGCATGGCGATCTTGTCGAGGCCGAGCATTACCGGTGAGATGTTCGGCCTGCTGACGACATTGCGCGCCGGGCAGGGCTCGCATCTTACACCCGTCTCGACGCCACTCGCTCTCCTGCCGATGTCGGCTTTTGCGCAGCCGTCACTGGGGCGCGTCCTGGCAGACGATCAGAATCACGAAGCTTATTCGGCTATCATGCGCAGAATTACCGAAGAAAACTACGCCGGCTTCGTCGGTTAGACCGATCGGGCGCAAAATAACCGGCATCCCGCCGTTCGTCAGCCGCCGACAAATCGAAGAATGTCCGCAAGCATGGTGAGATCGATCTGCTGGCGGATGATCAGGAAGTCGGCGCGGGGACGATCGGCCGCGGCTTCCTTCAATTCGGCCGGCTTGCCCTTCATGTCCCGCAGGGCCTTGCGCAGCGGCACCGCAACGTTCTCGTTGAGATCGCGATCGTAGAAATTGGCAACCGGACTACCGTCCTTTGCGATATCATCGGCGAATTCCGTGCGGCGCTTGTCGGCAAGCGCGGAAATGGCACTCACATCGGCATCGATCTTCTTGAGGTCAATTGAGCCGCCTTTGCCCAGTTCCTGCGACAGGGCGTAGGCCTGCTGCCAGTCGGCCAGCATGGTGCGAGCGACATCCGCGCGGGGCGCTCCCGGCAAGCCCTTGTCGATGGCAGCGCTGGCGGCCTCGACATAAAGCGCACGCAGATCGTTCGATGCGGTGTGGCATGTCTTGCCGAAATCGATCAGCCGGGCGTCCAGCTCGTCACCCTTCTTGAACTTGTCGGACTTGTAGTCCTCGGCGTTGATGTAGTTCGCCAGGTCCTTGAAGACGGGAAAGCTCGCCTTGACCGTGTCGTTGGCCTTCTGCATCGCGGCGTTTAGACGCTGCTGGAGATCGGCCGGCAGAGAGGTGGGCGCTTGCGGCAAGGTGCTGAGTGTCTGGACATTGTAGTTCATCGCCAGAACAGAGGTGCGGCGATGGCGCCAACTATCGTAGTTGTTGGACTGCCACAGCGTCCAGGCTGCATCCGCACAGGCGCTGCGGACCGTTGCGAGGGACTGCAGGTAGTGAGAGATATCTTTGACATCCTGCGTCGCTGTCGTGGATTGCGCCCCGGTAGACGCATCGTCAGCCCAGGCCGGCATGGTCGCGCAGCTGAGGATCGCAACCACAGCCCATCCCGCAAAAGTAGCTGATTTCATTAGGATATCCTTGGTTCTCAGGTTTCAACTTCGCTGGCGAACAGATCAATCATCGTCCGCCTGCCGCGCGTTGCAAGTTAGCGCTCTCTGCAAAGGTCGATTTAATCGCCTACTATCGTCAAACGTGTTCGATCATATCGCGCGTGGTGCTTCAATATCGACTGTTATCATTGAAGTTTCGCAATTGCCTTCGCGCTTACGCGCACTAATCGCGACGCGGACACGAATGAGAGCTTGATATGACGACATGCCGGGAGCCTGCTGCGGCAGCGGTCCGCGATCAATACCGCGCCTGCAAGAGCAACCGGAAGAGGTGAGCGCGGTTCTCTGCACCGAAGTTGCCGTTGTAATCAAGCGCAAGCGAAATCTGCTCATTGAGTGCGATATCGAAGCCTGCGTTGACGACAAGCGAGTCCCGGTCGACGACGGTTCCGCTTTCGGTGAACATGTCTCCACCGGCGAAGGCCATCCGCGAGCTGATGTCGAGATCGCCGAATGCGTGTTGCCAGCCGAGTGCGCCGTAAAGTTTGGCCGGCATGTCTGCCAAGGCGACGTTTTGTTCGGCCCGAATGCCGAAGGTGGCAAAGGTGACGGCCGATCGATCGGCGCTGCCGCTGAGAGCCGCAGCTCCTCCGCCCTCCGAAAAGGCGCTGCTTCGCACGTCCGTAAAGGTCACATTGGCATAGGGCTCAAGGCGCGCGTCGCCAAGGGAAACATCATAGGCCAGTTCGCCAAACGCCTGTGCCGTATAGGCATTGTAGTCGGCACGCAGCGCATCGGAATAGCCAGAGAAATCGATGTCGCGGAGGGTGGAGACGGATTGCAGGCCGTAGCTGGCGCCAAGCCGAAGCGCCAGAGCGCCCCATGTCTTGCCGGCATAAAGCCCGACATCGTAGTTGTCCGTATCGGCATGGGCGGAGACATCGGATTGGCTGAACCGGCTGCGGCCGTAGCCCGCAAGTGCTCCGATGCGCCAACCCGTATCGTTGAGCGCGGTATCGAAGCCGAAGAGGATGCCGCCGGTGCTGGTACTGCCGTTGTCCGAGGAGGTCCAGCCGCCATAAGGCGTGCTCCAGAAAGATGCCAGGCCATTGACCGGATCGGCGAGAACCCCGTCGATGGCTTTTTCCGACGCCGTTGCCTGGTGCCGGTCGTCGCTTGCATAGGCAAGACCGGCATTGCTTGCTATCCGTGCCTGCTTGTTGCCGGCGGCAACGCCGCCCTGCATGTCGCGAAGCCGATCGATGGCGGCGTCGCGGACGAAGCGGCCATTGTCGAAAGACGTCCCTAACAGGGTCGTATGAATTTCGCCGGCAAGTTGCTGCAGCGCTCCGGATGCTTCATTCATACTCAGGACAGCGACGGCGCCGTACAGACTATTCGATGCCCCCAGACTTTCGATGCCGCGAGCTGCCGAACGCTGATTTGCGTTTGTGCCTGCGGCGGCGAAGGAGGTGTTGTTGCGCTCCAGGGTGAGATCGATCGTGCCGCCCGAATAGTCGAGGACAGGTGTGACGAAAGCGTAGTTCGACTGAATGGTGTCGAAGCCGCCGGAAACTCCGCCGGCAGCGGAGAGAATTGTATAGTCCGTAAAGGCCTTGAGGCCGTTGCCGGCCAGCGAGAGCGTTCCGCCGTTCAAGCTGACTGTCCCGGTGACATCGATGCGATCGGTCGATGTGCCGTTGCTTTCCACGAGCACGGTGGAGCCGCCTTGGGTGGTCAGATTGCCGTTGATGGTCAGCGTGCCGATGCCATTGTCGCCGGGGGAAAGCGTCGCGCCGGCGCCGACGACCGTCGAGCCGACCGAGCCGGTTCCGCCGAGCAGGCCATAGCCGCTGAGGTTGATCGACCCACCAAGTGTGCCGTCGACGATGAGACTGCCGCCGGAGATCGAGGTCACGCCACTGAAGGCGCTGGAGTTGCCGGTCAACGTCACGGCGCCTGCCGCAACATAGAGCGAACCCTTGCCGTCTATCGTCGCACCCAAAGTCTGCGGCGCGCCGCCGAAATTGAAGACGAGGGAGCCGTCGCCGCTGCCGAAGTGAATGGCGTCGACATCGAGGGTCGCCGCGCCCGTCGCGGTCTGGCCAAGCGCTGACCCGATATTGACCGACGCCGTCGAACCGGCCTCAGCCGCGATCGTCAGGCTTGACGCGGAAAGGGTCGAGCCGCCGCTCAAGGTAAGGCTGGTATCGCCCGCATTTCCGACAGTCAGCTTGTTGTCGACCGAAAGGACGGACCCTTCTCCTGTGACCGTGACTGCGCCGCTGCTGCCTGCCGCGTTGCCTATGGTGGCATTTGCGGTGTTGACGGTCCCGCCCTGGATGACATCCAGCGTGCCGCTTCCGGCGTCGCCGACAGTCAGGTTGCCCTGGTTGGTCCAATCGGAGCCTGTGCCGGTCACGGTCACAGCGCCGGTGGCACCTGCGGCCTTGCCGATGCTGGCGCTCTGGCTTGTCAGCGAGCCTTGCGACGACACCGCAAGGCTCCCCGTACCACCGTTGCTGCTACCGGCATCAAGCTCGCCGTCGATCGCCCAGTGACTGCCAGCGCCGCTGACGAGCGCATGGCCGTTGCCGCCGGCGTCGGTGCCGAGCGCGGCGTTGCCCGTTGACAGTGCAGCGCCTGCCAGGACCTGCACCGATCCGCTCCCGGCCGCGCCATCCTGCAGTTCGCCGCTCATGTCGAAATGGCTGCCATTGCCGACGACAATGAGCGTACCGCTCGACGAGGCTTCCTTGCCGAGCGTCGCCGTCGCAGCCTTCGCACTTGCCGATCCAGAGATCGTGAGGGAGCCGGAGCCTTCATTGCCAACGGTCAGGTCGGCATTGATATCCCAATGCGAGCCGGCACCATCGACGGTCACGGTACCGACCGAATTCTTGCCGTCGGCAACGACGACCGAACTGCTGGTCACTGCGCCGCCGGTACTGATATCGAGCCTGCCATTGGCGCCCGAGCTGTCGGCATCGGTGCTATCGCCACCGACCAATAGTGCGCCGGTATCCCACAGCGAGCCTGTCCCGCCGACCGTGACGGAACCGCTGGCGAAGCGGCCGATGATGGCCGAGCTACTCGACACGGCTGCACCGGAATAGATCGAAAGCGTGCCGGTCCCGCTGGAACCGATAGTCAGGAGCCCGCTGGTGGTCCATTGAGAGCCCAGCCCGGAAATCGCGAGAGAGCTGCCACTCCCGCCGCTTGCAAGCCCGATCGTTGCATTGCTGTTCGAAACGGTTGCGCCGGTCGCCACCACCATCGTCCCGGTGCCGTCCTGACCGACGACCAGATCTCCGTCGATCAACCAACTCGTTCCCGAGCCGGAAACCGATATGGAGCCTGAACTGCCGACGCCGTAACCAAGCGTCGCATCACCAGTGCTGGCGGTGGCGCCGTCCATCAGGTCGAAAGAGCCTTGCCCGTCATAGCCGACGAAGAGTGATTGGCCGCCCGAAAGCGTGAAGGACGATTGGCCGCTGACGGTGATGCTGCCACTGCTTCCCGCCGCGGAGCCAATGTAGGCGGGTCCCCCGCCTTGATATTGGCCACCGGCGCTGATCGTGAACGCGCCGCTTCCCTGATCGCCGACCAGAAGCGATCCGCCATTTTGCCAGTCCGCGGCGGCGCCAGTCAGGTCGAAGGTGCCGTGCGCCGCAGCCTGCGAGCCGATCGAGGCGGAAGAGCTTTGAAGTTTGCCCAGAACGGTGAGGGTCCCGTCACTGTCGAGGCCGACGGTCAGATCGCTCGTCGCAGCCGAACTGCCGGCTAGGATCTCGGCGGGAAAATTGCCGCCGTCGATGATGACCGAATTGAGCGAACTCGGGACGGATACGGCCGACCAGTTGCCCGCATTGTTCCAGTTGCTATCGACCGCGCCCGTCCACGACAACGGCGCTGCGACGGCTGCTGCCGAGGTAAGGCAGGCCGAAATCGGAACGAGAAAGGTCGATATGCGCAAGGCGGCGCGCGCAGCAGCCAGCATTGAAAAAAGCTTCCTACAACGTGATGTTGCACAGTTGTAGAAACGGCATTTATGGTTAACTTTCCGTAAATTCGGCTTCAGATTGTGTATTCAGGAGTGGAAGGGCACTTTGAGTGCAATGGGCTCAATTGCCCTTGCATCGAAGCCGTCGACCTGTCGCTCCGTCAAAGAGGTGCAACTTTCCGATATCGGGTTTCAGGGAAATGTGGTCGCCGGCCCGTGACCCGATGCGCTCGCGCAGGGCTATGACCAGATTGTCCGACCCGACGCTGGAAACAATAAGCGTTTCCGCGCCGGTGGGCTCGACGACGACGACTTCCGCAGCGATACCGTCTTTGCCAATCGCGATGTTTTCCGGCCGAACGCCGTAGACCACCTCGGCGCCGCGCGCGAGATCAAATCCTTCAGGCAGCGGCAGGCGAGCACCGCCATCGGCGATGAACTCGACCGGGCCGTCTGCGCTGACCTTGCCGCGGATGAGATTCATGCCGGGAGAGCCGATGAAGCCCGCGACAAACAGGTTGGCCGGCTGGTCATAGAGTTCGAGAGGGGAGCCGATCTGCTCGACATAGCCGTCGCGCATGACGACGATCCGGTCCGCCATCGTCATGGCCTCGATCTGGTCGTGCGTGACGTAGATGGTGGTCGTGCGCAGGCGCTGGTGCAACTGCTTGATTTCGGAGCGCATTTGCACGCGTAACTTGGCATCCAGGTTCGACAATGGCTCATCGAACAGAAACACCTGCGGCTGGCGCACGATCGCGCGCCCCATGGCGACGCGCTGGCGCTGGCCACCGGAGAGGTTGCGCGGATAGCGGTCGAGCAGATTTTCAAGACCCAGAATTTGCGCTGCATCGCGCACGCGCCGCTTTATCTCCTCCTTTGGCGCCTTGGCCAGGCGGAGCGAAAAGCCCATATTCGCCTCGACGGTCATGTGCGGATAGAGCGCATAGGATTGAAAGACCATTGCGATATCGCGGCTCTTGGGCTCGACATCATTGACCACCTTGCCACCGATGGCGACATCACCGCCGCTGATCTCTTCAAGGCCGGCTATCATGCGAAGGAGAGTCGACTTGCCGCAGCCCGACGGCCCAACCAGAATGACGAATTCGCCGTCGGTTATGTCGATATCCACCCCATGCAGAACTTCGAAGTGACCGTAGCTCTTGCGCACATTCGTCACGCTGACCGATGCCATATTGATCTCCAATTAGAAAGGCGTGTTGCTGATCGCCGACGCAGGCCATGCGATCGTTGCTGCAGAATAAGGTTCCAGCGCCGCATCGATCGCCGCAATGCAGAGATCGCGCGCGCGGGGCAGAACCTTTTTGGCGACCACTGCCGGATAGACCCGGCCGAGATACTGGCTGATCAGCGTTTCCGGAATATCGCCATCGAAGCGCGACAGCAGGGTCTCGACTGCCGCAGCCGCCTTGTCGTCCGGCCAATAGTAGCGGATGCGATCGCTATAGCTGAAGTGCCGCTGCAGGCGCTGTTCCTCGGCCGAGCCACTGTAATGGGAATTCCAGTGAGCCGGATTTCCGAGCATGACGGCCTCCATGGTCGCGTGGAGCGTATCGGGCAAAGCCCTTCCGGCGAGAACCGATGCGATGGCGTCGAGGCCATAAAGCGCCTCTCGCATGGCAAAGGTCAGGCCCGGACCGACCTTGAGGATGGCGAAGCCGCCATCGACGAGGGCCGTAAGCGCTCCTGTTGGTTGGTAGTCCGTGGAATGGGCCTCGAAGAGCATGCCGGGCATTTGCTCCAGAGCGCCAACCAAGCCACCTGCCCGATCCGGCCTGTAGAGGGCGACATTGGCATTGCCGAATTCGACACCGGGCTGAACGACGATGGCGACCACCCGCTCCAGGATTTTCCCGATACCGGCCTTCGCAAAGGCCGTGCGATGCACTGCCAATGTGTTCATCGCCGCTTCGGGTCGCGTGATCTCAAGCTCGTCGAGCGCATGGGTGGCGCCGCCGGGCGGCGGGACCTCGGTTCCAATAATATAGACGGGTGGCCGGCTGCCGGAGCGAAGGGCAGCCTCTTCCGCCACGCGGGCAAGCCGTGCGGCGCGCTCCGCCGTCAGCTCGTCGGCCAGGGCCACGGGCTCGCCGGCGCAGCCCATTGATGTATCGAGATGGATCTTTTCGAAGCCTGCCTCGATATAGGCCGCCATCATCGCCTCGGCCTTCGCCATCGCTTCTTCCGCCGGCAGCTTTCTCCACGGGTTCGGCCCGAGATGATCGCCTCCGAGGATGATGCGATTGGCGGGAAAGCCGACTGCGGCGGCGATGCTTTCGACGAAACGTCGAAAATCGCCCGGCGTCATCCCGGTGTAGCCACCATCCTGATTGACCTGATTGCAGGTCGCTTCGATGAGCGCGACCACCTTATCAGAAGCAGCACGCTTTAGCGCCGCCTCGATGACAAGCGGATGCGCCGAGCAGACCGACGTGATCCCGCGGGGCAAGGCTTCGACGCGGTCGCCGAGAAGTTTTTTCAGCGCGACGTGCCGGTTACGTTCGATGGACGCGGTCATCCGAGCATCACGACCTTTGTCAGATGGCGGGGCGAGACCGTATCGACACCCTTGGCCTGGGCGGCACGCTCGCCAAGAACCTGCAGCGCTGGTAGCACGCAGAGGCCCGCAAGTGCTGGATCGCAATCGACAGTCAGTTCCAGATCGCCCGGGCCGCCGAAGCCGATGACGGTCGCACCCTTTTGCTGCAGCTCATCCACCAGCAGCGTCTCGGCGGTCTTCTGGTCGGCACTGTAGAGCATGACGACCGCGGTGCCTTCGTCGACGAGGCTGATCGGTCCGTGTCGATATTCCAGCGGGTGGAAACCTTGCGTCACAATCTGGCTCATTTCCATCAGCTTCAATGCGCCTTCGAGAGCGATGCCGTAGAGCGATCCGCTGCCAAGGAAGACGAAATGCGACCGCCCCTCAATGATGCCGGGGAGAGCTTTGTCGAGCTGGGCTGCGAGATCCTGTGCAGATCGAACGATCGACGGCGGGATCTCCACACCGACCATCTGCATGCCCAGAAGCAGCATCAGGCTCGCAGAGACTGTCATGACGATGCCTTCGTCGCCATGGGTTGCCGCCTCGATCAGCCGGTCGCAATTCTTGGCAAGCGAGCTTTCCGGCTCGACCGTAATAGCGGTGACGAAAACGCCGGCTTTGCGGCTTGCCTTGGCGGCGGCAACTGTTTCCGTCGTCTCCCCGCTGCGCGAAAGGGCCACAAGATGAACCTTCTGCCAGCGCGGCCAGAAGGCGGCCGGCCGGTTAAGCCATTCCGCGCCCGGTGCTGCAATCGCCGGATAACCGGCAAGGTTGGCATGGGTCGCAAGCGACAGGGCGAGATTATAGGATGTGCCGCAGCCCAGAAAGACCGTCAATTCGGCATCGTGCGGGGCGGAGACCGATCCGATCGCCTTTTCCCAATAGGGGAATTGCTCGAAGATCACCTTTTCCGTCGTATTCATGCTAGCTCCGATTTACTTGACCGATCCGGCCAGCAGACCGCTGACGAGGTATCGATTGAGAAAGATGACGACCAGGGCGGGGATGATGATGGCAATCGATCCGCTTGCAGTGATCAGCCCATAGTCGATGAAGTTCTTGGTGACGAATTCAGGGATCAGCACCGTCAAAGGCTTCGTCGCCTGCGGCGAGAAGATGAGCGGCACGAGATACTGTCCCCATGCGCCAAGAAAGGTCAGGATCGCCGCTGCCGTAAGCCCCGGACCGGCGAGCGGCAGAACGATGTTGAAGAAGATGTAGAGCCTGCCGGCGCCATCGAGCTGCGCAGCCTCTTCCAGCGCGATCGGCAGCGCTTCGAAGACGCTGCGCAATAACCAGAGCGACAGGGGCAGGTAGGCCGAGACGTAGATCAGGGCGATGCCGACATAGGTATCGACCAGGTGCAGGCCGATCATGATCCGGTAAAGCGGGATCAGCACAGCATAGCCGGGAATTGCAAGGGTCGCGACGACGGCTGCAAACAGGAAGCCTCGTCCAGGAAACTGGATACGCGTGAACGCGTAGGCGCCGAGTGCTGAGATCGCGACGCAAAGGAGCGTTGCAGCCATCGAAGTCACGATGCTGTTGATGAGCGCGGCGCGAAATTGCGACCAGACCTGGACCCCGCCGATTCTCGCGATATCGATGCCGAACAGACGCGAGAAATGATCCAGCGTGAAATGCTGGGGAAAGAAATGGATGGGTCGCGCCGAGAAATCCTCGGTCGGGGTGATCGAGCTTGCGAGCGTCCAATAGATCGGTCCGAGCGACCAGATCAGGAGAACCGCGACACCGGCCCAGATCAGCAAACGATATGAAAGGCTCTGTTTCATCAGTCAAACCGGGTGTTGCGATAGACGCGCAGGACATAGACGAGCGAGACCAGCAGCGAGACCAAAGTGATCACAAGCGACAGCGCCATGCCGTAGGAGAAGCGCAGGTTCTGGAAGGTCTCGAGATAGATCTGGACGAGAACCGGCCGGGTTTCGAGACTTGAGCCAGCCAGGACCCATGCCTCATCGAAGAGGTTGAATGCGTTGACAGTCGCATTGGTCATGGCAACTGCAATGGCACTGCGCACCAGCGGAAGCGTGACGAGGGTAAACATCTGCGTGCGCGTGGCGCCGTCGATCCGCGCCGCCTCATAAAGATGCGCTGGGATGCTCTGCATGGCGGCAAGCACGATAACGACGGTCAGGGGCATCATGCGCCAGACGTGAACCACCGTGACCGCGATGATGGCGCTGGTGCGATCGTTGAACCAGACATGGTTGTCGAAAGGCAGGCCGACGGCCGAAAGAATGCCGTTCAGCAAGCCCGCACCGGGCTGATAGATCCAGAGCCAGATCACCGCATTGACGACACCGGGCAGCGCCCAGGGCAGCACGACGGCGGCAAGCAGCCAGCGACGGCCAACCTTGACCTGATTGATGAGCGCTGCGGCAAGCACGCCGAACACCGTTTCGGCCGCGACTGCCAGCACGACGTAGATGAACGTATTGATCCACGTCGTACCAAGCGGCGCGTCGGAAAACATGCGGGTGTAGTTTTCCAGCCCGACAAAGGGCGTGCCCGCCTGCATCGGATTGACCCTGTGCAGGCTGTCCCAGACGGTTCTTGCGATCGGGTAGAAGACAAGCGCCGCCATCGTGATCAGGATCGGCAAAACGAGCAGGACCCCAAGCGTGGTGTCGGTCTTGATGCCGACACCACGCTTTGTCCTGCCACCGGCAGAGATTGCGATTGTCATTGCGCCGATGCCTGCTTTGCAGCTTCGGCGATATTCTGCATGGCCTGATCAACGGTGACCTGGCCCTTTGCGGCGCTATTGATGGCCGTGTTCACCGCGCTTGAGAATTCCGGATACCAGGGGGGCGTGCCCTGCGGGAACAGCGGCTCGACGGTCTTCGATTGCGCCACAAGCGTGTCGCCGCTCAGCAACTGGCCGGCAGCATTGAGCTCGGACAATGCGGAAGTGCGCGTCGGCAATGCGCCGTTGGCCGCGTTCTTCTTCTGGAACTCCTTGCTGGTGAACCATTTGACGAAGGCGATCGCGGCCTCCTTGTTCTGCGAGACGCGCGGGATGGCAAGCGCTTCGGGAAGGCCGAAGCTGCGAGTTTCGCCGCTGGCCGTCGGAACCAGGATCGCCTCGACCTGGCCGGCGACCTTAGATTGCTTCGGATCGTTCATTTGACCGATCCTGCCCGGCTCGCCCGAGATCATGATGCTGGTCACGCCCTGGGCAAACATGCTTTCGTTGATCTGGCTGTCCTTGAGACCGGTGGAGGCCGGATCGACCAGACCTTCCTTCAGCAGCATCAGCTCGAAGGCGAGCGCCTTGTAGCCGGCCGAATCCTTCGAGACGAAAAGCGGCTTGAAATCCTTGTCGAACAGTTCGCCGCCGAAGGCTTTCGTCAGCAGATACCAGCTGGTCGACGCACCTTCGGTCGCTGAAAGCGGCAGCCCGATCGGATAGGTCGTGATCTTCTTTGCCTTGATCTGCTTGGCCGCGGCGACCAGTTCGTCGAGCGTCTTCGGCATCGTGGTGATGCCCGCATCGGCGAAATGCTTCTTGTTGATCAGCATGACGCGGAAGTCGTTGGTATAGGGCACGCCGAGCAGATTGCCGTTGACGGTGAAGATCTTGGAGACGCCGATATCCTTGACGGTATCAGCATCGATCACATCATTGAGCGGCAGATACCAGTCGGCGGCGCTGAACTGGCCGGTCCACGACCAGTCGAATTCAGTAACGTCAGCTGGCGCGGTGCCTGCGATCAGCGAGGTGACGAGCTTCGGGCGGATATCATCCCACGACAGCGTCTGCATGTTGACGTGGATGCCGGTCTCGGCTTCGAAATCGCCGGGAATGTTCGGCGCCTGCGGCGAAGGCATTAGGACCGTGATCGATTGGCCGGCGAGCGGTTTCGCATCCTGAGCGAGAGCCGGAACGGCGGCAACGAGCGCCGCTAAGGCGACGAATGGCAAAGTATATTTACGCATGTTCCCTTCTTTCCTTGTTATTGAGGTCTGCTTCACTGGAATGCACCACCGCAGTCTTTGCCGTGGCGGCGATTTGCGTGACCCAGCCGTCATCCACCGGCCAGTCGAGGAGACGGGCGGCCGCCAAGAGGGCGCCGCCGATGGGAGGAAGCTTCGGGCTTGCGGCTGGCCGGCCGATGCGCCGCTCGAGTGCCGCAAGCAGGGTGCGGCTTGCAAATGTTCCCCCGGCATAGGTCCAATCGGCCACAGCATCGCAATGCGGCGCTATGGCTTCGACATGCTTTGCGAGTTCCAATGCCGCCTGGTCGATCAGTTGCTTTGCCGCGCCATCACCGGCACGAGCGACGCGATCGACGAGAATAGAAAGGGCGGCGATCTCGGCACGCGGGTTTTCAAGTTCGCTGACCCATCCTCCGAGAGCGTTCACCGGGTCGATACTGTCGAGATTCAGGAATTCGAATATGGCTTTCGCAAGCGCAGTCGGGGCTGCACGCCCATCGAGGCTCTGGCTGACGAGACTGAGGGCCGCCCGCCCGATCCAATAGCTGCTGCCCTCGTCGCCGATGACGTCGCCCCAGCCGCCGACGCGCGCGGACAGGCCGGCGCCGTTGCGCGCCCAGGCCATCGAACCCGTGCCGGACAGGATCAGAATGCCGGGTTCGCCGGCAAAGGCGCCGAGATGGGCTGCGTCGACATCGTTGAGAATAAGCTGCCGTGGCTTGGGAAAGCTGCTTTCGATCGCTTCGCGCTGCTGTTCGGACAGCCGGGCCACCTCGCCATAGGCGGGCAGGGCTGCGGCGACGGCCGCCAGTCGTTCCTGTTCCAGGAAGGGGCGCAGCGCAAGATCCAGTTCGCGCCGCCAGTTCGGATTATCCATCGGGTTGACGCCGCCGCTACGCGACATCCGCAGCACGTTGCCGGCACGATCGGCGAGCGCGACCAGCACCTTGCTGCCGCCGCCATCGATGCCGAGGATGAGGTCGCTGCTCATTCCGGCGCTCCGAGATCCGCGATCGTCGCCTCGATGCCGAGATTGATAAGTTCGCTGCGCCAATGCGCGGAAAGACCGGCATCGGTGATGACCTTCGCAGCGCTTAAGGGGGCAACCTTATAGGTCGTCATCGTACCGAACTTCGAGGAGTCTGCGAGGACGAAACGATGCGCGGAACGGGTGAGCATGCATTTGTTGAGGCTCGCTTCGGCGCTATCGACGCTATAGATCGCGCCGTCGGGGCTGATGGCGCTTGCGCCGAGGAAGAGCTGGTCGAACCAGATGCTCTCCAGCATGGCTTCGGCCTGCGGCCCGACGAGCGACGCGTTTTCGCTGCGAAGCTGCCCGCCGAGCAACACGACTTCCAGATTGGGGATATTGAGGAATTCCTGCGCAACCGTCAGGCCGTTGGTGAAGATGCGAAGCGGCATCGGGTTCAGGCGGATGAGGCGGGCAAGCTGCAGCACCGTGGTGCCGGCATCGAGGAAGATGGCGGTGCGCGGCGTCAGCAGGTCATAGGCTGCCGTTGCGATGGCGCGCTTGGCCGACAAGTGCCGCTTGGCTCGCTCCTGAAAAGCAAGCTCCACCGACGAGCCCTCGGCAATGCGCGCGCCACCATGCACCCGATCGATCGCCCCCTCTCTTTCGAGAACCTGCAGATCTCTGCGCACCGTTGCCAGGGAAGCACCGATGGCGTCCGCAAGCGCCTGGATGGTCGAAAATCCGTTCGCATACAGATGGCTGCGAATGGCGTCGAGACGATCGACTTTGACTCCCCCGGCCTGGCTCAACGAAGGTTCCTCTTCCATTATCATTTCTATTTCGCTCAGATTTCCACCCAATAAGATCAATGTCAATCATAATTCTGATCTTTTATGATCTAATTTGAAGTTTGTCAGGTCCCATAAACAACAAGGCGCGGCTTCCTTTCGCGAGGAAACCGCGCTTGCGCGTGACGGCCCGATGCCGAATATGGCTAGTGATAGGCGGGCAGAAGACTGCCGTGCCGCTCGATCATGTCATCCACCATCTTCCAGATCTGATCCGGTGACAGCTCCGCCGACGTATGGGGATCGAGAAGCGCTGCCTGGTAGATGCGATCCCGCCTTTTCGTCAGTGCCGCCTCGACCGTCAGTTCCTGTACGGAAACGCTCAAGCGCATGACGGCAGCGAGCTGCGAAGGTATGCGCCCGATGCGGATCGGCTGAATGCCGTTGTGATCGACATGACAGGGCACCTCGACGATGCATTCGTCGGGCAGGTTCTGGATGAGGCCATTGTTCGGGACGTTTCCGTAGATCAGCGCAGGCTGGCCGCTGACGGCGGCATGAATGATGCCGGCTGCATATTCATTGCTGCGGCAAACATCGATCGGCTTGCCGCCTTCAAGATCGCGGCGCAGCTCGTGCCATTCGGCGATCTGGACCTCGCAGCGGCGGATATACTCATCCAGCGGAATGTTGAGCTGCGCGATCAGATCATTGCGGCCTTCCTTGATGTACCAGGACGTATATTCCGAAAAATGCTCGCTCGATTCCGTGACGAAGTGGCCAAGCCGTTTCAAAACGTCGAAACGGACGCGGTCGCCGGAAGGAACGCGCCCTTCCTCGGTCAGTGCGCGCAGGCGCGGATAGAGATCCTCGCGGCTGCCATCGGCCCGCAGCTTTTCATATTTGAGGAAGAAGGCGACATGGTTGATGCCGGCCGAGAGATAGTTGATATCGGCAATATCCTCACCGAGGCAATCGGCAAGATGGGCGGCGGTGTGCTGCACGCTGTGGCAAAGGCCGACGGTGCGAATGCTCGGGGCAATTTCCTTGATCGCCCAGCAATTGATCGCCATCGGGTTGACATATTGCATCAGGAGCGCGTTAGGGCAGACCTCTTCCACGTCACGGCAGATCGCTTCCAGCACGGGAATTGTGCGCAGCCCGCGGAAGATCCCACCGATCCCGAGCGTATCGGCGATGGTCTGCCGTAGCCCATGCCGTTTCGGAACTTCGAAATCGGTCACGGTCGCCGGCTTGTAGCCGCCCACCTGCATCATCAGGATGACGAAATCCGAACCCTGCAGTGCTTTTCGGCGATCGAGCGTCGCCTCGACGCGTACCTTGTCGAGATGAAGCGCCTCGCAGATGCGCTGCGCCACTATCTCGGAAGTCTTCAGGCGTTCAGGGTCGATGTCGAAGAGGCTGATGACGTAATCGCCACCGCTTTTGCTGGAAAGGACGTCGCCTAGAATATTCTGGGCGAAAACGGTGCTGCCGGCACCGATCAGGCAGATCTTTGGCATGGGAACTCTCCACAAGAGATGTCTGCGGAGTTAGATGCAGCATTTAAACTGGGATTTCCTCCTGCTAGTAAAGAAATTATTCCCGGATTCGCGCCAGAAAGCAGGCAACCGTGTCACGACTTCGCATATCCGCCGAGCGGGGAGCCCTGCTCGCATCGGAAGGTAATTTTCTGATCGAGCAGCATATCGCCGATGCGATGAATGCGGCGCATTGGCATGATCACGTCGAGCTGAACTTTCTGCTCGAAGGCGAGATGGCTTACATCTTCAATGGAAGGCAGGAACGCGTGGAGGCGGGGCGTCTGGTGCTTTTCTGGGCTGCCATCCCTCATAGGACGATTGCCGTGACGCCAGACGCGCCGCTCGTGTGCATCTACCTTCCGCTAACTGATTTCCTCGGTCTGCCGATCGATCGCAACGTCAGGCAGTCGATCATGCAGGGACGCTTTTCAGCGGATGCGCGTGCCCATGCCACGGATGCTATTCTCCTGCCTCAATGGGTGGAGGAGTGGCAATGCGGCGATGCCGCCCGGCGTCAATTGATCCGCGATGAGATCAAGCTCAGGATTAGGCGCTTCATCCTCGATATTCCGATCGGCGATCGCCCGATATCTCGCCAGTCCCAGGCATCCGGCGCCGGCATTGCCGTGGGTCGGGCCGAAACGCTGGCCGATCTGATCCATAGCCATTATTCCGAGCCGGTCAGCCTGCCGATGCTGGCGGGGCTTGCCGGAATGCATCCAAGCACAGCCAACAAGATTTTCCGCAGCGTACTTGGCATTCCGGTCAACGAATATCTCACGCGTTATCGCCTGGCGCGCGCGATGCAGCAGCTCGCCGAGACGGACACGCCAATCCTGCAGATCGCCTATGATTGCGGCTTCGGTTCCAGCAGCCGGTTTTACGATATTTTCAAGCGGCGAACGGGAACGACGCCGAGGCTGTTTCGCTCCTCTTTCTCGCGGGAAGGGGAGGTCGGGTAATCCTCATGCAAAGGCGCTGCGGCGCGTCGAAAGCGATCCGATGCCCATCAATGCGGCCAGGATGACTGGGATGCACACCAGATAGGCGGTGCGAATGCCCGCGTGCTCGGCGACGAATCCAAGCAATGGCGGCGCCAGGAAGAAGACGACGAAAGACATTTGTCCGAGGGCTGCGACGTTGATGTGGGCCGGGCGGTCGGTACGTTGTGCGGCAGCGGATACCACGAGCGGATAGACCGCGCTGCAGCCCGCGCCCATGAAGGCAAAGCCGACGAGCGCTACATTCGGATGCGGTGCCAGCCAGACGGCACAAAGCCCGGCGGTTGCAAGCAACAGCAGAGAAAGCGCAACCGAGCGGGAACCGTAGCGATCGACGAACCGGTCGGCAAACAGCCGCGCCAGTGCCATGAAGAAGGTGAACAGCGTCAGGCCGAGGCCGCCAACGAACGGCTCGACTTGGAACACGTCGCGCATGTAGATCGCCGACCAGTCGATGCCTGCACCCTCGACCAGGAACGCCCCGATGCCTATGACGCAGAGTGGCAACAAACCAAGCGTCGGCAACGCTATGTGGTGGGTCTCGACATGATCCTGCGTCGGACGCGCCGGCGCGTTGCGCATGCCGGCAATAGTGATGGAGCCGATGACGAGGACGAGGACGAATGTCAGGCCCAGATGCAGGTGCATCGTCACGCCCGCCTGCCGTATCACGGATGATACCAGGGCCGTCACGAAGAAGCCGAGGCTCCAGAAACCGTGGGCTCGGCTCATGACGCCGCGGCCGAGCTGCGCCTCAATGCGGTCGATCTCGACATTAAGGTTGATTTCGAGCGCGCCTGCCAACAGCCCCTCACAGAAGAGGACTGCGAAAACAAGGGGAGCTGCGCCCATCCATGGCACGAGCGCCAGGGATGCCGACGTGCCGAGCACGGTGATGAAGGCCGTCTTGCGGGCGCCAAGGCGGGCGACGATCGGGGGCGCGAAGGTGAGCGATATCAGCGCGCCGATCGCAGCACCGATCAGCGTCAGGCCAAGCTCGGATTTGTTGATCTGCAAGGCGTCCTGGAGATCGGGAAGGCGCGACAGCAACGCGCCCATCGAGACCGCAAAGAGAAAGAAGCAGACATAAATTCGCTGCTGCGGTTCAAGACGCATTTCCACGCTCCGGAGAATCTGGGCACGAGTGAGATGGAAAGGGTCTATCCGAAAGCAACCAGTGCTGGCAATACCGGCATCTTCAAATCATCAGACAAATTAGGTTGCCTGCCGATTTATCGAGCTCGCGATATAGGTCGGAAGCACAATCTACCGACTGGACAAATGAGTTTGCCGACCTAACTCCCCGGGTCGGACACGCAAAGATCGCATCGCTCTCCACGCTTTACCGGCGGGCGAGATTCCATCTTCATCCTTCGTCAACGAAATGAAACGGTAGATCAGATATGGGATTAGCACCTCTCACCAGGCCGATGGGCCAGACGCCGCAAACGGATTTGGACAGTTACAGGCTGATACCACTTTCCGGCTGCCCTGTTCTGGGGGGCGACACTGCATCGGGACTGCCATCGGGCGTGCTTTTCTCCGGTCGGTCGTTTGAAGCGTCAAGCGACAATTCCCTGTCCTGCTGTGGTCGCTACAGTCTGAGGAACAGCCTGCATCAGGGTGTTGCCGCACTCGGCAATGACGGCGATCTGATCTTTGCCGTCAACAGCTGGGTGAGCGGCCGTCGTTGCATGGTCATGGGTGCGTTCGATCCGGCAGGCAAGCCCGTTGCGCCGACCAAGTCCCAGCAGGATTGGCTCGGAAAGCATTTTCAGTCGCCCGAGCGTCCGATTGTTCTCGACACCAAGGCCAAGAGCGATATCGGTTTCAAGACGAATGGGCTCAATCCGAATGTCGGCGTCTATGTCGGCAACAAGACGATCATTTTCGATGTGCATGCCCGCCTTACGGATGGCAGCAAGCGCTCGCTTGAGGGCGGCGCGACGGTCACGACCGATTTCGACGGCAAGGTTCAGGATCAGGCTTTCACGCTGGCCGCCAAAGATGGCAAGGCTTCGCTTGGAGCCGGCTATGAGCGCAAGGGTACCCAGACCATAGAGACGGTGGAAGCGGCCTGGGACAAATGGTCGTTGGCGGGCAAGCGCTCCAGGAATGGAGCAAGCCGGGACCGTCAACTCGATCTCTCCTATCACCCTAACGACAAGATCACGATCAAGGCCTCCTGGAGACCGGACGTGAAGCCGCCGTCGACGCCGCCGCGCATAACCTCCTATTCGATCGCCAATCCGCCGGCTATTCCCAACTACAGCAATTACATGATCACGCTCGAGATCAAGTTGCCTTGAGACGCACGAGTGCGATCACATCAAGCCGCCCGCAGGTGGTAGTACCAGGCTGCGGGCGGCATGTTATTGGTGGCCAAACATCGAGAAGCTTTGATACTCCGCGCCTGATGTATGGCCCATGATGGTACGCGCGCTTGTCAAGCGCTGCAATTTGCCGCCAGTGACGACGATCTGCGCGTGCCGATCAACACCAGCACCAGGCCGACTGCCGCCAGCAGGCCACCGGCAATCGCGACGGCGGCATAGCCGAAGCCGAGGCTAATGACGGCGGCACCGGTGGCCGCTCCCAGAGCATTGCCGAGATTGAAGGCTCCGACATTGATGGAGGAGGCAAGCCCCGGCGCTTCCGCCGCTGCTTCCATGACCCGCATCTGCACTGGCGGGACAATGGCGAATGCTGCGCCACCCCAGACGAGAAGGCCGATTGCCGCGCCGATATGGCTGGTCATGGCCAACGGCAGGACGAACATGATAGCCGCAAGCAGGCCAAGGAAGATCTTGGTGGCGCCATCAAGCGACCAGTCGGCCAGGCGGCCGCCCAGCCAGTTGCCGATCGTGAAGCCGACACCGATCAACATCAGTCCGAGGGTTACGAAGCTGTTGGATGCACCGGTGAGCTCGGTCAGCGCCGGGGCAACGTAGGTATAGAGCGCGAACATCGCGCCTGCACCCATGACTGTCGTCGCCATGGCAAGCAGCACTGTCGGATGGGTGAGGACGGCAAGCTCCCGTCTCACGTTGGGCATTGCACCACGCTCGCCTTTCGGCAGGGCAAACCACAAGGCAGCGATGGCTGCGATGCCGATCAGCGCTGTTCCGGCGAAAGCCATGCGCCAGCCGATTGCCTGGCCAACCCAGGTGGCAGCCGGCACGCCGCCGATATTGGCGATCGTCAGCCCCATGAACATGGCGGCGACGGCGCTTGCCTGCTTTTCCTTCGGCACCACGCTTGCCGCCACGACGGCGCCGAGACCAAAGAAGGCGCCATGATTGAGACTGGTGACGAGCCGGGCAAGCAACAGTGTGAAGTAGCCGGGCGCCATGGCCGACATAAGATTGCCGATGGTAAAGATGCTCATCAGCAGGATCAGCGCAGTGCGTTTGCCGAAACGGCTGAAGGCGAGCGTCATGAAGGGAGCGCCGACCATGACGCCGATCGCATAGGCGCTGATCAGGAGGCCGGCGGTCGGGATCGAGACATCAACTCCTTTGGCAATCACCGGGAGAAGCCCCATCGGTGAAAACTCGGTCGTGCCGATGCCGAAGGCACCGATCGCAAGAGCGAGAAGTGCCCATTGCGCATGAGAGGATGTTTGGGCCTTTTCGGCCGTCGAAATCTGGGCGTTCATGTTGAAATCTCCTTAGACGTCCCATTCCGGAGCGAGGCCCGGCGGGCTGACGATCCGGCCATCCGGACGTGCGAGACTGGCGATGGCGGCCATATCCGCCTCGTCGAGGTTGAAGTCGAAGATCGCGATGTTCTCCTTGACGCGCTCTGGATTGGCCGTCTTGGAGAGCGCGATGTGGCCCTGTTCAATCAACCAGCGCAGCCCGACCTGCGCGGCGTTCTTGCCGTATTTGGCGCCGATCTGCTGCAGCAACTGATCCTTCGGCACCGCACCATCGGCCATGCCGTAGTAGGCGGTGATCGGAACGCCGCTTGCCTTGGCGGCGGCAACGAGCGCGTGCTGGGGTAGATAGGGATGGATCTCGACCTGATTTGTCACGATCGGCGTGCTGGAAAGCCTGGCCGATTCGCGCATCTGCGCGATATTCTGGTTGCTGACGCCGACGAAGCGGGTCTTGCCCGCCGCCTTCACCGTGTTCAGCATCTCGATCTGGTCGGCAATCGACACCTTGTCCGCCGGCCAGTGCAGCAGCAACAGATCGACGTGCCCGGTCTTGAGCTTGTCGAGGCTTTCATCGACCGAGGCGGCGAACTTGTCGACGCTATAGTTGTCCACCCAGACCTTGGTGGTCAGGAACAGGTCGTCGCGTTGCGTGCCAGCTGCCTCTAGGGCTCGCCCAAGTGCCGCCTCGTTCTGATAGATCTGTGCGGTGTCGAAATGACGAAAGCCGGCCTCCAATGCGGCCGGGATGACACGCTCCACTTCTGCGTCCGACATGCGGAAGACACCGAAGCCGAGGGCGGGAATGGTTGCGCCATGGGCGGTAACGCTTAGCATTGAAACTCCTTGCGAATATATCCTGCGGCTTCGCCGCTTTGGATGGATCGAGCGCCGCCATGGCGTTCGATTTCCTTGGGCTATGAAATAAGGGACATGTTCAGACTTGATAATCAGGCGAGTTTTCACATTATCTATGAAATGAAATCAAAGATGTGAGTCCCATGGATAATCGCGCGGGCGAAATGCAGGTGTTTCTTCGTGTCGTGGAGGCCGGCAGCTTCTCGGAGGCGGCACGCCTTTTGCGCATGACGCCATCGACTGTCAGCAAGCTGATCTCGCGCATCGAGGCTAGGCTCGGCGTGCGTCTGGTCGAGCGCTCGACACGGCGGCTGTCGCTGACCTTAGAAGGCCGAATCTACTATGAGCGCAGTCAGGCCCTGCTGCACGATCTCGACGAGGTCGAGCAGGAGCTGGCGCAGGGCGCGACCACGACGGGCGGCACGGTTCGGGTCAACATCTCCGTTGCCCTGGGTGTGCTCGGCCTGGAGCCGCTATTGCCGGAGTTCTGGCGGACCTATCCCAATGTCGTGGTCGACCTTTCACTATCGGACGAAATCGTCGACCTCTATCTCGACCGTACCGACATTGCTTTCCGGGTGGGGCCGCTGCCCGATTCAGGCATGATTGCAAGGCGCATCGGCATTGCCCGCCGCAAGATCGTGGCGGCACCGGACTACCTCGATCGATACGGGATACCGTGCTCGGTCGACGATCTCTCCCGACATAATTGCCTCGGGTTCAATTTCCGTCGCGTCGCGCCCGTCTGGCCGGTAAGAGAAAGCGGCCGCATCGTCGACCGTATGATGACGAGCTCACTGCTTGCCAATAACGGCGAAACCGTGCGCCGCATGGCGCTGGCGGGCGTGGGGCTTGCGCGCATGGGCGACTATCACGTGCGCGCCGATATAGAGGCTGGCCGACTTGTTGAAGTGCTTGCCGATGTCGTCGAGCCCGACGAGGAACAGATCCACGCGGTCTTCCTGGGCGGCGCGCGTATGCCGCAGCGCGTGCGCGTCTTCCTCGATTTCGTCGTGCCGCGCCTCCAGCAATTCCTCGATGCAGAAGCCTGAGCGTGTTGTCGCGATCAAGCAAACCGCGAAAGCGCATGCCTGAGCGATCGGGCATCTTGCCCGATGCCCACCGCCGTCCATATACAACCCATGTTTGATCGTCTTGTCCTTCCGTTTCGCCGCCCCGCTCTTCAGCGCTTCGTCGCAGTCCATCCGCCGTCGCGCCAGGTTTCCCGCGCTGACGGTGAGCTTATCGCTGCCTATGAAGGCATTCTTCCCGACAGCCTTCTCGAATTGTGGCGCCGGAAGGGGCTTGGATTCTATGGCGATAGGCAACTCGCCCTAATCGACCCGCGGCCTTGGCAGTCTGTACTCAACCGATGGATCGTTTCGCCGTCCGATGACGTGCGGCGCATCCCGATCGTGCTGACGCCCTTCGGCGTCCTTCTCTATTACCGCAAGCTGACGGCAACCGATGAGGATGTCGCCTTCATCGACCCTGTCTCGAAGAGAACGAGCGACCTGGCCTGGAGCCTAGATGAGTTCTTCAATCGGTTCCTTTGCGATGAACAATCGCTTGAATCGCTTATTTCTCCGGCATTGCTGCGGTCGGCACGGGAGGAGTGCGGAGCGCTCTCATCCGGCGAAGTTTACGAAATCGACCAGATGCTGTTTTCGATGCAGATGCTGCGGATCGCAAAGGTCGATGCTTTCGAGATGCACCGACGCCTTCGCGATGCCGTCGATCCGCCGAGGCCGACAGCCGAGAAGCCGACGACCGTGGCTGACGCCCTGCCGGTCGAGCATCGCTCGACATTCGAGAATATCGCGGACGGACAGGACTTAGCCGGCTTATACCTGTCTTCCTACAGCGACTGGCACAGGCTGCTGGCGCTTCGTCCGGACGGTCGTTACAGCCTGCTGTTCTGGCGCATCCATTATCGGAGCTTGGAACGCGTCGACGTGCGTTTCTACACCGGGACGTACGAAATCTCCCGCAACGCCGAAGGGGACGAGATCGTTGAGCTCGACATCATCCTGCGCGCCGGTTCTTCGGGTGGGGACGACAATGACGACCGCCTCGTGGTGATGCATTCGGGCGGAGCCAGCTTCCTCCTGCGTATCCACGATCTGGACCATATCGCGACGGCGATCGGCGGCTGGGACGAAATGGGGCGTAGCGAATATTATTTCCGCCGGATCACGCTGGATGAGGCTTTCCCTGAGGAATCGGACGACAGCCTGCCGGCGCCGCCCTTTGCCGATCTTCCACGCGTCCTGCAGGTACTGGTTCATGTCGAGCCGCTTCGTCCCACTATCACGCATGTGGAGGAGCCGGACCTCGATGAAGAAGACGACGGCGAAGGCACGGTCATGTGCACGCTCGATCTCGGCGAAGAGGATGGCTTGCGCTTCAACATGCCGCTCTACTCGCCTCCCGACACCGACCGCCAACTTAAAGGCTGGGTCTGGAAGATGGCTCCCCACGCATGCAAGGTCGGCGTCAAATATCGACGGGGCGAGGACGGTGCGATCGAACACGGCCCGGCTGTCGGCGACATATTGACGACCCGTGCGCCGGGCGAGCGCTAAGGGGTTGAATGGGCACAATGCCCATTCAGAGCCTCACTTCGACGGCTTTTTCTTGAATTCCGCATGATACTCGTCCGCCATCTTGCGAAGCGACCGGCCGATCGCCGCATATTCGTATTCATTGAGATTGGCCAGCGAAGCACGGCCGGAAGGCTGCTGAGTGCCGAAGCCGCGGCCGGGCAGGAGCACGATACCTGTTTCGTCGGCGATGCGGAACAGAAGCTCGTTGGCGGAGAACTTCTTCTTCACCCATTTGGCGAAGTCGGCGCCATAGAGTTTTAGCGCAATGTCCTCCAGATCGAGAAGCGTGTAATAGTCGACCGAGTTCGGATTGTCGGTCACCGGGATGCCGAGCTCGCGGTAAAGAGTGGCCTCGCGCTTGCGAATGACCTTCTTGAGGGTCGATTTATAGACATCGTTCTCGTCCATCAGCGCAAACAGCGAGAAGAACACCAGCTGGACCTGCTGCGGCGTCGAAAGGCCGGCGGTGTGGTTCAGCGCGACGGTGCGGCTGTCGGCGACCAGACGGTCGATGAATTTCAGCTTGCTGACGTCAGGCAGCAGCGAGCCGTAGCGGCGGTCGAGCGCCGTCTTCGTTGCCTTCGGCAAGGCGCGCAGCCTGTCGTCCAGAACATTCTTCTGATGGGTTGCGACGACGCCGAGACGCCAGCCGGTGGCGCCGAAATATTTCGAGAAGGAATAGACGAGGATCGTGTTGTTGGGGCAGGTCGCAAACAGCGAGCGGAAATCGTCGGCGAAGGTGCCGTAGACATCATCCGTCAGAATGATCAGATCCTGCCTGTGGTTCTTGACGATGTCAGCGATCCTGTCGAGGCTGCGGTCGTCGAGCTTTACCGAAGGCGGGTTGCTCGGATTGATGCAGAAGAAGATCTTGATCGCCGGATCCTTCAGCTTGTCGAGTTCCTCATCGCTGTATTGCCAGCCGTTCTTCGGATCGGCGTTGATCGCCACCTCCGTGAGGCCGTATTCGTCGAGTTCAGGGATTTCGATATAGGGGGTGAATACCGGCAGACCGATCGCCACCTTGTCGCCCTTGCTGACGATGCCGTTCTGCTTCAGCGTGTTGAAGATATAGGTCATGGCGGCCGTGCCGCCTTCGACCGCGAATAGATCGATACTGTCGCCCGTCAGCGAGCCGCCGATCATTTCCTTGACGATATATTCCCGGACGATCTGCTCGCTGATCTTCAGCATGCGCGGCGGCACCGGATAGTTGCAGCCGAGGATGCCTTCGACCATCTCATGCAGAAATTGCGAGCCGGAGAGGCCCAGCTGGTCGCGGACATAGCTCAACGCACGCTGCAGGAAGGCGACCCCCGCCTGATCGCGGTTTTCGCTGGTGAAGCGCTCGAAGCGCGCCTCGATGCCATCGATATTGGGCAGGCCGCCGATCCATTTCTGCATATAGGAATAGGAAAGCTCGGCCTCCGCGGCGGCAAAGAGCCCGAGGCGAAAGAAGGCACGGCGCGGCAGTGTCGCCATGAAGTTCGGATTGCCGCGACCGGCGTTCAGCATGGTGCGATTTTCTCTGGCCGAAGCCAGTTTAATAAGCTCGTCCTTGAGCTCGAAGGGGCTCAGTTTCGCAAACTTGCTGTAGTCGGTCATGGTTCTCTCCTTGCTCGGTGGAGCATGTCAGACGAAGGCGACGACGAGGGGGCCAAGCAGCGTCAGGAAGACATTGGCCAGCGCATAGGTTATAGCGAAGGGCGTGGTGGGAACGCTGTTGCCGGCCTTGTCGAGAATTTCGCCGAAGGCCGGGTTGGCGCTGCGCGAGCCCGAAAGGGCACCGGCAAAGATCGCCGTGTTGTCATAGCGCAGCACGTAGCGCCCGAAGAGCATGGTGATGATGAGTGGCAGGATGGTGACGACCACGCCGATCAGGAACAGCGAAATTCCGCTTTGCGCGATCGTGCTCACCGCCTGTTGCCCGGATTGCAGCCCGACAACAGCGACGAAGCCGGCAAGGCCGAGATCGCGCAGCAATGTGGAAGCTCCCGTCGGCATGTTGCCGATCGCCATGTTGCGGCTGCGATACCAGCCGAAGACGAGGCCTGCGAGCAATGCGCCGCCGCCGCTGCCGAGCGTCAACGGGATCGAGCCGATGCGCAGAACCAGAAGCCCGACGAGCAGGCCGACCACGATCCCAAGTCCGTGAAACACGAAATCCGTCTTGTCGCTCGGAACGATGACCGTGCCGACCTGCTTGGCGATGCGCTGCAGATCCTCACGAAGCCCGTGGATAGTTACCACGTCGCCGGCGGCGATGCGGGTGTCAGCGAGCAAATTGAGCGGACTTCCGCCGCGTTTGACCTGCAGGACGAAGACACCGTGACGCAAGTCCTTCGTCGCTTCGATGATTTCGGCCACCGTATGGCCGGCAAAGTCCTTGTTGGCGATCACGACATCCTGGGTCGTCACCACCATGTCCATCCCTTCGGACGATTGCAGCTCCGGTCCGATCGCTGCCGCCATTTCGACGACCCCGGCGCGCCGCCCGACCACGAGCACGATATCGTCGGCCTGCAGCTTCAGATCCGGTTCGACGCCGATGATCGTTCCGGCGCGTTTGACCCTTTCGATGGCGATGGTGGAGCCTGCGCCTGCGCCCGTCTCGATTTCGGCGATCGAGCGACCGGCGGCTTCCCGGACCTGGAAAAGGCGCCCCACAAGGTCAGGCAAGGCGGCAGCCTCACCGGTGCCGTAAAGCTTGGCTCCGGCCAGAAGGGCCGCCTCGGCCTTGACCGCGTCGTCGCGGATGCCGCGACCCATGAACCAGGGAAGGATGTTGACGCAGACGATGATCGCGCCGAACGAGCCGAAAATATAGGTTACGGCATAGCCGATGGCGACATTCGCCTGCAGGCGCTGCGCCTCATCGGCGGCCAGGCCGAGTTTGCCGATCGCCGAACTTGCCGTGCCGATGATGGCCGATTGCGTCAGTCCGCCGGCCGCCACGCCCGCTGCGAGCCCCTTGTCGAGCCCGAACATTTTGGAAAGCACGATGACGGTCAGAAGGCCGCTGATCGCAAGCACGGCAGCCATCAAGATCTCGCGGATCGACTGGCGCCCCAGCGAGCGGAAGAATTGCGGCCCGCTCTCGAAACCGACGGCATAGATGAAGAGGGCAAACAGCACTGTCTTGATGCCGTTGTCGATGGTGATGCCGATCTGGCTGAGGACGACGGCAACCAGAAGTGATCCTGCTACACCGCCAAGCTGGAACTTGCCGAACTGGAACTTGCCGATCCAATATCCGATCGCCAGGGAAAGAAAGAGAGCGATCTCGGGAGCTTGGTGAAAAATAGACCCTAGAAACGTCATCTGTTCCCCCGTCTTCCAAGTCTCGTCGATATGGTCGGATTAGAAGCAAGGGTTGCATTGCTGTCAAGAAAGACTTTTAGAAAAAGCTTAATAAGGACGAAACGAAGAGACCGGGTATTTGGCGCCATCCCAGGATGGCGCGCCAGAAGGCTTTAGGCCCTGCAGACACGGCAAACTTTGTATGGTGGAGTTTCTCCAGGCGCACCGTTCGCTGGGATGCCCAACGAACGCAATCTGCCGGCAGAGGCAGATCTCCGGCCAATATGTCGGCGAACCTGTCGATTAGACCGGTATCGCTATCGGGTGCCCGGATGCCGGATGCTGGACGATATCCATATCGAGGCCGTAGATCGCCCGCAGCTTCTCGGAGGTAAGGATATCCTCCGGTGGGCCATCGGCGATGATCCTGCCTGAATGTAGGGCAATGATGTGGTCGCAGAAGCGAGCCGCCATATTGACGTCGTGCAAGACGACGACGACGCCGAGACCCTTGGCATGGCTGAGGCTCTGGACCAGTGACAGCACCTCGATCTGATGCGCGATGTCGAGGGCGGAGATGGGCTCGTCGAGCAGCAGGCATTCGGCATCCTGCGCGACAAGCATGGCAAGCCAGACGCGCTGGCGCTCGCCGCCGGAAAGCGTGTCGACGAGGCGATCGGCCATGCCGGTGATGTCGGTGAGCTGCATGGCCTCTTCGACCTTGTCACGATCGGTCTGGCCGAAACGGCCGAGCGCCCCGTGCCAGGGATAACGCCCGAGCGCCACGAGTTCGCGCACCAGCATGCCGGCCGCCGCTGGTGTCGCCTGCGGCAGATAGGCGACCTTGCGGGCAAAAGCGCGATCGCCCCAATCGGCCAAGGGCTTACCTTCGAAGCGGATGGAGCCGCTTGCCGGAGGCTGCTGGCGTGCCAGCAGTTTCAGCAGCGTCGACTTTCCAGAACCATTGTGGCCGATGAGGCCGACCGTGCGCCGCGGGGCAAGCGACAGGCTCAGCGGCTGCAGCAGCGTGCGCCCCGATATAGCAAAGGAGACGGCATCGAGCTGGAAGAGCGCCTCGCCATTCAATGTCGAAACGCCTGCCGGAGCTAGCCGCGGTGCTTCAGAGGCAGTCGTCATCATCTTATCGTCCTTTATCACTTCGCCGCATTCGGCCGCAGATGGCTGCGTATGCGTCCTAGCAAGAGATTGGTCCTGCTCGCTACAATTATTCTTGAGTTTAGTGCACTTGTTTTCGCATCAGCCAGAGGAAATAAGGGCCGCCGATCAGGGTAGCGACGATACCGACCGGCAACTGGTTCGGAAACAACGCGACACGCCCGATGAAGTCGGCAAGGATCGTAAGTGCGGCACCGGCCATTGCCGCGGCGATCATGTGCGCAAGCGCGCGTTGGAAGCCGAGTGTGCGTGCGATGTGTGGCGCCATCAGGCCGACGAAACTGAGCGGGCCGATCAACAGCGTTGCCGCAGCAGCCGTAATGGCGGACAGGAGCAGGAGTGCGGTCCGGCTGACGGATATGTTGAGACCGAGGGCTTTCGAGGATGGAGCGCCCAGCGGCAATAGATCGAGCCAACGGCTAAAGAACGGCGCGATCAGGAGCGCGATGATTGCGACGGTGACGGCGATTTCGGCCTGCATCGGAGTGGTGCTGTATGTGGAGCCCGCCATCCACTGCAAGACGCCGTAGACTTTCGGCAGGCCGGTGCCGAGCAGCACGGCAATCAGCGCCGCAAACGCCGTATTGATCGCGATGCCGAAGAGAAGCACATGGTCCGGATTGTAACGGCTGCGCCGCGCCATCAGCAGAACCGTGATGAGGCTGACGACGGCACCGGCAGCGGCTGCTCCCAATTGCGTCAGCGGCGTGAAGGCCGGCGCCAAGAGAACGAGCAGGAGGATACCGACGGCAGCGCCGGTGCTGACGCCGATGACTTCGGGGCTTGCCATCGGATTGCCGGTCATGCGCTGGATGATCGTTCCCGAGAGGGCGAAGAGGATGCCGGCTGCGGCCGCGGCGGCCAGGCGAGGCAAGCGCCAAACCAGCAGCGATTGCATCTTCGCGGGGGACGCGAAGCTCCATCCGGAAAGCGAGGGGCCGAGAGAGAGCGAAATCCAGATTAGCAACGCCAATAGGGCAGCGGTGAGCGCCAGATAGAGAAGGGGACGCTGATTGCGCCGTTCCGTGGGCGGCGGCGCAGGTGTTTCCACGATGCGCAGCCGTCCCAGGAAGATGGCGATGAGGGGAGCGCCGAAAAGTCCGGTCGCGGCACCGGCAGGTATCTCCCGCATGAAGTTAGCGGCTTGCTGCAGGGCCTCGTCGGCAGCAAGCAACAGGATCGCGCCGATGATGGTGCTTGCGATCATCCGCTGCGGCAGTCTGCGAGCCCCGCTCGCACGGGCGATAAACGGTGCTGCAAAACCGACGAAGCCGATGACGCCGACTGCGCTGACCGTGAAGGCGGCGAGCATGACGGCAAGCACGATCGACAGCAGGCGCACGGAGGAAAGCGACAGGCCAAGCGATCTCGCTCCTTCGTCGTTCAACGACAATAGATTCAGCGGCCGCGCGAGAAGTGCCGCGCCGAGGACGCCGGCGACCGCGCAAGGGGCAAGGCGAGAAACGGCCGACCAGTCGTTCTGGGTCAGCGAGCCGCTGGCCCAGACAAACAGTCCGCTCATTCCCATGCTGTAGGAGAGGCTGACGGCGGCGGAAATCGCGCCGCAGACGAAGGTGATGACGAGACCTGCGAGGATCAGCGATATCGGCGCAAGGCGATGCGGCCATGCAATCAAGAAGACGAGCGCAAAAGCCGACAAGCCGCCGGCAAGGGCAATCAGCTCGCGCGCAGACGATGCGAGTGCTGGCGCCCAGAGGCCGGCAACCGCTAGGGCAAGATAGGCGCCCGCCGAGACGCCGAGCGTCGAGGGGTCGGCGAGCGGCGTGCGCAACACCTGCTGAAAGATCACGCCGGACAGGCCGAGCACACCGCCCGCGACGAGGGCGATGACGAAGCGTGGCAGGACGCTGTCGTGAACGAGAACCTGCGTATAGGAATTGAGATCCGGGCTGGCGAGCACTTGCCACCAGTCCTGGAAGGGTAGCAGGCCGGAAATCCGCGCCGCCGCCGAAACGATGGCGGCTGCAAAGAGCACGGCGACGATAATGGCCGGGCCCGGGCGAAGCCTGTCTTGCGTCGAGATCATGGCGCATCACCCTTTTCACCCAGGGCCGAGGTCAGAAGGCGTGAGAAGCGCATTGCGGATGGCAGACCGCCAGAGCCGAGTACGGCCGGCAGGAGGTGCAGCCGTCTTTCGCGAACGAAGGGAAAGGTCCGCCACAGGCGGTTTTCCGTCAGCCGAGCTGCCATTCCAGGCATGACCGGACTATCGAGTAGGATCATGGTGGCGTCGCCATAGGCTCCGAGTTTTTCCAGCCCGACAATGTTGAATTCTCCTCGGATCGTCGTGTCGGCATTGGTCAGCCCGCATCGCCGCAGCACGCCGCCATAGAGGCTGTCGGGACCGAAGAGGCTCACATGCCTGTTATCCAGCGGGCTTGCGACGAGCAGAGGTATGCTCGCTTGGCCGGAGAGGCGTTCGGTCGTGGCGGCCAGCTCGCCTCGGGTAGCGTCTACCAGACGCTTGCCCGCATCGGCAGCGCCGATCCTGTCTGCGAGCCCGAGCGTGGCCTTCTCGGCTATTTCCAGCACGTCCGGCGCGGGCTGAAAGAGGGTGGTGCCGTAGACGGGCGCGATACGCTGCAGCATAGGCGCGGCCTGTTGTAGCATTGGCGTTGCGACGATGAGCTGCGGAGCAAGCGCCTGGAGAAGCTCGAAATTCGGGGTAAACAGCAGACCCACATCGACCACGGAATCCGGAAGAACGGGATCAACCACGTAGCGGGCATACCAGGCGGGAGCCGGCACGCCCACCGGAACGACGCCGAGACTGACGAGCGTTGCGGCGATCCCCCAATCCAGCGCAGCAATGCGAGAGACGGGGCCAGCCGATGGACCGGGTAAGGCGGCAGCTTTCAGGGGGAAGCCGCCTGCCCAAGAGGCTGCAATGCCAGCCAATAGCGCGCGACGGCTGATGCCGGCCATCGGCGCCCTTGCGAATCCCCTCACCATTTATACCCGAGCGTTGCAAAGACGGTGCGGCGCATGCCGTAGACGCAGCCGATCGCGGTGCAATCGCTGACGAACTTCTTGTCGAACAGATTGGATACGTTCAAGGCGAATGTGGCTCCGCGCATCTCGTTCGAGAGTTTCCCGAGATCGTAGTTCAGCGCCGCGTCGAATACTATATGGTCCGGTATCTTCGCGGTATTGGCATTGGTCGTATAGCGGCTGCCGATGTAGCGGGCGCCGAACCCGAGGCCAAGCCCGTCGACCGCACCGTCCTGGAATTTGTAATCAGCCCACAACGAGGCGGTGTTTGCCGGCAGGTTAGCAATCCGGTTGCCTGCCGTCCCGTCGCTCGCCTTCAAGATCTCGTTATCCAGATAGGCGTAGGAAGCCGTGACGTTGAGCTCGTCCGTGAGGCTTGCGACGGCGGAAACCTGCGCGCCTCGGCTTCTGATTTCGCCGACCTGCGTCTGGACGACCGGCGCCGTCAACGTCTGGGTCACGTAATTCTGCTGCGTCAGATCATAGAGTGAAGCGGTTATGAAGCTATCGAAGCCCGTCGGCTGATATTTGAAGCCGACTTCATATTGCTTGCCTGTGGTCGGCTTGAAGGGGTCGCCGGTCGGGCCGACACCGATCGTTGGGCTGAAGGAGGTGGCATAGCTCACATAGGGCGCGAAGCCATTGTCGAAGAGGTAGGTGAGCCCGGCTCGCCAGGTAAAGGCGTGATCGTTCTGGCTCGTGCTGGTGCCGTTCAGGTAATTATTGCTATCGGTCGCTGCCCAATCCTGGCGGGCGGAAAGCAGGAGTGCCCATTTGTCGAACTTGAGCTGGTCCTGTGCGTAGAGACCGAATTGGCTTTGCCTCTGCTTCGCATTCTGGAACACCGGCGGCGTCGTGACCGGTTGGGTATAGTCGGGATTGTCGAGATCGAGCGATGGTCCGGCGCCATAGCGGGTGAAATTGTTCCAGTTCTTGTACTGATAATCGAGACCGAACAGGGCTTTGTGCGCGACGGCTCCGGTGTCGAAATCCGCCTCGGCCTGGTTGTCGATCCCAAGCGTGTTGAGCTGTTCCTGTGCAGTGTAGGCCGTCCGGTTCAACGTGTGGCCGTTGGCGGCGAGCGATGCAGGCTGCAATTCCGCATAGTCGACGCTCATATGCTGGAAACGCAGGTTCTGCCTGACGGTCCAGACATCGTCGAAACGATGTTCGAACTCGTAGCCGATGCTCTCCTGCTGGCGGCGCATGTGATCGAAATCCTTGTCCCCTGTGAAGAGGTCGGTCGGGAAATAGGTGCCGAGGCTTGTCGGAACGAGTGTTCCCGTCGTCGGCAGACGGCTCCAGAAACCGCCCTTCGGATCGTTGAGGTAGTCGCCGAGGATGGTAAGCTTGGTGTCTTCATCCGGCTTGATCGTGACGGCGGGCGCGATCTCGATGCGCTCTTCGCGCTGGTTTTCGACCTGCGTACCTGTCGTGCGTCCCAGCCCCGTCAGGCGATAGAGCAGCGTGCCGTCGTCGTTTACCGGTCCGCTGAAATCGAAGGCAGCCTGGGCACGGTTGTAGCTGCCGCTTTGCAGCTGGATTTCGTGAAGCGGCTCATCGGTCGGCTTCTTGCCGACCAGATTGAGAATGCCGCCAGGCGAACCCTGACCATAAAGAACGGAAGATGGGCCCTGCAGGACTTCGATACTGTCGAGGAAGAAGGGGTCGACCTTCGGCGCGCTCCAGGTTCCCTGCTGCAGCTTGAGGCCGTTGTAATATTGATCGACCTGGAAGCCGCGAATGAGAAAGTTGTCCAGCCGGTTGTCCGGGCTATCCGGCGTGGTGATGCCAGCGGAGTAGGCGATGGCCTGACGAACGGTCTGCGGCTTTTGAACTTCGAGTTGCGCTTTGGTCACCACCTGCACGGATTGCGGCGTTTCCAGCAGCGGAATATCCGTCTTCGATGCGACGCTGCCGTTGGTGGAGATAAAGCCGTTCTCCTTGCCCGCCTGCACGACAATGGGAGCAAGCGCCGTCGCCCCATCGGCGGCCCCAGAACCGGTAGCCGTGCCTGTCGGCTTGGAAATCGTCACCGTCGACGCGTTGGTGAAATGGTAGATGAGACCCGATCCCGCCAGGATCTTTTGCAACGCTTCCGTTCTGGTAAGAGATCCCTGGGCACCCTTGGAGCTTATTCCACGTGCAAGGTCGGCGCTGAAGAACAGCTGGACGCCCGTGACCTTGGAGAATTGAACGAGGGCCTGGGATAACGGCTGCGGCGCGATGTCGTATGAAACGCGACCGGTCTTTTCCGCGGCCTGGGCAAATGACGGGGTCGGCACGAAAGCAACGGTGCAGAGCGCGGTTGATACCATGAGTACAATCGCCAGCGAGCGGCTTTGCCGCAAGCTGCCCGCAGTGTTGTCCTGTCCTGATTCCTGATTTCCGTTAACGCGGTACCGCATCGCCCCACCTGCATCCTGCTTCCCGCCCATCGCGGGATTTCTGTTCGAGAGGGTCACGGATTGCTTCCCTCGAAACCTTAGACACCAGGAGGGCCGGAGCTAATGAATGAGTTGAGAAAAAAATTCATGTTTTTGCAATGTTAGCCGGCGCGATAGACCAGCGTGACATAGTTGGCGGCATTGAGGAGGCGAATGCCAAGCGTGTCGGCGATCGTCTGCAGGGCGCTTTCAGTGTGCTTTGTTTCGAAGATCGCGGTTACGGGTGTGTCTCCGATGCTCTCGCTCATGAGGATAATGCGGCCACGCCGATAGCGCTCCAGCTCGGCCAACACGCGCCTCAAGGGAACGTCCTGGAAGACGATGCGATCGCTGCGCCATGCCTCCACGGTATCGAGGCTCGCCTGGATCGGCTCGCCGAGCCTGCCACCGCCATAACTGACCTGCCATCCTTCTTCCAGCTGCAGATTGGCAAGGCTCTCCGTCTGCACCTGGACGGCATGTTCGCTGACTGCGACGGTGACGATATCCTCGACGAACTTCAGATCGAATTTCGTTCCCAGCGCCCGTGTCGTCCCGCCACCGGCCTGTACGAGAAAGGCGCGTTTCGGATCTGGGGAAACGTCAAAGAATCCTTCGCCGCGGTAAAGCTCGATGCGCCGTTCGGTCCCGGTGAAGAAGGTCGAGAGCGCCGAATAGCTGCCGAGCTCGATGGAGCTGCCGTCTTGCAGGCGGATCGTCCGGCGTTCGCCGATGTCCGTCGTATATTCGGCAAAGAGACCCGGCTGGCTCAGGGCATAAAGGCTGCCCGCTCCACCAATGAGCGCGATTGTGCCCAGCATGACGTTGCGTCGTGATAGCAGCGATCGGCCGCGGCGCAGCCGGTCGAACTCCGGCTGCATGATATCGAAACGGGCCCAGAGAGCCTTTGCATGCTTCCAGGCGGCGGCGTGTGCGTCATCGGCCGCGAGCCAGGCCTCGAACGCCTGCCGATCGGCGGCCGTGACCTTTTCGTCGCGCATGCGTACGAACCATTCCAAGGCTTCCATGACGATCGGATCGGTCGCGTCCTCGCTCATATCGCTCCAAAACCGAGAGGTTTCCCGCTCGATGTGCCATTGCTCTTAATCTTCATGACACTCCTACAGCGCAATCTAATGAACCGAGGGCCAGATTATTTGCCGCCGATTTTCCGATCGAGATCGGCCAGCGCAATAACGATGTGCGAAATGACGGTATTACGGGAAATGCCAAGGCGTACCGCGATCTCGTCGTAGCTCATGCCTTCGAATTTATTGAGGACAAAGGCTTCCCGCCTTTTGGGTGGAAGAGAGGCGACGGCCTGAAGCACCCGGCGTAGCTCGCAGCGATAGACCACCGTCATTTCGGGAGAGGGCTGCAGGTCCGGTATGGCGTGGAGTTCGGCGTCCGAAACCCCGACCTCGTTGTGCCGCTTGAGATCACGCAGGTGATTGAGCGCGAGATTGCGCGCCGTCGCTCTCAGATAGGCCGGGCAATTGTCGATATTGCCGCCGTCTACGGCTGCCAGTAATTTGACGAAGGTTTGATGGACAAGGTCTTCCGTTGTCGTCCTGCTGCCGACAAGGCGTCTGACAAGCCGACGCAATCGCCCCTGTTCCGACGTATACAAGCCGGCAATGTCTATGGTCTTGGCATTCATCAACTGCGTCCGGACTAGGAGCGGGTAAAGCCCATCACTCGGCAGTAGGTGATCGATAAAATCCTTGCAATCTCAATATTTTAGAGCGTTTCTAAAGTTGAGGACGCCGATATGGGGCTAAACCTGACATGAGGGAATAAGTCCTTGCTTTCATTCGATTTGCTCTATTTTAATCGAGTATTTATCTATACTAAAATCCTCATGTTTTTAGGCGTCTGTTGCCGTTCGGCAACGCGGTTGCCTGTCGTCGTCATGGTATTGTCGGCGTGATCCTCATTGCAGAGGACGCGCGATCGCGCCAGTTCGAGGCTGGATCGACAGGTTTTCGTCCTCGCGATCCGTCTCGAGCCGTTGCAGGATCGGGCAATGCGGACGATGGTCGCCGTGGCAGGAATTGACGAGCATGGTCAACGTATGCTCCATGTCCTGCAGGTCGGCGATCTTCTTCTTCAGCGCTTCGATATGGCCTTGCGCCAGGCGCTTGACCTCGGCGCTCTGGCGGGTTTCGTCGCGCCAGAGTTCAAGGAGTTCGCTGATTTCGGCGACCGCAAAGCCGAGATCGCGCGCCCGGCGGATGAAGCGCAGCATGTGGACGTCGGTATCGGAGTAGTCGCGATAGCCCGATGCGGTTCTGCCGGCGGCCGGAATGAGGCCGGTTTCTTCGTAGTAGCGGATCATCTTGGCCGAAACGCCCGATGCCTTGGCTGCCTGTCCGATATTCATGAATGCTCTCCTGACATGGAGCAGCCGGCCCGAAAGGCCCGGCTGCAGACGGTTGTTAGTCTACGACCTTGAAACGGCGCAGCCGCAGCGCATTGCCGAGCACGAAAACACTCGACAGGGCCATGGCGCCGGCGGCAAAGACCGGCGAGAGCAGGATGCCGAAGGCCGGATAGAGCGCGCCGGCGGCGACCGGGATCAGAGCCGTATTATAGGCGAAGGCCCAGAACAGGTTCTGCCTGATGTTGCCGATCGTCGCCTTGGACAAGGAGATGGCGTTAGGCACGCCCTGCAGGCTTCCCGACATCAGGACGACATCGGCCGCCTCAATGGCGATATCCGTGCCTGTGCCGATGGCAAGGCCGACGTCGGCCTCGGCCAGAGCCGGCGCATCGTTGATGCCATCGCCGACGAAGGCCACCTTGCCGTACTGGCGCTTCAACCGACGAACCGCCTCCACCTTGCCGTCGGGCAGTACTTCGGCCACGACCTCATCGATGCCGAGCCGTGCGGCGATTGCCTTGGCGGTGCGGGCATTGTCGCCGGTGATCATAGCGACCTTCAGGCCGAGATCGTGCATTGCCTTGATCGCTGCCGGCGTCGTCTCCTTGATCGGATCGGCGACCGCAATGATCGCCGCGAGCCTGCCGTCGATTGCCACATAGAGCGGCGACTTGCCCTGGTTGCCGAGGCGTTCGGCAGTGGCGGAAAAGCATGCAACGTCAAGCCCAAGCTCGGCCATGAAACGGTCGGCGCCGATCTCGATGCGCTTGCCGCCGGCCTGTGCCCGGACGCCGAAGCCCGTCACCGATTCAAAGTTCGACACGTCCGGCAGCACCAGATTTTCCGAAGCGGCTGCTTCGACGATCGCCCGGGCGATAGGATGTTCCGACTTGGCCTCCACTGTCGCAACCAGGCTCAACACGTCGGAGCGGTCGAAACCCGCTGCCAGTTCCAGATCGGTCAGCGCCGGTTTGCCTTCGGTCAGCGTGCCCGTCTTGTCGACGGCGACGACGCTCGCATCCTTGAGCAGCTGCAAGGCTTCGCCCTTGCGGAACAGCACGCCCAGCTCCGCTCCGCGACCGGTGCCGACCATGATCGAGGTGGGGGTGGCAAGCCCCATGGCGCATGGGCAGGCGATGATGAGGACGGCAACCGCATTGACCAGCGCGAAGGTGAGGGCGGGCGAGGGGCCAAAATAGAACCAGGCGGCAAAGGTCGCGGTAGCCACGACCATCACGGCCGGCACGAACCACATGGTCACCTTGTCGACCATAGCCTGGATCGGCAGCTTTGACCCTTGGGCTTCCTCGACCATGCGGATGATCTGCGACAGCACCGTATCGCCGCCGACGGCGGTGGCGCGGAGGGCAAAGGCGCCTTTCTGGTTGACCGTGCCGCTGACGACTTCGCTACCTGCCGTCTTCAGGACCGGGATGGGCTCGCCTGTTATCATCGATTCGTCGACATAACTTTCACCCTCGATCAGTTCTCCGTCGACCGGGACCCGCTCGCCGGGGCGGACCTCGACGATGTCGCCGGAGACGACTGAGTCGATCGGCAGATCGATCGCCTTGCCGTCGCGGCGAACACGCGCCGTCTTGGCCTGAAGATTGACCAAGCGCTTGATCGCTTCGGACGTGCGCCCCTTGGCCCTGGCTTCGAGCAACCGCCCGAGCAGGATCAGCGTGACGATGACGGCGGCGGCTTCGAAATAGACGTTGATCGTGCCAGACGGCAGCAGGCCGGGTGCGAAGGTCGCGACCAGCGAATAGCCGTAAGCCGCCAGCGAGCCGACCGCAACCAGCGAGTTCATGTCTGGTGCAAGGTGAAGGAGAGCTGGAAGCCCCTTTTGATAAAAGCGGATGCCGGGCACGAAGAGGACGAGCGTTGTTAGCGCAAGCTGAATATACCAGCTCCACTGCATCCCGATCGTTTCCGCGATCAGACCGTGGACGCCGGGGATGAGGTGCGATCCCATTTCCAGCAGAAAGACCGGTGCCGTCAATATTGCGGCGATGGCAAAATCGCGGGTGAGTTCCCGACGTTCGGCTTCTTTCCTTTTCGCACGTCCGGCTTCGTCGTCTTCGATCTCGCCGGGTGCGGTGGCGCCGATCGCCTTCGCCTCGTAGCCGGCGTCTTCGATTGCCGCGATCAGGTTGGTGACATCGGCAGATCCCTTGATCGTCGCCCGTTCCGTCGCGAGATTGACGGCGGCTTGCGTGACGCCGGGCACAGCCCTCAGGGCGCGTTCCACCCGGCCGACGCAGGATGCGCAGGTCATTCCTTCTACCAGGAGCTCGATGAAGCTGGTGGATGAGGCTGGCTTCGTGGGCACCGAATAACCGACATCTTCAACGGCTTCGACAAGCTTGGCATGGTCGACCGTGCCGCTCGTTGTGAGGCTTGCCCGCTCGGTGGCGAGATTGACCGACACGGTCTCGACGCCGGGTACAGCCTTTAAGGCTTTCTCGACGCGGCCGACGCAAGATGCGCAGCTCATGCCCTCGATGGGGAGGGTTATTGCAGCAGATAGATCTGTCTTTCGAACGGGGGCATTCATAGCCGCCTCCTTAATCCTATTCCGAAATTCGAGTTCGGATTGAAGATGGAGCTTCCAACCATGGGAAGGTCAATAGCATTTTTTTCGTCGTGTGGCACTTGACCTTCCCATGGTTGGAAACCCCACTTTGAACGCCGTGAGATCAAAACCAAGGAGATTTCTCATGGACCTCAAAATCGAAAACATGACCTGCGGCGGCTGTGCCAGATCGGTCACCAAGGCGATCCAGTCCGTCGATCCCGCAGCCAGGGTCGAGGCCGATCCCGCTACCCGCACGGTCAAGGTCGACACGACCGCGACAGGCGCTGCCCTTCGCAAAGTGCTGGAAGAGGCCGGCTATCCGGCGAATTTGGATCATCTGGGATAGCGATGATGGTCATGCTCTTTTCGAATGTCGCCGCAAGCATGCCGCGATGCTTAGGAATGGGGCCGATTTCACTTTTGCCTGCGCGAGCCTGATGTTCGGCTCTTGCGCAGGCAGCAGGTTACGCGCTTTTATGTAAGCGCGTTCTACTGCAGCGAAAGTGTTCGCAGCCGCCTCGGAGGAGGGCAGCTGCGATCCCGCAGTGGATGCCGATTTGTGCTGGCAGTGGCATTCAAGGGGAGGATTCGATGGCCGACAATTATCAGACGCAGTATCGCGAACGCGTGCGTCCCGCACATGAGGCCGTTGCCTTGATACCGTCGGGTGCGAAGGTCGCGATGCCGATCGCCGCCGGTCAGCCGCCTGCCATCCTTGCTGCATTGGCCGATCGTGCCCGGGCCGGGGCAGTGGAAGACGTCCGGCTCTATTATCTGTTGTGTACGGGTGTAGCCGGCTCCAGCGTATTTGAGTTCGAGCTGCGCGACCGCATCATCCCGATGAGCTATTTTCATGGAGGGGTGGACCGCGCACTCGACAAGAAGCGCATGGCGGAAATGTTGCCCGCCGGCGAACTTGTCCCCTGTCATTTCAGCCAGGTGCCGCGCTCGCTTGTCGAGCATGTCGGCGTCGATACGTTGGTCGCGACTGTTTCGCCCATGGATGCGGAGGGTAATTTCAGCCTCGGCGCCAGTACGGATTATGCGCTTGCAGTTGCCCGCAAGCCGGGAGCCCGGCTGATCCTCGAGGTCAATCCCAGCATGCCCTACGTGCGCGGCAATTGCATGATCCCCGTGTCGAATGTCGCGGCCCTTGTCGAGAATGACGCAAGCCTCCCGGCGCTTCCTGCCGCGCCCCGTTCGGAAGTAGACGATACCATCGGCGCGATCATTGCAGGGCTCGTGGATGATGGTGATTGCCTGCAGATGGGCATCGGTGCGCTGCCCGATGCGGTTTGCGCCGGCCTTTCCCAGCATCGCCATGTCGGCATCCATACCGAAATGATGACATCGGGGCTTGCCGCTCTGGTCAGGGCAGGCGTGGTCGACAACAGCCGCAAGCAGATCCATGTCGGACGAACGATCTTCACCTTTGCGCTGGGTGACAAGCCGCTCTACGATTTCCTGAACAACAATCCGGATGTCGAAGCGCATCCCGTCGACTATGTGAACAATCCGTTCGTCATCGCGCAGAACGACCGGATGGTGTCGGTCAATGCGACGATGCAAATCGATCTCAATGGGGCCTGCAATTCTGAATTCGTCAATGGAAGGCAGTTCAGCGGATCGGGCGGTCAGGTGGATTTCGTGCGTGGCGCCTATGCTTCGCGTGGCGGCCGCTCGATCATCGCCTGTCACGCGACGGCGGCCAAGGGAACGCTTTCGCGGATCGTTCCAACGCTGACAGGCCCGGTGACGACGTCGCGCAACGATATTCACATCGTCGTCACGGAATATGGCTGGGCCAATCTCAAGGGTAAATCTGTAGCCGAACGGGCAAAGGCGCTGATCGGGCTTGCTCATCCCGATTTCCGCGAGGAACTGGACCGGGCAGCCCATCAGGCGGGGCTTTACGGACGGGACTGATGCTATTTCGCCAGCGGCGAACGCGAGATCATCGGTCTCGCTCGAACAATAAGAAGGACCCGGAGGGAAACCGGATCCTTCCGGCTTTGATCGGAGGTCAACCGATCATTTTGAGAAGCCTGATGGATCGGTACATCAGGCTTCTCGCACCTGGTCCCAGGTAGACCAGGTAACTTGGCTATTAGAAGCTACGCTGGAAGCGCAGGATACCAGCCCACTGATCCTGGTTCACAGAATCGAAGTTGGTGTAGGATACTTCCGGCGTGATCTGCAGGTTTTTGACCGGGTTGAACCGGAGGTTCGTGGTCGCTGCGAAGATCTTCGAGTCGGTGTAGGCGAGCTGGAGGTTCCACTTCAGCTTTTCGTTGATCGGAACGCCAACGCCGCCCCAAACAGCCCAGTCACCCCAGCCGCACTTCGATGCATCGTTAACCGGGCAAGAAGAACGAGCCAGGTTGGTGCCGGCGTACTTGTTGAGGTTGTCGCCGTCCGTGTTCCAGCCACCCATCAAGAAGGCAGAGAATACGCCGAAGTCTGCATCAACACGAGCCTTGATGGCGCCTTCCGACTTGATCGAGTCGTAACCGCCAACGACCTTGAAGCCCCATGCGCCGGACTTGAAGCCAGCACCGGCAACAACGTCAGGAGCGTAGTGGTTGGCCTTGTCGTCCGATGCCCAGCTTGCGCCGTAGCCGGCGCCCGAACCGCTGGAATTGCTGTCTTCGAGCGAGACGACAGCCGTGAAGCCGTTGCCTGCGTCGTAGTTGTAGGTCAACTGGTTCAGTTCGTACGGGCCGTCATAGATCACGTCGTCGTTCATGACGTCGCCGGCGTAGCCCATGTAGTAGTTGAACTGCGAGTCGGCCTTACCGACGAGGAAACCGCCGAGGCTGATGTTGGCCCACAGCAGCTTGGTGCTGGTGGTGTTGCCTTCCTGCCAATCCCAACGGATGACCGTGTTGGTCTTCAGCGGGCCGTATTCGGTGTCAGTTGCCGTGTCGAGCGCCAGCTGAGCGCGGGTGTGCCAGAGAGTGCCGTTACGGCTGTTTGCATTGTAGGCATCGTACCACTTGCCTTCGGTACGGACCATGCCGCCGACCTTGAGGCAGGTTTCGGTGCCCGGAATGAAGAAGTAGCCTGCACCGTATGCGTCGCAGATGCGAACGTATTCCAGCGGCTCGGGCTCAGCAGCAACGATAGCGTCGGCTGCATGGGCGCCGGATACTGCTGCCAGCGCAGCAGCGGAGCCGAGAAGAAGGCTCTTGATGTTCATTTTTAACTCCTGGTTGTAACTAGTCGTACATATCCCGAGGAGCGAGTACAATAGGCTACCCTGGAAACGCTCTCTTGCAAACAGAAAGCAAAACCAGGCACTGCATCTGCAATAGACTGCCGGTATTATCCCCACCCCTATGGAACCTCGTTAGCTGGCGGCTGAAACAACAACCCCACCAGATCGCAAGCTAACCAGATCCTGACGACAGACCTATATACATTCAGGTTGTTTGTAAATCCGTTGCAGCAACATTCAGAAATGGAAAAAATAGCTGTTGATTTAATGCAACACATTTTTGGCGTGAGCGCATGAGAAAGAGGTGTTGCTCGACGCAATCGGCGTTGCGATTGAATATCCTCTGATGCGGCATCGCCGGCATCCAACGGATGCCTTCACTCGGCGATCGTAAGAAGCTCGATGGGCTCGGCAAAACCCTTCAACTGCCGCCGTCCGATCGAGATCGCATCCGGGATATCGGCCTGTTGCTGGAACGCCCCCGACATCAGCAGCGCTTCGCCGCCTTCGCTGCAGACATTTTGGATACGGCTGACGATATTCACGTCAGGACCGATCAAGGTGAAATCCAGGCGGTTGCCCGAGCCGACATTGCCGTAGCTCACCTCGCCGTAATGCAGCGCGATGCCAACCTTGATGCGGATTCCGTCGTAGTCGAAGCGCGCTATTGCATCGAGGATCGTCTTTGCCGCGGTCAACGCGGCGTTGCAGGCTCCGTTCGCATCGGCGCCGGGAAAGAATGCGAGAACCGCATCGCCCATGAATTTCAATATTTCGCCGCCTTCAAGGGTGATCGCCGGTACGACCTTATCGAAATAGGCGTTCAGCAGCCCCAGCACCGTGCCGCCGGGCACCCGATTCGAAAGTTCGGTGAAGCCGCGCAGGTCACAAAGGAGAAGTGCTGCCTCCATTGATTCGATTTCGCCGCGACGGATGTGCCCTGCCAGAATGCGGCTCGCCGTCATCGGCCCGATATAGGTGTCGAGAAGGCTGAGTTCGCATTGTCTGAGGACGCGCAACTCGCAAGTGTTACGCAACGCCGGCAGGATGCGCTCGATCAGATCCTGCTCGCCGGGCGCGAAGCCGCCTGCTCGCCGGGTGGCGAAGACAGCGCTGCTGATGGGCCCGTCGGCATTACAGAGCGGAGCCACGATCAACTGGACGAGCCCACGGCCGGAGAAGATGTCGATATGCTGCCATCGCCCATGCGGGCTCTCGCCCGGGCCGACGACGAGCGTCTCGCGCATCTCCTGTGCCTTTATGAGCGGCGTATTGGCCAGCGCGAGCCGCGAGCCGTGCTCCCGTTCGTGGATCTCGACCGGCTCGCCCGGTGCCCAGGCAAAGGTGCGGCCGACGAATTCAGGGTGGAGCGTCGCCAGGTGCAGCGTCAGCCGGTCGATGGGAAGGCCAAGCGCCTGGAGGCGCCGCCCGAGCCCACCGACGAGGCCCGCATCATCAAGAGCATGGCATTCGTCGCCCGTCAGCCATTCGATGAGGTTCAGGGTTGTCGCAGTGTTGACGCCGCTATGCGTCACTCTGGAGCTTACGGGTGCCGTCTTCGGCATATCGTGCAGCAAGGTCATGGCTATCTCCTCCTCCTTGCGACGCGGCTCAATGTGCCGCGCCGCCCGAGAGGTGACCGGGTTTCTTTAAAAGCAGGCTGGCGATCAGGGCGACGACCAGCGCGACGCCGAGCAGGTAGAAGGTGTCGCTGAAGGCCATGATATTGGCCTGCGTGCGCAGATCGGAAGCGATGGCGACAATGGCCTTGTGGGTGGCAAGCGCCTGATCGCTGACGCCATGGTTCATGAAGTAGTTGGTGAGGTTGGCGATGCGCGCACGCGTCGCCTCTTCGAACATGGAGACCGAATTGGTGAGAATGTTCGAGTGGAACTGCTCGCGTTTGGTGAGGAAGGTCTGAAGTGCCGCGATGCCGACCGCACCGCCGAGGTTGCGCATCATGTTGAACAGCGCCGAGGCGGAGCCGGCGTTTTCCTGTTCGATACCGGCAGTCGCGATTGCGGTCAGCGGCGTGAATGCGAGCGCCTGGCCGACGGCACGGACGATGTTCGGCCAGAAAAGCTGGTCGCTGGCGTAGTCGCCCGTCATGTAGACGTTCATGAAGTTCGAAGCCGCAAAGAGCGCAAAGCCGACGACGATCAGCAGACGGGCATCGAAGCGCTTCATCAGCCGCGGCACAAGCGGGATCAGGATCAACTGCGGAATGCCGGTCCAGGCGAGCACCATGCCGATCTGTTCGGAATTATAACCCTGAATGCGTGTCAGATAGATCGGCAGGATGAAGACCGAGCCGTAGAGCGCAATGCCGAGCAGGAAGTTGGCGACGATGCCAAAGCCGAAATTGCGGCGCATCAGCAAGCGCAGGTTGAGAAGCGGATGGGCGGCGCGAAGCTCGATGATAAGAAAGAGCGTCAGAGACACGGCAGCGATGACGGAAAGCCGGACGATAAAGGGTGAACCGAACCAGTCGTCCTTGTTGCCTTCCTCGAGCACGGTCTGCAGCGCGGCAAGGCCGATCGCCATGGTGATTATTCCGGGCCAGTCGCCCTTGGCCAGCAGTGAAAGATTCATCGGTGAGCGATCAAGCGAGGCCCAGAGCATGCCGACCATGAGAACGCCGGGCACGAGGTTGACGTAGAAAATATATTCCCAACCCCAGTTTTCGGTGAGATAGCCGCCGATGGTCGGGCCGATTGCCGGTGCGAAGGTCGCGGAAAGGGCAAAGAGCGCAAGGCCCATCGGCTGCTTGGGTTTCGGCAGCAGGGTGATGATGATCGTAAAGGCCATCGGGATCAGCACGCCGCCGGAGAAACCCTGTATGGCGCGCAGGATGATCATCTGCTGCAGGTTCGCTGCAAAGGCGCAAGCGACCGAGAAGACGAGGAAGAGGATCGCGTTGGTCAGCAGGTAGATGCGCACGGAAAAGACGCGGGCAAGCCAGGCGCTGAGCGGGATGACGACGATCTCGGCGATGAGATAGGAGGTCGAGATCCAGCCGCCGTCATCAGTGCCGGCGCCAATCGCGCCCTGAATGTCGGCAAGCGAAGCGTTGACGATCTGAATGTTCAGAACGGCCATGAAAGCCCCAAGCGTGGAACCGATCACGGCGGTCCACATGCGCAGTGGGGTCATTGCGGGCCGGGCGGCCGCTGCGTTTGCAGTGCTCGCGGGCGCGGCAGAGTTGTTGTTTGCGGCAATCTGAAGAGTGGCCACGGCGCTTCTCCTTCCGGCTTTTGCCAGAATAGTCTCATGACGGTATTGAGGTGATAATCGACGAAGATTAGGAAGGATCATCCAGCGTGGCTGGATAATCCCTGCGCAGCCACCGTCGAGGTTTGTGCGGCCTTCGTGTCGATTTCCGGCTCGACGGACATGCCGGAGCGCAAGAGGCCGGCGAGATTATCGTCGTCGATGACGATCTTCACCGGGATGCGCTGGACGATCTTGGTGAAGTTGCCGGTCGCGTTGTCGGGCGGTAACAGCGAGAATTCGAGCCCGCTTGCCGGCGAGAGGCTATCGACATGACCCTTTATTGTAACGTCCGGGAAGCTGTCGACCTTGATCTCGACCGGCTGGCCGGGGCGCACATAGGACAACTGCGTTTCCTTGAAATTTGCAACGACATAGACCGAATGGAGTGGCACGACAGCCATGAGCTGCGTGCCGGACGTGACATATTGTCCGACGCGGAGAGAGCGGGCGCCGACCGTTCCGTCGATGGCGGCAACGATATCGGTATAGGAAAGATTGAGTTCGGCCTGCTGGACGGCGGCGGCGGCGCGGTCGCGCTGGGCCACCGCCTGGTCACGTTGGGTCTGCAGCACCGGCACTTTGTTCTGCGCGGCAACGACTGCGGCCTGGTCGCGCTGGAGCGCGGCAACGGCTTGATCGCGGGCCGATTGCGTCTGTTCGGCCTGCGATTGGCTGCCGACGCCGTTGGTCGTCAGGCGAGCCGCACGGGCCGCGTCCGACACTGCCCAATTCAACGAGGCTTGCGAAGAGTCAGCCGTCGCCTTCGCCTGCGCGATCAGCGATTGTTGCAGCTGGATCTGTGCATCGATGTTGGAAATTGCGGCATCCGCAGCCTTGAGATCGGCTTTCACCTGGGAAAGTGCTGCCTGGAAATCGCGGTCGTCGATACGGGCGAGCACCTGGCCGGCCTTGACCTTGTCATTATCGTTGACCAGCACTTCCTTGATGTAGCCGGCGACTTTCGGCGCGATCGTGGTGTAATCGGCCTTCACATAGGCATCGTCGGTGGATTCGATGAAGCGTCCGACAGTCCAGTAATGGTAGCCGAAATCTGCACCGAAAGCGACGCCGGCGACCAGCGCCGCAATCAGCAGGCCGCGCTTGATGAGCTTTCCGCCTGCCTTGGGTGCGGCGGCGGTAACAGGCGCTTCGACAGCCGCACCCGGCACAGTCTCGGCACCTGGAGACTTCGCTATCTCGCCGACCGGAGCAGCGTCAGCTTGGCTTGCGTTTTTGAACGCTTCGTTACGGGGTAGTTCGACCATCGTCCGTTTCCTTCAATGCGCCACCCCTTTGCACGGGGCCTTTTTTGATGCGATGAAGATGCGTCCGAACGGTCCTTCTGATAATCTCCTCAAATTTGGAAGGATCATCAAGTCACAGTGGATAATCCGAGGACAATATGGATCGGTTGACCAGCCTCGCAGTCTTTGGCCGGGTGGTGGAATGTGGCGGATTTTCGGCTGCTGCCCGCCGGCTCAACATGTCCGTCACCATGGTGGGCAACCATGTGCAATCCCTGGAAGACCGGCTCGGTGTGCGGCTTCTGAACCGCACGACGCGCCGGGTCAGCCTGACGGAAACCGGTAAATATTATTATGAGCGCTCCTCGCAGATCCTTGCCGATCTTGAGGAGGCCGACCGGGCTGCTGGCGCGCTTAGCACGATGCCGCGCGGCACGCTGAAGATCTATACCAGCGGCGCCATCGTCCGCTTCCTGCTCCCCGTCATCGATGAGTTCATGACGCAATACCCCGCGATCTCGCTCGATTTCAACGTCGGCGAACGGTCGATCGACATGGTCGAGGAGGGGTATGACCTCATGATCCGAACCTTGCCGGCACCGGACTCGACACTCGTGGCGCGCAAGCTGGCGCCCTGGCGGCATATGCTCGTGTGCTCACCAGACTACCGCGACACGCATCCAATGCCCAAGGTGCCGGCCGATCTCGTGGAGCACAATTGCCTGCAATACACCTATTATCCGTATGGCGACGAATGGCGTTTCGAGGATGCCGACGGCAAGCAGGTTGGCGTCAAGATTTCGGGCAATGTCGTCTCGAACAGCGCCGAGACACTGCGCTTTCTGCTGGCAAGCGGCCAAGGCATCTTCCTTGCCCCCAGCTTCATCGTTTTCGAGGATGTCGCCGCGGGCCGCCTGGTGCGCGCCATGCCCGATTATCGGGCAGTGGAATTCACGATAAGTGCGATTTATCCGAATCGCAGCCATCTGCCGACTAAGGTGCGATTGTTCATCGACCTTTTGGCAGAGCGCTTCGTCGAACATCGCAAATGGATGACCTGAGTGGCCGATGCCTTTCGGGGCAGGTCACGCAGCTCAATCAAGGTTTCAAGATGTTCGAGGACTGTATAGAGAGTACGGCGACGCAAGGTATTATCGGCTGTTGCCGCGAGGTGGCGAGGTGACAGATCCGCGCTTGATCAGGCACGTTTTGATGGCAGTCCTCTCGGCCGGAAGATCCTTGCCGTTCAACCGCGATATCAGCCGCTCGGCCGCCTTTTTGCCCATCTCGTAGACCGGCTGGTCGATGACGGTGATCGGTGGCGTCGTGACCGTCGTCCAGTCGGCATCCAAGAACGATATCATCGAGATATCCCGCGGGACGGACAATCCCATTGCCTGCAAGCTCTTGAAGACCCGAAGCCCGACAAGGCTGTCAGAGGTGATGAGAGCGGTCGGCGGCGCGTCATCCTGCAGCAGGCTCTTTACGACGCCGTCCGTCCTCGGCTGGTCGGCTGCGCCAAGCCGCACGTAATATTGCGCCCTTTCGATGCCGGCATTCGCCTGCTCCTTCAATACGCCATCCACGCGTTCGCGCACCGCCGAATTGGTAATGCTGCGGCTGTCGCCAGGGAATTCGCTCTCGGTATCCATGGCGGATACATAGGCGATGCGGCGATGCCCCATCTCGAGAAGGTGGCGGGTGGCGATCATCGCGGCGTCGAAATCATCGCCCGTGACGGCATCGACGCCGAGCTCGGGGATGCTTCGGTCGAAGAGAACGAGCGGTACGCCGACGCGGCGTATGTCCTGAAGATGCTGCGTCCGGTCGCAGCGCGCGGGTGTTACGATCAATCCATCGACGCGCTTGCCGATCAGCAGGTCGACTGCCGATTTTTCCGCATCGAGCTCTTCGCCGGAATTGGCGATGATGACGTTGAAGCCGGCCATGCGCGCGACGTCGCTGATGCCCCTGACGGCGAGGCTGAAGAAGGCGTTCTCGATATCGCCGACGACAACCCCGATAATGCCGGATTTGCCTGTCGTCATGCTACGCGCCAGTTCGTTCGGCCGATATTCGAGTGCTGCTGCAGCAGCAAGCACCTGCTCGCGAACCTTGTCACTGACGACGCCATAACCGCCGAGCACGCGCGCGGCAGTGGCCTTCGAGACATTCGCTGCCCTGGCAACATCGGCGACGGTGACGGAGCGTTTCGAGGTGAGGGGTTCTTCCATTCGATGACGACTACAAGAGTTGTTGACGGACGGTCAATCTCAAGTTAACAAATATCAATTGAGACCGGTCTCTTTATATATGATACCGGTCTCTTGTCCAGATAATCTCTTGCCGATCTATGGGAGGAGAAGCAGACGCGCATGCATGAATGCCGATAAGAGCATCCTTCAGAGCGGAGAACGAACATGAAAATATCCCGCATAATCTCGGCCATGGCCGCGCCCCTGCGCGCCGGCGTGCTGGCCTATCTCGTAGCAGCAAGCGTCGGCCCCGCCGCCGCCGCCGACAATCCCTACAATCTCATCGATCCGGGCGTCATCAGCGTTGGCACGATGGGAGATTCCAAACCCTACACCTTCACGACGGCCGATGGTCAGTTCACCGGCTTCGACATCGAACTCTTCCTCAACGTCGCCTCCCGCATGGGTTTTCCCAAGGACAAGGTGACATTTACCGGCCAGGAATTTTCGGCTCTTCTGCCGTCGGTCGCCAATCAGCGTTTCGATGTCGCCGTTGCGGCCATCGGAACGACCGAGGGGCGCAAGAAGACGGTCGATTTCTCGGATGGTTATCTCGCCGGCTATCTCTCGGTTCTGACGTCCGATGCCTCGATCAAGGATGCAAGCGGCCTCAAGGGCAAGCGCCTCGGCGTCGTGCAGGGCACGCTGCAGGAGGTCTATGCCACCAAGAACTTTACCGGCACCGATCTCGTCAAATTTCCGGACAATAATTCGGCCGTCGCCGCGCTGAACAACGGCACCATCGACGCGCATTTCCTCGATTATGAAGCCGCCAAGCAGTATGGCGAGCGCTATCCGGCTCTGAAGATCGCGGTGAACATTCCATCCTTCGACGCACCCGCGGGATTCGTCGTTCATAAGGGTAACGACGCCTTCCGCTTGGCGCTGAACAAGGCGCTGCATGAAGCGATGCAGGATGGCACCTGGAAGACGCTCTATGAGAAGTGGTTCCCTGGTTCGCCAATGCCCGATCAATATCTTCCCAAGAAGTAAGGCCGCGCCGCCGTCCGGCTCGCCGGGCGGCGGCATTGGCTTGCCTTTAGAGTTTCATGGGGAATTGAATGGATTGGCTTGAAAACCTCCGCCGCAGCTTCCTTGACTGGGATGCCATGGCCGAAGTCCTGCCGAGCATGATCACGGTCGGACTGAAGAACACACTGATCCTGGCGGCAGCCTCCACCGTGCTCGGCGTGATCATCGGCATGGTGCTGGCGGTGATGGGCATCTCGCAGTCGCGTTGGCTGCGCCTGCCGGCGCGCATCTATACCGATATCTTCCGCGGCTTGCCGGCGATCGTGACGATCCTCATCATTGGCCAAGGCTTTGCCCGCATCGGCCGCGAACTCTTCGGCCCGTCACCCTTTCCGCTTGGGATCATCGCGCTCAGCCTGATTGCAGGCGCCTATATCGGTGAGATCTTCCGATCCGGCATTCAAAGTGTCGAGCGCGGCCAGATGGAGGCTTGCCGCGCGCTCAGCATGAGCTACGGGCAGGGGATGCGGCTGATCGTCATCCCGCAGGGGGTGCGGCGGGTCCTGCCGGCGCTCGTCAATCAGTTCATCGGAAACGTCAAGGATTCGAGCCTGGTCTATTTTCTCGGGCTGCTCGTCTCGGAGCGGGAGATCTTTCGCGTTGGCCAGGATCAGGCTGTCGTCACCGGCAATCTCTCGCCCCTCTTGCTCGCCGGCGTCTTCTATCTGGTCATCACCGTGCCGCTGACGCATCTCGTCAACTACATCGATGCCCGCCTGCGCCTTGGACGTCAGGGTCGCAGTTCCGGTGCGACGAGCGGCCTTGTCGAGGTCGGTGAGTTGGAAGCGGCGTCGGGCACGCAAGCGCGGCGCGATATTGTTGCCCGCTTCAAGGGCGGCGCCCTCAGCATCCGCGATCTCAGCATGGCCTATGGCGATCTTGAGGTGCTGAAAGGCATCGATCTCAATATTGCTCGTGGCACCGTGACCTGCATCATCGGCCCGTCCGGCTCGGGCAAGTCGACATTGCTCAGATGCCTCAACCGGTTGGTCGAACCGAAGCGTGGCGACATCCAGCTCGATGGCGAGAGCATTCTGTCCATGAAACCGGAAAGCCTGCGTCGCCGTGTCGGCATGGTGTTCCAGCATTTCAATCTCTTTCCGGATCACACCGCGCTTGAAAACGTCATGCTGTCGCTGACGAAGATCAAGAAGATGCCGAAAGCCGAAGCGCGGCGGATTGCCGAGACCCGCCTTGCGGAGGTGGGTCTTGCCGGGCGAAGGGATCACCGCCCGGCCGGCCTTTCCGGTGGACAGCAGCAGCGCGTCGCCATCGCCCGCGCGCTCGCCATGGATCCGGAAGTCGTCCTCTTTGACGAAGTCACGAGCGCGCTCGATCCGGAATTGGTGAAGGGCGTGCTCGATCTGATGGCCAATCTCGGGCGCCAGGGCATGACCATGGCGGTCGTTACCCACGAAATGGGATTTGCCCGCAAGGTCGCCGATCAGGTGATCTTCATGGACGAGGGCCGCATCGTCGAAGCAGGCCCCCCGCAACAGATCTTCGACAATCCACAAAGCGAACGACTGAAGCGCTTCCTCGCCGAGGTTCTCTGACAGACAGGGCCGGCGGCATCTCCGGCGGCTCGTTGATCGCAACATCCACTACTGACAAGGTTTTCCAACATGCATGCTTCCACTCGTCCCTCGAAAGTCGTTGTCGTCGGCGGCGGTATCTTCGGGGTTTCCACCGCCGTTCATCTGGTGCGGCTTGGGGTTCAGACAACGGTGATCAATGATGGTCCTCTCGCCAACGGCGCATCGAGCCGCTCGCTTGCCTGGCTCAATTCGGCGAGACGTCGCTCGGACGCCTATCATCGTCTGCGTCTGGCTGGCCTCGACCGCTATCGCACTCTATCAGCCAGATATCCCGATGCCGCCTGGCTGCGCTTCGACGGCGGCCTGACCTGGGATGCCGACGATGCCAGCAACGACATTGCTGCGGTCTTCGATTACGAGCGGGACCTTGGCTATCATGCCCAATTGTTGACGCCGGATCGGATTGCGAACGTGACGCCGGGCATCGATCCCCATTCCGTGACGCGGCAGGGCGCTATCTTCAATCCGGGAGAAGGTTGGGTCGATCTGCCATCCTTGATCGGTATTCTTGCCGAAGAGTTCCAGGCGCTGGGTGGTGAGATCGTCACCGATGCCGGCCGGGCGACGGTCAATGTGGAGGAAGGCCGCATGAGGGGCGTCACGACCGCCAATGGCGCCCATTGGCCGGCGGATGCCGTGTTGCTGGCCGCCGGGGGTGATGTGCCGGCAATCGTTGCCAAGGCCGGTCAACATATCGGCGATGATACCCCAATCGCGCTTCTGGTCCGCACGAAGCCGATCCATCATCCGCTAAAGGCTGTACTGAACACGCCACGCGTCGCCATCCGGCCGACCCCCGACGGGGCCTTTGCCCTGGATTCGGCATGGTCGGAAGAAGAGGTGATCGTGAACGCCGATGGCAGCTACGAGATCAAGACCTCAACCCTTACCGGCTTGCTACGGGAAGCCTCAAAGGTACTGGAAGGAAACCCGCAGCTCGAAATTGGCGATTACGGTGTCGGTCCCAAGCCCATTCCCGGTGATGGTGAGCCGGTCTTCGGCGAATTGCAGGCGATCCCCGGCTATTTCGTTGCGTTCAGCCACAGCGGGGCAACTCTGGGCCTGATCGCCGGCGAGCTGCTTGCCGACGAGATTGCCACTGGCAAGCGCCATCCGCTACTTACCGCCTTCCGGCCCGAACGCTTCGCCAGGTAGTTTGCTTCGAGGCTTGCCATTCGACTGCTATCACAGCGTTTGATTGGATCGCTTTCCACGGAAATGACCGGCCCACGCAGCCCTGGTGGCAGGTGGCATGTTCATCCGCATCATGATTTCAGCTGGTCTTGCATCGCTCCATAGTCATGCTCGACCGGCGATCTCACACGATTGGACAGCTTGGCCGATATTCGACCGCAAGCGGACCGCAATATCTCTGCCGTATGTTCGTGACGGCTTTCACGAGTGTGACGGTTGATATAGGCGATGATGACAGCGGCAACGGCATTGCCATCAGCGCCGAGCACCGGGCAGCAAATATCGGTGATACCGACAAAGTCTCGGCTCGGCCGAAGCTCGTACCCCTTCGATCTGATTTCAGCCAGATGCGCGGCGATCGTCTCGCGATCGCTTGCCACTCCGCTGTGGATGTCGCAGGCATCGATGATCCGGCTTGCGGCCTCCGGCGATTGAAAGGCCATGATGACCTGGCCCGACGTGGCATCCGCTGCGATGCGCCCATAGCCCAGCCGAAGGGTGAATGACATATCTTCCCCTCCCGGAACTGCCGCGGTTACCACGGTCAGACCATGGTTGATGACCACCAGATGGGCGGATTGCTGACTGTCGTTTGCAATCTTCGTGAGTTCGGGCATGGCGGCGCTCATCAGGTCTTGGGCATTCGGCGTGTGGAGCCCCAGCTTGAACAGCCGATCCGTCAGGGAATATGCGTCTGTCTCGGGATCGCGATCAATGTATCCCCGTTCCTGGAGCGCGACGAGCATCCGGAAGATCTCGCTCTTGGAGCGACCCAGACCGTCGGCGATCTCCTTCATTGTCAAGGCATGACGGGCTTCGGCAAGCAGCTCCATCACCTCGAGGCCCTTTGTCAAGGCGGGCGCTGCATAGGCGGGTTTGCCGCCATCGTTTTCGGTGTTGCTCATAAAGCGATTCCTTCCTTGGCGGCGACCATAATGAACTTGGATCTGCATTGCCATTTGTTTCATATAGAAACTTGACATCATATATGAAACTGTCATGCTGACATTAGAGACGAGCAATGAGTGAGTGGAAATGAACAAGCAGGCAGTCGCGACCGACCACGATAAGAAGCGCAACGCAATTTCTCCGCGGCGCAACAGCGTCTTCACCGCTATCGATTTCGATCGCGACGGAAAGCAGATCGGATATTTTCATGTGCCGCAGTCCCCTCATGATGACGCATGGGGAACGGTCCAGGTGCCGCTCGCCGTGGTCAAGAATGGTGCCGGTCCGACGATCCTGATCGAGGCCGGAAATCATGGCGACGAATATGAGGGGCCGATTGCCCTTGGCGAACTTCTGCGCGAGATCGACCCGAAGGATATCAATGGCCGTATCATCGCCATCCCCGCCATCAACGTGCGCGCCGTTGAAGCCGGCACTCGCACCTCTCCCGTCGACGGCCTGAATTTCAATCGCACCTTTCCGGGCGATTTCAATGGCACGCTGACCAGCCAAATTTCCGCCTATGTGCATGACTGCCTGTTCCCGATTGCCGATTACTTCCTCGATCTGCATTCCGGCGGTTCGTCGCTGATGATCCTCCCAAGCGCCATCATCGAACCGTCCCCAACGCCCGAAGGACATCGTCTGAACATCAAGGCAACCTTGGCTTTCGGTGCCCCGACCGTGGTCATGGTCGACAACCTCGGCGAGACCCGCACATCGACGGCTGCCGCCAATCTGCAGGGGTTGATCGTGATCGGTAGCGAGATGGCGGGCGGTGGTCTGGTCAGTCCGGATGCGCTGGATATCTGCCGTCGTGGCATCCGCAACGTGCTCAAGCATGCGGGAATCCTGAAGGGCGAGATCGACAGGCCGGCCGACGCCAATAGGCGGGTTTTGAAGGTTCCGGGCAGCGAGGGTTATATCATTTCCGACGAGGACGGTGTGTTCGAGCCCATCAGCCTGCTCGGCGCCGTCGTGGCGAAGGGGGAGATAGCCGGCCGGATTCATTTTTTGCGCACGCCGCAACGCGAACCGGTGACGCTCTATCACCCGATCGACGGCATCGTTTTTGCCAAGCGTCAGCCCGGACGGGTGAGACCCGGCAATTGTTGCTTCGTGCTCGCCAACGAATACCCGGAAGCGCTCGCAAGCGAGGAGCCGATCCGATGAGTGTGGAAGACATCAGGACGGCCGCCGCGCGCGTGAAGCCCTTCATCCGTAGGACGCCGGTGCTGAAGCTCGAGCATTGCATCGGAGCGGAGCTGCCCGCGGATTTTCATCTCAAGCTCGAATGCCTGCAGGTCAGCGGCTCCTTCAAGATCCGCGGCGCCGTCAATCGTGTGAAATCGCTGACTCCGGCGCAACTGGCAAACGGTCTCGTTGCCGCTTCAGGCGGCAATCACGGACTTGCAAGCGCCTATATGGCGCGCCAGTCCGGTGTACCGGCCACCATCTTCCTGCCGGCCAATGCCAGCCCGCTAAAGGAGCAGAAGCTCAAGAAGCTGGGCGCCGAGGTGCGCTACGCCGGATCGGTCTGGGACGAGGCGCATAACGCTGCCCTTTCCTTCGCAAGGGAGCATGGCGCCTTCTACATGCATCCCTTCGCCGACGAGGCGATCGTTGCGGGGCAGGGCACCGTTGCCATCGAGATGCTGGAGCAGATCCCCGACGTCGATCTCTACATCGTGGCAATCGGCGGCGGCGGCCTGATTACGGGAATGTCCGAGATCATCAAGGCGGTCAATCCTGAGGCGCGGATCATTGGCGTGGAGCCGGCGGGCTCGCCGACGCTGCATGCGTCCTTTGCGGCAGGCGCGGTCGTCAGGCTGCCGGAGGTGACGACACGTGTCGCGACCATGGCATGCGGGCGCACCGACGAGAGCATCTACGAGAGTGCGCGGCGTCACGTCGACGACATCGTCCTGATCGAGGACGACGACATGCAGCGGGCGGCTGAGCTTCTGTGGTTCGAATTCGGCATTGCTGCGGATTTGAGCGGTGCAGCCTCGCTTGCCGCGCTGATGGCGGGAGCCATCAAGCCAAAGTCTGGGGAGAGAGTTGCGGGCCTTGTCTGCGGTGCGGGCACTGACGGCTTGTCGAACTGATCGAAAACTGTGCCGCCGCTTCCAAGCGGCGGGCAATTACCGATATCGCCGACCATTACGGCGGGATGTCGGTCAAGAGTGAGAAGAGGCGGAAAACGCCCAAATGCCACCCATCAAAAACTGCTGATGGCAGAGGAGAACAAAAATGCGTATTATTTTGAAGGTATCCATCGCCCTTATTGCACTTGCGCTTGCCACACCGTCGCTGGCGGCCGAAAAGGTCCTCGGCGTTGCCGCGATCGATCTACAAAACTCGTTTTACGTCCGCATGAAGGAGGCCGGCGACGTTGCCGCGAAGGACTACGGCGTCAAATCCACCTGGCAGAGCGCCGAAGGCAGCCTGGAAAAGCAGGTCGGCATCATCGAGAATTTCGTCAACCAGCACGTCAGCGCCATCCTGATCGACCCGATCGATAAGAATGCCGTCATCCCTGCGATCAAGAAGGCCGAAGCGGCCGGCATTCCGGTCATCACCATGGGCAACAAGGTCGAGGCGGGTGAAAACTATTCGACGCTTTATCCGGACTACGACAATATGGCCATGGTCGCCCGCGCTATCGGCAAGTCCCTGGATGGCAAAGGCGAAATCGCTCTGCTTGTCGGCTCCCGCGGCAATTTCGTGTCCGACACCCGCGAAAAGGGCTTTGTCGATACGATAAAGAAGGAGTTTCCGGACATCAAGATCGTTGGCGTCGAGCCGACCGGCTGGGATGCAGCCAAGGCAACCAATGCCGCCCAGACCTGGCTGACGACCTATCCTGATCTGAAGGCCGTTGCCTGCATCTCCGACAGCCTCTGCCTGGCGGCCGATTCCGTTGCAAGCAGCATGGGCTCGAACCTCATCTATGGCGGCTATGACGGTGACGCCGAGATGAAGGAGCTGATCGACAGCGGCAAGATGGTGGTTGACGTGCTCACCGGCGCCTATCGTGTCGGCTATTGGAATGTCGCGGTGGCTGCACGTCTTGCCAATGGCGAGAAACTGCCGAAAGATCTCTACATGCCGACCTACTTCGTGAGCTCCGACGCAACGGCAGAGAAACTGAAGGCGGCCGGCCTGACCTTCGACCACATCAATACGGACAAGGAAGCCGTCGAGGCCAAGAACTATACCGAACAGCTCGGCCCGAAGGTTTCCGCTTCGCAAATGACGGTCGGCAAATAACCGGCTCCCGGCCGGTGGCGGCTCGTCCTGCCGCCGGCCTCATTTGCAGCACGCCCCGCAATCCTGTTGCTGCGTGTCAGGAACCCATTGTTCGAGAGAGGGCACGATGTCCCAGTCCCCGATCACATCCTTCTTCCGCCGTAACGAACCGGTGTTGATTGTCGTTCTGGCGATCGCCATCGCCGTGTTCGGCTGGATCGATCCCCGCTTCCTGACGGCAGGCAATTTCGTCAGTATCACGCAGCAAAGTGCGGTCATAGCCTTGGCGGCATTCGCCATGACGGCGGTCATCATCGCCCGCGGCATAGACATTTCGATCGGCAGCGCACTCGCCTTTGCCGGCGTGGCTGCCGGCCTCGTGTTTTCGGCGACGGGCTCGGCAACTGCGACATTACTTGCCGCCATCGCCAGCGGGGCTGCGATCGGCCTGCTCAATGGCTTGCTAATCGGCTTCGGCGGCATCTCGCCCTTCATTGCGACGCTTGCCACCATGGCATTTGCGCGCGGATTGTCGCTCAGCCTTTCGCATGCCTCCAGCCTCGAAATCACCGATCCGATCATCCTCTATGCCGGCCGCGCCACCTTTGGTCTGATCCCGGTATCGGTCATTATCGCAGCGATCGTGCTTTGCCTGTGGTGGTTCGTGCTGCGGCGAACGGTCTACGGACGCTGGATCTACGCGATCGGCGGCAACGCCGAAGCCGCGCGCGTCTCCATGGTGCCGGTGAACCTGGTTCGCATCTCCGTCTACCTCATCTCCGGCGCAACGGCAGGATTGGGCGCGATCCTGACCGTCGGCCGTCTCGGCTCGGCCCAGCCATTGGCCGGGACGGGTCTCGAGTTCACCGCCATCACCGCCGCTATCATCGGCGGAACAAAGCTGTCGGGTGGTCAAGGCTCGATCTGGGGAACGGCCGTTGGCGCGCTGCTGCTCGGCGTCATCAATACCGGGCTGTCCTTTCTGCAGGTTCCGCAGATCATCATCTACTATGTCACCGGTGCGCTCATCCTCGTTGCCGTTCTCTCCAGCCAGCCAGAAGCGATTAGGGGCCTCGTTCGTTCGGCACGCCGTCGAACGATATCGGTCGCCCCGGCGACAAGCGCGGTGGCGGCAGACGATGCGGCGCATTCGATCTCGCTGGTCGGGATCGGCAAGATCTTCCCGGGCGTCAAGGCGCTCGACGGTGTGTCCTTCACGGTTTCATCCGGTGAAGTCGTGGCGCTTGCCGGTGAAAACGGTGCGGGCAAATCCACGTTGGTAAAATGCATCTCCGGCGTCTACCGGCCCGACGAAGGCCAGCTGGTCATAGACGGCATGCCGGTGAGCTTCAGTTCCCCCAATGATGCAAAGGGCATCAGCGTCATCCATCAGCACTTCAGCCTTTCCCCCGATCTTACCGTCGCTGAAAACATGTTCGTCGGGCGTGAGCCACGCAATGCATTCGGCCTGCTCGACCGTCGCAGAATGCGCCGCGAAGCCAAGGCGATCCTCGAAGAACTTTCGCTCGACATCGATGTCGACATCGAGTTGCGCGCGCTGTCGGTCGGTCGCCGGCAAATGGTCGAGATCGCCCGTGCCGTGTTGTCCGATGCATGGTTCATGGTCATGGACGAACCGACGAGCGCACTCTCCAACCGTGAGCGCGACCAACTCTATTCGCTGATCGCCAGGCTGCGCGCCCGTGGCGCCGGAATTCTCTACATCTCGCACAAGATGGAGGAGATCTTCACCCAATGCGATCGCGTCGTCGTCCTGCGCGACGGCAAGTTCATCGGCGAGCGCAAGACGGTAGAAACCACGGAGGTGGAGATCGTCTCCATGATGGTCGGTCGCGAGGTCGATGACATCTTCCCGCATCTCGCAGCCGAGATCGGAGCAACGGCAATCGAAGTGAAGGATGTTTCAAACGGCAGGCTGCTGACATCCGCTTCGCTTTCCGTGCGCTGTGGCGAGATCGTCGCGCTTGCCGGACTGATGGGCAGCGGTCGGTCCGAAGTGCTTCGCCTGATCGCCGGCCTGGAGACACTGCATGCCGGCAGTATCGACGTCTTCGGGGAACGGCAGGCCGGCGGCAGCATCAAGGCCGCGAACAGGGCCGGCATCGTCTATGTTCCCGAAGACCGGCACCTGGAGGGCTTCGTCGGGCCTATGTCGATCCGTGACAACCTCTCGCTCGCCTGGATCAGGGGCAACAGCCGCTTTGGCATTCTGCCGATGCGCAAGATCGGTGCCCTGGCGCGCGAGCTCATCGCCTCGCTCGGCGTTCGGCCAGCGCAGCCGGGCAAGATGACGCTCGAGCTTTCCGGCGGCAACCAGCAGAAGGTCGTCATCGGCAAATGGCTCGCCACCAGACCACGGATCATCCTGCTCGACGAGCCGACACGGGGTGTCGACGTTGGCGCAAAGTCCGATCTGCATCACCTGATTGCAGGGCTGAAGCAAAAGGGTGCGGCGATCCTGATGGTATCGAGCGAATTGCCGGAAGTGCTGGGGGTCGCGGACCGGATCGTCGTCATGCGCGAGGGTCGTTCCGTTGGCGAACTGCCGCGCGGCGCAACCGAGGAAGAGGTCATGGCTCTGGCTTTCGGCGAGGCGTCGCGAACGGCAAGCATATCACCGGCACGCACACTTTCTGCTACGGCGGCAAATGTCCCTCTTGGAGCAAATGCGCGATGAACCTGGCCTACCATCAGACCGTCTTCACCGTGGAAAGGAAGGATTGAGATGATTTCCTCACGCAATATCCTCCTCAGGCGAGTTCTCGACCTTTCGCCGCTGATCCTGCTCGTGATCCTGGTGATCGTCTTCTCGGCGATCGATCCCCGTGTGATCGCTGGCCAGAGCTTGATCAACATCGTTTCGCAGGCAACGCCGATTGCCGTTCTCGCGCTCGGCGCCCTTATCGTCCTGCTGACCGGTGGCATCGACTTGGCAGCGGGTGTGGGTGTCGCGTTTTGCGCCGTCCTGATCGCGAGCCTGATTGATGCAGGAACGGGTCTTTGGGCGGCACTGGCGATTGGACTTGCGATCATGCTGATCGTCGGGCTGGTCAATGGCGCTATCATCGCGCTTCTGAAGATCCCACCCTTCGTGACGACGCTTGCGACCATGGTGGTGCTGCAGGGCGCGACCCTGGCGGTCGCCTCGAAGGGCGTCCTGATGCTGAAAGATCCGGTCCTTCGCTTCGTCGGCATCACCCGTTCCTTCGGCTTACCGAACATCATTTTCGCAACGCTGATCATCATTCTTGCAGCGGCAGTCCTGATGCGCATGACCCGGTTTGGCCTGCGCACTTATGCGCTCGGCTCGGATGCGAGCGCAGCCGAGCTTGCCGGCATACCGGTCAAGCGGCACACGATTCTTGTCTATGGCGCATCCGGTATCTTCGTTTTCCTGACGTCAGTGGTGATGATCAGCCGCGTGCCGGTCGTCACGCCGAACATCGGCGGCACCTCCCTGCTGCTCGATGCGATTGCTGCGGCCGTGCTTGGCGGGACGAGCATCTTTGGCGGACGCGGCACCGTCTGGGGCACGGTGGTCGGCGCCCTGATCGTCAGCCTTCTGACGACCGCGCTGCGGATTTTCGGGACCGATCCGTCGAGCCTCGATTTCTACAAGGGCGCGATCATCATGGCCGCGCTTCTGGCGGATACGTCGATGACCTACGCCAAGGCCCGATTGTTGGAGCCAGTGCGATGATCAGCCGTGATACCAATTTCGTCGTCCGTGGATCATCGGCCTTCGCGTGGATGACGACCGAGGACGCAGCCCGGCTTGCCGGCAACGGCGAGAAGAGACCCATTGCGTTGCTTCCGACGGGCGCTGTTGAGCAGCACGGTCCTCATCTGCCGATGGGCCTCGATATCTGGCTTGCATCCGCAGTTGCTGCCGCTGCGGCTGCGGGCGAGAACGGCATTCGCGTCTGCGAGCCCTTTGCCTACGGGTCGTCGGCCCATCACCGCGCCTTTGCCGGCACGATGAGCCTCAGCCCGCAGACCTTCATTGCGGTTCTCGTCGATCTCTGCAGCTGCTTGTGGCAGGACGGCTTTCTGCCTGTCATCATCAATGGTCACGGCGGCAATCGCGCGGCGATCCAGGTGGCAATCACCACGCTTGGATCTCAGGGCGTCGTTTCCGCAGGCTTTTCCTATTTCGATCTCATCGCGGATGTCGCAGCGAGGGTGCTGCCCGATCACGCCGGTGGCACCGGGCACGCCTGTGCGCTTGAGACCTCCCTGATGATGCATGTTTTGCCGGCAAGCGTCCGACAGAACCTGATCCCGGATGGTGCGACGCCGCCGTCCTGGCCCGACCCGCATCTTTATGCCGGCCCTGCGGTCAGCGTCTGGCGGCCGTTTGAGGCGATCCGCGAAAACGGCGTCATCGGCACGCCGTCGGAGGCATCGGCGGAAGCCGGCGAGCAGCTCTTCGTCGAAGCTGTACGGCGCAGCCGTCAAACCATTCTCAAAATTCAGTCTGAATATGGTCAAAGGAGCATCGCATGACGGTCCAATTTAGATCTTCGATCAACGGCCCCCATCTGCGCGGCATGCCGATCGTCGCACAGCCGACGGAAGGGCTGCGGATCGGCACGAACCGCATCGGCTCTAAATGGGTTCCGGGCAGCTCGGGCAAATATCTTCGCATCGACAGCCCGTCGACCGGCGAAGAGCTCGGCTACCTCGCTTTGTCGACGCGTGATGATGTTGGCCGTGCCGTGGCGGCCGCCGATGCCTCGCGCGAGAGCCTGCGGAAAATGGGTGTCTTCCAGCGTGCCGCACTTTGCATGAACATCGCCGACGCGATAGACCGCCGCACCGACGAACTGGCGCGTCTTCTCTGCCTCGAACAGGGCAAGCCCTTTCACACGGAGGCCAAGGCTGAGGTCGGTGCCGCGTCGCTCGGCTTTCGCAATGCTGCGGAGCAGATGAAGTGGCTCGAAACGGCCGCGTTCCCCGTCGCCGATGCCAACAAGCGCGCCTTCAGCTTCTTGCAGCCGAAAGGCGTGCTTGCGATCATCACGCCCTGGAACTTCCCGCTGGGTCTGCCTTGCCTCTACTATCTCGGTCCGGCGATCGCGACAGGCAATACGGTCGTCTGGGTGCCCGCGCCGACGACCTCGCTGATTGCCGTGGCGCTCATGGAATGCATGATCGAGGCTGGCTTGCCCGATGGATACATCAACCTTGTGCTTGGCGACGGCGCTGAAGTCGGTGACGAGGCGGTTATCCATCCCGGTACTCACGCCGTCGGCTTCACTGGCAGCTCGGCCACCGGTGCAACGATCGCCCGGCGTGGTGCCGGCAAGCCGCTGCTGCTTGAAATGGGCGGCAATGGTCCAACGATCGTGCTTGCCGATGCCGATGTCGACATGGCCGCCGAGCTTGTCGGCGCCGGCTGCTTCGCCAATGCCGGTCAGATCTGCACGGCGACCGAACGGGTCCTGGTGCACAAGTCTGTTCACGACCGTTTCGTCGAAGGGCTGATAAAGGCCGCGGAAAAAGTCCGCATGGGCGATCCCTTCGATCCGGCAACGACGATGGGCCCGATCAACAATGCGACGGCGCTCGACAAGATGCTGAGCCATATGGCCGATGCGGCTGAGCGCAAGGCAAGCATCGTCAAGGGCGGCAATATCGCCGCCGGCCTGCCGACCAATCTTTACTTCGAACCCACCGTCGTGACCGGCCTGACACGGGACAGTCTGCTCAATCGCGAGGAGTCCTTCGGACCGGTTGCGCCTGTCCTGACCTTCGAGACGGACGAAGAGGCGCTTGAGCTTGCGGCTTCCAGCCCCTACGGGCTGAACGCCTCCGTCTTCACCAACTCGATCAAGAAGGCGTTCTTCTATACCGAAAGCCTGCGCTGCGGCATCGTCAACGTCAACGAGAAGAGTTGCTATTGGGAGCCGCATATCCCTGCCGGCGGTGCTGCAGGCACGGAAAGTGGCCTTGGCCGCACCGGCGGTCGGCATACTCTTGTCGAGATGTGTGACCTCAAAACGATGACAATCGACATCACCCGATAAAAAGGTTCCGCCAAACATTGGCTTGGCATCAGGACGAGGGAGCATCGATGGCCACCAACCGGCATGGGATAAGCAGGGGACGCTGCCTCGGTGGCCGAAAGCTGCCATTCGCAAAGGCTGTGGGAACCGCCGGTCGGTTGCGCGGGCCTTGTCAGCCGCCGAAGCACGACCGAGCAGCCATCAATCGCTTTGCTGGAATGGCACTCTGAGGCGGGTGCCATTCAATTCAACCTTCTCCGGCCATCCAGGAATTATCGCCATGAATGCAGTGACTACCAATTGCGTGGACTACATTATCGTCGGCGGCGGTTCCGCAGGTTGCGTTCTCGCGTCACGATTGACCGAAGATCCTTCCGTTCGCGTGATCCTGCTGGAGGCCGGCATCGATGCTCCGACGCCGGAGCAATTTCCGGATCTCGCCAATCCCTATCCCGGTGTCGCTTATTCCAATCCGACATATACCTGGTCGGGGCTGAAGGCATCGTTTCCCTATACCGGCTCGAACCGACCCGAGGCGAAGGCGGCCCGCTATGAGCAGGCCAAGGTGCTTGGCGGCGGCTCGGCGATCAACGGTATAGGTGCCAATCGTGGTGGGCCTCACGATTATGATGAATGGGGCGAGATGGGTGTCGAAGGCTGGTCATGGGCCGAATGCCTCCTCTATTTCAAAAAGCTCGAACGTGATCTCGACATCGACAACGAGCTTCATGGAAAGACCGGCCCGTTCCCGATCCGCCGGCGAGGCGAGGTGCTCTGGACGCCGTTCACCCGGGCGATGCTGGCAATCTGCGAAACGAGGGGAATTCCCTTCCTGCCGGACCAGAACGGCGCCTGGCAGGAGGGCGTTTTCGAAATGGCGGTCAACATGGATGAAAGGGCCAGGCGTGTCAGCACGGCATGGGCCTATTTGACGCCGGATGTCCGCAGGCGACCGAACCTGGAAATTCGCACGGAGACGACTGTCTCACGCATTCTCATCGAGGCAGGTCGGGCGACAGGTGTGGTCGCGGTGCGCGGCAACGTGCGCGAGGCACTCTCGGCGGCTCGGGTCGTCCTGTCGTCCGGCGCGCTGGCAACACCTGCTATCCTCATGCGCTCGGGCGTCGGGCCGGCGACCCACCTCGTCGATTGCGGCATCAATGTCGTCTGCGATCTGCCCGGCATCGGGCAGAACCTGATGGAGCATCCCTCCGCCGGCCTTGTCCCTTATCTTAAACCCTCGGCCCGGCAAAAGGGTGTGCCCGACTATCACATCCCGATCGGCTACCGCTTTTCGTCCGGTCTTGAGGGTTGTCCCGAAGGCGACATGCACATGAATTTCGTGACACGCGCCGCGTGGCATTCCGTGGGACGCCAGCTCGGTTCAGTCTTCTTCTGGGTCAACAAGTCCTACTCGCGTGGCCAGCTGCTTCTGGACCCGGCTGCACCAGACGGACCGCCCCGCATCGACTTTCGCATGCTTTCCGATCGCCGCGATCTCGTGCGCCTTGCCGATGCTTTCGAGCGTGCGGTGCGATTGACCTCCGATCCAAGTCTTGGCGCCGTCGTGTCAGGCGTCTATGCCGGCGGCATGTCGGAGATCGGCAAGCGCTTTTCAAAACCTTCCAGACTGGGAGCGGTCATCACCGCCATTGGCGCCGTTGGGCTCGACGCGATCGGCAGTCTGCGTGAAAGGGTTTTTCCCTTCATGCTGTCGAATTACGACGATCCGAAACGACTGGCGGGCAACCGTGCCGATCTCGAGGCCTATATTGCCGAGATCGTCGGGGGTGTATGGCACCCATCCGGCACGTGCCGCATGGGTGCGGCCAGCGACAGGCTGGCGGTCACCGACAGCAGAGGAAAGGTGAGGGGCCTTGAGAGCCTCTACGTCTGCGATGCATCGCTCATGCCGACCATCCCCTGTGCGAACACGAATGTGCCGACGATCATGATTGCCGAGAAAATCGCCGACGGTCTGAAACGGCAGCCTGTTCGCGACACCGGTCACGGCGCGCGAAGCGGTGGGCCCGCTTGAAAGAGCTCAGCTGCGCCCACCGCCTGCATTAGAGAGTTTCGGACATTGCGACGGATGGTTCGCTGTTCCTCCAGATTGGGCCGATGCCTCGACCGCTCAAAAGCCAGGCCAGGCTGATATGAAGCGAGTCCGCAATCTCCTCAAGGTAGGCCGGATCGGGCTCGTCTCGGTCATTTTCCCAGGCTAGCCACATCTGCTTCGATACGGCTACCAGCAAAGCGGCATCCTCTGCGGAGAGCCCGCAGGCATCGCGCGCCAGTGACATGCGACCTCCGAGCGTGTCGTCGGCTGCAAGCGTCCAGTCTGGGGTCTGATTGCACATTCATGTCACCTCGATGTGGGAAGGAAGCCCCGCCGCGACGCGGCGAGGCTGCAATGGCGATGTCAGCCTTCGTTGCCGACCCAGGCCCTTACCTGTTCGGGATGGTCCTTGATGTACTTGTCGACTGCCTGATCGTAGGAGGTCGTCTGCGCATCAAACATTGCTGCCTCCAGGTCGGAGATCGGCAACTTCATGCGTGACAGGAAACCGGCAACCTTCGGGTTCTCACTTGCGAAGCCTTTCCTGGCGAGCACATCCACGTGCTCCGCCTCGCCAAGCGATTTCTTCGGATCGGCAATGTAGCGAAGCTTGTATTTGCCGAACATCCAGTGCGGGCTCCAGGACGTGGCCACAAACCATTTCTCGCTGCGCATGTCGCGGTCGACCGTGGTCAGCATGCCCGCTTCGCTCGAGACCTGAAGCTTGTATTTGTCGAGGCCATAGTCCTTGAGCGCCTTCTCGGAAAGGCGTGTCAGACCGGCGCCGGGATCGATACCCTGCACGGTGCCGGACAGCTTTTCCTGGATCTCCGGTTTTTTCAGATCTTCGATCGAGCCGATCTGGTCTTGCGGAATATAGGCAGGCACCACCCAGCCAAGCTTTGCACCGTCATAGACCGTGCCGAGCGTCTCCACTCGGTTCTTGACCTTGGCGTAGTAGTCGGCATGTGTCTGTGGCAGCCAGGCCATCATCATGGCGTCGAGATTGCCGCGGCTTACGCCCTGGTAAAGTGGCGCGACATCGGTCTGCACCAATTCAACCTTTTGGCCAAACTTGTCCGTGATCAACTTGGCGGCGAGCTTCGTGACGAACTCGGCGTCTGACCAGGCGGCCCAGCCGATCTTCACCGGCTTGCTATCTTCCGCCATTGCGGCTGCGGTCATACCGCTGCAAAGCGTGGCGGCAAGACCCAATGTTGCGAGTATCTTGAACATGGTTGTTGCTCCTTTCTGGAAGGGTCGCAGTTGGCGGCAGAGGCCGCCTTGCTCTCAGGTGAAAAGTTCAGGCCGTAGCCGTCACCAGGGGCTCGCTTTCACTCCTTCGGAAGAGCGATTGCAGCAGGGTGAGCCGGCGGGAGCCAAGGCTCTGGGTAATACGGTCGAGAATGACGGCAAGGATGACGACTGCCAGTCCTCCTTCGAAGCCGGTGCCGACATCGAGACGCTGGATGCCCGTCAGGACCGTGTTGCCAATGCCACCCGCGCCGATCATCGAGGCGATGACGACCATGGAGAGCGACAGCATGATCGTCTGATTGATGCCGGCCATGATTGACGGCATGGCGTTCGGCAGCTGCACCTTGAACAGCAGCTGCGCCGACGTGCAGCCGAAGGCATTGCCGGCCTCGACGAATTCGGGATGGACCTGGCGAATGCCGAGATTGGTCAGGCGCACCACTGGCGGCATCGAGAAGATCACCGTCGCGATCGCGCCCGGCACGGCGCCGAGACCGAAGAACATGGCAGCCGGGATCAGATAGACGAAGGCAGGCATCGTCTGCATCAGGTCGAGGATCGGGCGAACTGCGGCGGCGATCGCATTGCGGCTTGCCATGGCGATGCCGAGCGGCAGGCCGAGGATCATTGCCATGAGCGTGGAGGCAATCACGAGCGACAGTGTCTCCATCATCGCGCCCCACAGGCCCATGTGATTGACCAGGAAAAGCGAGACGCCGGTGAAGACGGCAAAGGCAAATCCGACCCGCCATAGGGACAGGAAGATAAAGATGGCAATGCCGACCGGCATCGGTATTGCGACCAATGCGCTCTGGATGGAGCCGGTAACGAAGCCGATGATTGCGGCAATGGTGTCGAGCGCGGGCGAAAAATTGTCGAGAATGTAATTGACGGCACTGTCGATGCCGTCGCCGATATCGAAGGTCATGGGATTTTCCGATTTGATTTGAGGTCAGCTGGCGCGGTCGAGCGTTTCGAGCAGCGCCGATTTGCTGATGGAGCCGAGATAGCGATTGCCGTCATCGACGACTGGCACGGGCCAAGGGCTGGCCGCGACCTTGCCGAGAACGCCGGAAAGCGGCTCGGCGGCGGGTATGGGCTCTATTTCGGGAAGAAAGGCGCTGCGGTAGGGATCGGCAGCATTTGCCCTTAGATTTTCGACAAGCGACGCATGGCTGACCATGCCGTGATAGGTCTTGTCGCGGCCGAGAATGATTGCATATTCCCGGTCGAAGTTTTTCATCCGCTCCAGCGCGGCCGCAGCCGAAACACCCTGGCGCTCGATGATCGTCACCTGGGTCTTGCGCGCGACGTCACCGGCCCTGAACACCTGGGAAACATCGACATTGCGGAAGAAGGAGCGGACATAGTCGTTGGCGGGGCTCATGACGATCTCGTCGGGCGTGCCCACCTGGATGACATTGCCGTTCTGCATGATGCAGATGCGATCGCCGATCCGCATCGCTTCGTCAATATCGTGACTGACGAAGACGATCGTTCGGCTGTGCTGCGCCTGCAGGCGCACGAGCTCGTCCTGCATCTCCGTGCGGATCAGCGGATCAAGCGCCGAAAAGGCCTCGTCCATCAGCAGGACGGTCGGCTCGTTGGCAAGCGCGCGCGCCAGGCCGACGCGCTGCTTCATGCCGCCGGACAGCTGATCGGGATGGCTGTTGGCATAGCCGTCGAGGCTGACGGCCTCAAGCGCCGCCATGGCCCTTTGGCTGCGCTCCGCTTCGCCGATGCCGGCCACTTCGAGACCGAAAGCGACATTGTTCAACACCGAGCGGTTCGGCAGTAGTGCGAAAGACTGGAAGACCATGCTGATTTCGCGTCGGCGCAGCGCGATAAGCTCCCGGCGCGGCATGCGGGTGATATCCTTGCCGTCGATTTCGATGGAGCCGGCGGTCGGTTCGATCAGCCGGTTGAGCAGACGAAGCAGGGTGGATTTGCCCGATCCTGAAAGGCCCATGATGACGAAGATCTCGCCGGCCTTGATGTCGAAGCTTGCATTGTTGACCCCAACCGAACAGCCGGTCGTGGCGTGAATTTCCGATTTCGACTTGCCGGCGCGGATCAGATCCATGGCCCTTGAAGGGCGTTCGCCGAAGATCTTGTAAATGTTCTTGAGACTGATTTTGGTCGAAGCCGGATGGACCGGCGCGTCATTTTCAGTTGCAAATGTCATAAAATCCTAGGCCTGCGACTCGATAGTCCAGGCATGCTCCTTGTTTTAATTATTCTTCGGTGACGACAGCTGAAATCCACAGATCAGAACGCTGTCTTCAAGTTCCCGATTCGACGATCACTGAGCCGGCAAACGGAAGTATCGTTTTGTCGATCGACAGGCCAAAAAGGCGCGAAAGACGGCGAAAAAGCATAAGAGAAATAAACTCTCCCGACAGGCGCAGGATCGATTTATGCCTCGACTTCTAGGCACGGGTTTTAGGGTGATAGACAGGAACTGTCCATAGAAATTTGAAATTATTTCGGCAGGCCGGTCCCGGGCGACGTTACCTTTGATCGCATCGGAGCGATATGCATCCCTTTGAAATATCATCGATTGGCCACCAGTCAGGCGGCATTTTTATGCCGCCTGACAATCTATTTGGCGGTCGGTTCCGGCTTGCTTCGACATCACGACTGCGGCTGTTCGGCGGGCTGGCGCGTCTCCGCTTGGCGTGCAGCCGATACCAGCCGTCGTTGAGCCCGGATCGCGCTCCATTGCTGATCGATCAGAACGCCGAGCAGGATGACGCCGCCCATGACGGCGAAGTTCAGCGAGGAGGGGATGCCGAGCAGATTGACGAGGTTCTGCAGCTCCTGCAGCAGGATCGTGCCGAGCACGACGCCGATCAGGGAACCTTCGCCGCCGCGCAGCGAAAAGCCGCCGAGGACAGCTGCGGCAATCGCATAGAGTTCATAGAACTGACCGTGGCTCGCCGGCGAGATCGAGCGCGTGTACATGGCGAAATAGATTGCCGAAAGCGCCGTCAGCACGCCGCAGATGATGTAGGCGACCGTCACCATCTTCGTGGTGCGGATGCCGGAATATTTCGCTGCTTCCTCATTCTTGCCGATCGCATAGAGATAGCGGCCGTAGACGGAGCGATGCAGGACGATCCACATGACGGCAGCAATGATCACAAGTGCGATGAAGGTGTTCGGCACACCGTAGAAACGGCCGGCGGTCAAAAATTCAAGGGCCGGGAAATTCTGTCCGAAGGCAAAGCCTGCCGTACCGTCGGCGGTATAAAAGCGCGCCGCGCCCCGATAGATCAGCAGGCCGCAGAGTGTGACGACGAAAGGCTGAAGATTGAGCCGCGTAATCAACCAGCCATGGACTGCGCCAAGTACGCCGCCAAGGACCAAGATCAGCGGCAGTGCGATCGCCCAGGGCATGTTCTGGACGGCGATGAAATCGATGAACAGCACGCCGAGTAGGGCAACGAGCGAACCAACGGACAGCTCGATACCGCCGGTAATGATGACGAAGGCCTGGCCGATCGACAGTATTCCGAAAAGACCGATGAGATTTGACGTATTGGCGAGGTTGATCGGCAAAAGGAAGCGCGGATTGATGATCGTCACGACAATGCCGACGACGATGATCAAGAGAAGCAGGCCAAGATCTTTCTTACTCATCGATATCAATTCCCATTGGCCGCAGCCGTTTGAGCAATTCCTGGAAAGTGCACAGCGGCTTTCCTGTAATTGCGTAAGAACAATGAGATAGAGTGGTTCAGCTGTCCGCGAAGAACTGAACTGCCCTAGTGTAATCTCTTGCCGACGGCCAGCAAAAGCACGTTTTCCTGACTGAACTGATCCTTGTCGAGAATGCCGGAGATCCGACCCTCATGCATGACGGCGATACGGTCAGAGACGCCGATTACCTCCTCCATGTCGCTCGATATCATCAAGATCGCGACGCCTGCATCGGCAAGCTTGCGCATGAGGCTGTAGATTTCGCTCTTCGCACCGATATCGATGCCGCGTGTGGGCTCGTCGAAGATCAACACCTTCGGATGCATCGCCAGCCATTTGGCGAGCACGACCTTCTGCTGATTGCCCCCCGAAAGCGTGCCCGTGCGAGTCGAGACCGACGGCGTCTTGATGGCGAGCTGTCTGCGTTGTGTTTCCGCGATGGCATTTTCCCGCTCCGGCGATACCATGGAGCGCCGCGCGAAGGCCGGAAGGTTGGGCAGGGATATGTTTTGCGAAATCGGCAGGTCGAGCAGAATGCCGTTCAGCTTGCGGTCCTCCGGCACCAGAAAAATGCCGTTGGCGACGGCGTCTCTCGCCGATCGCAGTTTCAGCTCCTGGCCACCAAGGCTGATGCCGCCGCCGTAGCTATGGTCGACGCCGAAGAGAACGCGGGCAAGCTCCGTCCGCCCCGAGCCGACGAGACCGGCAAGGCCAAGGATTTCGCCATAGCGAATGTCGAGGCTGACAGGCTGTGTTGGATAGGCGGCGGTTCGAACCGCGGTAATCTTGAGTGCGACGTCTCCCGGCGGATGCGCCGCTTCCACGGATCGCGCAGCCAGCGCTCGACCGATCATCAGCTTCACCATTCGGTCGTGGTCGATCGCATCCTTCGGCAATGTTCCGACGAGCGTACCGTCACGCAGGACGATGACGCGATCTGCGACGCGCTCGACCTCATGCAGGCGGTGCGAGATGAAGATGACGCTGATGCCGTCGGCTTTCAGCGAGGATATGACGGCCAGCAGCTTTTCGGTTTCGGCAAGCGGCAGGCTAGAGGTTGGCTCGTCGAGAATGACGAGCCGGGCGTTGATGGATAATGCCTTGGCGATTTCGACCATCTGCTGCTGGGCAAGCGATAGCGACGCCACCGGGGTATCCGGCGAGAAATTGGCACCGACACGCTTCAAAAGAGGGGCGACCATTTCGCGCAGACGGGCGCGGTCGACCAGCTTCAGCGCGCCGCCGCGCAGCGGTTCGCGGCCAAGGAAGATATTGGCGGCGACATCGAGATTCTCGAACAGATTCAGCTCCTGATGGACAAAGGCGATCCCCGAGGCGATGCTGCTTTCGACGGTGAACGCCGCATGCTCGGCACCGTCGAGCCGAATGTTGCCACGATCCGGTTTGACGACACCGCCAAGGATCTTCATGAGCGTCGATTTGCCAGCGCCGTTCTCGCCGACGAGACCGATCACCTCGCCGGGGTTGACCTCCATCGAGAAATTGTCGAGCGCCACGACGCCGGGATAGGTCTTGCCGATTCCCGAAAGGCTGAGAAAGGGCGCTGCGGCCTCAGTCGATAGCGATGTGTCCGAGCGTTGGTTCATAACGAATATCATGCCTGTGCGATGAGGCCTCGAAGGCCGCGGCGACGTGAGCAATTGCATTCGAGCAGCGCCGATCCTCGCAACCGGCGCTGCTGCGGGCTGGCCTTAGTTGCCGGCCATAGCCTTCAGGTTAGCCGCGTAGGCGTCGACATCATCCTTGCCGATGATCTTCGTCGGGATGATGATCAGCTTGTTGGCTGGAATTCCCGATTTGTCGCCCTTCAGATAGGCGGCCATCAGCTTCATGCCCTGATAGGCCCAGAGATAGGGCTGCTGCACGACGGTACCGGCAATGGTTCCTTCCTTGACGCCGCCGAGCGTGATCGGATCATCATCGAAGCCGACGACGGTGATCTGGCCGAGCTTGCCGGCTTCGCGCAGAGCTTCGTAGATACGTGGCGTGTTATAGGAGTAGAAGCCGACCATGCAGGTCACGTCGGGACTTGCGACAAGCGCGTCTTCGACGTTCTTCTTTGCTCTTGTCTGATCGATATCGTCGCCGCGGACGTCGACCAGTTCGATCTTGGTGCCGGCTATGCCGTCCTTCATGCCCTGGATACGCTCCTTGGCATTGTCGGCGCCCAAAAGCCCCACGAAGCCGATGCACTTGCCCCCGTTCGGCATGGCTTTCTTGGCGATTTCGGCGGCCTGTTTGCCGGCATCGACGTTCGAGGAGCCGATATAGGCGACGCGGTTGGTATCCGGTGCATCGCTATCGGTGGTGAACAGCGCGGTTTCCGAGCCGATCTTGTTCAGCCCGTCCGTCGAGGTCTTGGGGTCGACAGCAGAGACCATGATGCCTTTGACGCCGGCTGAGACCAGGTCTTCCATCAGTCGCTGCTGGATTGCGACCGACGACTGTTCGGGATATTTCAGCTCCATATTGAAGTCCGGCAGCTCCGCCTGGGCCTTCTTGACGCCGGCTTCGGCCGCCTTCCAGAAGTCGGATGCGCCGTTGACCACAAATGCGAGTGTCGGCTTGTCGGCGGCGTAGGTCGCCGTCGCATAGCTCAGCATCAGCCCTGCCGCAAAGGCGGCAGCGCCCCGTGTTAGGTACTTCATGATCATCCTCCCATAGACCCGCTATCGGGGTCTAGTTGCAACTCGCGGCAGACCGCTCCGACACCCCCTCCTAGGGTTCTCGTCAAGCGAGATACGGCACGTCCAGCCACGATCGCGACGGTATACGACTAATTTCGATTAGTAAATAGAATTAGTAATACAATTTCGTGGGGGCGAAGCTTCGGAATGCTGTGATTCTCGCTAGTTACTTCAATTATCAGCATTCTTGGGCTCGAAAGTGCTGGCAGAGATTGCATTCACATCCGTGGTGGTTGCCGAGATCGCTCAAATGATGATAATAAATATTAGCGCGCGGAGACGGCGATGGGGATTGCCGCCGGTTTCGCTTTACGGGAGATAAGACAGAGTTATGAAAAAAATATCGGCCGCAAATGGCGATCAGCTGGCCGACGACAGCGGGCTATCAAGACGAAACGGCCGCCGTCCCGGCAGCAGGGTCACGATGACCGACATTGCCAAGGCGGCAGGATGTTCACAGAGCGCAGTATCCTTCGTCCTCAACAATACGCCCGGCATGCGCCTGTCCCAGCAGACCCGCGAGAAGGTGATCGAGGCCGCCCGTCAGCTCGGCTATGTCGCGCCGGTGCTTGCCACGCCGCCCGCGCTCCTCTCGCCTTCGAAGCTAGATGGCATCATCGGTTTTGCTGTCGACCAGCTCGCGACGAGCCCGGAGGCCGTCGTTGCGATCGAGGGCGCGCGCCAGGCGTCGTGGAACGCTGGAAACGTCCTGCTCGTCGCGCAGACCATGAGCGATCCCGTCATGGAACCGAGAGCGATCAAGGCGCTCAGCAGCAGCGGCATCTCGGCGCTCATCTACATGACGATATTCACCCGCGAGGTGGAGGCGCCGGACTATCTCTACGATCTCAATATCCCGATCGTTCTTCTGAATTGCTACACGTCCGATTATGCCTTTCCCGCCGTTGTTCCAAGCGAGATAGCCGGCGGCCAGACTGCGACCCGGCATCTGATCTCGCACGGCCATCATCGGATCGCGACAATCACCGGCGAACCATGGATGCAGGCGGCTCAGGATCGGCTGACCGGCTATCGCCGGGCGCTGGCAACGGCCGACATTCCATTCGATCCCGAACTTGTCATAGAAGGCGATTGGTCGGCGAGCGCCGGCTATTCCGGCACCATGAAGCTGCTTTCGCTTCCCGAGCGTCCGACCGCAATCTTCTGCCAGAACGACCGCACCGCCATCGGTTGCTACGAAGCGCTGAAGGAAGCTGGGCTCCACATACCGGAGGACATGTCGGTCATGGGCTACGACGACGAAGACATCTGCCGCCATCTTGTGCCGCCCTTGACGACCTCGATCCTGCCGCACATGGCCATGGGCCAATGGGCGATCGAGCATCTCGAAACGGCAGTCCTGCCGCGCGAGCGACGCTATCAGATCACCAAACTCGAATGCTCGCTGGTCAAGCGTGCCTCCGTTGCCCCGCCTGGCGGCGTCAAGGCGGGGCGCAAGGCGCGGAAAACCTGATGGTCCCGCTGCCGTTCCTTTGCTGCGCCTTGCTTCGTCAGGCCAGCAGGTGCTCGTAGAGGATCGAGCCGCCAAGCCCGATCAGGGCAACGCCTGCAACTCCTTCGGCAATCCTGCCGAAGCGCTCCCCGATCAGTCGCCCGACCAGCATGCCACCCGATGACATCAGGAATGTCGCGGCGCCGATCGCCGTGGCGATGACAAGAATGTTGACCTGCAGAAATGCCAATGACACGCCGACAGCCATGGCGTCGAGGCTCGTTCCGATTGCGGTTGCCATCAGCACCGCAAATGACATGGTGGGGCGCACCTCCTTCTCCTCCGGCCTGTTGCGGATGGCGGCATGGAGCATATTGGCGCCGACGGCCGCGAGCAGGCTGAATGCGATCCAATGGTCGACCGCACTGACGAAGTTGGCGGCAGCCACGCCAGCACCCCAGCCGATGACGGGGGTAATTGCCTCGACGACGCCGAAGACGACACCGGTTCTGATCGTTTCGGAAAGGCGAGGGCGGCCCATGGCCGCGCCACGACCGACCGACACGGCGAAGGCATCCATCGACATGCTGAATGCCAGGACGATGATTGCAAAGAACGACATTTGAAAAGCCTCGCGGACGCGCAAACCGGGCATCCTCCGCCCTGTCCGAACCAGGCGGGATCTGCCACGGTCTTGCCGAGCCGACGGACCGGCTGAACGTCCCACGTGCGATGGCACGAGCCTGTTGAAACGTTCCCGCCCGATGGGCGGTGGCTACTCCCCGATACCGGTCGGATCTAGTGACTCCTTGCTCCGGCGTCAACCAGGAGGCGTGCAGAATCGTGCTAAAATTATCTTGATATTACATATATTTGACTTCAATGTCGCAGGTGCGAATGCACATGCAAATCATTCGCAGACATGTAATCTATGATTGTGAAGATTCCCCAGCTGAATGCTCGCATGACTGGGGCCAGCGCGAGTGCTCGATCACAAGGCCGGTGGATTGAATGACCACGGGATATCCCGTCCGCTTGCCGGCTTGTAGCGACATCTTGGCGATCGATGGTTCGATTGCTACTATGCGCACCATGACGGTTCTCTCCCAGGACACCAACCCGCCGCCGATCCGGTTCCTGTTCCGGCTGCCATCACTCACCCTGCAACTGCTGTGGCGTTTCTGGCCACAGCTAATGGCGCTGTGGCTCCTGGGGCTGATCGGCAATTCGCTTCTTAACGAACTTGCCGTCATGATCGGCCGGCTAAATGCCTTTGCGGGACTTTCCACCCTCGCTCTCGTCGTACTCCTGAAACTCGTCATCATCGTCGCATTGTTCGAGACCGTGCGGCCCGGATTGCCGTCGCTTGATGCCGCCTCGCGCGCTGCGGCTGCCCGGCCGGAAATCGATGCCACCGCCGGTTCCGTGGCGCCAAGCTTCACATCGATCCTCGCGCTGACGCTTGTGCCGTTCTTCGCCTATTACGCCGCCTGGGGGTTTCTCGGTGATACGGTCAGGGACTATTCCAGGCTGTCGCTCGACCTGATGCTGTTCGGCGAGGACTATAATCCCTTGAAATTCGGCAGTAGCGCCTGGCTCCTCGTATCGGTCGCCGTCGCTTGGGTGGTCAGGCGTTTCGCCAAATTCATGCATACGCGATCGAAAGCGCCCATTTGGGCTGTTATCATCGTCGTTTGCGAGGCGAACTGGGCATTCATCGGTCTCTTCGTCATTTCGACTTGGCAAGGCGACATCCGTTCCTGGATCGCCAAGCTTCCCGAAACGGTCGGGCATTTCTTCGGCTTTCTCAATCCGGTTGGCAATGCGGCGGCGGCAACCCTCTTTCCGCCGACGGCGGAGGACGCTTCCCTTTCCCTTTCCAGGCAAATGCGTGGCCTGTTCCTCTATGCTCTTTACCCGGTCGTCTGGTTGACGCTTGCCGCCTTGGTCTATGGCTATGACATCAATGGCGAACGCCCGCTGACGGAAGGTCGGCTGGCGCGCGCGGTCTCTCGCTGGCAGTCGCTGCCGAAGGCGATCCGCGACTTCGTTTCGCATTTCATCGCGGGGACGGCGAAACGCTACCGTGCCTTGGCCGAAGGCGTCGGCCTCACCCTGGGGTCCGGTCTTGGGCTGCTGCTGGCGGTCATTCTACTATACCGGCTGCTGGATTGGGGCGCAGCCTGGGCCTGGTACGGCACATCGAGGCTGATCGGCGTCCACGATCTGCCTCTATGGCACATGCTTGCCCAGGCAATATCGCTTTTCCTAGGCAGTCCCAGTGCGCCGGGCGACGGCGTCCTCGTGATGCCGATCAAGATATGCCTGCTGGCCGCGGCTCTGGAAATCGGTTTCGCGCAGGGACGGCAATGGCGCCGCGGCGTGGACTGACGTCTGGCGTCCGTCAGCATCTCTCCGGGACTTCCTTGGCTTCAGTTCAGCCGCAGTGGGAAGGATATGGCGTCCGGCCTTGTCGAGGCGAAACTCAGCTGTGCGGATAAGGAGGGAACCGCATCGGCCGGCACGACGAATTTCTCCTCCATGATTGTGCTTGCACCCTTGGCCGGCGGCTGGCGGGATATGGCATCGCAGCCGTCTATGGGGGTAGCCTTCGGATCGAGGTCGCGGCTGAGATCGTTGGAAAGAATGAAGTTGAGGGGCTGCCAGCGCCGCCCCTTCGGGTCCGTCAGGGTGAGACTGCATTGTGTCCAGGATTGCCCGACATCGTCTTCGGCCTTTGCCGCCAGCCTGACCACGACCAGGCGCATCTGACCGGGAAAGGTGATTTTCCCGTCACGTCCATCGCCGATCAATCTTGCCTGGTTGAGTGTCCAGGACGCCTTGGCATAGGTCTGTCCATCGACGCTGCCACTGACGCGCAACTCGTTTCGCCCGACGTAATCTTCGGCATTGCGCCATGCATCAATGGCGTAATTGGCCGCCAGCAGGACGGGCAGGCTTGCCAGGGATGCCCACCAGAACCGTCTTTCCCGCCTAGACGCCATTGGCACCGATCTCCACGCGGTCACGTGTCTCGACGCTTGCGCCGTCGAGCTTGACACGAATTTCCGAGTCCAGTTGAGGGGAGGGCTGTCTGGAAAGCACCAGCGTCATGTCGCTGGTTTCGCCTTCCGGCAGTTCGAAGATGAAGATGCCCGTCGTCGGTAGGCCTGGCTGCAAATCCTTGGATGGCATGAGGCGCGGAGCGCCGTCGGCGCGATGGCTTTGACGGTAAAGGCGACCGGACGCGCCCTCAATTGCCGCGGCCTGAATGGTCATAGTGTCATAATTCGACTGCAGCTCGACACTGACGATGAGCCAGACCCCTTCGGTCTGCCGCTCGATCGACTTGCCATAAGGGGCAAATGCGATCGTCTTTGTGCGCAGAACCTTGGCGACCTTGACGCTGAACGTCCTGCTCGACACGGTGTCCTTCTGCAGCCCGGCGGTTTCGATGGGGCCAGTCAGGATCGCATAGCTCGGGGTCGTCGATTGCAGAAAAGCCAAAAGCAGAGCGGTCACGCCGCCGAACAACAGGGAAAGCAGAAGCCGTATCAAGGACCGGCTCCCTGGCTCACTGAAAGCGGCAGGCTGATGCGCGCGACGTCACTCGGGTTGAACCAGCCCGGCGCGGCATAGAGATTGTCCTTGGGCTTATAGGTGGTCCCGACGATCACAACGCTCAGTGCTTTGGGAAGCGCCTGTGTTGCTGGCAATTGCCAGACGACCTTCACTTTTTCCGGCATCATCGGCTGAAGGTCCCAAAGCAAATCACTGTCCCGGACGAGATAGAATTGTGGAACCGGAGGGTTTGCGACATTTTCGAGCTTCAGCGCATCGCGATACAAGTTCGAGCTTTCCGCCGTCATGTTTTCAAGTGTCAAATCGAGCGTTAGCGCCTTCTTGCCATCGGGAACGCGTCGTCCGTCCGGTGTCTCGGTGGCGATGCCGCTGGAATTGAGGGTCACCATCCACTGACCGGCATCGACGGGCTTGCCGGGTTTGACCTGTGCCACCTCCGTTCCCGTGCGGGTTTCATAGATCGAGAGCCCGAGCGATAGCGCGCCCGCGAGAAGGCCGCCGAGACCGGCGATGATCCGCGTATAGAGTGCCTTGTTCGCTTTGCTGATAGCCGATTGGTTCATTGCGTGATGCGATCGGGTGGTGGCATTGGCCGCCGGCACCTGAAGGAAACAGGCGGCAATCTCTATTTGGATCAGTTGGTTGATACGACAAGGGCGGGTAGTGCGCGAGCGCAGGAATTATGTGTTGACAGAGCTAGAAAATGGACAAGTAAATCGATTTGCAAAAGCATTTGCAAATCGATTTACAATGCCGTAGCCTGATCCTATGACCACAATCGCAAAAGTTGCCAAGCGTGCCGGAGTGTCGCCGACCACTGTGTCGCATGTGCTCAATCACGCCGACCGCGTGTCGGCGGACTTGCGCAAGCGCGTCCATGAGGCGATCGCCGAGCTTGGCTATGTTCCGAACCCGCTCGCTCAAAGCCTCAGGACTGGCCGTACCAATCTCGTTGCCATGCTGATCCCGGATATTCGCAACCCCTTCTACCCGGAAATGGTGCAGGCGGCGCAGTCCGATCTCGAGGCGATCGGGGTCGATCTTTTGGTCTTCAACACCGATGTCCCGGGTGGCCATTCACAGGAACACGGGCAGCATTATCTCCGCCAGATCCGCAGTCGGCGCATCGACGGCCTCATCGTCGGGGATTTCGCGCTGCATGGCATGCATGACACGTTGCTCGAAATCGATCTTCCCACAGTGTTCATCGGCGACCTGCCGAACAAGGCGGTCGATAGCGTCAAGATCGACGATTTCGGCGGAGGTCATCAGATGGGAGCCTATCTTGCCAAGAAGGGCCATCGCCGGATCGCGCACCTGACCGGGCCGTCCTTCTTTGCCGAAGCCATGGCGCGTGCTGCCGGCTTCGAACAGGGTCTGCGCGACAACGGGGTCGAGCCGATTGACGAGTTGCGCCGAGAAGGAAGCTATCTCGGCCCCTCGGGGGAGGAGGCCGTCGATTGGCTTTTGACGAACCATGGCGACAACCTACCCTCAGTGATTTTCTTCGGAAACTACCTGATGGCGGCCGGCGCGCTCGCGGGGTTCTTCGATCGCGGTATCAGCGTTCCCAAGGATATCGGCATTGCCGTCTTCGGCGATCAGCCGCAGCTCGAATATGTCAGGCCACGCATTACGAGGGTCGGCAATACGCCGTCGCTGCTTGCTCATCGCGCAACTGAAATGCTGCTGGAGAGGCTTTCGGGCGCCTATACGGGACCGGCACGCTCGGAGGTGATCCCCTGCAATCTCCACGCTTACGATACCGCATGAAATGAGGCTCCGTCACCCGGGAGGAGTGTGGTGACGGCAAAGCAAAGAGGGAGGAAGTCATGACTGGTAAGGACAAGCTCATCACCGCTGCAACCCGTCGGAGCGTACTCAAGGGCGGGGCAATCATTGCCGCCGGTGCTGCTGCCGGATTGAGCGGTTTTCCCTATGTATCGCGCATGGCCGTGCGGGCGCAGGGCGCACCGCTGAAATTCTGGCAATTCTACGCGCCAGGCGGCACGGTGCCAAGCCAGGTCGACTGGTTCGAAAAAGCCGTTGCCGCCTGGAATGACAGCCACCCGCAGAAGGTGGAACTGGAATATGTCCCGAACGCCGAATACATCAACGGGCCGAAGCTTGCGACGGCCTTTGCCTCGGGCGAAGGGCCGGACATCTTTCTGATCTCGCCCGGCGACTTCCTGCGCTACTACAACGGCGGCGTCCTGCAGGATCTGACGCCTCACATCGATGCGAAGGAAGATTTTCCGGAGAGCGTCATCGCGAGCCGGATGGTCGACGGCAAGATCTATGGCATCCCGATGGAAGTCGAGCCGATGGCGATGTACTATTCGGTCAAGGCCTTCGAAGAGGCGAAGCTGAACGAGAACGACGTTCCGAAGACGTGGGACGATTTGCTGGAGCTCGCCAAGAAGCTCACGACGCCGAAGCGCTTCGGCGTGCTGTTTGAGACCCAGCCGGGCTACTATCAGAACTTCACCTGGTATCCCTTCTTTTGGCAGGGCGGCGGCGAATTCCAGACCAAAGACGGCAAGAGCGCCTTCGATTCACCCGCCGCGGTTCAGGCTTTGAAGTTCTGGCAGGATGCCATCAATTCCGGTGTGGCGCCGCGCCAGGTCATGGGAAGTGGTGCGAACGACACGGTTGCCAACCTCGCCTCGGGCTATTGCGCCATCCAGAATGTCGGCATCTGGGGCATCTCGCAATTGCAGAGCAACGCCAAGGATTTCGAATATGGAGTCTTTCGCCTGCCGACGCCGCCAAACGGCAAATATGTGACCGTTGGCGGCGGCTGGGCCTTCGTCGCCAATGCCAAGGGGAAGAACCCGGATGCGGCGGCACAATTCTGCGCCTGGGCGCTGGCCTCGAAGGATAAAGGCTCCGTCCAGCGCGTCGCTGACTGGTGCACCAAGGGCAAATCGGACATGCCGCCGCGCGAAAGTGCGCTTGCCGCTGGCGGCGAAGCCTTCAAAACCGGCATGATCGGCAAGTTTGCCACAGACGTCTATCCTGGAGCGCGTGGCGAGCCGCGCCTGCCGCCGGAGGTCTACAAGATCATTTCCGATGCCATCCAGCAGGCCCAACTCGGCGGTGCCGACCCGCAAGCGACGGCGACATCGGCCTCGCAGCAGCTCGACGCGTTCCTTTCGTCCTATAGTGGCGCACCCATTCTCTAGGAAGAACCGCCGGCCGCTGCAGTAGCCAGCTCTGGCGGCCGTCTCTCTTTTCGGGACGAGATCATGACGACAATTGCTGATGTGACGACAAGCGGTGCAAACAGCACCCGGAAGGGCCTTTCCGCCCGGCATCGCGAATGGATTGCGGGCTATCTCTTCGTATTGCCCGATGTGCTCGGCCTTTTCGTTTTTCTCGGCGTACCGATGCTTCTGTCGCTCGTGCTGAGCGTCTACGAGGTCAACGGCTTTGGCGGTTACAATTTCGTCGGTGCCAAGAACTATATCCGCATCTGGCATGATCCGTTGTTCTGGAAGGGCGCAAGAGTAACTGCTCTCTACGCCGTCATGCTCGTGCCTTCGCTTTATGTGACTGGCCTGGGTCTGGCGCTTCTCGTGCAGCAGACCAATCGCTTCAACGCGATCATGCGCTCGATGTTTTTCGCTCCGAACATGGTGAGCCTCGTTGTCGTCGCCCTTGTCTGGCAATTCATGGTCATCGACAAGATCGGCGTCGTCAGCCAAGCCATGGCCGGTCTCGGTCTTCCCTCGATTTCCTTCCTCGGAGATCCGAACTTTGCATTGATCACCGTCGTCCTCGTCAGCGTCTGGTTCCTGATGGGCTTCTATATGCTGATCTTCCTGGGTGGCCTGCAGGATATTCCAAAGGAATATTACGAGGCGGCGATGATTGACGGCGCAGGACCTATCAAGCGCTTTCGATACGTCACGCTGCCGCTTCTGAAGCCGACAAGCTTCTTCGTTCTCATGGTATCGATGGTAGCTGCCGTTGCCGGCGCGCAGGCTTTCGATATCATCTATGTCATGACCAAAGGCGGCCCCGCCAATTCGACGTCGGTACTGATCGTCTACATCTACCAACAAGCCTTCTCCTTCGGTGCTTTCGGCTACGCAGCCGCGATGTCATCGATCCTGGTCGTCGCGCTGATGATCGTCACCGCAATTTTCTTTGCCGTCACGCGCGGAGGACGTTTCGATCATGCGGAATAATGCTTCCAACGCCTACTTTTCGCGATCGCAGGTAACGATGGTGCGTTGCCTGTGGATGCTGATTGCCGGCATGCTGGCGTTGATGACGCTTTTCCCCTTGCTCTGGATGGTATCGATCGCCTTCAAGCCGGCAGCTGAATCCTTCTCGTCGTCGCTGATACCGGAATCACCAACATTCGACAATTTCATCTATGCGCTGACGGGCGTGCCCTTCATCCGCTACATGCTCAATAGCTTCTTCGTGTCGGCGACGGTGACGATCGTGGCGCTTTTCTTCCACACAATGGCCGGCTACGCATTGGCGCGGTTGCGCTTTCCTGGACGCGAGATCATCTTTCTGGCGATATTCTCCACTTTTCTTGTCTCACTGCCCGTCGTCATCGTGCCGCTCTTCATCATCGTCAAGGCGATGGGCATGATCAACTCCTATACGGGTCTGATCGTGCCGGCGATCTTCAATGCCTTCGGCATCTTCCTGCTGCGACAATATTATCTTTCGCTGCCGCGTGAGATCGAGGAGGCCGCCGTTATCGATGGCGCCGGCTACTGGCGTATCTACTGGAGCATCATCCTGCCCTTGAGTCGGCCGATGATGTCGGCGCTCGCCATCCTGTTCTTTCTCGCCAACTGGAATTCCTTCCTTTGGCCGCTCACTATCACCTCCAATCCGAACCTCTGGATGGTGCAGGTCGGCATCGCCAACTTCAAAAGCCAATATTCGGCGTCTTGGAACTACATGATGGCCGCCTCCACCATCGTCGCCATCCCCACCCTCGTTCTCTTCGTGATTTTCCAGCGGCAGATCATGGATTCGCTGAAGATCAGCGGTCTGAAATAGCCGTCTTCATTCAAGACAGGAGACTTCCATGAGTAATCTCGGCCTTTCACCCTTGCGCGGGCTTGCCAAGCTGCGCGAAGCAAAAACGCGGCGCTTCTCGAGTTACGACCGCACCGGCGGCAATGACGACCGCTTCCATATCGAACCGGGCAAGACCGAGATCATTGCCGAGCATTCGGGCGCCGGCATCATCACTCATATCTGGGCGACGCTTGCCTGCGAAAGCGATAACTTCCTGCGTAAGATCGTGTTGCGCGCTTACTGGGACGGAGAAGATGAGCCGAGCATCGAGGTGCCAATCGGCGATTTCTTCGGCATGGGCCACGGCCGCACCGCAAACTACGCCAGCCTGCCGATGCAGGCGAGTCCGGAGGACGGCAAGGCGTTCAACTGCTATTTCCCTATGCCATTCGGCTCGCACATGAAGCTGACGGTGACGAACGAGGCCGAGCACGACCTGCTCTTCTACTACTATGTCGATCTCGAACTGCACCAGACCCTCGAACAGGGCATGGGCCGTTTCCACGCGCAATATCGCCAATCGCGTCCGGAAGGCATGAACGACGCGGGTCTTACCAACGAGGAATATCTTTTCGGCGGCGAGAATGTCGACGGCAAGGAAAACTATACGATCCTCGAGGCCGAGGGCCGCGGCCACTATGTCGGCGTTCTCTATAGCGTCTATTCGCGCCGCCGCTCCGATGTCTGGGACTGGTACGGCGAAGGCGATGACATGATCTTCATCGATGGCGAACAGGGGCTTTGCGTGCCGGATACCGTGCGCAAGCCCGATCCGCGCATCGGTCCGAAGGCGGCGCTTATCGATCCCCGCCTGGAATCCGCACCCGGCGCCAACGATGCCTGGCCGCCGACGCTGCACGGCACCGGCACGGAGGACTATTTCAATACCGCATGGTGTCCGACCCAGGAATACAGTGGCCCCTATCACGGCATCATCTCGGCGGGTGGTCCGAACTGGACCGAGCCGGTGACGCTGTACCGCTGGCACATCGAGGACCCGGCGATCTTCCAGAAGCACATTCGCGTGACGATCGAACACGGCCATGCCAACCGTCGTTCCGACGATATTTCCTCGGTCGCCTTCTGGTACCAGGCCGAGCCGCACAAGCCATTCGGTGCATTCCCCGAGGTTGCGGAGCGCGTGCCGACCTTTCGCCGGCCGTTCAAGGAAATGAAGATCGCCGTCAAGAAGGCGAGAGGATGAGGCCTGCTTGAGGCAGCAAGTCTGACACGCGTTGGAGTTTCCCGTCGGAGCCCGCCTGATGGCGGGCTTCTTGGTTCTGAGGTCTGGCGCTCAACGGCGGATTTGCCTCCAAATTCATATCTTCCCATCGGCGGCTACGCTCTCCGGCAATCACGTTCAGAGCCGCAAGAACGCGGCATAGAGAAAATAGCTCTTGCGTGGCCTTTATAATTAGGTAAGTTACCTAATAAATGGATAGGGCACATGATTGCTGGCATAGATATTGGTGGAACCAAGACACAGTTCGTCGTTGAGGCCCGCGGCAAGATGGTCGGTGAGCGGATCGTGCACACAGCCGAATGGCGGGCGCGTATCGATCACGATGCCGACGCGCAGGCGCTCGTTTCGCTGCTTGTCGCAACGGCCGATACAATGCCTGAGATTATCGTGATCGGCGCGCACGGATGCGATAGCGACGATGATCGGCTTGCCTTGCAGGCAAGACTTGCCCGGCATTTGCGCGGCACGGTTCTGGTCCTCAACGATTCCGAATTGCTGTTACCGGCAGCGGGTAAGACGAGCGGTATTTCCGTCATAAGCGGCACCGGTTCGATTGCAGTCTCGCGCGATGCTGCGCGCCGGATGATCGCATCGGGCGGCTGGGGTTGGTATCTCGGCGACGAGGGAAGTGCCAGCGGCCTGGTGCGGGAAGCGGCGCGTACCATTCGCTTTGCGCTCGACCAGGGCGAGGCGCTCGATCCGCTCGGCCGCAGCGTCATGGCAGCTCTTGCCGTCTCCTCGCCGATCGAGATCGGCCGTGCGCTCGGCGAAATCGGATCGGCAGCCGGCATAGGCCGGCTCGCACCGCTGGTGTTCGAGGCAGCCGAGGCAGGTTCGCGCCATGCGGATAAGGTCATCACTGAGGCGGGTGCCTCGCTTGCCGTGCTCACAGCGCAATTGATCCAGCGCGGAGCGCCGCGCGGCGATGTCGTGACCGGCGGCGGCGTCATTGCCCGCCAGCCGCGGCTTCTTGCGGCCTTCAAATCTGCCCTCAATGAACGCCTTCCGGATCTCACGCTGACCCTTCTCGACGAACCGCCCGTGGCCGGGGCGATGGTGTTGGCGCGCAAGCTGAGCCTCGGCGACCTGCCGGCGACACTGCCCCTGCCGCATATCGACGGTGAATTGAGAACGGCCGGTGATTGGAGAGCCGCATGACCTCAAAGAAGATCATTCCCGCTCGAAACTGGGGACAGCGCGTGATCGCGGCCCTTTTGATCGCGGTCGTTGCGCTGCTTGTCTTCATGGTCGGGACAAGCCGCCACATCAACTGGTCGGCCGTACCGCAATATATCCTCGACGATACGATCCTGGATGGGATCAGGCTGACGATCCTGTTCACCATTTTGTCGATGGTCATCAGCGTTGTCGCCGGCGCCATCCTTGCCACGATGCGGCTTGCGTCCAATCCGGTGCTGTCCGGCTTTGCAAGCCTCTATATCTGGTTCTTCCGCGGCACGCCGCTGCTCGTCCAGATCATCTTCTGGTTTAACATCCAGCTTTTTATTCCAAGCATCGATATCGGCTCCATCCATATCGACACCAATTCGATCGTCACGGCTTTTGTTGCAGCCCTTCTCGCTCTCAGCCTCAACGAGGCGGCCTATATGGCGGAAATCATTCGTGGCGGTTTGCTCGCCGTCGACAACGGTCAGCAGGAGGCAGCCAAGGCACTCGGCTACACGCCGGTTCAATCCATGCTGCGCATCATCTTTCCCCAGGCGCTGCGAGTCATCATCCCGCCGATCGGCAACCAGACGATCTCGATGCTGAAGACGACCTCGCTCGTCTCCGTCGTGGCGGCTCAAGATCTGCTGACGCGTGCGCAGAATATCTACGCCCGGAACTTCCTGATCATCGAGCTGCTGATTGTCGCCAGCATCTGGTACCTCGTGATGACCACCGTTGCGTCCGCCATCCAACTCGTCATTGAAAGCCGGCTTGGAAAATCCACCAACCAGGCGCCCGGGCTTCTGCAAGGCGCGCTGCGCCTCATGCGCGCCGAGGGGAGAAACGGATGAATACTTCGATGATAGCGTCGGCAGCAAAGCCTATCGTCGAGGCGATCGACGTCCACAAATCCTTCGGCTCGCTCGAGGTGCTGAAGGGCATCAATCTCACCGTCGGCAAGGGCGAGGTCGTCTGCCTGCTCGGCCCATCGGGAAGTGGGAAGTCCACCTTCCTCAGATGCATCAATCATCTGGAGCGGATGACGGCTGGCCGGATTCTCGTCGACGGCCAGTTGATCGGTTATCACGAGCGCGGCGATACCTTGCACGAGATGAGCGGCAAGGAGCTTGCTGTGCAGCGCCGCGATATCGGTATGGTGTTTCAGCGCTTCAATCTCTTTGCCCATCAGGACGTGCTGACGAATATTTCGCAGCCCCCGGTCCTCAATCGCGGAAAATCGCGTGACGAAGCCGTCGCACGCGCGCGCGAGCTTTTGAAGATGGTGGATCTCGAGGGCCGCGGCAGCGCCTATCCCTATCAGCTCTCCGGCGGTCAGCAACAACGCGTGGCGATCGCCCGGGCGCTGGCCATGAACCCGAAACTCATGCTGTTCGACGAGCCCACATCCGCCCTCGATCCCGAACTTGTCGGCGAGGTGCTGAATGTCATGCGCAAGCTCGCAGCCGACGGCATGACGATGATCGTGGTGACACATGAGCTCTCCTTCGCCCGCGAGGTCGCCGACCGGATCGTGTTCATGGATCGGGGTGTCGTGGTGGAGGAAGGGCCGGCGCGCGAAGTGCTCGACAATCCCAAGCAAGAAAGAACCCAGGCGTTTTTGAGACGGATGCACTGACTGGCAGGCAGGCACCCGAATGAGGCCGCACGTCCTTCACGTGCACCAGCAAAAAAGGGGAATGACAATGACAGGGAAGACCAGATTCACCATCATGTTCGCGGCAGCCTTGCTCGCAAGCTCCACCGCTTGGGCGGCTGGTGTCGACCAGAAGCTGCACGCCATGCTGCCCGAAAAGATCCAGTCATCCGGCGAGATCAAGGTCGGCACCGAGCCGCAGACGCCGCCTTACGATTTCTACGGCGAAGACAATAAGACGATCATCGGCCTCGAACGCGAGTTGCGCGATGAGATGGGCACCCGGCTTGGCGTGAAGTTTACCGATGTGCCGGCACAATTCGCCAGCATCATTCCGGGCATCCAAGCAGGCCGTTTCGACATGGGCATGTCCGCGTTCGGCGATTTCGCCGAACGCGAAAAGATCGTAGATGTCGTCAACTATATGCTTGAAGGCACCAGCATCATCGTGCTTGAGGGCAATCCGAAGGGTGTCCACAAGCTGAAGGACGCTTGCGGCCTCAATGCCGGCGCGGTCCAGGGTTCGATCCCGCTTCAGCTCCTCGACAAGCAGAAGACGCTTTGCCCGGCAGACAAGCCGCTCAATGTCATGCAGTTCCCGTCGAACGATCAGATCAAGATCGCCCTGCAGAGCGGCCGTGTCGACCTTTCCATGGATACGACGGGTGTTGCGGCCTACAGCCTCCAGCATCAGCCGCCAGGCAACAAGAAGCTGGAGCTTGTGACCGGCGCCCAATATGCGGTCGGCTACCAGGCAATGCTCGTCGGCAAGGATGATCCGCAGCTGCGCGACGCGCTGGCTGCCGCCATGCAGTCGATGATCGACGACGGCTCCTATGCCAAGATCTTCGAAAAATGGGGCCTTGGCGAGAACAAGCTCGACAAGGTCACCATCAACGATGCCGCGCGCTTTGCCGACTACATGAAACTGGACTGAGATCCGCCTGTCCTCCGGCGGCCGCGATTGCTCGGCCGCCCCTCCTTCGAACATATGGAAATGACCATGACAGACAGAGTGCCCTTCCGCGAAGCGATCGCATTGCAGCCTGCTGCCCTCGACACCTGCTTCAACGCCGTCTCTAAGCGGCTGGAAATGCTCGATCTTGAGCCGGTGAGGCGCGGGCCGACGGTTCTCGTTGGCATCGGCGCCAGCCTGTATGCAGCTGTCGTTGCCGCGGCGCAGATGCGCGCTCAGGGCCTTCGCGCCTTCGCCTTGCCTGGCACCGATCTCTATGATGCGTCAGTCGATGCCGGCGAGGCTTATATCGCCTTTTCGGCTTCCGGCCGCAGCGAAGAACCAGCGCGCGCGATGGAACTTCGGCCAACCGCTCATTCCTATGGTATCGCCAAGGCGGACGGCACACCGATCTCGCGCGTCGTCAGGCATATGATCGCAACCGAGAGCGGCGTCGACAGCGGCCCGAATACGACGAGCTATCTTGGGTCCCTGCTGAGCGCGGCCCTGCTCATCGATAAGGCCGGGCGCTCGTCGGGGACGAACTGGGGACAGATTTCGGGACGCGCAGAGATTGTGCTGAAGCAGACGCGTGCTCAGGCCGATAAGGCAGCCAAGCTTCTCGCCGGAAAAAAGTCGATTGATTGCGTGGGTGCAGGCACTGCTCTCGGCACCGCCGGCTACGCGGCGCTCCTGATACGCGAAGCAGCTCGCGTCGCTGCCCAGGATTGGGATACGCTGAACTTCCTGCATGGACCGATGGAGCCGAACGACAGGGGTAGCGGCGTCCTGCTCTTCGGCAATGGCCGTGAGGTCAAGCTGGCGCAAGATCTGGCCGGTTTCGGCATTCCGTCGGTTCTCGTCACTGCGCGGACCGATATCGCGGATGGCGATAATCTCGTCGTCATTCATGTGCCGGCCTTCTCGGAAGGCATTGGCGATGCCATTTTGCAGGCCATTCCGGCACAGTTGCTGATTGCGACTCTTTCGGAGGATGCGGGTCTGCCGGTCTGCGAATTCCGCTACCGCCAGACCGATACCAAGCGCGATATCTGAGCCTTCCTCAGTTACCGAGCTGATCCGCAGTCAGTGCGGTCGGATAGAGGAAGGCAGTCTTGCCTTCTTCGCCCAGAAGTCTCGCCATGGCAAAGTCGATGGCGAGGCGAACGGCACCAAGGACCGTCGCCTGGTTCGACAGCTGGCCATTGACCACTTCCACCGGCCAGCACAATTCGTTCACGACGCTCCTCACGCCGGGCAGCAATTGCGGGTTCTGTCCGACGCCGCCGCCAAGCACGATCAACTGCGGATCGAGCACGCTGACGCAGGCCGCTGCGAGGTTGCCGATATCGCGGGCATGTTGCTCGACAATGGCACGTGCTGTCGCGGATTGGTGGGTGCGGGCAAAGAGTTCGCTGGCGCTCTTTGGTGGCGCGCCCTCATTTTCGGACCATCTTCCAGCTGCACGCTCGAGAAGGGCCGCGGAGCCCATATAAGTTTCCACCTGCTGCCATTTCGGTCGCTCGTGCTCCGACCATGGAAAGGGCAGGTGGCCGATTTCGCCCGCGCCGCCCTTGAAACCGCGGAAAAGCCGGCCATCCAAGACGATGCCCATGCCGGTCTTCACCCCGATCTGCATGTAGATCGTAAAGGAATACTGTTTTGCCGAGCCTTCGTGATACTCGGCAAGGGCCGCGCAATTGACGTTGTTTTCAAGCAATGCCGGTGCGCCATAGGCGGCCCGCAGCCGCTCCAGTACGGGTATCAGCGTCTCTCGCCCCGACAACCTTTCCAGCGATGCGGAGATGATGTTGGGCAGGGCGATCGCGATTGCGCGTAATGGTGCCGACCGCGCCTCGAACTCAGAAAACAATCGGGCGACGACGTCTTCGATCAGCAGGAACCGTTCATCGGCGGATTTGTCGATGAGTGGCAATTCTGCGGTTGCGAGAGTCGCACCGTCGAGGCCTCGCGCGACCGCGTTGATATGGGTCGTGCCGCAATCGACACCGATGACGAAGCCTGCCTTTTGGCCGAGCCCGTATGTGACTGAGGTTCGTCCGACCGAGCCGCGATTGATGCCGGCCGGTGCAAGCAGGTCGTACCGCTCAAGCTCGCTGACGGCTGCCGACATGGTGGGCTTGGAAAACATGAGCGCCGCGCTCAATTGTGGTCTTGTCGCAGGTCCACTGCTCGCAATCGTTCGCAGTACCGCCCGCGCGCTTTCCGTCAGCGGTGGCGCGTCAATTCCGGTCTGTTGCCAAGCTGTACTCAAAGGACACCCGGGGCGATGAAATTATTTGTAAAGCTCCCTTACCATCGGTGTTGCGAAATTAACAGCCATATCCCATTGAAAAATATCGCTTTGCTCGGATAAGTGCGCGCTGTTGCATTCCGATCAGATGGCGGTGAAGCCATTGTCGACGAAGAGATGGATGCCGTTGACGAAGTTGGATTCGTCAGACGCAAGATAGAGGGCCGCGCGGGCCACATCCTCGGGCTCGCCGATCCGGCCCTGCTGTGCCGCGATCGCCGCATCGGAGACGTCGACGCCAAGAGCTTGCAATTCGGCCACCTCGCGCAGCCCGTGCGGTGTGCGGATGAAGCCGGGGCAGACGGCGTTGCAGCGGATATTGCGATCGCGGAACTCGACGGCGATCGCGCGAGCAAACATATGCACCGCCCCTTTCGTGGTGTCGTAGAGCACCTCCATCGGGGTTGCGGCGACTGCTGAGATCGACGAGGTGCAGACGATGGAGCCGCCGCCGGCGGTGATCATGCCCGGCAGCACGGCCTTGGTCATCAGGAACATCGAGCGCACGTTGACGCCATGCAGCCATTCCCATTCCTCCAGCGTCGTTTCGAGAAACGGCTTGATGACGATGGTGCCGGCGTGATTGAAAAGGACGGTCACGGCACCGAAACGGCCCTCGATATCCTTCACTGCGGCGTTGACGGCTGCTTCGTCCGAGACATCAGCAACCCAATGATCGGCGGTACCACCGGCATCGCGAATTTCACGCACGGTCTGCGCCGCCGCATCGCCGTTTCTGTCGATGATCGCGACTGTTGCCCCTTCGGCGGCAAACAGACGCGACGCGGCACCTCCCATGCCGGTGGCGCCGCCTGAAATGATGGCAATCTTACCTTTGAGCCTGTCCGTCATCTGTTCCCTCGGATTACCGTGTTCCACTGCAAGAGACTATCGCGGAAAATGCGTCGAATCTATCGTCCCGTCTTTCCCGCGTCGATGCCGATCCCTTATTTCTTCGGCAATTTAGGCGGCAGACAGATCTGAACCGGGGGAGCTGTCGCTCAGAACAGCCGTCGATACACCCGCACCCCCAACTTCCACCCGTCATCATCTCCTTGAGGGGTATTGTCCCATCATGTTAGCACCGTGTCATCTATGCTGCATTTGGGAGTATTCTGATGAGATTGCGGGATAAGGTCGCCGTCGTCACCGGCGGGCAAAGGGGGATAGGCTTTGCCATCGCCAGGAAGTTCACGCGCGAAGGCGCTCATGTGACCATTGCAGATATCGGCAATGCAGCAGAGGAAGCAGCTTCGCTTTCTGCGATAGGCGCAAATGAAGCCCGTTTCATCAAAACTGATGTCGGGTCCGAGCGCGATGTCAAAAGCATGGTCGACGCCGTCGTTGCAGAACATGGACGGATCGACATTCTCGTCAACAATGCCGGTATCGAATTCTACAAGCCTGTGACAACGACGACCGAGGACGAGTGGGATCGGCTGATGAGGGTCAACCTCAAGGGCGTCTTCTTGTGCTCGAAGGCGGCGATCCCAGCGATGCGGCCATCGGGCGGGGTCATCGTCAATGTCGCCTCCGAATTGGGTCTGGTCGGAGAGGCGAACGTGGCGGCTTATTGCGCCTCCAAGGGTGGCGTTGTCATGTTGAGCAAAGCTATGGCGATCGATCACGGACCCGAAGGCATACGCGTCAATTGTCTTTGCCCCGGACCGGTCTCGACAAAGTTGCTGGAGGAGGTGTTCCTGGCAAGCGACGATCCCGAACGGATGCGCCGCAGTTTCGAGCAGCGCATGGTGCTGAACCGTCTGGGCACGCCGGACGAGTGTGCGGACGCCGCGCTTTTCCTCGCCAGTGAAGAATCGAGCTTCATGGCGGGGGCCAACCTCGTTCTGGATGGCGGTTGGACGACGCGCTAGCAAAGCGCGTCATCCCCGGTCATCGCGGGAGATGGCGTCTCACGACGCCTGCGGCATCGGCTGCATTCCAATGGGAAACACGCGGTCATAAGCGATGTTGAAGAAAAAGGCATAGACCAGGTAAAAGGCCACGATCGCAATATCCATTGCCAGCGCCGCCATCAGGCTGATCCCCAGATACCAGGCGATGAAGGGAATGAGCACGATGATCAGGCCTGCCTCGAACAAGGCCGTGTGGGCGATCCGGATCGGGATGGTCTTCTGCACGCTGCCCCTGATGCGCATCATCGCCCGGTCGAAGCCGAGATTATAGATGAAATTCCACACCGTCGCCGCCGTGGCGGAGATGATGCCGACAATCCCCATATGTTCAACGGGCTGATCGAACAACAAAGCGGCGCCGGGCGTAAAGATCGCCAAGCCGATGAGTTCGAACATGACCGCATGTCGGACGCGGTCTTTGAAGCTACGCATTTCAAAATCCTCTGTTGTTGATGATGGTGCTTCTATATGATATTTCTCATAGGTAAAGTTAGCTACTATCTGGATTTCTGATGGATGACTGTTTCACTTGAGCAATTGGAGGCTTTCGTAACCGCCGTCGAAGCAGGCTCGTTTTCAGCCGCGGCCCGACACCTGCGCAAGGCGCAGTCGGCGGTAAGCTTGCTCGTCTCGACGCTGGAGGACGATCTCGGCGTTAAGCTCTTCAGCAGGGCGACAAGAAACCCGACATTAACAGCGGCGGGGCGACGGCTGCTGCCGGAGGCGAAGCTGCTTCTAGACCGCCGCGAACATCTGATCGGCATCGCAAGGAGCTTCGAGGAACATGTCGAGACGCGGCTTGTCGTTGCGATCGACGAACTGTATCCCGAGTCGTCGACCGGTGCGCTGTTTGCCGCCTTTGCCGATCGCTTCCCGCATGTCGAGCTGGAGCTGCGGTTTCCCCCGACCAAGGATGTCGTGGGGCTGGTTCTGGACGGCAAGGCCGATCTCGGCGTGATGTGGCGGCAAGAGAATCTCCCGCCCACGCTCGGCTTTCATACGATCGGCTGGGTTCCTCTCATCCTGGTCTGCGGCCGCAACCATCCTCTGGCACAGTTCCCCGTCACCTGGGAGGAGCTAAAACGTCATCGACAGATCATGGTGACGAAGCGGAGCGACGGCATGGAAACCCACCGTTTGCGCGTCGCCGCGGAAGTGTGGTGGGTTGAAAGCCATTGGGTCATTTTACAGATTCTGCAGCAGGGGATCGGATGGGCGCTGATCCCAGCCCACATTCTCGAAAACTCGCCGCTCGCCCCTAACCTGGCAACGCCGGTGCTGCAATTCGACGAAGGTGCGCATCCAGTCGCGCTCGAGCTTGTCTGGCACAAGCAACGCTCGTCAGGCCCGGCGGCAAAATGGCTTCGGGAGCAATTCGCGGCAAACGGGATACACTATCGAAAGCTCGGGAAAGTCTAGCCGACGCCGGGCAGAGCCGCCTGCTTACTGCGCGACCACCAAGCTCATGTCTCAGCAAGCGATGGTTACAGGCGGCATTCCGGTATCGATTATCGCAGATAGGATGAGTCGAAATCGGCTAGGCGTTCCAGCCTTGCGCTATCGAGAAGTTCGACCTGTCCTTCATGAAATATCATGGTGTTCAACTCGCGCAATTGTCTGAGAACGCGATTAAAGTGGACGGTGGTCAGACCTAGCGCATCGGCAATCAACGACTGCGTTAACGGACATTGATAGGTCGTTCCTGTGCCGACACCCGCAAGATTCAATCTGGCACCAAGCTCGAGAAAGAAGTGAGCAGTCCTGTTGATCGGCCTGAGTCGCCCGATATCGACCAGGTGCTGTGTCACTATAGATTCGTCACGAAATGTGGACCACAGAATGGACATGGCCAGATGGTTGTCGGAAAAGAATGCCGCTAAAAGGTTATCAATGTCTATCTCTCCGACTTCGACACACGTTATCGCGCTGAGATTGTCATCGCAATCTGGAGATAGAAGCCGCCGCGCACCCAGAAGATCGCCCTGAACATGGAAGTTGATAATCTGTCTGGTTCCATTACGCAGGAGTCGATAGGAACATGCCCAACCAGTATAGATCAAATAGGCACTTCTAGCCTGTCTGTCCTCATGAATAATATCGCATCCCTTCATGTAGATGCGCTTGCGGGTGACAAGTGCATTCAGCGCTTCCTTGCCCAGAGAAAAGCCTGGCATATGAAAGGGTGAAAGATGCACATTCCGGCTTGTCGAGCTGGAAGGGCGGCTCAATTTGCCATTAAGCACAAGCAGATCATGCGGCATAAAAAGATGCCTTCAGGGTTTGAGATCGATACCCCCTCCCTTGCCGAGAATATTATAATGGAGAGCAGTCTTCGAAAACTTAACTCGAATTAATGATCGGTGAGAGAAGATGTGTGCTTTCCCGGGGTGATTTGAATATTTCCTCAAATGTTACAATGAATTAGAAGTTTCCGCATGGAAGGTCGGTGGTATCACGAGCTGAGCACTTCTTAGTGAAACAGTCGTGATATTCGTTCAACGCTGGCGCTGCGGCAGGCGAGTGCGGAGAAAATAGCCGGCCGATATGAGAGGCTGATCGCGTCTCTCCGGGTCTCGCCCAGATAATCAGCTAGATGAAATTTCTATGGAGAATAAGGAGTTAAGCCGGCGGCTGCCTCGTCATCGATGGTAACACGAGGTGACGGATTATGGCTTTGGTGGCCAATCATGGCTTTTGGGACGGTCGGCGGAAAACTCAATCGAAAGTAATCTTCGCTGGGGTCTGCACAGCTGTGGGGTTGAACGCATTGATCCAGATCATATCGGGGAGATGCGAAGCGGCTCAGACTGCAACATGTCGGCGCTCCTCAAGATCGCCGTGCTTTCGCAAACTCAAAATCCGCCTGTTCGGCAGAACCGGCAATTGCTCCTGATGGAGGTTGCAATGTTGAAAATGCCCAAACCGACGATCGTGTTCGCCATCTTGGGGGCAAGCTTTGCCGCTCTTGTGACGTCATCCGCTCCGAGCTTCGCTGCGCTAAGCTGCGCGGAAAGTCTTCAACTGACCGGAACGGAGTTGCGTGTTGCTCCGATGGGTCAACCAAAGAGCGAGGCCATGGGACTTTATTCTGCTGCGGTCGACGCCCATCGCAATCGGCAGGAGGGACAATGCGAGGGTGATCTCAATCGAGTCGATGCATTGCTTGACCCCACCGCATCTGGCGACGGCAATGTTGGCCTGTTCACGTCATCAGCCACGCCGTCTAGTCATAGCCACGGTCACGGCCACGGCCACGGTCACGACCGCCATTAGGCTTGCTCTCGCCGAAGGCGTGCAAGCGGTAAATCGCACACGACCCGCAACGCGTGTTGCGGGTCGTGGATTCTTCTGGGCTCGACACCGCTGCGTCTGCCATGCGCCTTTAAAGGGTCGTACCGTTCTCGGGACGAGATCTGGAAAAGAGCAGTCGGTTCATCTCAGGAACGAAGCGAACGATCCCAAAGCCTGCCGCTTCCAAGATCTTCCTGGAGCCGGCATTTTCGAGATGGGCAAATGCCCGGACTTCCCGAAGCTGTAGCCCATTGTCGGCCCGATGTAGAGCTGCCGCGACCAGCTCCGATGCATATCCGCGTCCCCAGGTGTCCCGACGGAAAAAGTATCCGATTTCGCAGCCCCAGCCCGGTTCAAACGGATCGTCGTACAAGCCGCCCCAGCCGATTATTTTTGCGTCATCCCTTCTGACAACAGTCCATGGCGCATATCCGTCGCGTCGACGCCGCCATTCGTAAGCGGCAATTCTGCGGCGACAGGCGGCGATTGTCTCGTCCACATGGGTGTAGCACATGGCCTCCTTATCCCCAAGGAATTCGAACAGAGCGGGGATATCCGACAGGCGTGAGGGGCGCAGTAACAGGCGCGGTGTTTCGATCTGAGATCCGAGGTTCTTCATGTGATTCTGCCAATGAAGATTTCAGGTATGGCCGAAGAGGTCGTCGACCTCTATGCTGAGATATCGAAGGGCGCCTTGGGTTTTGGGACGCTTTGCCCCAAACGCGGTTCCTGTCCGGACAGCAGCCGCTGAATATTGGCGCGGTGGCGCGCGATGACATAGACGCCGCCTGCTATTACCAACAACCGATAGGGCAATGGTTGCTCCAGAGCGAGGACGAGAGCCATTGCCGCCAATGCGGCAAGCATTGAGCTCAAGGAAACAATTCTGGACGTTGCCAGGACGATGCCGAAGATTGCGGCCGCACCCAAGCCGATCGGCCAGGATAGTGCCAGCAGGACGCCCAGTCCTGTTGCCGCAGACTTGCCGCCGGTAAAGCGCAGCCAAATCGAACGCCCATGTCCTAACAACACGGCAAGCCCGGTCAGGCAAGTGACCCACTCTCCCCAGACTTGCAGATCAAACCCTGTCGGCGCCGTGATCGATGGCAATGCAGGGAGCCAGGGATAGAACCAGCGAGCAAAGATGATCGCTACGGCACCTTTCAGCAAATCGATCGTAAGAACCGCCAGCGCCGGCCATTTGCCCAAGGTACGCAACACGTTCGTCGCTCCGGTGGATTTGGAGCCGTGTTCGCGGATATCGATCCCCGCAAGCAGCTTCCCCACGAGGTAGCCCGTGGGTGTGGAACCGATGAGATAGGCGATGATCAATCCGGCCACATTTGCTATCCAGAAAACCATGGGAGTAACCTTCGCGCTTCACTTCGGCTCATTCGTCATGCGGACCGCCCTCCATCCTCCGGTGCGGTTGCCGGCGCATGCGGGCCGAGTTCGCTCGTCGGCATGTAGTGGTCTACAACCTATGAGCCTTATGAAAAAGTCTCAATCCAATCTTGAATATGTTGCGCCGTTTCCTGGGCAGAGGAATTCGTATTGTCGATGGTCGTCCGATGCGTTGCCCCATCGTCGAAAAGCGAACGCTCGGCAACGAGCCGATCTAGAATTTCTGCTTTTCGGCTTTTTCCACGGTTGCCGCGATCTTCACTGACGATGCGACGAGTATTCTCGGCGGGAGAGCACATCAGGGTAACGGAAAAGAGCGGGCAGTTTCGCGCTCGCGCCAGATCAATGATCGCCTGCCAATTTTCCTCGAGAAAGCCGCTTGTTCCTCCACGGGCAACGACGCTCGTCAAGATGACGGGCAGGGTCGAGGGCAGTTTTAGAATCGTCGTGAAGGCCGCAGATCTGACGGCGCGGACCAGCTCATAATATTCAGAAGTTCCGCCCTCGGCCAAAGCATATCCCACATTCAAGATCGTGTGGTTGTCGAGGAGCCTGCCGCCCATGATCGCGCGCAATTCGCGCCCGGTCGTCAGCTTACCAACGCCCGGCCATCCGCTTATGTTGATCAGCATCGTGTGCTCCAATCGTATGTTGTAGCTCGTAAAGAAGTCCGTTTTCAGGGTCAGCCATAATCTGCTTCGGCCTGATCCAGGTAAAGCCTTGTTGACCAGCCGGATCTCGGACGCCCGGTGCCGATGCGATCATGCCTTTGCGAAATGATGCCGCCGGGGGTGGAGAAGTGCAATCCTGCGCCTATCTTGTGAAAGAAGAGAGAAAACGGAGCGCGAAAGGACCAAAGCGATGGCAAAGAACGCGATTTGCCTCTGGTATGATAAGGATGCCGAAGCGGCGGCCAATTTCTATGCCCAGACCTTTCCAGACAGCGCTGTCAACGCCGTCATAAGAGCGCCTGGGCACTATCCCGAGGGCAAGCAGGGAGATGTGCTGGTCGTCGAGTTTACCGTTGCGGGGGTTGCCTGCGTTGGCCTGAACGGCGGTCCGGCGTTCAAACACGATGAAGCCTTTTCATTTCAGATCTACACCGAAGATCAGCAGGAAACCGATCGCTATTGGAACGCCATCGTCGGCAATGGCGGTCAGGAAAGCGAGTGCGGTTGGTGCAAGGACAAATGGGGCGTGTCCTGGCAGATTACACCGCGCATTCTGATGGAAGCGCTTCGCGCGGGTGGCGATCCGGCAAAGCGTGCTTTCGATGCGATGATGACGATGCAGAAGATCGACGTTGCAGCGATAGAAGCCGCTCGACGCGGTTGAGAGATGTGCTTTGCTATCGAGTTAGCCAATGCTCTGGCTATGCTAATTGAGCATATCTGTCGCAGTGGTGCCCTCATTGCTTTTGTTCAAGACTCTATTAAATATGAACTAGGCATGGAAAATCGGCTGTTGTCGATCGAGCAATAACAACTTATGCTCGATCAAAATTGAGGCAGTCCAATGGCGTTTGACTGGTGAGGTTTGCATAGGATGGCCGCACGGAACGCCGCCAGTTCCATTCATTGCAACTTGAGACCGCCTTCAATGAACGCGGAACGCTATTCGGCGATGAATTTTCTGCGCCGGCAGTTTACCCGTTTAATCTTACCAATTCTGTCGATGATCGGTTACTGCGCATCTGCCGCCTGTAAGCCAGGCTATGCGTGTGGCCCCTGTGGTGCCGAAGGGTTGCCATGAGATCCGGCGGCACCCACATCATAACAACTCCTATCGACCTGTTAGCGAAGAGTAGAGTGACCACTCATGATAAAACGCATGATCATCATGCTGATCGTCATAGGCCTGATCCTTGGCGGGATCTTCGGCTTCCAGGCATTCAAGAACCGCATGATTGCGGCTTATCTGGCTAACCTCAAGTCGCCACCGCAGACGGTGTCGACGATTACCGCGGCGGCGAGCCCGTGGCAGACGACGCTGCAATCGATCGGCAGCTTCAATGCGGTTGAGGGCGCCAGTCTTTCGGCACAGGTCTCGGGGATCGTACAGACGATCGGTTTCCAGGATGGCCAGGACGTCAAGAAAGGCGATCTCATCGTGCAGCTGCTTGCCGATCAGCAGATCGCGACGCTCGACCAGTACAAGGCGACGATGGCGAACGCGCAAATTGCCTATGATCGCGACTCCAAGCTGATCAAGGCGAACACGATTGCGCAAAGCCAGGTCGACAGCGATCTGGCGAACTGGAAGGCCGCGCAGGCGCAGGTTGCTTCACAACAGGCATTGATCGATCAATACTCGATTCGTGCGCCTTTCGACGGGCATCTCGGCATCCGGCTGGTGAGCCTCGGCCAGTATCTGCCGGCGGGGACCGCTGTCGTCACCTTGCAGTCGCTCGATCCGATCCAGTTCGATTTTTCGCTGCCACAGCAGGCTCTCTCGCAATTGAAAGTCGGGCAGGCGGTAACAGCGACGGTCGATACCTACGGAAGCCAGAGCTTCGAGGGTAAGATCACCGCCATCAGCCCGCTCGTCGATACTCAAAGCCGCAATCTGACCATACGCGCGACCTTCCCAAATACCGACCGCAAGCTGCTACCCGGGATGTTCGGCAACATAACGGTCGTGGTCGGTGAACCGAAGGAATATATCTCCCTGCCGCAGGCCGCCGTTACCATCAACCCCTATGGCAATGTCGTCTATGTCATAACCGACAAGGGTAATGGGGCGGATGGAAAGCCGCAGCTCGTCGCCAATCAGAAATTCGTCAGCACAGGGCAGGCCCGCGGCGACCAAATCTCGGTGACGAAGGGCCTCAACGCGGGCGAAGTGGTGGTGACGTCCGGCCAGCTGAAACTCAACAACGGCACGCCTGTCATCATCAACAACGCGGTGCAGCCGTCGAACGATCCCAACGCGAACCCGGCAAACCCGAACTGAGGTGTGACGATGAATATCACCGATATCTTCATCAAGCGCCCTGTGCTCGCTCTCGTGGTCAGCGCGTTGATTATCGTCATCGGCTACCAGTCGTTCCGCTCGCTCACCGTGCGCCAGTATCCGCAGACGCAGAACGCGGTCGTCACCGTGACGACCACCTATCCGGGTGCGGCACCTGACGTTATCGCCGGCTTCATCACGACGCCGCTCGAAAACGCGATCGCCCAGGCCAATGGTATCGATTATATGACCTCGACGAGCACCAGCGGCACGTCGACCATCACCGTCAACCTTCGGCTCAACTACAGCGCCGATTCGGCGATGACCGAAATCAACGCCAAGGTGTCCTCCGTTCTCAATCAGCTGCCGACAGGTACGCAGCAGCCGATCATGACGGTCTCCATCGGCCAGTCGATCGACGCAATGTACATCGGCTTCCGCAGCGATGTTCTCGCCAGCAACCAGATTACCGACTACCTGACGCGCGTCGTTCAGCCTAAATTGCAGGCGGTCAATGGCGTTCAGACAGCCGAAATCCTCGGTGCGCGAACCTTTGCGTTGAGAGCCTGGTTGCAGCCGGACAAGCTTGCTGCCTATGGGTTGACCGCCGGTGACGTGTATACCGCGCTTTCGACCAACAACTACATTTCCGGCATCGGCACGACGCGCGGCCAGATGACACAGACGGTGCTGACGGCGCAGACCGACCTGCATTCTGCGGACGAGTTCAATGAGATGGTGGTCAAGCAGATCGGCAGCTCGATCGTGCGGCTGAAGGATGTCGCGACCGTTGCGCTCGGATCTCAAAATCCCGATGTCCAGATCGGCTTCGACGGACAGGACGGCGTGTTCATGGGGATTCAGATCGCGCCAACCGCCAACCTGCTCGATGTGATCGCCGGCGTGCGTGCGGTGTTTCCAGGCATCCAGGAGCAGTTGCCGCAAGGGCTTGAGGGCTACATCGTCTATGATTCCAGCACCTTCGTGACTACGTCGATCGATGAGGTCGTGAAGAGCCTTGTCGAAGCGCTGGTGATCGTTATTTTCGTGGTCTTCGCCTTTCTGGGCTCACCGCGATCGGTCGCCATTCCGGTCGTCGCCATACCGCTATCGCTGGTCGGCACCTTCGCGATGATGCTGATCTTCGGCTTCTCGATCAATCTTCTGACACTGCTTGCCCTGGTGCTGGCGATCGGTCTCGTCGTCGACGATGCCATCATCGTGGTGGAGAACGTCAACCGTCATATAGAAGAGGGCGCGACGCCCATGAGGGCGGCGCTCGATGCTGCACATGAACTGGTCGGGCCGATCCTCGCCATGACGGTCGTGCTGATTGCCGTCTACGTGCCGATCGGCTTCCAGGGTGGCCTGACGGGCGCCTTGTTTACCGAATTTGCGTTCACGCTGGTCGGCGCCGTCACCGTGTCCATGATCATTGCGTTGACGCTGACGCCGATGATGTGCTCGCGCATCCTGAAACCGCATCTCATCGATCGCAGCGGTTGGGAGGAGCGGATCTCCGATTTCATCGATCGTCGCTTCTCGGAAATCCATCGGCCCTATGTGCGCATGCTGCACGGCAGCCTGAACACTATACCGGTGGCGTTGGTCTTTGCCGTGATCGTGCTCGGTAGCATCTATTTCCTCTACACTAGCGCCAAGACCGAACTGGCGCCCAATGAAGACCAAGGCTTCCTCGCGGCACAGGTGACGAACCCGCCCAACGCAACGCTTCAGCAAAAGCTGCTCAGTTCCGACCAGGTCACCAAGATCTTCCACAGTTTCCCCGAAACCGACAAGACCCTGCAGGTCGAGGTGCCGGGTACCTCCTTCGAGGGCATGGTGCTGAAGCCCTGGGACCAGCGGACGAGAACTGCGGATCAGCTGCAGCCCCTGGTGCAGGCCGACCTGGCAAAGATCGCCGGTGGACAGGCCGTGGTCTTCCAGATACCGCCGCTGCCTGGCGCCAGCGGTCTGCCGGTCCAATTCGCCATCGGCAGCACCAGCGGTTTCGAACAGCTCAACGAAGTGTCGAACACCTTCTTGCAGGAAGCGCAGAAATCCGGCCAGTTTATCTTCATCACAAAGGATCTCTACGTCGATAATCCGCAATACTCGATCAAGATCGACCGCAGCAAGGCCTCTGCTCTCGGTCTGTCCATGAACAATGTCGGTTCGGCGCTCGCCTCCATGCTGGGCGGTGGCTACGTCAACTATTTCAGTATCGACAATCGCTCGTATCAAGTCATCCCGCAGGTGGAACAGCGCTCGCGGCAGACCATCGATCAGATCATGAATTATCCGATCGCGAACGTGAACGGCAGCAAGATACCCCTCTCGGCGATTGCGACCGCGACGCTTGAGGCCACGCCGCGTTCGGTCGCGCACTTCCAGCAATTGAACTCGGCCACCATCTCCGGCGTGCCGGCGCCGGGCGTTGCCGTCGGCGATGCGCTGAATACCCTCAAATCGATCGCGGCCCGGACATTGCCCCAGGGCTATTCGGTCGATTACGGCGGACAGTCGCGTCAATACGTGCAGGAAACGAGCGGCATGGCGACCACGTTCGCGCTTGCTCTGATTATCGTCTTCCTGGCGCTTTCGGCACAGTTCAACAGCTTCCGAGACCCGTTCATCATCCTCGTCTCCGTGCCGATGTCGATCGCAGGCGCGCTTGCCTTCATTAGCCTCGGCATCGGCGGCGCGACGATGAACATCTATACCCAGGTCGGCCTGGTGACGCTGATGGGACTGATCAGCAAGCACGGCATCCTGATCGTCGAAGTGGCGAACACCTTGCAGGCCGAGGGGAAAACCAAGCGCGAGGCGATCGAAGGCGCCTGCGGCATCCGCTTGCGTCCGATCCTGATGACGACGGGCGCCATGGTGCTGGGCGTCGTGCCGCTCATTCTCGCAACCGGTGCCGGTGCCGCCGCCCGCTTCAACATGGGCCTGGTGATCGCGACCGGGCTTGCCATCGGCACGCTCTTTACGCTCTTCGTCGTGCCGGCGGTCTACATGCTGCTCGCAGCCGATCATCACAAGAAGGATGCGTCCGAAACCGAGACGGAGCCGGCTCCCGCACATTGAGTGAGCCGGCGGTTGAGGCCGTTGCGATCGGGCTGAAGCGTGCCTGCCCATGATGCCGCAAGGCTCAAGGCAGGCATGTTTCTTTCTCCGGTTCGGTTCGCGTCAGCCATGCCGCTGCACGAGGATGACGCCGAGGGCGATCAGGAGAGAGCCGCAAGTCCGCGGAACCAGCTTGCCTCGGTTGCCGCGGGCAAACCGCCCGAGTGTCAGCGAGGCAAGGCCGACGGCGCTGACGTCGGCCATAGAGAAAATGATGTTGACGACCGTGCCAAGGACAAGGAACTGGGCCCAGACGGGCATCGCGGCGGCGGGATCGACGAATTGCGGCAGGAACGTCACGAAGAACAGCGCGGTCTTCGGATTGAGAATCTCGACGATGATGCTGTCGCGCAGGACGCCAGGCTTTAAGTCGGCGGTTTCGCTGCCATGCTCGCGCCAGCCGAGGAACATCGTAACCCCCAGCCAGACCAGATAGGCGGCACCGGCAAGCTTCATGACCGCGTAGACCGACGGCGCCTGTTCGAGCAGAGCCGCAAGGCCGATCGTTGCGGCGGCAATGTGAACATAGCATCCAAGATGGACCCCGAGCGCTGCCTTCAATCCCTCACGACTGCCATGTGCTAATGTCTGGGCGGTCATGTAGATGATGGCCGGACCCGGCATGCAGGCAAAGACAAGTGTCGCAAGGACGAACGACGTCCAGTGTTCGAATGAGATCACGGCGTATCCTCCACTCTTTCGAGGTTGCTCTCCCCACTGGAGCGACCCGGAGCGGCAGATTCCCGATGGGCTGTCGCTCGCCGGGAGAGCTACGCCTTATACGTGCTGCCTCATATACGACGCCTGTCGTATTTCGGCATGGAGGTGGGATCGCCTATTCTGCGCCGAATGGCACGCGAATCCTCGCATGCAGCGATTTCAGGAGGCGTGGATGCATGCTTCAGCCAACCGGCAATCCAAGCCGGACCGCATAGGCCGTCACTTCGGCAGTGCTGTGAAGACTAAGCTTGCGCATCAGGTTTTCCCGATGCTTGCGGGCCGTCAGCGGACTGATGCCGAGCCGCTCCGCCATGAGCTTCGCCGTCAGGCCCTGCGCCGACAGAAGCAGGATCTGGCGCTCCCGCAGCGTCAGGGGAATGGGCGAAACGATTTCTCCCGTGACTGGCACCTTGCCCGGCCGCTCCGGCCGCTCAACCGCGAACCGGATCGATTTCGCCAGATAGGTCCTGCCGCTTTTCAAGGCCGCGATCGCCTGGTCGAGTTCCTCGGGATCGCCGTCCTTGGTGAGGTAGCCGTTAGCGCCGGCCTCCAGCGCGGCTCGTACCGTGCGCGGTTCGACATTCGCCGTCAGCACCAGGATGCGCATGCGGGGCGCCAGCGTCCGGATTTCGGCGATGAACTGGATTCCGGCGACACCGGGCATGCCGAGATCGAGGGTCAGGAGGTCTGCGCGCGTGTCGCGCACGATATCGAGCAGCGCTTCGCCGTTGGCCGCCTCCGCAAGGATGGAAACGTCCGTCATGGCGGAGATCAGGAGCTTCAATCCCTCGCGGACGATGGCATGGTCGTCGGCGATGATGACAGTCAGCGGGCGATTCATGCGTATGCGACCTGTGGGTGTATGGTAACGAATCTATAGTCTGCAATCTATGTGAGACAGGTTACCGATAAATCAACCCGGCCGATGACGCCGGCTCAACCGACAACCGGAAGGTATTCATGCAGGACGACAAGGTACGCCAGGCACTCGTCGAGCTGTTGTATCGCAATTCCTATGGCGTGGTCATTTCGAACATCGTCACCTCTTCGGCGGCTGTCTACATTCTGCGTGAGGTCGTTTCGCTGACCTGGCTTCTCGGCTGGCTTGGTGCGCTCTATCTTCTGACGGCCTCCCGCGTTCTTGCCTCCCGCCGATTCTTCGGCAGCGGGCGTAAGCCGGAAACCTTCATGCTGTGGGCGTGGCTCGCCGCGGCCTTCTCCTGGGTATCGGGGCTTCTTTGGGGGACGGTCGGCTGGGTCGGTTTCCTGCCAGAAAACCCGGTCGTGCTTTCCTTTACCGTGATCGTGCTGACCGGACTCGTCTGCGGCACGGTGCCGTCTCTATCGGCCTTTCCGCCGGCGCTTGTCGGCTCGATCATCATCACGGTCATACCGATTGCCCTGAAATGCATTCTCAACGATAGCGCGATATCCGGGGCTTTCCTGTTTCTGCTGGCCTCCCTGGTCGTCATCAATATCTATTATTGCCGCATCACATACGGCATGCTCCGGGAAACGGTGGCGCTGCGCCTGCGCAATGAGGAGCTGGTCGTTAGTCTGCAGGAGGAACGTGATCGCGCGCAGACGGCCGATCGCGCGAAAACACGCTTTCTTGCCGCGGCAAGCCACGACCTGCGCCAGCCGACCCATGCGCTCAGCCTCCTCATTTCTACGCTCGGCATTCTCGGGCAGCGCGGCAATGTCGCATCCCAAGCTGCGCGCGAACTTGCAGACAAGGCGAAATCGATCGTCGGCAATCTCAGTGACCTCCTGAACAGGCTACTCGATATTTCCCGGCTCGATGCCGGCGTGGTCACTGTCGCAAGAGAGCCGATCTCGCTGGCAAGGCTCTTTTCCGGGCTTGAAGACGAATTCGCCGGTGCCGCTGCCAGCCGCGGCATCGAATGGCGTGTCGTCGACAGTAGCCTCTGGGTCGACAGCGATCCCGTCTTGCTCAAGCGAATACTCGATAATCTGATTTCCAATGCGCTGCTTTATACGGAAAAGGGCCGCGTCCTCCTTGGTTGCCGCCGACGCGGCACGTCGGTCGAGATCCAGATCTGGGATACCGGTACGGGCATTCCCACCGATCAGCAGAAGCTGATATTCGAGGAGTTCGTGCAGTTGCACAATCCGGCGCGCGACCGAACACAGGGACTTGGCCTCGGCCTTGCGATCGTCCGACGAAGCGCGGGCCTGCTCGATCATCCGCTCAGGCTTGTATCCAAGCAAGGGAAGGGTTCGATGTTCGCCCTGATGGTTCCGATCGCCGCTCCGGACAGTCGCAAGTTCGGCGTCGCCGGTAGAGAAAGCGCATCTGATGGCGCGCTCGGCGTGGCGGTGATCGACGACGAGCGCGATGCGCTCGATGCAATCAGCCTGTTGTTGAACACCCTTGGCCACCGCGTCTATGCCGGACGCTCGGCGGCCGAGGCCCGCCGCGCCCGTGATGAAGCATCGCGGGATGGCGCCGCACGGATCGACATCATCATCACAGACTACCGGCTGGAGGCCGGCACGACTGGTCTCGAAGCGATCGAGGAGATGCGCATCCATGCAGGGGGCCGCCTGCCAGCTATCATCTTGACCGGAGACACGTCGCCGGCTCGCCTGAAGCAGGTCACCGAAAGCGGCCATCTCCTGCTCCACAAGCCCGTCGATGCCGAGCAGGTGCAGCAGGCCATTGACGAGCTGCGTACCGTTTGTCAGGCTGACCGTCGCGAAAGATCGACGACGAGCTGAAGCGAATATCGATGCTGAAAGAGTAGTTTGTCTGCCGAGCTGCGATCCGCACAAGCTGATCGCACCGCAGCTGTCGGTGCACAGCACCAACCCTTAAATTGCCCAGATTGTGCTATCATAGCCGCCCGGTACTAGCAGTTTTACCCCGGCTCCCGCGAGGAATGATGGTTCGTATTCTAAAAATGGTCGCAGCTGGCATATGCGTGGTGATGCTCGCCAGCGGCGCATTTTATGGATGGCCGATCGACACGCCGCGCAAGGCCGATGGCTTGCAGGAACGCATGACCAATTGCGACCGGAACATCGATGAATTGATGCGGCTGCATGATGAGAAAATTGCACCTGGGACCGGCGACCGCATAGTTGTCGAAGGCCATGTGAAGGCGTGCCTGGCCGAACTGAAGAACTATTTCTATGTCACGGTTGCCAGGGCGAAGCTGAAGGCCAAGGGCGTGTCCAGCTTCTGATCCCGCCGCCGTCATAGTCAACGCAAGAGCTTGCTGCCGACACTCGTGGCACACGGCACCCTGGCCGGAACCAGGCGCCTTGCTCGAACTACCATTTCACACGCAGCCCGACATTGCCCTGAAACACACGTTCATGCTCACCGCTGACGTCGAACCTGTAGTCGGCTGTCGCAAAGGCACTCAGCGACGTGTTGAAGGCATAGACCACGCCGCCGCCGACCTGCATCGAGGTACCCTTCATTGAGGTGTTCATCGCATCTGAATCGAAGCGGACCGTGTCCGTACTGTCGAAATTATGCCAGATGTCGGTCTTCAGATAGGGTTGAAGCAAACCTGCCGATGTTTGGAAATTGCCCTGCAGCCGGGCACCGACGCGCCCGGTCCAGCTGGTATCGGAACCGAAGGAAACGGCGGAGAAGGCATCACGCTTGTCGTCGAGCGATATATCCTGCCAGATCAACTGCGCCTGCGGTTCCAGCGACCACTCACCGCCGAGCGCGATTGGATAACCGCCTTCGAGAGACGCGGTGAAGCCGCTGCCGCCGACATCGATCCCGGTGCCGCCGATCGAGTTGGCGTCGCCGCCGAACCAGGTGCCCATCAGCACGCCATCGAGATACCAGCCTGTGGGGCCGATATGGGTCCAATGGGCGCCGACGCTTGTGGCATCGAGATTGATCTTGCCGGTTTTGACATTGTTCCAGCCGACTGCCTGCCCCGTCACGTCGGCGCGCAGATCGGCATAGCCGAAGAACAGGCCCGCAATATCGCGATGGCCATTGTCGCTCTCGTGGCGAAGAATGTCGATGCCGGTCTGCAGACCCCAGAGCGAGCCGTCGATCGACGGCGATACCGAGCCCGACCAGCCCTGGTCGACATGCTCTCCGAAGCCTCGTCCCCAGACCGCGGAAGCAACATTGCCCGAGGTCACCACGCTTTGCTCCCCGCGTCGCTCATGAAACGTTCCGAGCGTGGCGAGTGTCGCGACTTGAGCTGCCGGCGGGATAGCCGTGTAGGTCGCGACCTCGGGGCGGATCAGCGGGATGACCTCCACGTCAACGCCGCCGATATTCATGATCTCGGGAGAGATCGGTGTCGCGCCTGGATTGGGCGGTGTTGGCGTCGGGTTGTCTGGAGTCACCAGCGGCGGCTGAATCTCCGTGGTTCCGCCCGGAGGCGGGGTCAAAATGGGGCCTTCTGGGTCAGGGTCGGTCGGCGTCGGAACGGGCGCGACATAGGCCGAGCGCAGATACCAGTTGTTGCTCGTTCCCGCGCTGACGCCACCCTTGAAAAGGTAGTATTCATAGGCGCCCGCCGCGACCCGGCCGTTCAGGGAAAAGGCGCTGCTGCTGGCGGTGGCGCCGTTGGTCGCCTCGACGACATTGATGCCGTTCAGCATGGTGGCCGCGCCGCCTCCACCGATGTTGTTGACGGTGATGGCGGTCGAACCCGACGCCGTTCCGCCATTGATCACCAGCTTGTCGGAGGCGGAGGCATCGTCGCCAAGTACGGTATTGAGGAGCAGGCTACCGCCAGAGCCGACATAATTGCCGGCGACGGTGAGGCTGTTTGTGGTTTGAGAGCCGCCATTGGTCAGGTCGATCACGCCTGAATTGGTAAGTGTGATGGCCGGGCCGCCTGGATAGGGGGTGATCGAGGGATTGAAGCCGCCGCCGGCAAGCAGGCTAGCGCCGGACGACACCGTCACATTGCCTGTCAGGTTTGTTTGCAGCTGAAAGGTGCCGTTCTGAATGAAGCTGTCGCGAAAGTCGCCGGTGCCGGCCCAGGTCCAGTCTGTGCCTGTCATGTAGAGCGTCTGGAAATTGGTGAACGCGTTATCGATCACGCCTTCGCCCTGTAGCGTGACGGTGTTGCTGCCGTTGCCGCCATTGGCCGTGCCGATCATTTTCGATCCGGTTTGCAGGGTCAGGGAAATATTGCCGTTGCCGCCGCTGATGGCAAAGCCGTTGCCACCACTCAGAAGGCCGGCATTGGTGATGGCTGTCTGGCCGTTGAGCGTGCGGATCGCGGGCCCCTGGTCGCTGATGATCTGACCGCCGGCAAGGTTGATGATCGTCGCATTGAACCCCGAGCCGACCGTATTGGAGAACACGCCGTCCGACGGCGGGCTGCCCGAAGCTGCGCCGCCGCTAGCGTGAATGGTGCCGCTGTTCACCAGACGGCCGTTGATGCCCTGGATATAGACTGCCGGCGCGCTGTTTCCGCTCGTGGTCAGTGTTCCCGTGTTGGTGATTGTACCGTTCGAGCCGAGGATTGATGCTGCGCGTGCGTTGCTGCCACTTGTTGCGACCGAGCCGTTGTTGATGATGGTGTTGTTCGGGAAGCCGCCGCCGACCTGGCCCCAGCTCGCGGTCATGCCATAGGCGTTTGGTCCCGTCGTCGTGATCGAGCCGTTGTTGATGAGGGTGTTGCCGCTGCCGTCGGCAGCCATGCCGTCATTGTATTGGCCGGTATTGCTGATCGAGCCGTTGTTGGTGATCGAGTTATTGCTGCCGGTGCCGACCAGCCCCGCGCCGCGGTTGGTGCCAGTACTGCCGGAACCGGTGAGAGAGATGCTGCCATTGTTGACGATGGTGCTGGAATCGGCGACGCGAGCGCCGGCATTGGCGGTCGGCGAGCGAGTGACGGTGACGATCGCGCCTCCGAGAATGTCGATCGTGACGTTGGAGCTTCCCGCCGCTCCATAGATGCCCGTGGTAACCGGGTTGGGCGATGTCGCATCGCAGGTCGCCGTCTGGCCGCTTGCTGGCGTGAAGCGGCTGCATGCAGCCTGGGCTATCTCCGGCGCGACGAGGCTCGTTCCCAAGACGAGTGCTGCTTTGAGCGAGACGGAAGCGGTTTTCGAACCTCGATTCGTGATATGGCGCATCGGTCCCCCCAACTTCACCAGCACTTCCAGCCGATGGATCGCTCGCCTAAAGAGCATGGGTTAAGATTCGCATCAACTAAAAAATCTAAACCTAATAATACAGTGCAGGAGAGAAGTTAGCAGTCGAGGGGAGTCGATGGCCGACCTTGCCGAAAAATGGGACACCGACGACGGCAATCGCGAGTAAGCAAGGGAATGTCCATTCGTGGCGTGATCAGCGGCGGATCCGAGAACTCGAAAATCGTCGTTTGGTCGGGCCCCGCTCGGAGCCCGACCGCCGCTTTTGCTTACTTTATCTGCGTAACGGTCAGCTTGCCGTTCACGCGCTCGGCGATGAACTCGATTGCCGAGCCCTCCTTCAGTTTGGCGCGGATGGCGGGATCTTCGACGCGGAACACCATCGTCATCGCCGGCATGTCCAGGTTCTTCAATTCCTCATGCTTGATCGTGACCTTGTTCGTCTTGGCATCGATCTTGTTGATCACGCCCTTGGTGAATTCCTGCGCATGGGCGCTTGCGGCAGCGCCGATGGCCAGGGCAGTTGCAAGGGCAATTCCAGCGAGATTTTTCATGTTGCTTTCTCCAGATGTTCAAGAGTTCATTTGGTAGTGACAGACACGTCGCCATGCATGCCCGCTTCGTAGTGTCCGGGGATGAGGCAGGCGAATTTGAAGTCACCGTCATTGGTGAATTTCCAGACGATCTCGCCGGATTCGCCCGCGGCAAGGCGGATCGAATTGGCGTCGGCATGCTCCATCTCGGGGAACTTCGCCATGACAGCCTTGTGCTCGAGGATCTTGTCTTCCTGATCGAGCACGAATTCATGGTCGGTTTGGCCGGCATTGTTGAGCACGATCTTTACGGTCTGCCCCTTGCGCACCTTCATGACGGCCGGTTGGAACAGCATCCGGCCGTCTTCGGTTTCCTTCATGGTCACGCGGATCGTCTGCGTGACTTTGCTCTTGTCGCCGGGTTCGCCGACCGCGAGTTTGTCGTCATGGCCGCCGGCATGGTTTCCGGAGGCAAAAGCGGGACCGGCAAGGGTTGCAATGAGCATTGCGATTACGAGTTGCTTCACTTTGAGTTCCTTTGCAGTTGGGGATGTTTGGGCATCATTGATTGTTCGACTTCGGGGTAATGCGAGTTTCCGCATTCTTGGCTCTCGCCTGATCCGGCAACTCGCCGGTCCATTCGAAGGCCTGCGTTCCCGGTGGGTTCTGGTACCAGCCGGGATCGGCGTAATCGTCCGCGGAGATGCCCTGGCGGACTTTCACGACCGAGAACATGCCACCCATCTCGATGGGGCCGTGCGGACCCCAGCCAGTCATCATCGGCACGGTGTTTTCGGGTATGGGCATTTCCATTTCGCCCATATCGGCCATGCCCTTGGTGCCCATGGGCATATAGTCGGGCTGAAGCTTCCGGATCTTGGCGGCGAGTTTGGACTTATCAGCGCCGATGAAGGTCGGGATGTCGTGTCCCATGGCGTTCATCGTGTGATGCGACTTGTGGCAATGGATCGCCCAGTCGCCCTCATACTTGGCATCGAACTCATAGGCCCGCATGGCGCCGACCGGGATGTCGATGCTGACTTCCGGCCAGCGCGCCTCGGGCCGCACCCAGCCGCCGTCGGTGCAGGTCACCTCGAAGTCGTAGCCATGCATATGGATCGGATGGTTGGTCATCGTCAGGTTGCCGACGCGCACGCGCACGCGATCGTTCTTCGAGACGACGAGCGGTGTGATGTCGGGAAAGACGCGGCTGTTCCAGCACCACATGTTGAAGTCGGTCATTTCCATGACGCGCGGCACATAGGAGCCGGGATCGATGTCGTAGGCATTGAGGAGGAAGACGAAGTCGCGGTCGACCCGCATGAATTTCGGGTCCTTCGGATGGACGACGAAGAAGCCCATCATGCCCATTGCCATCTGCACCATCTCGTCCGAATGCGGGTGGTACATGAAGGTCCCCGACTTCACGAGATCGAACTCGTAGACAAAAGTCTTGCCGACGGGGATGTGCGGCTGTGACAGACCGCCGACACCGTCCATGCCCGATGGCAGGATCATGCCGTGCCAGTGGACGGTCGTGTGCTCGGGCAGCTTGTTGGTGACGAAAATGCGCACCCGATCGCCCTCTACCGCTTCGATCGTCGGGCCGGGTGACTGGCCATTGTAGCCCCAGAGATAGGCCGTCATGCCGTTCGCCATCTCGCGCTCGACGGGCTCGGCGACGAGATGGAATTCCTTGACGCCATTGTTCATTCGGTGCGGTAGGGTCCAGCCGTTGAGGGTGACGACCGGCTGGTAATCCGGCCCTGATGATGGCTGAACGGGCGGCTGCATGTCGGCCGAGGCCATGGAGGGTGCCTCGGGCAATCCCATGGCCGACGTCTTGCTCCAGGCGCCAGCCGCAAGCATGACGGCGCCCGCGCCGAAGAACTGTCTTCTGTTGAACATCGAAATATCCTTTCTACTCACCGGAGCCGGCGGCCGCGGTTTCCGAGGCACTGGAGGAGCCGCCGCCATAGATGGCGGGTGCGAGATTGGCCTCGGCGAGCCAGAAGTCGCGTTTGGCGTTGACGGACTGCACGAGGGCGTCGATCTTCTCGCGCGTGTCGGTGAGCAGCTCGAAGGTGTTGGTGATCATGCCGTTGTAGGTGAGCAGCGATTGCTCCTCGACCTTGGTGCGCAGGGGCACGACATTGTTGCGATAGTGACGCGCGATATCGAGGCTGGAGCGATAGGCCTCATAGGCCGATCGTGCCTCCGAGCGCACATTGACGGCCTTTTCCGCCAGCCGGTTGGCCGCGCGCATATAGGCGAGTTCCGCCTTTCGCATGCGTGCCTTGCCGCTGTCGAAGATCGGAATGGCAAAGCCGATTTCAGCCGATCCCGCGAATTCGACCTTCTTCGTCCCATCCTCGCGGCTGCGCTCGGCCTCAAGACCGGTCATGAGCTCCAGATCCGTGACGTAGCGGGTCGCTTCCGTCAGGCCGTAGGATTGTGCGGAGGCTGCAAGTTCCAGCCTTGCAGCCTTCAGGTCGATGCGATTCCCAAGGGCGTCCGCCTCGATACGGTCGCGTTTGGCTATCGTTTTCGGCAAAGACGGCAGGCGGTTCGGCAGCCGGTAGCTCATGTCCGAACCCCAAAGTCCGAGCCGTCGGGTCAGCTCCTCCTTGGCGAGACGGGCGGTCAGTCGCGCCTTGGCGGTTTCTGCGGCGAGTTCGGCGGAAAACGCATGCTCGCGAGCCTGCGGACCTTTCGCCATTGCTCCGGTTTCCCCGAGCTTCTCCGCCAGTTCCGATGCCGCATCCGCTGCCGCCTGCGCACGTTGCAGTCCGGCCACATTCTCGTCGGCGGCAACGGCGGTGATCCAGGCGCGGCGCGCATCGGCAGCGAGACTTAGCGTCTCGATCGCGGCATTGAGTTGCGCCTGCCGGAACCGCGTATCGGCCAATGCGACATCGCGCTTCTTGGTCATCAGCGCCAGGATGTTCGCCGTGAGCGCGCCCTCGATCGTCCGGAATGCTTCAAGCTCGGGCGTGCCGATGCCATTCAACCCGACGGAGGCGGTCGGATTGAGCAGCATGGTCGTCTGCCACGCATCGGCAGCACTATCTCCGAGATCGGCATAGCTAGCCTGAAGGCCCTTGTTGTTGAGGAGCGCGATCTGGACCGCGGTTTCGGCATCAAGGACTTTCTCGCGGGACAGAAGCGCTTTGGTTCGCGCCGACAGTGCCTTGGCCTGTTCCTGGTTTTGTACCCAGACGGCATCCTTTGCGATGACGGATCGGGTCGTCGTCGACACGGTAGAAAAGCCGGCTTCCTTTCCGGCATAGTTGGCGCCGCTGACGCAGCCGCCGAGAAAAATTGGAAATGCGGTGACCACCGCAAGCGTGCGAATTGAACTCATTGCGCATCTCCCTTGGCCGGAGATTGCTGGTCGTTCTGCTGGCGCCAGGGTCTTGGATCGACCGGCATGCGCGGGACATAACCCGAGACAGGGGAACTGAATTGCAGAGGCACGACAGAATGCGTCTGTTCGAAATCCGATGACGCGACGACGTCAGGAGGGAAGGTGGATGCGCAGCCGCCCACGAAAAGGGGCAGCCCCACCACGATTATGGAAGGTCTCATCTTTAGAAATCCGAATAGGAGATTGCCAATGGCATTCGCGGGAAAAATTCCGGCAAAAGCCATGCGAACCCGTCACATGCGGGTAGGACCTATTCAGATATTCGGGGGGCGATCGAGATTGGGCCGTTCGCCGGGCGCGTGCCGATCGTCGATGAACTGGCGGATGGAGGATACGGCAGGGCCGCCGGCATCATAGCCGTTGCAGACAATACCGAAGCCGACACAGAAATCCTTGCAGCATTCCTGCTTGGCGATCTTGGCCTTTGCCAATCCGGACGCATCGTCGTGATGCTTGCCGGTGGCGTCAGTCTGCATGGCATGATGATCGCCATGATCCACGAGCTTTTCGGCACGGAATTCCGGAAATGCCGAGCCATGCATGGCTGCGTTGGCATTGGACAACGTATAGCCCGCCAGCGATACGATGATCGCCAGCCGCACAAGAAGGAGCAGCTTGCTCAGTGCGATTCGATAGGCTTTACCCATGGGCTGACAGGTACAATCAAACGTGACCCGCTTCAACGGGAATTTGCACGGTGCCCGATATCATTTACGTGAGCGGGCAGGCGCATGGCATCGTCTCCACGGTCAGGGTGACGATGCCGGCTGGCTCAGCATCGAGTGGCTCCAGTCGTCGATGAAGCGCCGCCGCTGCGCTTCGTCTTGCGCGGCGAGCAATGCGGGGCCGATGCGGATCGGCTGGACGAAACTTAATTCGCCGAGGGTCGGTGGGCCGTCGACCCCTTCGGGAATATCGCCCTTTTCTGCAAAGAAGAAGGCCTTGCGGCGCGCCACGTCCTGACCGCGCTTGGAGAGCAGATAATCGAGAAAGCGCCGGGCGAGGTCCGGTCGCTGCGAGGTTTTCGGTATCAGCACGCCGCGGCTGAGGATCAGTGTATAGTCGCGCGGAATGACGACCTTCAGGTCGGGGTTGGCCTTGGCCGCCGCGTAGGAATAGGACCCGATCATATTGTAGGCGAGATAGAGGCGTCCGCTTGCAATCTCCTGCAGGATGGACCCTGTGCAGCAGCTGACCTTCACGTCGGCGCGGCTCATGCTTTCGAGAAGGCGGCCATAGGTCGCCGTCGCCTGGCGCGCATCGCTGAAGGCAAGGAGGTAGCCGACCCCGGAGGTCCTGATGTCGTAGGTTCCCACCCGCCTTTCATAATAATCGAGCCGACGCCTGAGGAGATCGGCAAGCTCGGCGCGGGTGCGCGGCACATCGCCAGCAGGCACGTAGCGCATGTTGTAGACAAAGACCGCCGGTTCGAAGGTGAAGCCGAAGACCTCGTCACGCCAATTGGCCCATTTCGGCACCTGGGCGGTTTCCGATGAGTTGTAAGCCGAGGCACAGCCATTATTGGCAAGGCTGACCAACTGGTCGAGTGAGGAGGAGAGCCACAGATCGCCAAGGGGGGTATTCTGCTCGCAGGCCGCACTGGCCTTCTGATGCAGATCGTTCGTGACATAGTCGGAATACTCGATGGCAATATCCGGCGCCATCTCCTGAAAATCCCGGATCAATGGCGCCATGGCTTCAAGATCGGCCGCGCCATGGATCGACAGGCGAGCCGCTTCGCTACTGATCGCCGGGAAGAGCCTTGTCGTGCCTTCGACGGCTGTTGCGAGCGTCGGCACAAGGGCAAAAGCCGCAATGCCCAGCGAGAAGGCGACGAGGTGCCGAGATTTCATTTTCCCTCCCTGTGAATGCGCGGAAGAGCGAGAATGACGGTGAAGCCGTGGGCATCCGCGCCCTTGGCGCGAAATTGCAGCGCGCCGCCATGCGCGGCCGCAACCTCCGAGGCGATGGCAAAGCCAAGTCCGGCACTTCCTTCGCCGGCTTTTGACGTCTGAAAACGCTGCGTAACGCGCGGCCATTCTTCCGATGGAATACCCGGACCGTCGTCCTCCACCTCGACATGAGCAAAGGGGCCGGCATCGCGCACCCGCACCTCGAGCCTGGAAAGGGTGCCATGCCTCAGCGCATTGTCAATGACGTTGACGATCGCCTCGCGCAGGCTGACGGGATCGCCGAGGACTGTAAGTTCGGCATCCGCTTCCTCAAAGGATACCACGATATCGGGGTCCACGGTGATCGGCACCGCGACGCGAAAGGCGCGCCGTGCGATCTCGTTGAGATCGACGGGCTCCAGCTGCACGGATTCGGCGCGATGAATGACCATGGCATGGCTCAGCAGCTGGTTGGTCAGTCGCGCCAGCTCGTCGGCGCGCTGCTGCACGCGGCTGAGATGCTGCCTGTCCGTCTCATCGAGCTCGCCGCTGTTCAATAGGTCGAGCTGGGCCGTGAGCGCAGTGAGCGGCGTCCGTATCTGGTGTGCCGCATCCGCGATGAAGCGCTGCAGCAGCACGACACGCTCGTTGAGGCGGCCCATGAAATGATTGATAGAGCCGACGAAGGGTCGCAGCTCGCGCGGCACCGATACGGAAAGCGGTGTCAGATCCTGCGGATCTCTGCGCCGAAGCGCGCCGCCCAATTGATTGACCGGCCGCAGCGCCTGACGGATGGAGAGGATCATGACAACCAGCGCCAGGAAGCACATGATGACGATGGTGATCGCGGCGCCGAGCGTCAGCTCATGCGTCAGCCCCCGGCGCGCCTCTACGGTCTGGGCGAGGATCACATGCGCCCAGCCCGAGGCGGCTGGGTCCGAGAGCGCCCGCCCGACGACCGCGATCCGCACCGCTTCCCCCTTATAGAGGCCGGAGCTCAAGACCGGCTCTCGATGCACGGTGGCAAGGTCGATGTTCGTCTCCAGGTCCCGGTGGCCGGTGAGCGTCTTTCCTGTGGGATCGACGATGCGATAGAAGATGCGATCGCGGTCGGCGAGCCCCAGCATTTCGAATGCCGAGGCCCTGAGATCGACAATCAGGGCGCCTTCCTGGACGGCCAGGCCATCGGCAATCTGGAGCGCTGCGCCGACCAGCACGCGATCATAAGCATCGTCGGCCGCCGTGCGGGCGGAATACCAGCTTGCGGTGATGAGCACGGCTGCCCCGGCAGTCAGGAGAACCGACATGACGACCGCCAGGCGGCCAAAGAGCGAGCGTTCAAGCGTCATCGGAGACCAACTGGTAGCCGATGCCGTGAAGCGTGACGATGCGGGCCTTCGCTCCCTCGAGCTTCTTGCGCAGTCGTCCCACATAGAGCTCGATCGCATTGGCGCTGACGGCCTCGTCGAACCCATAGAGCTGGTCGAGCAGCTCCTGCTTGCTGAATACGCGCCCGGGCCGGGAAGCAAAGATTTCCAGTAGCGTCATCTCCCTGCGCTTCAACTGAACCTCACGCTTGCCGACTTTGACCGAGCGGCTGGTACGATCGAGCACGATGTCGCCGCAGGTGACGAGGTTGGTGGCGTCGCCGCTGCGCCTTCGTAGCAGCACCCGGGCCCGCGCTTCAAGCTCGCGAAAGTCGAACGGCTTGACAAGGTAGTCGTCCGCGCCGAGGTCGAGGGCACCGACGCGATCGTCGACCTCAGAGCGTGCCGTCAGCATAAGGACCGGCGTCGTGACGCGGGCACGTCTCAAACCCTTCAGGATTTCGAAGCCGTCGAGCTCGGGCAGCATGACATCGAGGATGACGAGATCATAGTCCGTGAAGGCCAGGATCTCGGCCGCTGCGCGGCCGTTCACCTGCCAATCGACCGTATGGCCGACAGCCTGGAAACGACGGCAAATGGCCTCGCCGACATCCTGCGTATCTTCAACGAGCAGGATGCGCATGGCGACCGTCTTGTCCGATCCTCATGGGTTCCAGACGCAAAGTTCCTCCCTTTCCAAAGCGGCTCGGTTCTTCGCGGAGCTCCGAACCGCTTTTCTATTGCTTTTAGGCGGCTTCCGGATAGAGCCAGACGCTCTCGCGTGGGATCTCCGTCCAAACCGTGCCCGCCGCCATCAGCTTCGGGCCAAACGCCTTGGCTTTAAAATCGCCGTAGGACAGGCGATACTCCCAGCGATCGCCGAGGAACAGGCATGCCTCCAGCTGCATCTCGATGCGGCCCGGTGCCGGCTGATCGTGAACAGCGACCTGTTCGACGCGAATGACGGCCTTGCCTTCGCTTTCCGCCCCATCCCCCATCATCACGCCATCGAGCTGCCAGTTGCTACCATGGATGCTGGCTGCAGGGCCATCGCGTTTGATGCGACCTGCGGCAACATTGTTCGCACCGAGAAAATCGGCGACGTAGAAGCTCGAAGGCTTCGAATAGATATCCTGCGGCGGGCCTTCCTGCGCAACCTTTCCATTGCGCAGAAGCAGGATATTGTCCGAAGCCGCCAACGCTTCGGCCTGATCATGGGTGACAAGGACGCCGCAAATGCCGAGATCGAGAACGAGCTTGCGAATCCAGTAGCGGGCTTCTTCGCGCAGTTTCGCATCCAGATTGGAGAGGGGCTCGTCCATGAGCAGGATCTTCGGCTCGTAGACGAGCGCGCGGCAGATGGCGACGCGCTGCTGCTGGCCGCCGGAAAGCTGATCCGGATAGCGTTCGGCAAGGTGGCCGAGACCGATCTTGCCGAGCGTGTCGAGGACGCGCTTTTCCGCATCAGCCTTGTTGACGCCCCTGAGCTTCAGGCCATAGGCGACATTTTCCGCGACAGAGCGGTGCGGCCACAAGGCATAGGACTGGAAAACCAGCCCGATATTGCGTTTTTCGGGCGCGACGGTGACCCGCTTGTCACCATCGAAAACAACCGAGCCGCCGATCTTGATCTGGCCAACTTCGGGCTGCTCGAGACCGGCAATGCAGCGCAAGAGGGTCGTTTTGCCGCTGCCGGATGCCCCGAGCAGCGAAACGATCGATCCGCGATTGGCGGTAAACGAAGCGCCCTGAAGGATATGCAGGCCACCGAGATATTTATGCACGTTTTCAACGATGAGATCAGTCATGGATCTTGGCTCCGAGACGAAGGGCGAGGGCAAGGCCGCCGCCGGTAAGAAGGATGCTGACAAAGGCGAGGGCAGCGATGGTGTCCATGGCGCCGGACTGGAGCTGCGCCATCATAAGGGAACCGATGACCTCGGTGCCGGCGCTCATCAGATAGATGCCGGTGGCGTAGTCGCGCAGGAACACGATCATGATGAGCGCCCAGGCGCCGACGAGACCCGGCCGGATGATCGGGATGACGATGTCGCGCCAGCTCCGACCGATGGTCGCCCCCGTGGTGCGCGCCGCTTCTTCCAGCTCGGGGCTGACCTGGATAAGCGTGCCCTGCAGAAGGCGCAACCCATAGGAAAGGCCGACGATGACATAGGCTGCGAATAGACTGATCAGCGTCGTCCTCAGCGGAATGAGGAAGGGTACGAACAGGAACAGCCAGAAGAAGGCGAGACCGATGATGAGGCTGGGCATGGCGCGCGGCAGTAGTACCATATAGTCGAGCACGGTGTTGGACATGCCTCTGTGGCGATGTCCGGCAAGCCCGATCACAAGATAGATCGCCACGGCTGCCGCCCCGCCCACGACCGAAAGAACGACCGTGTTGACGATGCCACGAAAAAGCGTCGGCACTTCCAGAAGTGTGGCGAAATGCGCGACGGTCAGATGCGCCAGCGGATTGACGCCCTGGCCCCAAGCATCGACGAAGGCACGCAGCACGATGCCGCCGATCGGCAGTACAACCGAGACGAAGAGCCAGAAGCCGATGAAGGACAGAGAGATGATCTGGCCGGTAGGCCCCAGCCGCATCACGGTCGTTCGCGGCCCCTTGCCTCCGAGGGCGGCATAGCGGCGGCTATGGCGCAGCAGGCGGCGCTGATACCAGACGAGCGGCAATGTGAGCAGGACGAGGAGAACGACGACGACGGCCATCAGCTGATAGGTCGGCACGCCGAACAGCGTCGTGAGCTTGTAGACATAGGTTGTGAGAACGATGATGCCGCTCGGATCGCCCAGAACATAGGGAACGCCGAACATCTCGAAACCGATTAGCAGATTAAGGGCGGTCGCAAAGACGAGCGCCGGCAGGACCATGGGCAGCGTCACATCCAGGCAGACCCGCCAGATCGGCGAGCCCATCGAGCGCGCAGCCTCTTCCAGATCGGAAGGCAGGTTGCGCATGGCGGCCGACACATAGAGATAGACATGCGGCACATGGGCGAGCCCCGTGACGATGACGATCCCGGTCAGCGAGTACAGGTTCCAGGGCGCCGAGCCGAAGAGATCGCGCGACAGCATGGTGAGGAAGCCGGCAGGGCCGACCGAGACCGTATAGCCGAAGGCAAGCACGATCGCCGAAATGAACATCGGCACGAGGACGACGACTTCAAGCGCCTTGCGGAACTTGACATCAGTCCGCGTCAGCAGGAAGGAGAGCGCGGCGCCGAGCGGTACCGCGATCGCCACCATGCCGACCGCCATGATGACCGTATTCCAGAGCGCGTCGTAGAACATCTCGTCGGTCAGGATATAGCGATAGGCCTCGATGGACAGCTTGCTCTTCGGCGCGAAGAACGGTCCGTCGAGCAGGCTTTGGTAGATGATGAGGACGATCGGCGCCAGCACGACGACGGCCAGGAGGCCGATGACGATGCGCCTGAAGCCGAGGGCATTGGCCGGCTGCGGGATCGATGTGAATGTTGGGCTCGCATGACCCGCCGGCTGCGCGGCGTGAGACAGGGTCGATACTGTTGTCGACGGTGCCGACATCGGCGTGCCTCCTTCTCGATGGTTGTTGTTCCCAAGCACTTTCGCTTTCTTCACGTCGCGGAAATGCTCTATCTTCTTGTTTTTACGGGCACTCCTCATGGAAAGCCGCAGCGCGGCTTTCCGGGAAATGCTCTTAAGGGATCTGACGCGGCGTCAGCCCTTGACCGATCCGCGCCACTTCTTGAGGAAATCAAGGCGCTTTGCAGGGTCCATAAATTCCAGGCGCGAGTCGTCGAGCGCGATAGGCTTGAGGTTGCCGCCGACCAGCTCGTTGATGGTGTTGAGATTGTATCCCTGGTCGACATCGGTGCGCAGGGACGGCATGCCCTTCGACGCGATTGCGTTCTGGCCTTCCTGAGACAGCATGAAATCGAGGAAGAGCTGCGAGGCATTGGGATGCGGCGCGTTCTTGATGATGGCGGCGACACGCGAGAAGGCCGGCGTATAATCCTTGCCGAAGGCGACGCCGAGATTGGAGGCGCTCTTCACCCAATCGAGCGCATAGGAGCCGATGAGGTTGAAGGCAATCACATTCTCACCGGAAACCACCGTCTCGCGCATGGAGCCGGTCGAGGAATAGGTCTTGCCCTTGGCGGTGCCGAAGGCCGAAACCAGATCCCAATAATCGCTGCGCTGTTTGGAGTCGTTCGTCTGGATCATGAAGCCGACGCCGGACTTTTCCGGATCGAAGGTCGCGATCTTGCCTGCGACATCTTTCTTGCCGAGGAACTCGATCAGCGCGGCCCGCGTGCGCGGAACCTCGTCTTCCTTCAGAGCGACCTTGTTGTAGATCATGCCGATCGGCTCGAGCGTCGTGGCGTAGACGGTCTTGTCGTAGACGGCCCAGCTTGGCAGCGCGCCGATTTCAGTCGAGGCATAGGAGGCGAGATAGCCGTCGGCCGCAAGCTTCACGGTCTGGTCCATTGCCGATGTCCAGACGAGATCTCCGCCGACCTGGCCGGCCGCAGCTTCGGAGATAATGCGGTTGTAGACGCCGTTGGTGCCGATATCGTTGTAGTCGATGCGAATGCCTGTATATTTCTTGGTGAAGGCATCGAGCAGCGCCTGTGCCTGGCTCAAGTCGGTCGCGGCATAGATGGCGATCACGCCTTCCTTCTTGGCGGCGGCAACGAGTTCCTCGCTCGCCGCAAAGGCTGCGCCGTTGACGCCGATGGCGATCGCGGCTGCGATGCTGAGTTTTTTGAATAGCAGTGACATTTGTTCCCTCCCGGTTGACTGCTGCATGGTTTTGACTGCCGTCCGCATCCCTGAATTGAGGACATGCGCAAACGGCGCGGCACTCCCTGACGGATAGCCGCTGAATGAGATGTGCTTGGCTGATGATGGCCGGCGCCGATTGCCGGATGGCAGGCGCTAGTCGCGGCTAGGCGCGATTTTCATAATATCTCCTCCCCATGGCCGGCCGGCTTCAGATGCCGGCCGTCTCTGTCCTCTACAGATTGCAGAGAAGGTGACATTGATTCCTGTCAGAGAACTGTCACGGCGGAAGAAGATGGGAAAGGAGCCGCCTTCATGAGGGCGGGTCGTCTTTAGGTGATAGACGCGCTTTGTTATTCCGGCGCTGCCATTTCGAGTTCCGCCTGGCGTCCGAGACGCGTCATCCATTCGACGAAATCGGGCCGTTCCTTGATCTGTCGGGCATAATGTCGGGCCAGTGCAGCCTTCAGATCACCCTTCCTGCCAAGTTGTTCGTCGGCAAAGCCGATCATTTGAGAGTTTGGCCATGCCTGCGGGCGGATGGCGACCAGACGGGCAAACAGGCTCTCGCCGGATTCGTCCGGATTGGCCTGCGCCATCAACGAGAGCATGGCCGCCGTCGAGCGGGATACGCCCATATGGCAATGAACCAGCAGATGGCTCGGAGCCTCAGGATCTTGTTGGGCTCGAAACCGAGAGCCGAATGTCAGGATCGCGTCGACGTGCTCCGGCTGCGGCATTACCCTACCTGGAGCCGTCGCGATGATGTCGTGAAAGCGCAGCGTCGTGCGATGATGCGTGGCATAGGAATGAAACACATCGAGTTCGGGATATTCCGGATCGAGGAGGGAAAGCACATGGGTGACGTTTCGAGTGCGCTGATCGGGTAGCTCCTCAATGCCACAAACCGTGAGTTCGGGAGAAAGAAGCACGCTCATTGTCATATCCTTCAAATCGATTGGCGATTCCGCAATATCTCGATAAGATATAATGTCATAACCTTGAAGTGAAAGTACTTTTGCTTCTTGTTGTTGCCATATGGCCTGGCAAGACGTCTGCGCCGTCTAAGCCTTCGAAAACAAGACGATCTGCGTTCTGATCTCGTCTTCGTCCAGCTCGAGAATACGGTAGCCGAACGTCTTCATATCCGCTTTGAGATGTTCGGATTGCTTGACGAGCTGATAGGAAACCGCCGGCGTGACATACTGCCTGATATTTGCCTCCCGGGCTTCGTCGATCATGTGATAGTGGCCGCAGAACAGCGATATCTGGCAATCGGTGTCGATCAGAAGCGACCTGACGTCATCTCGGTCGCGCAGAGCCGCGCCGGTTCGATCCACTGATGTGTCGAGCGGCAGGATCGGGTGATGCAGGAAGATTGCCGCCTTCTTCACGCCCGCGAGTTCGCGTACCAGCCATTTGCGCTGGTTGTCGCCAACGGCATTATCGGACGTATCGAGAAAGATGCGTTTCAGATACGGGTCATGCTGGGAGAAGCACAGCTTGCCCGCGACGATGCTTTCGCCCAGATCGTAATGTTGTGTGACATTACCATAGCTGTCGTGGTTGCCGAGGATGAGCGACATGTCGAAGGCATAGCCACGCAGAAGCTCGAAAAAGCGGCCGACCGATTGGGCCGCGCCGATATCACCGCCGAAGACGATCCTGGAGATGTCCTTGCGGGCGATATCGTCGAGGACGACGCGCAGGTGATGTTCGTGTTCTCCCAGTGTTTCCTGATAGCCCATTTTGTCGCCGGCGATTTCGCCCTTTGCGACCAGTCGTTGGCCGAGGTGAGTGTCGGTGAGAAATGCAAGGGTCGTCTTCGTCATAGCCCGGTTCCATGGCAATTGCTTATGCCCCAGCCTACGGCGATAGCGCGTCGAAATGCTTCGATACGTGTCGAAACATGCGAACTGTTTCGGTGCTAAGATGCGCCTAGATAGAAGGAGGCCGAAAGATGATACCGCAGCCGAATATAGCAGCAGTCGCCTTTCTGATCGCCGATCCCGCGCGCGCCGCCATGCTGTCGGCATTGCTCGACGGTCGGGCGCGACCGGCCGGGGAACTCGCCTATGCCGCAGGCGTGACGGCGCAGACGGCCAGCTCCCATCTGGGCAAGCTTCTGGATGGCGGACTGGTGACTGTCGAAACCGAGGGTCGGCACCGTTACTATCGTCTCGCCGGCCCCCACGTCGCACTCGCGCTTGAGACGCTCGCCTCGATCGGACCGGGGGAGCCCGTGCGAAGAAAGCCGTTGACCCGCGAAGCGCAAAAGCTTCGGTTCGCTCGCTGCTGCTATGATCACTTGGCCGGCCGCGTCGGCGTCGCCGTGACCCATGGACTATTGGAGAAAGGATTTATCGTCGCGGCCGACAAGAAGCGGTTCGAACTCACGCCTGCGGGGACCAAGTGGTTCGACCGCATGGGCATGAACACGGCCGGGATCAGACCCACGCGTTATGGGCTGGCCCGGCAATGTCTCGACTGGACGGAACGTCAACATCATCTGGCCGGGCCACTTGGCGTTCATCTTACCAATCTCTTCTTTGCCGAGGGTTGCCTGCGGCGGTCGCCCTCGTCTCGGGCCGTTGACGTGACGCCGAAAGGCTGGAAAGTGCTAAATGAGCATTTCGGCATTCAGGAACGGGCCTTGCTCTGACCAGCGCTCTGCCGCATTGACTTCATTTCGACAATGGATGATTTTGGTAGGCCATATTATGGTATCCGAAGATCGAGGGTGCGGAAATGAATGATGATGCACATGGCGCCGCAATTCGCGTGGAGCGTCCAGCCAAGACGTTGCGTGAGCTTGCTCTCGACAAGGTGCGAGAGGCCATCATCAACGGCTATTTCCGCCCGGGCGACCGCCTGGTCGAGCGCGATCTCTGCGCCCAGCTCGGTGTCAGCCGCACGATCGTGCGTGAGGTCCTGCGCCATCTCGAATCCGAAGGTCTGGTTGCCAACCTGCCGAACAAGGGGCCGATCGTCGCGCAACTCAATCATGACGAGGCCAAGCAGATCTACGAGATCCGTGCGGCACTCGAAGGAATGGCGGCGCGGCTTTGCGCCGAGCAGAACAATCCCGCGATTGCCGATGCCCTCGACAAGTCGCTGGAAGATATAAGGCACAGTTACCGTGAGAAGGACATGCCGGGCGTGCTCGCCCATACATCGTCCTTCTATCAGACGCTGTTCAGCATGGTTGACCGCCATGTGGCCTGGGGCGTCGTCAATCTTTTGACCGTGCGCATCAATCACCTGCGCTCCATGACGATCAAGACGCAAAATCGCGATGTTCAGGGACCGGCGCAGATGGCCCGCATCGTCGATGCCATCCGGCGCGGTGACGGCGACGGCGCCTATCAGGCGGCGATGGATCATGTCACAAGCGCCAGCGCCATCGCCCAGGCCGTGCTTTCAGGGCGGCAGCCGATCGATTGATTTTAGGATCTCTCAACAAAACCATCGTCAAGGCCAGCAAGCATGACCGTTTCCCCTCCCTTTCTAGGCTTTCCGGATCGCCTTGACGATGGTCGCCTGCCGCGTGTGGTGATTTTCGGAGCCGGCCACGGCAGTACCTATCCCGGCAAGGACAGCAGCGGCTATGCCTTGTCCGCGGGCGCGATCCGGGCCGCCAGCCAGGGTGATGCCGGGCTTATCGAGCATTGGGATTTCGATCTCGGCGGCCCGTTATTCGACGGCAAGCCACCCTGCTGCATCGACACTGGAAACATTGAGACCGTCATGCACGACAATGCCGGCAACCGGGGCCGGATCGAGGCGAGGACGCGCGAGGTGCTGGCTCTGCAGGCCGTGCCGATCCTTCTTGGCGGCGACTGTTCCGTCACGATCCCCTTCATCGCCGGTTTTGCCGACGAGGGGCCGGTCTGGGTCTTGCAGATTGACGCCCATATCGACTGGCGCGACGAGTTGCATGGCGAACACCACGGGTATTCGAGCCCGATGCGGCGAGCAAGCGAGATGCCCCATGTCGCCGGAATGGTGCAGGTCGGTTTGCGAAGTGTTGGGAGCGCTCGCGCTTCTGACGTCGGGGCGGCACAGCGTTATGGCAGCCGCTTTGTCACTGCCCGTGAGATCCACGCCCAAGGGGTCGAGGCGGCTCTTCGCCATATTCCGGAGGGCGTGAGGGTTGTCGTCACGCTGGATTGCGACAGCATCGATCCCGGAATTATGCCAGGTGTCGCGGCGCGCACACCCGGCGGGCTGACCTATACGCAGGTGATCGACCTGATCGCCGGCCTTGGCAGGCGGGCCGACATTGCGGGCTTTGATCTGGTGGAGCTTTATCCTCCGGCCGACATCGGCGGCCTGTCTGCCGTCACCGCGGCGCGCATCGTCGTCAATGCGATCGGCGCTATCGTCCGCCAGGGATAGGGCCAGCGGAATTTTCGCTGTCCATGATGGTGGGCTGGTTCGCGTGACGCCGGATGATGCCGATTGATGTCATGACTCATCAAATTGCCGTTTGGCCGGTGAGGCGGGTTGACTCCCTCATGTCTTCGATGTGACGGTATACCATAATAACTAATACAAAAGCGGAACACCGACAGCTGAAGATAAGCGACGGGCAAGCTCGCTTTCGCGAGTGCTTATTGCTGCCTATCGATAAGGCATTGTCATAACTGTCTCTTTTCGGCATTCGGCCGGGTTTTTAAGTCCGGTCGCGCAAAGCGGCTTGACAGTTGTGTATTATGGCATACCATCATACACAACATCAGATGAGAGCGAGCCATGAGCCTTCAGATCCGAAAAACCGTCCTGCAGATCGAAACGACGCTTGTCGAAGGGGGGAGAGCGGCAGCCGCGCCGTTGAAACTTTTCTCAGCCTGCGCGATCGTTAAAAATCCCTGGGCTGGTCGCGGCTTTGTCGAGGATCTAAAGCCCGAGATTCACGCCGTTGCTCCCATCCTCGGCGAATTGCTGACCAAAATGATCATCGATGCGGTCGGATCGGGCGAGGCAGTCGAGGCCTATGGCAAGGCGGCGGTCGTCGGGCTGGACGGCGAGATCGAACATGCTTCCGCCCTGATCCACACGCTCCGGTTCGGTAATCACTATCGCCACGCCGTCGGCGCCAAGTCCTATCTGGCCTTCTGCAATACGCGCGGACCGGCCAACGCGCCGATCATGATTCCGCTCATGGACAAGAACGACGAAGGCCGTCGCTCGCATTATCTGACGATCCAGACGTCGGTCCCCGATGCGCCTGCCGCCGATGAGATTGTCGTGGCGCTTGGCGCGTCCGTCGGCGGCCGGCCGCATCATCGCATCGGCGATCGCTATCAGGACCTCAAGGATCTGGGGCAGGACGTCTCCAATCCGGCGGGCGTGTAGGGGATCGGAGCCTGGATGTCGACGATGGAAACCATGGACCAGAACGAGCCCGATCATCTGAATGCCGGAGCTTTGCGCCGCAAGCATACGGCAGGCGGCACTGCCTATCACGAGGTGGGCAAGGGTGAGCCGCTTGTTTTCATCCATGGCGTCGGCATGCGGCTTGAAGCCTGGTCGCCGCAGATTGAGGCCTTCTCCCGCAGCCATCGCGTCATCGCCGTCGATATGCCGGGGCACGGTGAAAGCGTCGCCCTGCCTGCCGGAAGTCCACTGGAAGCCTTTGTCGCCTGGTTCGGTGGTTTCCTTCACGAGATGGAACTTGGCAAGGTCAATGTTGCCGGCCATTCGATGGGTGCGCTCGTTGCCGGAGGGGCTGCTGCCACCTTCGATGAGCGGATCAAGCGGATCGCCTATCTCAACGGCGTCTATCGTCGCGATCCCGAGGCCAAGGCGGCCGTCCTTGCGCGTGCAGCGGCAATACCGTTGACAGGCGTCGACAAGGAAGGCCCGCTGCTGCGCTGGTTTGGCGATGATGCCCAAAGCGCGGTGGCGCGCGAGCTCACGCGCAACTGGCTGAGCCTCGTCGACCCGCGCGGCTATGCCACGGCCTATGCTGCTTTCGCCGGCGGTGATGAAACCTACGCCGATCGCTGGCCCGATGTCCGCGCACCTGCTTTGTTCCTGACAGGCTCGGACGATCCGAATTCGACGCCGCTGATGGCCGAACAGATGGCTACTGCTGCACCCAGAGGCTGGGCGCGGATCGTCGAGGGGCACCGCCATATGGTGAACCTGACGGCACCGGACATCGTCAATGAGCTGCTCGCCGAGTGGCTTTCATGCGGGGAGGACGCAAGATGACGACGCAAGATTTCGATCCAAGGGCGTTGCGTGACGCCTTCGGTGCATTTCCGACCGGCGTTACGGTCGTGACCGCACGCGATCAGGACGGCCTGCCGCTCGGCTTTACGGCAAATTCCTTCACGTCGGTCTCTCTCGATCCGCCGCTTCTCCTCGTCTGCCTGGCAAAGACCTCGCGCAATTTCACGGCTATGACGAGCGCCAACCACTTTGCGATCAATGTGCTGTCGGAAACGCAGAAGGCCGTCTCCAACACATTCGCGCGGCCCGTCGAAGATCGGTTCGCCGCCGTCGAATGGAGCTCGGGTGCTGATGGCTGTCCGATCCTTGCCGATGTCGCCGCCTGGTTCGAATGCGCCACGGAACAGGTGATCGAAGCCGGCGACCACGTCGTCTTGATGGGGCGCATCGTCTCCTTCGACAATAGCGGCCGCAATGGCCTCGGCTATGCGCGGGGCGGCTATTTCACGCCGATCCTGGCAAGCAAGGCGGTTTCCGCCGCTGCGGAGGGCAATATCGAGCTCGGCGCGGTCGTCGAACGCGATGGCGAAATCCTGCTTCTTGGCATGGACGTGTTTGCTCTTCCGAATTGCGAGGGCAGGGAGGGAAGCCCCGCCGACATTCTTGGCCAGTATCTGACTGCGTTGACGGGCCTGACGATAACAGTCGGCTTTCTCTATTCGGTCTATGAAGGCAAGAGCGATGGGAAGCATCACATCGTCTATCGTGCGTTTGCCTCGCAAGGCGAGCCGCGCGAAGGCAGGTTCATGAAGCCGGATGCCTTGAAGGCGGCGCACTTCAAGACCAGTTCGACGGCCGATATCGTCGCTCGCTTTGCAATGGAAAGCCAGATCGGCAATTTCGGGGTCTATTTTGGCGACGAGACCTCCGGCATGGTGCGGGCAGTCTCGGCTAAGGCGGTGCAAGCATGAAGTTCTCCCTCTTCGTTCACATGGAACGCCTCGACGCGAGCCAGACCCATAAGAGCCTCTATGAGGAGTTCGTCGCGCTCTGCGAGATCGCCGACAAGGGCGGCATGCACGCGATCTGGACAGGCGAGCACCACGGGATGGATTTCACCATCGCGCCCAATCCCTTCGTGACGATTGCCGATCTGGCGCGGCGCACGTCGCGGGCGAGATTGGGTACGGGAACGGTGATCGCGCCCTTCTGGCATCCGATCAAGCTTGCCGGCGAAGCCGCCATGGCCGACATCATCTGCGACGGCAGGCTCGATATCGGCATTGCCCGCGGCGCCTACTCTTTCGAATATGAACGGTTGCTGCCGGGTCTCGACGCCTGGGGAGCCGGCCAGCGCATGCGCGAGCTGATCCCGGCTGTCAAAGGGATCTGGCAGGGGGATTACGCTCATGACGGCGAGTTCTTCAAATTTCCGGCGACCACTTCTGCGCCAAAGCCGCTGCAGCAGCCCAATCCACCGATCTGGGTTGCAGCGCGCGACCCGAATTCGCATGAATTTGCCGTCGCCAACAACTGCAATGTCCAGGTGACGCCGCTCTGGCAGGGCGATGACGAGGTCGAGGCGCTGATGGGCCGCTTCAACGATGCCTGCGCGAAAAACCCCGGCATCGAGCGGCCGAAGATCATGCTCCTGCGCCATACTTATGTCGGCTCCACAGAGGACGACATCGCACGGGCCGCGCATGAGCTCAGCGTCTACTACAATTACTTCTTCGCCTGGTTCAAGAACGAGAAGCCGATCCATCAGGGCCTGATCGAGCGCATCCCCGAAGAAGATATTCGCGCCAACGCCATGCTGTCCGATGCGGTCATGCGCAGCAACAATGTCGTCGGCGATGCCTCGACCGTGATTGCCCGGCTAAAGACCTATGAGGCGATGGGCTACGACGAATATTCCTTCTGGATCGACACCGGCATGTCGTTCGCGCGCAAGAAAGCTTCCCTCGAACGGTTCATCGCCGAGGTCATGCCGGCATTTGCGGAGTAAACGCCATGCAGCGCTTCCAGTATTTTATCGACGGTGAGTTTCTGGACGGGGAAGGCCTCTTCCAGAGTATCGACCCCGCGACCGGCGACGTCTGGGCGGAGATGCCGGAAGCGCGCGAGATCGATGTCGACCGCGCCGTCACTGCCGCCGAGAAAGCCCTCTATGAAGGCCCGTGGGCGAAGATGACGGCGACGCAGCGCGGCAAGCTTCTCTACAAGCTCGCCGATCTGGTTGCGGCCAATGCGCAGAAGCTCGCCGAACTGGAGACGCGCGACACCGGCAAGGTCATCCGCGAGACCTCGGCGCAGATCGCCTATGTCGCCGACTATTATCGCTACTATGCCGGCATCGCCGACAAGATCGAAGGCTCCTATCTGCCGATCGACAAGCCTGACATGGACGTCTGGCTGCGTCGCGAGCCGGTCGGCGTCGTCGCCATGGTCGTGCCCTGGAACAGCCAGCTCTTCCTGTCCGCCGTCAAGATCGGCCCTGCGCTTGCGGCAGGCTGCACCATGGTCGTCAAGGCATCGGAAGACGGGCCGGCGCCGCTCCTGGAATTTGCGCGCCTGGTCCATGAAGCCGGTTTTCCGGCTGGCGTCATCAATATCATCACTGGGTTCGGCCCTTCCTGCGGCGCCACGCTGGGGCGCCATCCGAAGGTCGCGCATATCGCCTTTACCGGCGGGCCGGAGACGGCGCGTCATGTCGTGCGCAATTCGGCCGAGAACCTTGCCTCGACATCACTGGAACTGGGCGGCAAATCGCCCTTCATCGTCTTTGCCGACGCCGATCTCGAAAGTGCCGCCAATGCGCAGGTTGCCGGAATTTTTGCGGCAACCGGCCAGAGCTGTGTTGCCGGCTCCCGCCTGATCGTCGAAGCCAGCATCAAAGACAGCTTCCTGTCGATCCTCAAGCGCAAGGCTGAGGCGATCCGCATCGGATCGCCGCTCGACATGGAAACCGAGGTCGGTCCCCTTGCCACGAAGAGGCAGCAGGGCCATGTCGCGGCACTCGTCGAGAAATCCATTCAGAGCGGCGCGCGGCTCGTCACCGGCGGACAAAGGCCCGACGGCGCCGGCTACTATTTCCCGCCGACGATCCTGGATTGCGATGGCGTCAATTCGCCGTCGCTCGCCGAGGAATTTTTCGGGCCGGTTCTCTCAGTCGTCTCCTTCGAGACGGAGGCCGAAGCCCTCAGATTGGCAAACGACACCCGCTATGGTCTGGCATCCGGCGTCTTCACCCAGAACCTGACGCGCGCCCATCGTCTGATGAAGGGCATCCGCGCCGGGGTCGTCTGGGTCAACACCTATCGCGCGGTGTCACCAATCGCGCCCTTCGGCGGTTTCGGCCTTTCCGGCCACGGCAGGGAAGGCGGCCTTGCGGCAGCTCTCGACTATACCCGCACCAAGACCATCTGGCTGCGGACGTCGGATGATCCGATCCCCGATCCCTTTATCATGAGGTGAGGCCGATGTTTTACGAGATCCGCACCTACCGGCTGAAGAACGGCACGATCCCGCAATATCTGAAGGTCGTGGAGGAGGAAGGAATTGCCATCCAGAAGACGCATCTCGGCAACCTCGTCGGCTACTTCCATTCGGAGATCGGGGTGATCAACGAGATCGTGCATATCTGGGCGTATGCAAACCTCGACGACCGCGAAGCGCGGCGCGGGCAGCTGGCGGCCGACCCCAAGTGGCAGGCCTTCCTGCCGAAGATCCGCGACCTGATCGAAGTCGCGGAAAACAAGATTATGAAGCCTGCCGCTTTCTCCCCCTTGGGGTGAACGGGTGGCCGCATAAGGCATGCATCAAGAACTGAAAAACAAGGACAAGGGAACATGAAAGCAAAAATTGCACTCGCGGCCTTTGCCGCAATAATGGCCGCATCGGTGCCCGCCAAGGCCGATACCATGGTCTTCACGAGCTGGGGAGGAACGACGCAGGATGCGCAGAAGGTCGCCTGGGCCAACCAGTTTACCGCAAAGACCAATATCGGCGTCATGCAGGACGGTCCGACGGACTACGGCAAGCTGAAAGCCATGGTCGAGGCCGGTCAGGTCAGCTGGGATGTCGTCGACGTCGAGGGTGATTATGCCGCGCAGGCCGGCAAGGCGGGCCTGCTCGAAAAGCTCGACTTTTCCGTCATTGACAAGTCGAAGCTCGATCCACGCTTCGTCAGTGACTATTCGGTCGGAAGCTTCTATTATTCCTTCGTCATCGGATGCAATGCCGATGCCGTCAGCGCCTGCCCGAAGACCTGGGCCGATCTTTTCGACACGAAGAAGTTCCCCGGCAAGCGCACCTTCTACAAATGGTCCGCCCCGGGCGTGATCGAAGCCGCACTGCTTGCCGACGGCGTTCCCGCCGACAAGCTCTACCCGCTCGATCTCGACCGCGCCTTCAAGAAGCTCGATACGATCAAGTCCGATATCGTCTGGTGGTCGAGCGGCGCGCAGTCGCAGCAACTGCTGGCGTCGGCCGAGGCGCCCTTCGGCAGCCTCTGGAACGGCCGTATGACGGCGCTGGCCAATAGCGGCGTCAAGACGGAGACGTCCTGGAGCCAGAATATCACGGCTGCGGATTCCCTCGTCATCCCGAAGGGTGCCCCGAACATGGAAACGGCGATGAAATTCATCGCGCTCGCGACCTCGGCACAGGCGCAAGCCGACATGGCGAAGGCGACCGGATATGCGCCGATCAATGTTGACTCGGCGAAGCTGATGGACCCTGAAACAGCCAAGACCCTGCCGGACCAGCAAACGGCAAGCCAGGTCAACGCCGATATGAATTACTGGGCAGCAAACCGCGATGAGATCGGCAAGAGATGGTACGCCTGGCAGGCAAAGTAAGCTTTTAGGATGACTAAGTCACCGCAGGCCATTGCCTGCGGTGCGGCAATGCGAGGAGTGGGCCTATCGGCAGCCATGGCTGTCCGTCAGACCCCGATGGGAAGGAATTGCCATGTCGACATATATGGACATTGCGGACGAGGCCGCACCGGCGCGCAAGGCGGCAAGGCCCACGGGGTTTGCGCAGGTCGCGCCGGCTTTCGCTTTTGTGGCGATCTTCTTCATATTTCCGGTCATCGCGCTGCTCCTGCGCAGCGTGCTGGAGCCGGCCTTCGGCCTTGGCAACTATGCCGAGCTGTTGGGCTCCGCGACCTATATCAAGATCTTTGCCAACACCTTCATCGTGTCGGGCCTTGTCACCATCATATCCCTCCTGATCGGCTTTCCAGTCGCGTGGACATTGGCGATCATGCCATCGCGATGGGCCTCGGTGATCTTTGCGATCCTGCTTCTATCGATGTGGACCAATCTGCTGGCGCGCACCTATGCCTGGATGGTGCTCTTGCAGCGCACGGGACTGATCAACAAGATGCTGATCGGCGCAGGATTGATCGACAAACCGCTCGCTCTCGTCAACAATCTCACAGGCGTGACGATTGGCATGACCTATATCATGTTGCCCTTCATCATCCTGCCGCTCTATGGTGTCATCAGGAAGATCGATCCTGCCGTGCTGCAGGCGGCAGCGCTCTGCGGTGCCAGCCGCTGGCAATGCCTGACCCGGGTGCTGCTGCCGCTTGCCGCTCCCGGCATGATGGCGGGCGCCCTGATGGTGTTCGTCATGTCGCTCGGCTACTATGTGACCCCGTCGCTGCTCGGCGGCACGGCGAACATGATGCTCGCCGAACTCATCGCCCAGTTCGTACAATCCCTGGTCAATTGGGGCATGGGCGGGGCGGCGGCTTTCGTCCTGCTCGTTGTCACGCTGACGCTCTATGCCGTGCAGCTGCGCCTCTTCGGCGTGCAGAATACGGGAGGGCGCTGAGATGCTGTTGAATTTCGATCGCCTCGGCTGGTGGAAATATGTGCTGCTCGTCATCACGGTCCTGACCGCGGCTTTTCTTCTGATGCCGATCCTCTTTATCGCGGCCCTGTCGTTCGGCTCGTCGCAATGGCTAATCTTTCCGCCGCCGGGCTGGACGTGGCGCTGGTATGCGGAGCTGCTTTCCGATCCGCAATGGCTGGCCTCCGCCTGGACGAGCTTCAAGATCGCATCGATCGTTACCGTGCTTTCGGTGCTGCTCGGCCTCGTGACTTCTTTCGGCCTCGTGCGCGGAAAGTTCATGTTTCGCGATGCGCTGAAGGCGCTGTTCCTCACACCGATGATCTTGCCCGTCGTCGTCTTCGCAGTTGCTCTTTATGCATTCTTCCTGCGAATTGGCCTTGGCGGCACCTTGATCGGCTTCGTGGTGTCCCACCTTGTGTTGGCGCTGCCTTTTTCCATCCTGTCGATCTCCGGCGCGCTCGAGGGCTTCGATAAGTCGATCGAGGATGCGGCCGTGCTTTGCGGCGCCTCTCCGCTCGAGGCAAAGATCAGGGTGACGCTGCCGGCCATCAGCCACGGATTGTTCTCGGCCGCCGTCTTCTCGTTCCTGACATCCTGGGATGAGGTGGTCGTGGCGATCTTCATGGCGAGCCCGACATTGCAGACCCTGCCGGTCAAGGTCTGGGCGACGCTCAGGCAGGACCTGACCCCGGTCGTCGCTGCTGCCTCCACTCTTCTCATTCTGTTGACGGTCATGTTGATGACACTGGCCGCGATCGTACGTAAGGTTCTGAAATCATGAGCGAATCCTTCCTGAAGATCAAAGGTATCCGCAAGGAATACGGCCCTGTCGTCGCTGTCCACGATGTCAATCTCGAGGTCAAGCGCGGTGAGTTCCTGACCTTTCTCGGCCCCTCCGGCTCGGGCAAGAGCACGACGCTCTATATCCTCGCCGGTTTCGAGAACCCAACCAAAGGGGATATCCTGCTGAACGGCGAGACGTTGCTGTCGACTCCCTCGCACAAGCGCAATATCGGCATGGTGTTCCAGCGCTATACGCTGTTTCCGCATCTGACCGTTGGAGAGAACATTGCCTTCCCGCTGAAGGTTCGCCGCAAATCCAAGGCCGAGGTCGACAGCCGGGTCAGGGAAATGCTGCGTCTCGTTCGGCTCGAAGGCTTCGAGGATCGCAAGCCCGCGCAGATGTCGGGCGGCCAGCAGCAACGCGTGGCCCTTGCAAGAGCCCTTGCCTATGATCCGCCGGTGCTTCTGATGGACGAGCCATTATCGGCGCTCGACAAGAAGCTGCGTGAGGAGATCCAACACGAGATCCGGCGCATCCACCAGCAGACGGAAGTGACGATCCTCTATGTGACCCACGATCAGGAGGAGGCGCTGCGCTTGTCCGATCGTATCGCCGTCTTCTCCAAGGGCGTCATCGATCAGATCGGTACGGGGCCGGAACTCTACGCCAATCCCAAGACCCGCTTCGTCGCCGAATTCATCGGCGACAGTGATTTCATTTCCTGTCACCTGCTGTCTTCGGACAATGGCCAGGCGACGATCTCGCTCGGCGACAAGACCGTCTTCGACAGCATTCCGGTTCATGGCCGGCCGTCATCGGGTAGCAAAGCGGCATTGATGTTGCGGCCGGAGCGTATCCGGCTCGGGCGGCAAGGAGGTGCAAGCAAGGGCCTCAACGCAACGGTCAACGATATTACTTTCCTTGGCAACAATGTGCATGTGACGACGCGGATCGCCGCTGGCGAAACCCTGTCCGTGCGCCTGCCCTTCGGCCATGAAGCAATCTCGGGCCTCAGCCGCGGCGACAATGTGCATCTGGAGTTCGATCCCGATGCGGCACATGTCTTCTGCTGATATGTGTCATATAAAACTGGTAGATTGACTCTAGTGTGTGCCGTGCATAGATTTCTGCAGTATTCCTAATGTGCGCCTGCGTTAAAATATAACGAAAACGGTTGACGAGGAATTTTGATGGACATGGCTCACCCATCTCGCGATGACTGTCCCGAGGAGTTCAGTCTTACACGCCGCAAGTTGATGGTGGGTGGCGCGTTGTTCGTCGGAGGCGTGTTGTTGTCTCCGGAAGTGTCGGCACAAACCTTAGGCGCCGCCGCGCCGGAGGTCTCGACAAGCTTCATGGAGGTGTCGTCTCTCCTCATCGATCACCACTTGGATGCGCAGATCGGATCGCGCATGGCGGCTGCCATGTTGAGGCTACATCCGACGCTCGCACAGGACATCGGCGCAATCATTGAGATTGCGAAGAAGAAGAACGCCAGGATCGTCGAGGATTTCTTTGCCGATATTCCTGAGGGGAACCTCAAGGATACGGCCCTGGCCATCATTTCCGCCTGGTACACAGGTGTTGTCGAAAATTCCAGCACTGCCGAGGTCTTCGCTTTCGAAACCGCGCTTATGTACCAGCCGACCCATGACGTCATGACAATCCCGACCTACGCGATATCCGGTCCGAACGGATGGAACGCGCAGGCCCCGCCTCTCGGCAATATGCCGGCATTCTGACGAGAACCGCGCTTCTGCGAACGCACGGTGACGGTGGCTCCCAGGCAAAGCAAGAAAACCTCCTGAGAAGGATTTTATCAGGAGATGGCTCGTAGCGGTTTTTGACGTGCCTAGCCTAGTCTTTGGATATTTGGGATTGATAGGATGGCAAACGACTATAGTGCCGATGTTATTGTCGTTGGGACCGGCGTCATAGGTTGCATCGTCGCCGAGCAGGCGCTGGACGCAGGCCTGTCCGTTCTCATGCTGGAAGCAGGCCCCCGCGTGGAGCGCTGGCAGATCGTCGAAAATTATCGAAACGTGCCCCCGCGGTTCAAGCAGAATTGGAACGCCCCCTATCCGGCAAAGCCGTGGGCACCGCATATTGAATCCGAGCTGCCGGATGCCACGACCGATTACCTGCAGTTGGAAGGGCCGAACGGACGCGCATACCGGCAGGGTTATGTGCGCTATGCCGGCGGCGCCACCTGGCATTGGGCAGGCATCTGTTGGCGCCTCCACCCCGATGATATGCGCTTGAAAAGCCTTTACGGCGTCGGCCGGGACTGGGCGTTTGACTACAACACGCTGGAACCATATTACACTCGTGCGGAATACGCGCTTGGTGTGTGCGGGCCATCGGAGGTCGAACTGCAATGGCCGCCACTGCCACGCTCCAAGCCCTACCCAATGGGCCGTATTCCTTTCGGCCAGGGCGAGCAGCGCTTTACGGAGGCTGCGGCACGGGTTGGCATCACCAATCTTCCGGCGCCTCAGGCACGCAACAGCGGCGTTTCATACGATGGGCGACCGCCTTGCTGTGGCAACAACAACTGTTTTCCGGTCTGTCCGATCTCCGCGAAGTATGATGCGGCATCGGCCCTGCCTAGGATCGAGTCAAAAGGCGGCAAGATCCTTGCGAATGCTGTCGTCTATCGGGTGGAAACGGATGCAAAGCAAAACATCCAAGCCGTCCATTTCTTCAATCCCAACAAAGAAACGCAAAGGGTTGTCGGCAAGCTTTTCGTCATTGCCTGCAATGCGATAGAAACGCCGAAGCTGCTGCTGATGTCCAAGGACGAGCGCAACCCGAATGGCGTTGCCAATCGCTCCGATCAGGTCGGGCGCAATTTGATGGATCAGCCCAAGATCACCGCGCAGCTGCTGCTGGCCGAGCCGATGTGGACAGGCGTCGGCCCCGTGCAGGGTAGCAGCATCATGATGACGGGGCAGGGCGATTTCCGAAGCCAGCATGCAGGCGCAATGCTTCGTTGTGAAAATGCCGCTCTCAGCGCGGCGGGCGGTCTGGCCGCACTTGCGAAAGGACTGGTCGGCAAGGCGCTGGATACCGAGATCCGTAGACTATCGGCCTGCACCGCGCGACTGACGATCGAGCACGAGATCCTATCGGACCCCAACAACCGGCTGACTTTGTCGGACAAGAAGGACTGGCTCGGTCTTAACAAGCCGAACATCTACTATGATGTCGGTGACTATGTCCGCCGCGGCCACCAGGAATACACCCTGCCGCTATTGAAAAAGTTGATTGCGGAGCTCGGCGCCGTCGAGAGCCAGATTGCCACGACTTTTACCAACAGCGATCACATGATGGGGAGCTGCATCATGGGCACCGATCCCACCGACTCCGTCGTCGATGTCGACTGTCGCGCGCATGATCATCACAATCTCTTCTTGCCGGGCGGAGCGGCGATGACATCAGGAGGATGTGGCAACAGCACCATCACAATGGCCGCCTTGGCCATGAAAGCCAGTGATGCCATCGTCGACCAGTTGAAGCGAGGCTGAACGTGGACATTCTCTTCAGGTTTGTGGGCGCTGCAATCTGTCTGATGTCGGCAAGCTCGGCGGCCCTCGCGGCCGGTGACGACGCGCAAGCCGCTTCGATCAAGCGTGGCGCCTATATCGCCATCGCATCGGATTGTTCCGCCTGCCACACAGCGCCAGGTGGCAAGCCTTTCGCTGGAGGATTGCCGATCGTCTCCCCGGTAGGCACGATTTATTCGACCAACATCACACCTTCTGCAACTGCGGGCATCGGGCAATATAGCGAGGAACAGTTTGCCCGTGCCGTGCGGCGCGGTATTCGCGGCGATGGCGCCAACCTCTACCCGGCAATGCCCTACACGTCGTACAACGTGCTGACGGACGCCGATATCCATGACCTCTATACCTATTTTCAGCACGGGGTCGAACCTGTTGATGCGATGCCGACACGCACGGCGCTGCCATTTCCGATGAATGTTCGTCTGTCGATGATGGCGTGGAACCTTCTATTCGTCGGCAGCGGCGACAACCTCACCGATACCACGCAATCAGCCGAATGGAATCGCGGCAAGTATCTTGTCGACGGACCGGCGCATTGCAGCACCTGCCATACGCCGCGCGGCTTCCTGATGCAGGAACTCACCGGCTCCTATCTGGGCGGCGCCCAAGTCGGCCCATGGTATGCGCCCAATATCACCTCGGATGCCACCAGCGGCATCGGGAGCTGGAGCAAGGACGAACTGGCTCGCTATTTGTCGACCGGCTCGCTGCCAGGCAAAGCGCAGGCCGCCGGCAGCATGGGCGAGGCCGTCGAGCACAGTTTTTCCCAGCTCACGCAGGAAGATATAGCGGCGATCGCAACCTATATTAAAACCGTGCCGCCTTTGCATGACGCTTCCGACGAGCAGTCGCGGTTCGACTATGGCAAGCCATTCTCAGAACTTGCAAGCTTGCGGGGTACAAACCCTATTCGTTCCGATACGGATGCCCAGGCGAGCGGTGCGGTCCTGTTTTACGGCAACTGTGCCTCCTGCCATCAGCCTCTCGGCCAGGGCAGCAAGGATACTTATTATCCGAGCCTGTTTCACAATTCGGCAACAGGTTCGGCCAATCGCGACAATCTGATTGCCACGATCCTGAACGGCGTCAATCGGACCACGCCGAATGGCCAGGCCTTCATGCCTGGTTTCGGCGGCAAGGCGAATGACATCAATGCTCTGGATGACGGCCAGGTCGCGACGCTGGCGAACTATGTCATCGAACATTATGGTCGGCCCGGCGCGCCGGTCACACCCGCCGATGTTGCCGAGGTTCGGGCCGGTGGCCCTTCGTCTTCGCTTCTGCTTCTGGCGCGCATCGGTATCGCTGTGGCCGCAGCCGTTGGCTTGGCGATCATACTGCTGCTGATCGTCTGGCGTCAGCGGCGAGCCAGAATGGCATGACGGCTCCGTCCCCAACTGCGGGGAAAGCCGTCCTTGTAGTCGTAGTCCCGCACAAGGCTGCGATTTTGACTAGTGCTGACCGGTCGGCGCTCCTCGAAGTGCGATGAAGACGACGAGCGCGAGGATCGCAATCATCGCGGCCACCAGGATCAATACGGAACCGTGCGCCTGCAGGAAGGCCGTCTTGGCCGCACCCGCGATCGCCCCGCCCATATCGCCACCGAGGTTACGCGCTGCGGCCATGGCCTCGCCGATCGAATGCATCGCTCCATCCGGCGTACCCGCCGGGCCCGAGAAGGAGGACCGGTAGATGGAGTTTACGAGAACGCCGAACAGGGTGACGCCGAGCCCGCCACCAAGCTCGTAGCCCGTACTCTCTAGCGCACCCGCCGCACCCGCGCTCTCCTTTGGTGCGCTTCCCATGATCGCGATCGAGGATGCCAGAAGGCCGACGCCGAGCGCAAATCCGAGAACGGCCAGAAGCAGGGCGACGAGATAGTCGTGTCTTGCGAAGTCCGTAAAGGAAATTGCGAAGAGTGACGCGGCTGCCGCCGCCATCGACAACGACGCCACCACGCGAAGACCGAAGCGGGTCGCCAGCCGGCCGCCGAGCGGACCGCCGACAGCAGCGGCACCAACGAGCGGCAGCATGAAGATGCCAGCCTCGAGCGGCGTCTTGTCGAGAACGAACTGGAGCTCCTGCGCCAGCACAAGCTCGAAGCCGGCAAGCGATCCGCTCGCCACAAAGGCCATCAGCAGGCCGACGGCGATCGCCGGCTTCCTCAGCAGTGACAGATCTAGGATCGGGCTTTTGGACGACACCTGCATCCGTCCGAACCAGCCGAGTATCGCGACGCCGCCGAGGAGCGCGGCCGTCGATGATGCGTGGAGCCCGTCCTTGACGCCGGATTTGATGCCGAAGACGGTCAGGATCAGGCCGGCGACCAGGACCAGAGCTTGCCACGGATTCCACGCGGTCTGGCGATCGCCCGGCAGCGCCGGCACCAGGATCCAGACCATCGGGATGACGATCGCCATCACCGGTACGTTGACAAGGAAGACCGAGCCCCACCAGAAGCGCTCCAGAAGCAGGCCGCCGATCAGCGGGCCAATCGCGGCGCCTGCCGTGCCGACCACGCTCCAGATGCCGAGCGCGGTTGCCCGTTCGGCGTCATCCTCGAAGGCTTGCCTGACAAGCGCAAGCACACAGGGCATGATCATCGACGATCCGATGCCGAGAGCCGCGCGTGCAGCAATCAGCGCCGGGGCCGTCGGCGAAAATGCAGCGGCGATCGAAGCCAGGGTGAAGATACCAAGGCCAAGAAGCAGCATTTTTCGGTAGCCGATGCGATCGGCAAGCGTGCCCATAGGAACGAGAAGGCCGGCCATCACAAGCGGATATATGTCGATAATCCAAAGGACCTGGTTTCCCGATGCTCCGAGCGCGACGGTCAACGAGGGGATGGCGATATGAAGGATCGTCATGTCGACGACGACCGGAACGAATGCGGCAATGACCGCGGCGAGAATGAGCCAAGGATTGGATTGCATGGGACACCTAAGTATATGGTTTCGAGACTATTGTCTCGTTCACCGTCGAAAAGGCGGCTCGATGCCGCCTTCATCGGGCAGGCGAGCCGCCCATTCGGATCAGGGATAAATCGGAGCTAGTCCATGATGCTCTGTTGTCATTAATTATGATATGATATCAATATATTGCGTCGACTTATTAATGCATTTCCAGTTGTCCTCATCCTCCAGATTCCGATCATGGCGGTATCCTGATGCGGTCTTGTTCCACATCCTGAAGGTGAAAATTGGGCAGGTGAAGCGCAAAGCTTGCCGCCAAGCATGTCGTCGACACGGCTCGTCCCGATCACTCCTCTACCACATTTGGGATAGCGAACTTTCGGGCTTTGGTCTTAGCGTCAGGTCGAATACTCAGGGTACTTGATCGATTGAAACCGTTAATTTCACTATAGACGCCATCTGGTTCCCGCATTTGCAAGAATGCAAGTCGAGCACTGGATGCAGGCGCTTCAACCGATTCAATTTCGATAGTCTGCCGACCCGCGCATCCGGTGGCGGCTGCTGGAAAACACGTAGCGTGCCACGGACATGACTGCGCTGTCCATTAGAATGCGCTGCTCGATCGATAGGCAAGGCTCAGCGGGCAATAACGCGAGGAGAGTGCGCTCCCACGGTTGGGGGACGACGGCCTGAACGGAATAGGTGGTGTCGGGCGTGCAGATCTCTCGCAGGAGACAGGCGTGGGGCGTTTGTGCAGAAAAGTCCTGCGTCAAGTAGCCGGGAGCCACCGCGGGCAGGACGAAGCGATCCTCAAGCTGCACTGGAACGCCGTCTTCATTATGAACAACGATCGAGTGATAGACAGTCGAGCCGAGGCCGAGACCAAGCTCGTCGGCAAATGCTAAGGGGACCGGCACCTGAGCAAGGTGGACGATGCGGGCGCTGTAGACATTGCCACGTGTGCGAATGACGTCGGCAAGCTCGGTGAACTCCAAGGAGATCTGACAACGCCTTGTTCTGGCGACAAATGAACCTATTCGAGGGAACCTGACCAGTTCACCTTCGCGGGCCAGTTCGCATAAGGCACGCTCCGCCGTCATTTTGCTGACGCCATAGGTTGCCATCAGCTGATTTTCTGAGGGTATGCGATGGTCTGGGGGCCATTCGCCGCTGCGAATGCGCGCCAGGATCATCCGCTTGATGTTTTTGTAGCGCGGCAAGGTATCCGAAAGCATCCCGTCCATCACCGAGCCATCATCATATGGGCGCTTCTGTCTCAGCTCATTGCCCCGTAAACAGAGGTGGTTCCTTGGCTGCGAATGCTCGCATTCCTTCCGCCCGGTCGTCGCTTGCCGTGATCAACGCTGACAGGGAGCGCTCGAAGCGGATGCCAGCCGAAAGAGGGGCCTCGAAGCTTTCGAGAATTGCCGCCTTCGCCATGGTGACCGCCAGGGGTGCTGCCTGCGCGATGCGCTCGGCAATCTCCAGGGCGTGATCTGCGATAGGCCGGCCGTCGGCGGCGATACTGCTGATCAGGCCACAAGCCTTGGCTTCCCTGGCGTCAAGTCGACGCCCGGCCAGGATCATTTCCATGGCCATCGACTTGCCGATGGCGCGCACAAGGCGCTGCGTTCCTCCCGCGCCGGGTATGATGCCGATCGTCGCTTCGGGCATGCCGAACAGTGCCGTCTCGTCGGCAACGACGATGTCGCAGATGAGGGCAAGTTCGAGGCCGCCGCCAAGCGCATAACTTGAGATGGCGGCGATCAATGGCTTGGAAATTGCCGCAACTTCATCCCATTTTTCGCTGAAGCCGCTAGTGTAAAGCTCGATCGGATTGGCGGACGCCAATGTCCCGATATCGGCGCCGGCCGCAAAACCCCGTTCGCTGCCGCTGATGACGATCGCCCGCACGGAAGGATCCGCCTGGCAGTCACGCAGGGTGCTGACGAGTTCGGTCAGCATCTCGGCATTCAGCGCATTGCGCTTGGCCGGCCGGTCGAGAATGACGTGGGCGACCCCGCGCTGCTTTTCGGTTCTGACAAGAGAATTCGTCATGGCTTGCGCCTTTCCGTCAGCAGGCGGACTGTCTCGTCGCGCTGTGCAACTACGTTGGCGATCGTCTCGTCCGTCCATTGATAGAAGCCGCGCCCACTCTTCGTCCCGAATGCTCCCTCGCTGCAAAGGCTGCGCACGAGAGCAGGCACATTCTCGCCGCGATCCAGCGCCGGCATGAGGATGCTCGAGACCTTTTCGACCGTGTCGAGGCCGGCAAGGTCCATCAGTCGCAGCGGGCCCGCTGCCGACCAGCGCGGGGCAAGCGTCGTTTCGACCGCGCGATCGACATCCTCGATCGAGGCGGCGCCGGTCTCGACGAGATGGAGCGCTTCACGCAGGATCGCATATTGCAACCGGTTGACGACGAAGCCCGCTATGTCGGTCTTCACCTCGATCACTTCCTTGCCGATATCGGCGGAGAGCGAGCGGGCCCGCTCAACGACTTCGTCCGACGTTTTCTCGCCGCGGACGATTTCGACAAGCGGCATGACGGCCGGCGGATTGAACCAGTGAATGCCGACAACTCGTTGCGGCCGGCTGAGGCCGGAGGCGATCTGCGTGATTGGAACGCTGGACGTATTCGTCGTCAGAAGGCAGTCGAGCGGTGCCGCAATTTCAATCTCGGCAAAGACGCGCTGTTTCAGCGCAACGTCTTCTGCCAGGTTCTCGCTGATGATATCGGCCCCGACGACACACTCTTTGAGCGATGTCGTATAGTCGACCGCCACTTCGTCGCCGGCGATTGCGGCAATTCGACCTTTTGCCTTTTCAAGGGTTGCTTCGCTCCGTGAATAGACGGAAACGGTATAGCCCTTTGCGGCAAATACGCCGGCAATGCCTGCCCCCATGGTGCCTGCACCGAGAATGGCGACCTTCGGGCGGAATTGCCCTAAAACCTTGTCGTTTTTCGCCATGATCAGACGATCCCCCGCGACCGCAGCTTTTCGATGTCGACAGGATCGAGCCCAAGATCACTGCGCAATACCGCATCGGTGTGCTGGCCAAGCGTTGGCGCGGCATAATCGCCCTCGGGCGAGACGCCGCTAAAGCGGACAGGCTGCGGCATGACCTGGAACTCGCCAGCACTGGAATGACGGACGGTGTGCAGCAATCGACGGTGCTTGGCGTGCGGCGTTGCCAGTGCCTCGGCGAGATTGTAGATCGGCGCGGCCGGCACGCCCGCTTCATCGAGCAATTGGGTTATCTCCTCCGTCGAACGTTCCCTGGTCCATTCTTCAATGATTGTGCGCAGTTCCTGTTGGTGGCTCTGTCGCTGCGGGTCCGTCTTGAAGCGAGCGTCTTCGCTCAAACTAGGCTTACCGAGTGCGCGTGCCAGTCGAACGAAGAGAGCATCATTGGCAACGGCGATGACCACATGCCCGTCCGCCGCCTGGTAGGAATCCATCGGCGCACTGATCGGATGGGCGTTACCGACCCGACCGGGTGGTTCTTTGCCGCCGGCAATCTGGGAAAGTGAAACCATCTGCAGCGAGATGATGGAATCGAGCATCGCGACATCGACATGCTGGCCCTTGCCGGTGCGCTCCCGCTGAATGAGGGCCGCAAGAGCACCCCAGGAACCATATATTCCGGCCGTGACGTCGCCAATGGCATCGCCCACTCGTGTCGGCGGACCATCGGGCCAGCCGGTGACCGTCATGATGCCTCCGATTGCCTGAACCACATGATCGTAAGCGGCGCGGTGGGCAAGTGGCCCGTCCTGACCATAGCCGGAGATGCTGACGTAGATCAGCCGCGGGTTCAGCGCCTTGACGGTTTCGTAGTCGATGCCCAGCCGTGTCGTGACGCCGGGCCGGAAATTCTCGACCAGTATGTCGGACTGCTTGATCAGTCGCAAAAGGATGTCTCGGCCCTCATCCGATTTCAAATCGAGCGTAACGCTTTTCTTGCCGCGATTGACCAGCAAGAAGTAGCTGCTTTCGCCGCCGACATGAGGCGAAAAATGACGGGAATCGTCACCGTGCTCGGGAATTTCGATCTTTGTGACCGCAGCACCGAGATCGCCCAGCATGGCCGAACACAGAGGGCCGGCAAGAACGCGGGCCAGATCCAACACTTTGATCCCGTCGAGCGGACGTGGGGCTTGCATTTCTTCAGTCACGGAATGTCTCCCAACTTTCAATTTTTGTCGGCCAGGGCGCGCTCGACGGCACTGGTAATCGTGCCTGCATCGATGAGGTCGCGGATGGCCTGTAACTCCGGATACATGGCGCGGTCGCTGTCGCGGTGTGGAACCACATTGCGGATGGCATCATAGGCAGCGCTCGTTCCTCTTCCCGGCCGAAGCGGCCGGTGGAATTCCAGCCCTTGCGCGGCGCAGATCAGCTCGATGGCGAGGATATCGGCGAGATTGTCCGCCGCGCTGCGCGCCTTGATCGCCGCCGATACACCCATGCTGACGTGATCCTCCTGGCTGGCGCAGGTCGTCACTGTGTGGACCGAAGCCGGCGCGGCGAGGCTGCGATTGTCGCCCGCGATCGCCGCGGCCGCATAGGGCGGGATCATGAAGCCGGAATTGGCGCCGCCCTCATCGATCAGGAAAGATGGCAGCTCGCTGATATGGCCGTTGGTCAACCGGTCCGAGCGTGCCTGCGACATGGTGCTCACATGGGCTATCGCGACGGCCAGTACATCGAGCGCCAGCGCCGTTGGAGCGCCATGCCCGTTGCCGCCGGGCAGCGGCACGAGCTCATCGTCCTCGATGACGAAAACGGGGTTGTCGGTGACGGAGTTGATTTCGACCGTCAAAACATCGCGGCAATAGGCGATCGCATCGCGCACGCCGCCATGTACCTGCGGAATGCAGCGCAGGCTCAGCGCATCTTGAAGGCGGTGATCGCGATGCGCCGTAAGCACTGTGCTATCCTGCACGAGCGCTCTCAGCCGTTCGGCCGTTGCGATTTGGCCTGGATGCGGACGCATCTGCTGCAGGCGAGCATCGTAGCCCCGGCTGTTGCCCTTCAGCGCTTCCAGGCTCATGGCGCCGGCAACATCGGCGAGCAGAACCAGTTCTTCGGCCTGGTGGATGGCGAGCGCGCCGATGCCGGTAATCTCATAGGTGCCGCTGATCAGCGCGTGGCCTTCGCGCGGACCGGGCGCAATGATGTCGATACCCGCGCGGGTCATTGCCTCGCGCCCCGGAAGCAGTTCGCCCTGGTACCAGGCCTTGCCCTCACCGAAGATGACCAGGCCGATATGGGAGGTGGCGATCAGATAACCGACTGATCCCTTTGCTGGCGACCAAGGTGTCACGCCGCGATTGAGCATTTCGGTCATGGTCTGCACGAGCCCGGCGCTGACGCCGCTATGACCCTGCAACAAGGCCTTGATCATCGTCGCCATGATTGCGCGCACGGCCGGCACATCCAGCGGCGCGCCCATGCCACTGGCGTGGCTGCGCAGCATGTTGAGCTGCGCTCGGGAAATGTCCTCGGGCTTGAGCTTGACGGTATAGAGATCGCCGACGCCGGTGGTGAGCCCGTAGATCGGCCGTCTCTCCTCGATGGCTTTCAGCAGATGGTGCTGAACCTTGCCCATGCTCTCGATGGCATCGGGGCACAGCGCAACCTTTGCTCCGGCGGCTATCGCGGCAATCTCCGCAATCCCTGTCGGCGACGTGCCGAGTATCACGGTTGCCGGCTGGTGTTGCGCCTGTTCGATCTTTTCCATGTCCGCCTCCCTTGGACGGATACCGGCTTCACAGCGGGGGCGAAGGCGGTCTCTCGACTTTTGTATTTTCCAGATAGCGGCGGCCGCCAGAGGTTCAGACGACCGCCGGATTGGATTGCTGATTAGTTCAGTTTGTTCTTGGCCAGCCAATCGCCGGCAACCGTATCGAAGCTTTCCTGGTTGGCGAGGCGGCCGTTCATCTCGATCAGATCCTCGGTCGTCAGGGCGGCAGAAACGGCATTCAGGACTGCGGTGACCTTGTCGTCGACCTTGGCGGCGGCAATGATCGGTACGATGTTCTGGGCCGGGAACAGATTCTTCGTGTCCTTCAGCGCGACCAGCTTGTTTCCCTTCATCGCGGGATCGGTCGAGGTCATGTCGGCTGCGTCAACCTGGCCGTTTGTGAGCGCTGAAAGCGTCAGCGGACCAGCCACATCAAGGGTTTTGAAATCCTTGAACTCCAGGCCATAGACTTCTCGCAAGCCGACGACGCCTTCCTTGCGCGTCTTCCATTCCGGCGGCCCGCCAAGGACCAGCTGGCCGGCAACAGGCTTCAGATCCTCGATCGATGTCAGCGAGTATTTCTTTGCCGTGTCCTCTGTCACCGCCAGCACGTCGGAATCCTGCGCATCGGATGCCTTGAGCATGGAAATGCCCTTCGGGAGAACCTTGGCCAGCGCATCGATGACATCCTGCGGCGCGTGCGCGGTCGCGCTCTTGTCGAGATAGCTCAAGGTCGCGCCGGCATATTCCGGGATGAGGTCGATCGAACCATCAAGCAATGCCGGCATATAGACTTCGCGGCTGCCGATATTGAGTTTTGTGTCGACCTTCATGCCCTTGGCGCCAAGCGCCAAAGCGTAGATCTTTGCCAGCAGCTGGCTTTCCGGGAAGTCCGCCGAGCCGACGACGATCGTGTCGGAATTCGATCGCGGCGTGCTGGTGGAAAGGGGATCTCCGGCGTGCGCGAGTGGCGTGACCGAAAGCAGCGCCGAAATGGCTATGGCGCCGATTGCAAACATGTTTCGCTTCAACATCTTCGTTCTCTCTAGCTGTTCCGTTGTTTTCGTTGGGCAAGAAGGTGCCGAATGCCGGCACCCCTCGCAGTCCGGCGCGTCAAGCCGGGCGAGACTGCGATCCTGGATGCAAGGCCGAAAATGAGGTCGACGATCAGGGCAAGTACACCCACGAGAACGGCGCCAGCGGCCATCTGCATGTAGTCGTTTTGAGCGCGGCCATCGATGATGAGCCGGCCAAGGCCACCAAGGGAGACGTAAGCGGCGATCGTTGCCGTCGATATCACCTGAAGGGCGGCGCTGCGGAAACCGGAGAAGATCAGCGGCAGGGCGCAGGGCAATTCGACGCTGAAGAGAAGGGCGAGTGGGCGATAGCCCATGCCTCTGGCGGCATCGACGGCAGCCGGATCCACGGAAGCAATACCGGAATAGGCACCCATCATGATCGGCGGCACGGCGATCAGCACGAGGACGGCGATGCTCGGCACCAGAAAGGCTAGATCCGATTTGAAATAGGGGCCGACGAGAATGACGAGCAGCACGATAAGGCCAAGGCTCGGCAATGCGCGCGTCGCATTGGCGGCACCCGCAATCAGGAAGGTTCCCTTGCCAGTGTGTCCGACATAAAAGCCGATCGGCAGGGCAATGATCAAGGCGATCAGCAGCGCGATAAAGCTATATTGAAGATGCTGGGCAAGCAGGGTCGGGATGCCGCCTGAACCATGCCACTGTGTCGGATTGAGAAACCAGTCGATCATGGGGTCACGCCTTTCTCGGGCGCCATGGCGTGAGCCAGCGGCTGAGCAGGATCACCATCCCGTCGAGGACGATGGCAAGCAGCAGGCAGAGCACGATGCCGGCGATCAGCGGCGTTACGAAACGAAGCTGCAGTCCTTGCGTGAACAGCAATCCGAGCTGCGGCGTTCCGACGAGGGCGGCAACCGAGACGACGCTGACATTGGAAACGAGTGCCACACGCAGGCCGGCGGCAATAACCGGTACCGCGATCGGAAGCTCGACCAGAAAGAATCGACCAGCGGCCCGATATCCGATGGCGGTGGCAGCCTGCAGCGTGTCGGGCGGCACGGCATCAAGGCCGTCGCTGACGGTTCTGACAAGCAGCGCCATGGAATAGACCGTGAGGGCCACGATCACGTTCAACGGGTCGAGGATCTTCGTTTGCAGAACCAGCGGCATGAGCACGAAGAGTGCCAGCGACGGAATGGTGTAAAGCAGGCCGGCCGCTCCGAGAATGACCGATTTGAACAGGCCGCTTCTATGCGCCAGCCATCCGAGCGGCAGTGAGATAAGAAGGGCGGCGATCACCGGAATGGCGGACAGGCCGACATGCCACCAGAACAGATTGACGATATTGCCGGATTCACGCAGCAGCCAGTCAAACCGCATGGCCCACTCCCGTTCTCGCAGTTGCGGGTTCTGGCGACCTGTCGAGCAGCGCGGCCAGATCGGTGACCGCCACGCAGCCCATCAACTGGCCCTTGCCGTCGATGACGACACCGCGCCGGCTGGGTGAACTAAGGGCTGCATCGAGGAGCTGTCGCAGGGAATCGTTTTCGGTGGCAAAGGTACTGCTGAGGTTGAGGTCGCCGGTCCGGATCGGGCCGCGCAGGCTCGCCGGCTCGGTCCAGCCGAGCGGCTTGCCTTGATCGTCGATTACGAGCAGCCATCGATCCCTGGCGGCGTTGCGCGCAGTTTCAGGTGTGTCGCCGAGGCGGGCGGTCGGTTCGGCTCTTATGGCCAGGCGCCCGTCAGCTCCGACAAATCCCAGGAAGCGATAGCCGCGGTCGCGGCCAACGAAATCGGCAACGAATCCATCCGCCGGCCTGGTCAGCAACTCCTGCGGCGTCGCGATCTGGGCAAGTTCTCCACCAACCCGCAGCACTGCAACCTGGTCGCCGAGCTTCAGTGCCTCGTCGATATCGTGCGTGACCATGATGATGGTCTTGCTCATTTCCCGCTGCAGGCGGAGAAATTCGTCTTGTAGTTGCGTGCGGACGATCGGATCGACGGCGCTGAAGGGCTCGTCCATCAGCATGAATTTTGGATTGGATGCCAGGGCGCGCGCCACGCCGACGCGCTGCTGCTGGCCACCGGAGAGTTGCCAGGGGTAACGTTGCGCGAAAGCCTCGGAAAGGCCGACCCGTTCGAGCAATTCCATGGCGATTGTCCGCGCCTGCTTCTTCGGCGTGCCGTTCAGGCGGGCGGTCGTGGCGACATTGTCGACGACGGTTCGATGGGGGAAGAGCCCGGCATGTTGAATGACATAGCCGATGCGGCGGCGAAGTATCGCCTCGTCCATATTCGATGTCGGCTCGTCACCAAGTTTGATGGTGCCCGAGGTCGGGCGAACGAGGCGATTGATCATACGCAGCGAGGTAGTCTTGCCGCATCCCGAAGGGCCGACAAGCACCGTCAATTTGCCCGTCGGCGCCGTGAACGACAGTTCCTTCACCGCAACAACATCACCATGATAGCGCTTCGTCACATTCTCGAAAGTGATCAACGTCTCTCACCAACCTATATGTACCTATATGTACCTGTATATATAGGTTACATGAATCAGCGGACGACGCAACAGGAGGAGCAAGAATTTTCATCCTGCTTCCTGTATGCCTATTAATTGAGCGGATTCAGCGGTCTAACAGGAGGTTGAAGAGCATTCGAGGGAAGCGGCTTGAAATATAGCTGCGCGGAATTGCCGGTCTGTCCGTGAAACAAAGTGAGTGCTAATGGCGCTCGTCGATCGTTTCCTGGGTGACAAAGCTATGCCGCATGCCGGGGTGCACAAAGCGGGTAAAGGTTGTCACCATCGGCCCGACCCAGGTCTTGCGCGAGACGACAAGACAAGGATCGCTTTCGCGAAGATCGAGAAAGCCAGCTTCTGCTGCGGTCGGAAGGACGGCTTGGATTTCGTGTTCCATGCGGGTGGGTAATGCGATCCGTTGCAGATAGTCCGTTGTCGACTGCTTGGCGAAATCCTGGCTGAGGTAGGCAGGCGCGAATTTGGGCGATACGTAGCGATCCTCGAGCTGCAGCGGGCTGCCGTTTGCGCTGTAGACGATCAAGCTGCGAAAGACCGGCTCGCGTGAACGTATTCCCATGCGCTCCGCGACTTCGGGCGTTGCGTTCTTACGCTCGAGAGTATGGACCTGAATGGAAAGTACCTGACCGCGATTGCGGATATCATCGGCGATATTGTGCAGAAGAACAAAGGTCGAGGAAGCTTTGGGCTGGGCGACGAACGTCCCGACTCCATTGATGCGTTGCAGGGCGCCGCTGACAGTTAGCTCGCGCAGCGCCCGATGCGCGGTAAGGCGGGATACGCCCAGCTCTGCGGCTAGCTGATTCTCGCTCGGGATCTTGGATCCCGGACGGTATGTTCCATCGGCAATTCGTTCCAGAACATGCAACTTGACCTGTTCGTATAACGGGTGCGGCTGCGATAGCATGCCGATCTCCATCTCAAATTTGGGGGCCTGACACTATAGCCCGATAGTTCTTTTTACGTCGGCTTGCAAATATGAGGTCGATTGCGCGCGTATAATTCGTATTGCTCTCAGCCGCTTGGCACATCAGCTGTACTGGCGGCAACGGCTGCAAAATTGATCTCCTCATCAATCGGCCGCGGCTCGTCCCAGAATTGCGAGCCTACACACGGTGACGCCGGAAATTGCCCCGGGGTAAGCGCATCGGGCCAAAGCCGAGATCGCAAACGGACGTTGCCGTGGCCCCTTGCACGGCATTCTCATCACGCTGAAGGATGTCTTCGACACCACCGGCATTGTCGGGATTGTGGCCATGCCCATTCACGCGAATCGAATTCCGATGCAACTATGGTCAGGCGTCTGGCTGAGACCGTCGGCGTTCTTCTCGGAAAGCTGCAGCTGACCGCGGGCGTTTTTGCGAAGCGTCATCCCCGCCGATCGGGTGCCGCAATGGCTGCCGGTACCGGCTTTGCATCGCTTGGTAGCGATACGGGAGGTTCGATCTTTTTTCCGGTATGGCTTCGACTTCATCAAGCTACACTCGTGAGGGAGATGCGTTACGAGCCTCGACGATAATATTCAGAGCCGATCATGAGTGGCTTTTTGTCCAGGCCCTTTTTCATGAGTACGCCGGTATCTGGGCCAAACATCGAATAAATGGGCAGTAAGCTAGCGCCATGTGCTGAACCGCGAGATCCGAGCGCTCCAGCAGCAATAACGGGCGGGATAAGACCTGGCGGCAACATTTCGGTGAAGCTTTGCCGGATAAGTTCGACCGTGTCATGTAGGAGCGATTGAGGTAGGAGCCCGTCGATTACCACGGCTTCCAAGTCAACCACAGCGATGCTGCCAATGATTGCTTGAGCTAGTGCATCTGCGCAATCAACCTGCCATTCTGATACCAGCTTCCGTGCAGCTTCCGGCATTGGGTCGAGATCGCGTACCCTTGTGATGTGAAAGCCATTGTGTCGCAGATGCTGTACAAGCGTGTAGATGGAAGCGCGATGTAACAGAACCTCAAACCGTCCCGCCGGTTTTGGCACGGAATTGAGTGTCGATGGCGTCACCGGAAACGGGCCGAATGCTGCAGTGTTTCCATTTGGGCCTGTTTGCAGCGTCCCATCGAGGACAAGGCCTGCACCCACGAAAGTGCTCAGCGAAATATGGAGGAAATCCGAGTATTGTCGCCCAAGGCCGTAGACCAGTTCCGCTACGGCAGCCGCCGACGCGTCATTCTCGATGAGCACGGTGAGGGACTCCGATTGAGCAAAATGTGATCTAAGATCAAAGGAACGCCAAGCCAACTGAACGTCAGAAGGAAACCCAAGTTCCTCATCCCACCCACCGATGAAGTAGGGAGCCGAGATCCCAATTCCGATCAGTCGAGATTGCCTTTCTTTTCCAAGTTCATTTCTGAAGCGACTTATTGCTTCTTCCCCAAGCTTCCGAATGTTTGCTGGATCAGGGTGGTCGTATTCGTGTGTTTCGAACGCGACGGCCTCGCCAGCAAAATTTATCAAAATGGCGTCCATTGCACGTCGACCAATGTGGAGCCCGATCGAATACGCGCCATCTACAGAGAGCCGATACATTGCTGAGGGTTGGCCCCGCTCACCAAAACGTTTCCCGTTCTCGACCAGATAACCAGCAGCAACAAGCGAATCGACAATTCCCGCAACTGCAGGAGGAGTGAGGTGTGCGAATCGAGCGATCTCGGCCTTGGACGCATCCCCGAAGCGCCGGACCGCATCAAGCACCACTCGCTCATTGTAGTGACGCAATTGAACAGAGTTGCTACCCTTGCCAGCCATTTCTTCGCTCCGTTCCCCTGCCTGTTCAACCCTTCTCGCTCTTTTACGCGCAGCCTGCCGATTGTCAAAAGCACCTCTACGACGACGCTTGACGAACCGCAACAATAATTATAGTAAACTGCTTTAATAAATAAAGGCTGAGAAAATCAGTTTCTTTTATTGGGTGAGGAGGCCGAAATGACATCTGCCAAGTGCCGCTTCTCGGTGCGGAATGAAATCGAGTTTGGTGTCAGAGATGAATGACGCGATCTCGTTGCCCGTCGGCAGTCAGACTCAAGTCGATACCAACATTGTTGCGTCACTTGCAGGCGTAACGAAAAGATTCGGCGGAACGGTTGCGGTCTCAGATGTCACAATAGAATTGAGAGCGGGAGAGGTTCTTGCGCTTCTTGGGGAGAATGGTGCTGGAAAGAGCACCTGCGTAAAGCTTCTCGCTGGCGTCCATCGACCGGACGCCGGAGCGGTCGTCATTGGTGGTCAATCGATGCACTTGTCATCGCCACTGGAGGCGCAGCGAGCAGGTGTTGCCGTCATGCACCAGCATCCAGGTCTCTTCCCCGACCTCAGTATCGCGGAAAACATGTTCATCGGACAGACGGGAACACAGTGGAAGCTTGATCATAACGGCATGCAAGCGGAGGCTAAGCGCCTCCTCAAGATCGTCGGTTTGAACGCGGACGCGACGCTGCCGCTACGAAAGTTGCGGACTTCCGAGCAGCAGCTTGTCGAGGTGGCGCGAGCACTTTCTCTCAATGCGCGGGTTCTGATCATGGACGAACCCACCGCTGCGCTTTCACAAAGGGAGGTTGAACGGCTCTTTGCTGTTGTGGAGGACCTGAAGAAACAAGGCGTGGCTATGATGTTCGTCGGCCATCGCATGGATGAAATTTATCGTGTCGCCGATAGAATTACGGTACTTCGCGACGGTCGTCTCGTTGGTACAGAACTGACGATTGAATTGTCGCGCGAGCGGGCGATCCAGATGATGGTTGGTCGCGCCCTCGATAATCTCTATCCGCATCATGCTGCCGTCCCTGGGGATGTTGTTCTGGAAGTCCAGAACCTCTCTCTCGATGGTGTCTTCAAGGACATTTCTTTCCAGTTGCGCGGCGGAGAAATTCTTGGCTTCGGCGGCCTGGTCGGCAGTGGGCGCACGGAGATTGCCCGCGTTTTGTTCGGCATCGATCAGCCCACCAATGGAACTATCGCCATCGACGGCAAGAGTGTCGACCTCTCTTCACCACGCGAGGCGATGAAGCAGGGCATTGCCTACGTGTCTGAGGACCGACTTGGCCAGAGCCTGATTATGGATTTCTCCATCCTGAACAACGCCTCCCTCACAGTGCTTGACGAGGCCACTCGTGGCGGACTCATGTCTCGATCGAAGGAGCTTGGCTTGGCAGAGCCATTCCTCGATCGGCTGCGTCTTCGCTTCAGTTCTTATGATCAACCGGTCAGTTCACTATCGGGTGGCAATCAGCAAAAAGTCGTCCTCTCAAAATGGCTGGCGACAAATCCCCGGGTTCTCATTCTCGATGAGCCGACGCAAGGGATCGATGTGCAGTCCAAAGCAGGTGTCCACGAGATGATGGCTAATCTTGCTAGCCAAGGGATGGCGATCATTCTGATCTCGTCAGAGCTTCCAGAGCTACTGGGAATGTCCGACCGAATGATTGTGCTTCGCGAAGGACGTATCTCCGGCAATTTCGGCCGTGAGGAAGCAACGCAAGAGAAAATCATAGAGGCGGCAACCGATGCGATCGCTCAAAAGGTTGAGGGAGAGCTTGTTGCAAAGTCGGCGCATCCAAACAGCGAGCGCGTCGAGCGAGTGCCAGAGCAAGGCCTGCTGAAGCAAATATTCGCACGGCGTGAGTTCGGATTGGTTGCCGCGATGCTCGCAGTGATCGTTCCAATCTCGATTGTAAATTTTCGCATGCTGAGTGGTTCAAATCTCTCGGCCCTGGCGATGGACGCCGGACTGTTGATGATCGTCGCCATCGCTCAGATGCTTGTTCTAATCACTCGCAACATTGATCTATCGGTTGCGGCCGTCATTGGTTTGGCCGCATATGGCGCAGCTTCGACGCTCCATTCTCACCCGGAAATCGGGGTCCTTGGCGGAGTGTTGTTGGCCTGTGGCATAGGTCTCGCCGCGGGGGTCGTGAATGGGCTGGTGATCACTTACGGGAGAGTTCCGGCCATTGTGGTAACGCTCGGGACAATGTCCGTATTTCGAGGTCTAAACAGTCTTTGGGCCGGGGGTACTCAGGTAAGCGCGGATCAGGTTCCGCAATCATGGCTCGACTTGACGAGCGCTAACATTCTTGGTGTCCCAGCAATTATCCTCATTGCAATCGCGACGCTTCTGGCCGCCGGATATGTGCTTCGATACACGACACTTGGTCGTGAACTCTACGCTATCGGATCAAATCCCGATGGCGCTCGGCTGATCGGAATCCCAGCTAGGCCACGAATCCTATTGGCCTTTGCTGCGGCAGGCTTACTGGCAGGATTCGATGGTGCGCTTTGGGCCTCGCGCTATGCCACAGTCGATGCACGGGTCGCTTACGGTTTCGAGCTGACGGTCATTGCGGCCGTGGTTGTTGGTGGCGTCGCGGTGCGCGGCGGTTCAGGCACCATTCTCGGCGTTGCGGCAGGGTCGCTTTTGCTTCTTGTGATCAACAATGGTTTGACGCTTGTGCGCATTGACCCACTCTGGCTTCAGGGGATCTACGGCCTCGTCATTCTTGCCGCCATTGCGATCGACGCCTACGTCGCGCGAAGAGCATCTGCCGGGGGAGCAAGGCCATGACCGCCAATCCAAAGCACGGATCCGATTTTGTTGCTCGAATTGGCAACTGGGATAATTTCCTTGCCGCCATCACGATTCTCGTAATCATTTATGCGATCTTTGAGGTACCGAACTTCGCGTCGACCTTCAATATTTCCCAAGCGGTTGCCGGGATTTCAGAGCGAGCACTTATCGTTCTGCCGATGGTTTTCTTGATCATCGCGAGAGAGATTGACCTTTCTGTCGGAAGCATTCTAGCGCTTACGAGTGTCATATTTGGATTGTTGGTGCAGGCAAATTTCCCGCTTTTCCTGTCGGTATCGCTTACCCTTTTGGCAGGTGCAGTATGTGGAGCGTTCAACGGGGTATTGGTGACGAAGTTAGGTCTTCCGTCCCTCGTCGTCACGCTCGGCACGATGGCCTTATACCGTGGCGTCGGCTACATCCTTCTTGGTTCGGGATCGATCAACGATTTCCCTGATAGCTTCCTTGATCTTGGCATAAACACCGTCGGCGACAGTCCCGTACCGTGGACGATCGTGCCCTTCATCGTGCTTGCGCCGATCTTTGCTGTCGCCCTCCAACGGATGCCCCTGGGACGCCGGATATACGCAATCGGAGGGAGCCCCGAGGCGGCCCGATACTCCGGAATTCAGCTGGCGCGGACAGTCCTTGGACTATTCATCACATCCGGTGTCATCTGTGCCGCAGCGGGGATGGTTTATGCTGCACGTTTGGCCAATGCACGTGCAAACAATGCAGTCGGCATTGAGCTTGACGTGATCACCATTGCGCTGCTTGGAGGCGTCAGTGTCTTTGGGGGAAAAGGCAGGCTGACAGGTGTTCTCTGGGCTCTGCTGTTGTTTGCGACACTCCGAAACGTACTTGGCCTTTTGCAAATCGGCGGCGATGCACAGGGAACCGTCATTGGGCTTCTCTTAATTGTGTCACTGCTCGTGAGCAACGCGGCTGAGCGCATCTTCGCTGGCGTCAGACTGCGTTACTTCCCACCCAAAATAGACGAGTAGCGACCGGCGGCTCGTTTGTTCATCGAAGCCGGAATCTTGGAGGAGAGATCTCAATGAAATCAACCGTTCTTAAATCGATACTTATGGCGAGCAGTCTTCTCGCGAGCGTAATGACGGCGAGTGCGGAGGAGTGTGCCAAGGCTCCCGTCACTGTGGGTTTTCTGCCAAAGCTCGACACAGACCCCTACTTCCAGGTCGCCCAAACTGGTGCGGAGGAGGCGGCAGGCGAGATTGGCGGCAAAGCGATCAAGCAGGCTCCCTCACAGGCAACTGCCGAAGCGCAGATCGACTTCATTAATAACCTTGTGTCCCAGAAGGTTGGCGTTATCGCCATCTCCGCAAATGATGCCAACGCTGTCGCACCTGCTCTGCGACGTGCTGAAAAGCAAGGTGTCAAAGTTGTATCCTACGACTCTGACGTCTCGACCGCAGCGCGTACGGTCTTTCTGAACCAGGCGGCAGGAGACAGCTTGGCTGAAATGATGTTGGAATCGATGGGGCAACTGATCAACTATGAGGGCGATTTCGCCATCTTGTCGTCGACGCCCACAGCGACCAATCAGAACGCCTGGATCGACTTCATGAAGAAGAAGATGGCAGACGACAAGAAGTACGCAAAAATGAAATTGGTCCAGGTTGCCTATGGCCAAGAAAGCGAGCAGGTCAATCAGCAACAGGCGCTTGGCCTTGCCCAAGCCTTCCCGAACCTGAAGGGCATTATCATTCCGGCTGGTATTGGTCTACCAGCGGCTGCTCGTGCGATGGATCAGGCCGGTCTTCTCGGCAAGATCAAATTGACCGGTTTGGCCCCGGCAACATTGATCAAGAAATATATCCAGAATGGCTCGGTACAGGACATCTGGTGGAATGTGAAGGATCTTGGCTATCTCACCTATTACGCCGCGCAAGCCGTGGCTTCGTGCAAGGTGACGGGCAAGGAGGGGGAAACCTTCAAAGCTGGTCGTCTCGGGGATTACAAGATCGGAGCAAAGGGTGAGGTGTTGCTTGGACCTGCCAAGATCGTCACCCCGGCCAATGTCGAAGAGTTCAAATTCTGACGCGCTTTGGGCAACGTCATTGGCGTTGCCCACCCTCATCAAGGAATTTTCATGAAACAAGTGCTGCTCGCTGGTGAGACTTTCCATGTGACCTCCTTCGCTTCCAAGGGTCTGGAGGTTGGCGCATCGTCGCGTTATTCGAATGGGGCGACACGCTTCATCCAAGCACTTGCCAACCAAAATATCGATTTAATTCAGATTGGTGGTGAACGCTGCGAAGATGAGTTTCCGAAATCGCTGGAGGCTCTTTCCGCATACTCGGTGGTAGTGCTTTCGGATGTCGGAGCGCTATCGTTGTTATACACGTCTGAAACACGGGCGGGCCAACGTTCGATCAATCGGCTGGAACTTCTCCGCCTTTGGGTAGAAAGAGGGGGCGCTCTAATGATGGCTGGAGGCTATACCAGCTTTCAGGGAATGGATGGATCGGCGATGTTTCATGGCACTCCAGTTGAAGAGTGTTTGCCTGTCTTGATCCATTCAAGCCCAGACGGGCTCGAAGCGCCGGAAGGGCTCGATCCTACTATTGTGGATGCTGAACACCCTGTGCTGAGAGGGGTCGCGTCTCGCATGCCGTACATCCTGGGAATGAACCGCGTCGTCGCACGGCCGGACACGATGACGCAGACTCTGGTGGAGTGTACGACCCGAGGGATCTCGATGCCACTTTTGGCTGCCCGGAAATATGGTGCCGGACGCACGCTCGCCTGGATGACCGACATTGGGCCGCACTGGTTGTCGGCCGATTTCATGGCTTGGCAGGGATATGATCTGTTGATGGCCAACATGATCCGTTGGCTTGCATCTGAGATTTAAAAGGTTCAGAACGTGAATACTCTATCTGAAGAGCAGCTTATGAAGCGAACTTCCAATGTTAGCGGGGGCTAAACGCTAATCACCGCGATTGCAGGTCCCCCAGGATCTGGAAAGTCTACTCCGGCGGAGATGCTGAATTCGGCCTCAATGCGGGAAGGCCCGGTTACGCGGCTGTGAACTGTCTCCAATTCAATTTCCGTGGTATTTCGAGCAACAATAGCAAATGCGTCGCGTCAAGATATTTTGATAAATTATTGAATTAATGCGATAAAATATAATATTCGAACATCATTCCACTCAACGCCTCACCCTTGCGGAGAATGATAACCCACCGCTGACCAACCTTCAGCTCGTCCGCACGTCGCACCTGGCAGCTCCGTCTCCTAGAAAGGACATTCTCAGACAGGCGCCTTTCGAAGTGGTGTTGACCACGGCGATGGAACCGCCATGGAGCTGCATGATTTCCCGAACCAGATTGAGTCCCAGTCCCGCGCCCCGACCGTCGGCGCCCACGCGATTGAAGGGTTCGAAGATTTGCTCGCGTTCATCGAGCGGAATGCCGTTACCCTCGTCACAAACCTCGACAAAGCCGCCTTTGCCGACGCGCACGGTGATCGTTCCCTGGCGCCCGCCGTGATCGATGGCATTCTGGACCAGATTGGTCAGCGCGCGTTCCAAAGACGTCTGATCACCGGTCACCCATACCTGGTCGCAGGCGGGTTCGAAGGATACGTCGTAACCGGCGGCCAGCGCCAGTGGCCCCAGCTCGAACAGCACCTGCTTGGCCATGGCGACCAGATCGACCGGCAGGAAATCGTTGTGCTTCTGGCCGAGGCGTTGAAGATCGAGCAGCTGTCCGGCAAGTGTCGTCAGTCGCGCCGCGTCTTCCAAAAGGTCGCGTTTGTCTGCGCTGGCGGGCAGCACGGAGACGCGGGCGTTCAAGATGGCGATCGGTGTGCGTAATTCATGGGCCGCCTGGGCGAGAAAGTGCTGGTGTCTCTCATAGCCCGCGTCCAACCGGCGTAGAGCATCGTTGATCGCAGTGACCAGTGCCCTGATCTCAATTGGCACGCCGCTTACCTCCAGTTGGGCGCCGCGCTTGTCGAATTCAATGTGTGTGGCTTGCGTTACGGTCCGGCCGAGACCTGCCAGTGCACGACGTACCACCAGCGGAGTGACAAGCGAGGTTGCCAGCGCCATCAGTACGATGACGGGCAGGATCACCGAGATGAAGCCGCCGGAAATGCCCTTGGCAAATCGCTGCGCCGACATTTGCCCATGTGTTCCGGTGAAGATCTGGACCCTTCCCGCCGGGCTTTCGACCCATTTGATTACGGCGTCGGGTTTCCCCTCCAGTTCGGGCTGATCGCTCAATCGCGCATCGCTGAGTTGGCCGAGTACTGCGACCGCCGGCAGATACGCGGCCGGAATATTGCCCTCCTGCAGCCGCTGTCCCAATGTGTCGCGGATCGAGAACCATAGTTCCGGTGTCTTGGCGCGCAGGCGAACGAGGTCCGGCGTGGCTCGCAACACCAATTCACCCGCGGCATCGCGCTCCGTAGCGTCTGCCAGCACATCGAGACTGCCGCCTTCGTAGTCGTCAAGCAGATAACCGGTAGCCCATATCGTCGCCATGGCAATGAGCAGAACGACGGCGAGCATGGTTGCCTGTAGCGCCACCAGCCTGCTGACAAGCAGCCATTTTAGTGAAGGTCGGCGCATCATGAGATCTCGCGCAGAAGATAGCCGACGCCACGGATACCACTGATGGTGATGCCGGCCTCGGTATCCGCGAGCTTGCGACGAACACGCGAGATATGCGTATCGAGCGCGTTTGACTCGATTTCGTCGTTCATGCCGAATACCGCCTCCATCAAGGTTTCGCGCAGAACCATTCGTCCCATGCGTCGCATCAGGGCTTCAAGTACGAGCAGTTCCCGGCGTGGCATGCGCAGGTGAACGCCATCTATATGCACCTCGCGATGGGTGAAATCGAACGACATGCGACCGAGGCTGACGACGTCTGGTTGCATGTGGACCGGGCGGCGCAAGATTGCCCGCAAACGGGCCAGAAGCTCTTCGAAAGCAAAGGGCTTGCCGAGATAATCGTCAGCGCCGCTGTTGAGCCCCGCGACCCTGTCGATCAGGTCGCCCTTTGCCGTCAGTACTAGGACCGGCACGACATCGCCTTTGGCTCGCAGCCACTTGATCAGCGAAAGACCATCGCCATCAGGCAGGCGGCGGTCTAAAACGACGGCGTCGTATATGTCGCTGTGAAGCGCAGCCTCGGCCTCCGACAGCCTCGCCACCTCGTCCACGACCATGCCATGGCGAACCAATCCGTCGCGCAGGACGACGGCCATGGGTCGCTCGTCTTCGACCAAAAGCACGCGCATTCAGTGAGCTCCATCCTTCGCCGGCATCTGCAGGGTTTCAAGATTCTAGCATCGCTGCATTGAGATAACCTTGCAAAGGTCGATTGACGTTCGTGATCGTCGCGGAGCATGCGCGGCCGTCCTCGGGGTATCGGCGTGACAGGTTTTCTCAATCTGGGTGTGTGAGACCTTGCTCTCTCATCTTGAAGGGACGAACCCGATGACCATTGACCCCAACGGCCTCACGGCCAAGCGACGCTGTATCATTGAGGATGGTTTCCATGCTCATCACTGATGCCGCCTCGTTCTTTCTTGCCTGGCTTCGCAACCCGCGGACCATTTCGGCTGTAACCCCTTCGGGCTCTCGCGTATCGGCATTGATGACGCAGGGCATCGGACCGGCCACGGGTCCGGTTATGGAATTAGGCCCCGGCACCGGGGTCTTCACCTATTCGCTTCTCCAACGCGGCGTTCGCGAAGAGGATCTGACGCTTGTCGAGCTAAGTGCCGACTTCGCCGCCCTCCTGCGTCGTCGTTTTCCCAAGGCGCGCGTCCTATGCCTCGACGCAATGCGGATCGAGCAGGCAAATGTCTTCGCCGACGTTTCGTTCGGTGCGGTCGTGAGTGGGTTGGGCTTTCGGGCCATGCGGCCGCTGGAGATCCGCGCAATTCTGAGCGGGGCCTTCAAAAATCTCAGATCTGGTGGTGCGTTTCATCAGATTACTTACGGACCTCGCTGCCCGGTCCCGAGTCAGGTTCTGGATCTCTTGAAGCTCGCGGAAGTGCGGATCGGTCAAACGATATGGAACTTGCCGCCCGCTTCCGTCTACCGGATATCCAGGAGGGAGGACTGCATAATCGCAAGCGGTTCCCAGTCTGCCGGACTACCAGTCGCATGACGGCGCAGGAATTGGCGGCCGAGGTGCCGAGCACGATCACATCGTTCATGAGCTTTGGGCTGGCGGGGATTTTCTGCCTTGCAATCGCCGAGAAATTTGTTCCGCTCTTTCCATCTTATATCCTCTTAATGCTGCTCGGGTTGATGCTCCCCGATTCTCTTACGCTTGCTCTTTCCGTTGCGGCGGTAACGGCCGGTTCGGTTGTGGGCGGCTTCGGTTGGTATGCAGTCGGCTGGTTGTTCGGACCGCAAAGGGTGCGCCGCACTGTCGCGCGTTACGGCGGGTGCGTTCTGTTGAGACTGGCGTTTTACGACAGTCTGACGGACGCGTACCGGCGCAACCATTTCTGGGTGACATTGTCAGGTCAGGTCATTCCGGCCGTCAGGATTTATCTGGCGCTGCCGGCCGGCGCTTTGCGGCTCGATCCCTGGACCTTCCTGGCCGCGACTGCACTTGGTTGTTTGATGTGGAATGGGCCGTTCCTGTGCCTGGGTTATGCCCTGCGCCATAGCGGAGGCGACATAGCCCGGATCGGCTTCTGGGCCCTCATGGTGATCATTGCGATCGAGGTTGCGGTGCTAACCGTCGTGCACAGACGGAAACGAGCAGTTAGAAGTTAAACGCGATCGACGCGGCGCCGAGGCCGGAGCTCATCTCCCATCGATGCGTTGCTGGCCTTGAGATTATCATGTGCCGCTTGGGCTGCTTGATGGCTTGCACTATGGACGTGATCAGGCCTTCGTTGTTGATGTCCTCGCAAGGGCGAGCCATCCCATGGTCAACAGCTCAAGGCGTCAATGCTCCCGGCGCGCCTTGAGAGAATTCGGTATCGACGTCTCCAGCGTGGTATTTTAAATTACTTCGACGCATCGTCATCTCTCGCCGAGCAGTGTGCCGGCGTTTCGTGCTCTGAAGGGATGCGAGGCGTCTCAAGATCTCCGAAGATCGTGCGGATAGGCCCGCTGAGGCGGAGGGCGAACTTGGCTCCGACTTGCTGAGGCAAGGCGGCGACAGAGCCTCCGTGGAGCTGAGCTATCTGCCTGACCAGGCTCAACCCAAGCCCTGCGCCGGTTGACTTGGGCGTCGTGCGGTAAAATGGTTCGAAGATCTTTTCTCGTTCCGAGGCAGCAATGCCCACACCATCGTCGGAGACCTCTATTGCACCGTCGGTCTTGATCGCGACAACTATCCTTCCGTGACCTCCGGCATGCTCGATGGCATTCTTCACAAGGTTTGTGACAGCTCTTTCCATGGATGTCCTGTCGCCATGCACTATGATCGACTTCACTTGTGTCTCCAGTTCGAGCGCATATCCACCCGCGATCGCAAGCGGCACCAGATCTGCAGCGATTGTTTCACATAGTTCGACGAGATCGACGTCTGACCACGATTGCACGAAGGCAAACCGCTGCATGTCGAGGAGTTGCTCGGCGACGGCGGCAAGTCTCCCTATATCCTTCAACAGCTTGCTCTTGTGCTCGCCTTCGCCGAGGGTTTCGATGCGTGTTTGCAGGATTGCAATGGGAGTCCTGAGTTCATGTGCTGCCGCAGCCAGGAAGCGTTGACGGGTTCCAATATCGGCATCGATGCGGGCCAGTGCGGTGTTGATCGCATTGACCAATGGGTCCAGCTCCTCGACGACATCTTCCCGGCGCAGCCGTCGGCCGGGAAAGTTCACGTCGATCAAGCTTGCCTCCCGGGTTGTTCTTCTGATTCCGGAGAAGGCCCGGTTTACGATGAACGGCATGGCCAGGAAGACGAGAAGGAGAGGAATGAGGGTAGTCGGCAGATAAAGGACTTTCAATCCCCAGAGAAGATTCCCCAGGAATGAGCCCGGTGTCGATTTTCCTCCGTAAACGATCTTCACCGGGCCTGCGGAGGTTTCGAGTTTCGCGAAGCCGGCGGTCAGAGGCGAGCCTTCGTCTTGAAGGACGGCGAAGCTCTCAAGGTCCTTGATCCGTGGGATCAATGGTTGCAGCTCGCCAGGAACGTGGCCGTAGCCGACAGTGGCTCCGTTCGGTGAAGCTGCAACGAACCAAAATGTAGGGAACGCCTTGGAGATATTGTCCAACTCCGTCGTCGGCTCAACGCGTGGGCCGTTCTCGCCAGGTACGATGGATTTCATGATGACCGCTTGGACAGCTTCATCTGCTCCGTTGACATTCGGTGCCATCGAAATGATCCAAATCACGAAGCCGATATTGATGACGAGCATCAACAACCCGAGAAGAATGGCAAATTGCGAAACGAGGCGCCATTTCAGCGATCTGGTTTTGAAGAGATAGTTCAATTCAGACAGCCTTGAGAATGTAACCGAGGCCGCGGATGCTCTCGATTGTGACGCTGGCTTTGGCATCGACCAACTTCTTTCGAAGTTTTGACACGTGGCTGTCGAGGGCGTTGGACTGAATTTCGTCCTCGTAGCCATAGAGCGCTTCCTCGAGCGAGCGTCTCAAGACCGCCTTTCCCGAACGCTTCAGAAGTGCCTTGAGGACAAGGACTTCGCGCCGGGGAAGCTGCAGCGGATTTCCGTCGATCTCGACCTGCATGGAGGTCAGGTCGATTGAGACGTTGCCCTCACTCAAGAGGTTGCTAGCATAGGTCGATGCCCGCCGACTGGCAGCGCGCAAGCGGGCCATGAGTTCATCAGCCAGGAAGGGCTTTCCGATATAGTCATCCGCCCCTTCGTCCAATCCTTGGACGCGATCAGACGGCTCGTTATGCGCGGTCAGAATGATGACCGGAATATGGATACCCCTCTCGCGAATTTCGGCGAGCAGATGCAAGCCTTCTCCGTCCGGAAGCTGGCGGTCGAGCAGGACTGCCTCATGCACCTTCCATAGGAGGGCCTCACGCGCAAGTTCGATCGTGGCTACGTGATCGACGATATTGCCTCGCTGAACGAGAGCCTCCATCAGTGCCGATGCCATTTCCATTTCGTCTTCTACCAGCAGCAGGCGCATACAGGGCTCCTTACCTATCGATGGCAGTTCGGCTCGCGCTTCATTACCTCAACATTATGCCCGCGCTGATCTGTCCACAATTACTGTTCAAATACGTGCCGGAAACATTTGTGGTCGCTCGGCAATGCCCAGATGCGCTGCTTCCGCCATGATCAGCCAACCTGCGTAATGTTTTCGCAATCTCCACTCAACATTCCAAGAGGCGGCTGACTTATCTGATCGGACTCGATCAGTAGTTTCGATCGTGTCGTCCTCAACAGAAAGGAATATTTGTGAAGAAGATCATACTTGCCATTGCCGCTGTGTCGATGTTGGCGGCCTGCTCCCGCACGGAGAAATCAGCCGCCATTGGCGCGGTCTCCGGCGCCGTCATAGGCGGCATTGTATCGAATGACTGGCGTGGAGCCGCGGTTGGCGCTGCCGCCGGAGGCGCCGCCGGGGCAATAATCGGCCGCACAAATGAACCCAACAAGTGCTATTATCGCGACCGCTATGGCCGTCGCTACGTCGACAGGTGCTGAGATATACCGTCCCGCATCAAAGTAAAAGCGCGGGGTTGTTGAGTTCAGGGAAACGCCCGGATACGCAAAGCTGTTGCATCCGTATCCGGGCCTCTCTGCCGCGGGCCTGTCGGTGTCCGAGAGGCGGGGTGCCGCGGAAGAATATCACGTCCTTCACTGGTGTCGGAACCACCGATATTGCGGTTGGTTTTGGCGCGGTTCGCCTTGCGGCTCCCGCAACCGATGCTGCATGGGATCATGCTTGCCACATCGGTTCTGGACGCGTCGCGAGAGAAGCCTTCGAGGTCTGGCCCCTCGGCCATAGGAATATCGCTCAGCCGCTGTGAGTGCAGAGCAAGCCGGATGGGAGCCGGCCGATCGGCAGTCATGGGTCTGCACCGTTATCAGTCCATGATGGCGGTGCGCCAACAACGCTGCCGGCCAATCCGGCAAGGCCTGAGGACCGTCCGAATGCATCGCAGGCCCGATATTTGGGAGGAAGCCCCGCTGCTGAACCTATCCTGCGGGCCGATGGCAGGGCGATGCCGGGGTTGTCCTTGCCAGATACCACCATTCGTCCAAACTGATTGCCGAAGGAACTGGCAAGGCCATAGGCATCGCCAATCTCGGATACTCTGGCGTTGCTCGTCAGCGAGTTCGCCCCTCTCGCCCAAGTGATGGCCGCAACCTGCGTGCCGCTGGCATTCGTCGCTTCGGCTTCTACCGCAATCCCCCCGAGGCCGATTGGAAGACGAGGGACACCAACCGGAAGCACCGCGGCGGTGCCGAGGGTCATCACCTTGGAAACGCCCGCCGCGACGCTACCGGTGGGAACGATGGTGGAGACGGTGGCTTGAACCGTCAGATCTGCCGGCGCGCTTTCCGGGACGACGACGAAGCGATCGCTCAATGCAAGGCACAGGGAACGATCGACGGCATTTGTCACTAGTTTTTGATCGGACGCCACTTTCAAGACCGCTCGAGCTTGCGGCGTCATTCTTGTCGGGATGATCTTGATGGTCCGGGCCTCGAGAACCTCGCCCCTCACATATGAGCGCCACTTTCCGAATGTTCCGGAAGTTGGCCCAAGGCCGCTATAGGACGAGATTGCCCCTGTTTCAGTCAAAGGGACGGAGGAGCACCCGCCTAGCGTCATTGCCGCGGCAACGCAGGCCATCGCCAAAATGTTCTTCATAAGGATTCCGCACTTGCTGGATGTATGTCCAGCGACGGTCGGAGGGCGAGATTATCGGAACATTACGGGTGGCGACCTCATCCCTGGGGCGTCGAGGGGGATGCACAACAACGGCGCGCCAGATGGCTTGATACCTCGCGCAATACGAAAACCCCTACATTTTATAGGTGCGAAATGCTTCTATTTTTGAAATGACGCCTGCGGAGCGGCAAGATCAATGGCTGTTCAGATTGGCCCCGTTAGGATAGTTTTCAAATGGAGTGTAACGCTCTTTGCTACGCAGCGACTTTTCAAATGTGCGCCACATCGATGTCTTGCTAAAGGATTGTGGCGTCGAGAGAATCCTGCAAGCATGAACGCAATCTCTCTCCTGGCGGCTTCCTCATGGACAAAAGACCCGATGCAATCGATGTTGAAGTTGGATCGCGTATCCGACTACGCCGAGAAGAGTTGTCAATTTCGCAGGCTGAATTGGCCGAGAGGCTTTGTATAAGCCCCCGCCAGCTAGGGAAGGTCGAGTGCGGCTTTGAGAAAATCAGCGCCAGCCGTCTTCTGCGTATTTCAGAAATCCTCGGTGTCCCGGCCATGTTTTTCTTTGAAAGTACGTCGGACGACATCTCTTCTTCAAGGGAGACGCCCGCTAGGTTTCGACTTGCGCGGCATCACAGAGCCGTTCGCGAACAGCCTTATCGGGGATCGAAGACAAGCGGTTGCGGGCAAAAATCCTCGCCTTTGTAAAATCATCCGAACCGGACAATGAGCGCTGATCTGAGCGAGGCTATCGGCGATACGCATGGTCACTCATAGTGAGATACGGCTTGCTGACATCACGGTCAGTCTTTTGCTTGATGCCGTAGTAGCGACGCGGAGATACTTTAAGAGATCTAGTTTGCTTGGTCGCTTAATAGCCAGAATGGCATCGGCTGTGGCAAGAGTAAGATCCTCCGATACGGTCGACATTGTCGCGGGTTTCAACGAGCCCTTAGGGAATTTGAGGGGTGCACTCTTTTTGGTTGCAGCAATCATAATTGCATGGCTTGCGATCGTCTGGAACATCTGCCGTTCGTTGAGCTGGCTTTCGATTTCAGCTGTAAACAGGCATCGTGAGATAACATGATAACGTCTGCAAAGACGCTCGCTTAAGCGCCAGCCAAGTTCTTGTGCTTCTGCAGCGATCGTGCTGGTGCAGGCTTACCGCTATCCCCCGTACCGATTGACAGCCAACGGGCGGCTCAAACAGGCAAGGCTCGGCCCCGCCGCGTGGCCTCCAGTTATTCTCAAGCTTATCTTAGTCGCTAAGGCTTGATGTGAAGGCCGTTGCCACGATCGCAAGTGTTGTTGGGTTTGCATTTTCCTGGCGTGAGGTCGGAGATCAGATGTTGCGGTAACGCCTGGTCCCAGGATGTCACGCTACCTTCCCATTCGGTATCGTCTTCTTGCAAGTACGAAACTGACCTATGCGGTTTGCCCGTCCATCGGCGGGGATAACTCAGCGCTATCATTTGGGCGCTGCCATATTGGTTGGTTGCCCACGGCGCGTCGGCAATCTCGGAGACGATGTCAGCATTAAGAGAGATACTCATTCCCTGATTCTTGTAGGGATAGAAGTTCTCCAAATTGTTTTGCGTATTGCTGAGGACGATATAGCGGACTGGCTTTTCAAGCATTTTCAGGAAATTGTTGCGAAGACGCTCATATTTCGTCGCAATTCTCTGGACGTCGTCCTGGTTTACCTCATCGCTGAATTTCTCGTGCCAGAACCAGACTTTGAAATCCTCCAAACGCAGAGCTTCGCGAGCGTGGGTGGGGACGTACAGGGATTTGGGGGTGATCGGCGCAGCGACCAGGCGGTCCGCAACTCTTGCGATATCTGATGCGCTGACAAATACCCAATTGAAGAATCCGGACCGTGCGCGCAGCTCATCATCTACGAGCAAGGAAAGAAACTCCGCATGTCGCTGCAACTGTTGAGCGGTTTGGCAAGATACGCCGATGCTAATGAAAGCCCGGCTTTCGCTGACTATAGACACGTAGTTATCCAAAGAGATCAAAAGGAGGTGATCAGCGAGGCACGGGGAGCTGCGTTTACGAGGGGCTCAGCGTTCTCGAGAAGGGCTTGGGACTTGCCGAAGATTTTGACTCCAGCTAACTAAAAATACATCGACCGAGATCAAAGCGCCACGCATGTTTTCTTAAAAAAAATTTAGTTTTGCCGGATGACGTTCGGCGCGCGTCGAGGCGCTTATCGAGTGTCCCAAAACAAGCCGAGAGGCTTGCCTCCATTGATCGCCAGGTCAACCGGAAGCGTGCGCAGACTGACGAGGTCCCGGCGTGGATAGGGAGATGTCGGCGACTGCTCCACTTCTTGAAGAGAAAGATACCATCAGGGCAAGGCCGCTCGAGGCCTGAGCTGGCATCCAAGAGCGCTCGGAGGAGACCCACAGGCGACCCCAAATCCTGCGGATACCACCCATTTATTCTGTCGTTTGGGACAGCCAGTTCGAGTGGCCTCATCCAGAGCGTAATATCTTGAACGCGTAGTGGGTTTGTTGGTGCCTGAAGCTCCGGATTACCGGTTCTGATCCCACCAAGAGCTTTAGATACCCACTACGCGGGGATGATCCATGAGATACGTGCGCGTGACCTGGAAAATCAACAGGCCTGGACATTGCACGGAAATCCTGACCGGGATTGATGAACTCAACATGCAGACCAGGAACGCCACCTTGCAACGCGATGGTTCTGGTGAGCGGGCGCATGCAAAGACCATCGCTTTGACGATTAGTTGACTCCCAACTTCCTCGCCATAACTCTCAGTGCATAGGTTATAGAGGCCAGTGCATGGTTTTTGAAGCGTCATGGAAACGCTCTATCTGGGCCCGGGTCAATCTGTTGCTGCTGTCGCCATTTGTTGCCGCGATCTGCGTGTCGTTCCCTGCGTACGGGGTCGAAGACCCGGCTACAGGGCTGAAGATCAGCCTTGGCAGCGATTTCGTGGTTAAGCGCGATCCCACAAAGGACCCGGCATATGATGTCTTTTTCGGGATCGACCCTGCGTCCGGTCAGCCGCCTCACGTGGGAACCTCAAGGTACCTCTGCGGCGTGACGTTTCGTGCCGCCCCGCAGAATACCGAGTTCACTCAGGATCAGATTAATGAGATGACCATGGGGGAAGAATGGAACCTGCAGGACCCGCAGAACGCTGTCGGCCAACATAACGCTGGAGACTGCGAATGCCTTCCATATCGATGGCATCACTGGGGTAGAGTTCACGGGCATCCCTAAAGTCGGTCCTGATCACGAAAACGTACGGTTGATGATGTCTGTGCTTGAAACTCCCAGGGGCCGGACGACGGTCGTCTGTACTGCTACCAAAGCGAGTTTCGATGGTGTGATGCCGATGTTTCATCACATCCGAAACGAGGTCAGTCCTCCCCGCTAGGCTCAACATGTTGATCTAACCGAGAAATTAGCCGGGCGCCATCCGGCGATCGATCTAAGCGGCAAGCCAGATGACTTGCGGACTCATCGAAGCGCTCTATCGGTCGCATCATATCCGCCATCAACAGGACGGCCTCAGAAGATCAGTGGTCGACCCGCTACTCGCGCCTGACCCACTCCACAATCTCGCTTCACGCTGGGCAGCGCCATCTCGATCACCCGGAGCCCTTGCTGAAAACATGCAAGGGAAGGCTCAAACATGGGGCAGCCCTGAGAGGTAATCAACAACCAGCAAGTATTTACGCTTCTGCAGCGGACTGTTGCAATCGGCGCTGGCTGGCATAGCTTCTGCTCCAAAGTCGGCCCGGCTCCTCCACATAGCGATAAGTCAGCATAGCCAGGGCAATGGTCGCGAAAAGCATGGATATATGAAGAAGATCGCCCAACCAAAGGGATCGCTCGATCGACAATAGATGCGGGACTTCGTCATTCACCGCGACAGGATAGTCGACGAAGAACGACATGCCGGTCGTCTTTTGAAGAATGATGGCAAGTGCTCGGCCCAAGGCTCGCACCAAGGCATGCACCATGTAGATCGAGTAGGACAGTGTGCCGATCAGCAGCAGCGGCCTGATCTTCAACGCTCCACTGATATGGCCCTGCTCGCGAGCGAACAGCAGCACCAGACCGGCGAAGAGAAGCGGGGTGGCGACCGCGAAGTACCCATGTCCATCGACCGTGCTCAAGCAAACGCAGAGCACAACGACGGCCATGCCTTCGATCGTCGTATCGGCAGCTGTTCCCAAGGGCACGCGAAGCCACGCACAGCATTCGCGCACGCGGAAGCAAATCACTCCGAGCGCGAAACCATAGAGGCATCGAATCAGCCCGTAATCATAGGTGGAATCCATTCTGTGAGGGCTAAAGAACAGGAGAGTCGCAAAGCCAAACAGTGCAAGAATGGCCCATGGAAATATCCGTTTCCCCAGCTCAATCGTGATCAGGGCAAAGGCGAGATAGGCAAAAAATTCGGCGCTGATGCTCCAACTGGGAAAATTGAGCCAAAGGCCGTCGTTGATCCCGGCACCATGGAATAGAAGCACATTGGTCGTAACGGCCCGGGGAAGGTTACCCGGAAATCCATCCTTGGCAATGTCGATAGGGATGAAGAGAAGCATCGTCAGAATATGCAGCGGATAGATTCGGCCGAAGCGCAGAAACAGGAAGCGACTGATGCCGAAACCCTGCAGCAACCGCGTTTGATAGTTTGCCGCGATCACGAATCCGCTGAGCACAAAGAAGAAGTCCACGAACAGATAGGCGTTCAGAACGATCTGCGTGAACTGGATGTGGCTGAAGACGTTGAAATGAAACAGAGCGACCATGCAGGCACATAGGCCACGCCAGCTATCCAGTGCTTCGTATCGCTCCGTTTGCATGGACTTTCTCGGTAGATTCTTTGTGTATAATTTGCCTGCTTAGGTTGAATGTCAATATCATGATTTACTAATTAGAATTGATAGTTTGTCGAAAAGGGATTTCCTGCTGACGGCCTCGCTTTCCCGCGCTGGCAGCCGCGCTACCGGTGGCGTGTCGCCCATTTCGTGCGGTGGGGAGATGGCGTTGCCAACGACACCGCATCCTTCGATCCATGGCAGTTGATGATCCGCTGGACCGTATCGCGGTCGAACTTTCTTCCATCAATATGCGACCCTGATTGTTGCGTAGAAGGTCCAGTCGCCGGCTCGGGTGAGCGTTGCATCCTTGAGGGCGGTGGCGGTGGTGAAGTTTGCCGAGAGATTGGTGGCGATGGCATAGTCGAGGCCGAGACCGGCAGAGGCGAGGGTGGAATTGGCGCGGGCGGCGAAATCGTGGCCGTAGCCGAGATCGACGAACAGGAAGGGCGAAAGCGTGTCGGGAGCACCGAGCTTGGCGAGCGGGGAGAGGGCGGGCAGCCTGAGCTCGTTGCGCCAGACAAGACCGGCATCGCCTGCCCCATCGTCGTTGTCGTAGCCGCGCACGGCGTAGAAGCCGCCGAGCCCGAGACGTTCCGTGTCCGGCAGCGCCTGGTTGGCGATCAGACCGGACAGCTGGCTGCTCCAGGCAAAGCCAGCGGGCAGCACCGTCGTCCGGCTGATGTCGAGGCCGGCGGTGACATAGGTGTTGTCGGTGACACGGCCGCCGGTGAAGGCTGTCCAGTCGGCGGCGGTATTGCCGCTGACGATGCCGCCGGGGTTGACCTTGAGGCGAACGTCGACGGCGGTTCTGCCATAGCGGTCGGAGACATCGTCGGCCCATCCGAGAACGAGATTGAACAGGCCGGCGCGGCCGGTGGCGACCTCGATGCCGTCGAACGCGGTGGCGCGCCTGACCCATTTCGGCTCCACCCCGAAATAAACGTCGCCCCAGTAGCGGCCGGGCAGAATGTTGGAGATGGCGCTGCGATAGAGGATCGGCAGCTCGAAGGTCCGGTTGCGAAAGGAAAAGGGGGTGCCGGCAATCGTCTGTTCGGTTTCGACATAGTTGGGCGCGATAGACAGCGTCTGGCGCGAAAAGGTCGGCAGGGTGATGCTGGCGGCGTGGCTGAGATAGCCGGGCTTGCCGGACTGCAGCCTGAGTGGCCCGTCTCCATCCAAGGCAAAGGCCTGGTCGGAGCCGGTGAAGCGGTAGGCGAGCGTCATGTCGTTGAGTTCGGGAAGCCAGAGGCCGAAGCCGGTCGACCAGCGGTCGCGGCCGGTAGCTAGCGAACCGGTATCGGCATAGGAGGCAAACAAGGAGTAGGGCTTGCTATTCGTCACCGTCAGGGTCATGTCGCTGGCGCCGGTGTCCGCGCCCGGGGCAAAGACGCCCTCGACATGGCGGAACGGGTTGCGGTTGAGCCAATCGAGATCCTCTTCCAGCGCGCTTGCATCGATGTCTTTTCCGGCCTCGAACCTGACCTGTGGGGCGAGATTGCGCTCGATGGCGCCGGTGCCGGCATTTTGGGTCTTGATCGTCCCGGCATGGAATTCGACGACCCTGAGCCTGAGCACGCCCGAGGTGACCTCCTGCGGTGGCACGGTCACCGACATGAAGGGGTGGCCGGCATCGCGCCATAGGCCCGAGACGGTGGCTTGCATCCTGGCGATCGCGCCACGTGTCAGAGGCTTGCCGAGATAGGGCGAGAGCGCTGCCTGAAGGGCGCCGTTCTCAACGGCTACGACCCTGCCGAGCGAGATGCCGTCCGGCGCCTTACCCTCGGAACCTTCGTCCGCGCCGATCAGGCGCACACCCGTCACATCGACGCCGAGCGGGGTGTCGTCGCCCTTGCCGTAGTCGGCCTGGTCGACGGTGAGTGCCGCGCGGTCCGAGGGTGCGGGCTGGGGCGGCAGGTTGCGTTCGATGGCCTGCGCATAAGCTTGCGTCATCGGCAGGACCATGAACGCGGCAAGCGTCATGCCGGCGCGCAGGGCTGCGGCCGTTGCGCGGGTCGCCAAGATCGATGATGTCATTGGCCGACGGTGTCCGCCCCGGGCACCGTCAGCAGCCTGGGATAATAATTGACCGCACCTGCCTCAGGCGGCGACCAGATCGTCCAGTCGAAGCCGGAATAAGCACTCTGCGTAAAGGCATAATTCTCCGCGGCAGACTGGCTCGGATCGCTGGTGACCGCCATGACGCCAGCCTGCGAACCAGAACCGACACCGTTTGCCTGCCCTGTCGAGAAGCTGTCGAAATAGCTGGACGAGATCGTGCCGCCAGCCTGATAACCGATGAGGCCGCCGACATCGCTGCTGCCGCTGACGGCGCCGGTGGCGTAGGATTGGGTTATCAAGAGTAGAGTCGGAGGATAAGGAGAGGCGAGGTACGAGCTGCCGACGAGGCCGCCAACATAGTTGTTGCCGCTGACGGAGCCGGTGGCGTAGGATTGGCTGATCAAGAGTAGCTGAGGATGAGAGGTACCGACGTAAGAACCGACGAGCCCGCCGACATAGCTGTCGCCGCTGACGGCACCGGTGGCATAGGATTGGTTGATCGTCACGAGATCAGCGGTCATCAAGCCAACGAGCCCGCCGACATAGCTGCCGCCGCTGATGGCACCGGTCGCATAGGATTGAGTGATCGGACCGCCGCTCTGCCAACCGGCGAGTCCACCGACGCTGTTGATGCCGCTGACGGCGCCGGTGGCATAGGATTGGCTGATCGTGCCGCTCTGATCGCCGACGAGCCCGCCGACGTAGTAGTTGCCGTGCACAGTGCCGGTGGCGTAGGATTGGCTGATCAGGCCTATAGGCCGAGGATAATAATAGCCCATGGCAAAACCGACGAGCCCGCCGACGTCGTCGTTACCGCTGACATTACCGGTTGCATAGGACTGACTGATCGTGCTGCCCTCCAGAACACCGACGAGTCCGCCAACACCGTTGCCGCCGTTAACGGCGCCAGTTGCATAGGCATGACTGATCGTGCCAAAACCTAGCCGGCCGATGAGCCCGCCGAGATTATAGTTTCCGCTAACCGAACCTCCGATCAGGCCGATATCGGAAATGGTAGCATTCGTGGCATATCCGAACAGGCCGGCGTAGCCTGTATTGCCGACGCCGACCGTCAGGTTGGAGATCGTATGGCCAAGGCCGGTAAATTGGCCGGTAAAGCCGTTGTGATTGAACCTGTCCGGGTTGAGAATGTTGCCCTGACCATCGGTGCCGATCGGTATCCAGCCGGCAAGGCCGGTGGCATCGAGCGAGGTGGCCAGCGCGTAGTTACCTCTAAGTGCTGCGTCCGACGCATTGATGGCCTGCACGTCGGCCATCGAATAGAGCAGCGTGTAGGCATTGCCGTTGACCGTCAGTCCGGCGCCCGAGCCTGCCCCACCGGTGAAGGTTACACCGCCGGCATAGGTGATCGTACCGCCGGTTCCGCCCTGGTTGGACAGGAGATTGAGCTTGCCTGCCCCGCCGATCGTCACCGGCGCGGCGATGGCGATCGAATGGTAGGCGTCGAGCGTCAGCGCCGCTCCGCTTGACCAGCCGAGCGCTGAGGCAATTGTGATGTCGCCATTGGCCGCCGTCGCCGATGTCTTCAAGGTGACGTTCGTGTCGCCACCAAGCGAACCGGCGATGGTCGCGGCACTGGCCGCATCGACCGTCAAACCCCCGGTGCCAATCAGCCATTGCCCGGCCGTGCCACCCGGCGCAGATGCATCGACGCTGACGCCGGTAAAGTCGATCGCGTTACCCGAGGTCTCGATCGCGCCGCCCGATCCCGTACCCGCGCCCCTGGCGGTCAGTGTTGCGGCAACCGATGTTGCGCCATCCGACCAGACGACGATGCTGCCGCCGTCGCCCTGCCGCGTTGCGCTGGCGTCGATGACGCTCGCCGCATCGATGCTGACGGCTTGCGCATGCGATGTGTCGCCCGATCCCTGCGGGCCGCCGCCGATCAGCACCTGGCCGCCGCCGGTCGAGCCAGAGGCGTCGATGACAGCGCCCCGAAGCACGATCGTGCCGCCTGATATCGTCACCTCGCCGCCCGTATAGTCCGGCCGGTTCCGCGGCATCGGACCGTAGTCGGGAAGCGCGGCCACCTGACGGCGCTTCGCCTCGGTTGCCGCGCGGCGCGCCACCAGGCGCTGCGAGACCTGGACCGAGCCGCCGTCGCCGGCTGTCAGGAAAATCCGGCCGCCGCTCTGCTTGACGCCGGTCGCCTTGACGATGGCCTTGGTGTTGCCGGCCAGCGCCTCGACCCTACCGCCATTGGCCCGCAGTTCCGCCTCCGCCGCCCGGATAGTGCCCTTGTTGACGACCTCGGTGTCGGCGCCGCCGACCTTGACCTGGAACTTGCCGTCCGCCGTCGACATGTCGCTGAGCAGCACCTCGTAGCCGGCGAGCAGCCCGACGCTGCCCTTGGGGGCATCGATGCTGCCTTCGTTGACCACCTTTCGCGCCGTCAGCACCACGTCGCCATGATCCGAGACGATCGTGCCGCGATTGACGACGGTCGCCCGGCTCGATCCCTTCAGCGTGAGGTCGCCGCCCTTCAGGAAATTTGTGTCGTCGATATCCTGCGTCGAGGCCACGAAGGAGCCGCCGGTGCGCACCATACCGTTGGAGCCGACCGCGACACCGGCGGGATTGATCAGATAGACCGAGCCGGTCGCCGTCAGGCGGCCGTCGATGCTAGATGGCAGGCCGCCAGTCACTCGGTTGAGCGTCGCACCCGAACCGTTCTCGAAATGCATCCGGTAGCCCGAACCGACGGAGAAGCCGTTCCAGCCGATGATGGCGTTGCGCGACAGCTGGAAGACGGTCATGTCCGTGCCCAGCCGCAAGATCGCCGCGCTGCCCCTCGTCACCGCGCCGCCTGTCGGCAGCGGCGCGCTCTGGGCGTGGGCATCGCCGATCGAGACCGTCATGTAGACGCCGGACAGCGCGACCACAAGCGCCAGCCGCGAGCTGCTGTGTCGCAACAACGGCCTCTTGCGCGCCGGAAAACCGGAAAAACTGCCCGTCAAATTATGATGTTGCTGTGCTTGATCCATTGCCAGCCCCCGCCACGTCCCCGCCGATCGCATCGGTAGACTGAGTGGACATGGAATTACAACTATTACTCGATTTTCGCGTCGGCACAATACGGTAGATGCCATGGATCATGGCTCTTTCCGGTCGCGATGATGATACCTGCGGAATTCCATCTTCTGGGTGTGCAGAGCGGCATCACATCGACCAAATTCGCGGAGAAGCCCGTGGAGTTGTCGCCGCGACCAACTCGGGCAGTTTTCGACGTTTGAACCGCCGGCCATCGTAGCCATCGTCAACTTGTCAGAGCCGGTTGGCACACTTTCACTCACATCTGACAAAGTTCCGGGAAAAGCTTGGGTTAGAAAGGCATAGCGATACTGTTCCGGGAGTAGGGACCGAATGTTGGAAATCACGATAAACGGTGAACTCCATAGATATGATGGCGATCCCGCCACCCCTTTGCTGTGGGCTCTTCGTGAGGATTTCGGGCTTACCGGCTCAAAATATGGCTGCGGCGCAGCCTTGTGCGGTTGCTGTACGGTCCATGTCGATGGTGAGGCGAGGCGCGCCTGCGTGACGCCAATCGGCGATATCGGGAGCGCATCGGTCACGACCATCGAAGGTCTGGTCCAGCCGAATGCCAAGCTCCACCCGCTTCAGACCGCATGGATCGAGCTCGATGTGGCACAATGTGGTTATTGCCAGACCGGGCAGATCATGCAGGCGGCGGCACTTCTTTCGAAAATTCCCGAACCCACCGACCAGGATATCGATGAGGCCATGTCCGGAAATCTCTGTCGTTGCGGTACTTACAATCAGATCCGGCAGGCGATCAAACTGGCAGCCCACATCATGACCCAAGCCCGGAAGTGAGGATGCGAGGATGACCGTCGACCTCACCCGTCGCAATTTTATAATTGCCGCCTCCGCGACGCTTGGTGCGTTCACCCTTGGCTTTCGGCTAGCCCCCGCGACGGCGCAGACGACATCGCCCGACGAGATCAATGCGTGGCTGACGATATCGCCGGACGAGACCGTCCTCATCCGCATCACCCGCGCCGAGATGGGGCAGGGGTCCATGACTGGCCTGGCGCAGATGCTGGCCGAGGAGCTGGATTGCGACTGGGCGAAGGTCAAGACAGATTTCGTTCTTCCCGGTGCCAGCCAGGCCCGTGCCGATGTCTACGGCGATTTTCAAACGGGCGGCAGTGGCTCTATCCGGGAACTCCAGCAAACGATGCGACAAGCCGGGGCAACGGCTCGCGATATGCTGATATCGGCGGCTGCCGCAGCGTGGAAGGTGAACAAAGGCGAATGCGCTGCATCGAACGGCGTCGTGTCGCATCGGGGCTCGGGGCGCAGCACGAGCTTCGGTAGGCTGGCAAAGGCCGCATCCGGTTTCGAACCGGCGACGGCGGTCGAACTGAAAGACCCCAAGCATTGGAGGCTCATCGGCAAGTCCATCCCGCGTCTAGAAGCTTTGGAAAAGGTCACCGCCAAGGTCACATTCGGCATCGACGTTAGCCTGCCGGGTATGCTTCATGCGGCTGTGCGAATGGCTCCGAATGCGGGCGGCAGTGTCAAAAGTTTCGAGGCTGCGGCGATTTCCTCGCGACCTGGCGTGCGTCAGGTGTTCCAGGTTGATGCCAGAACCATCGCGGTCATAGCTGATGGATGGTGGCAGGCCGAGACTGCGATTGCAGACTTGCCGGTCATTTGGGACGAGAGCCCGAGCGCCAATGTGTCGAGTGCGAGCATCGCGCTGATGCTCTCAGAAGGTCTGGAGACCGACGATCCTTTCACCGGCATGACCACAGGCAACGTCACCGAGGGTCTTGGCGCTGCGGTCAAGACGATCAGTGCGGAATATGCGTTTCCCTACCAGGCGCATGCGCCCCTGGAGCCCATCAATGCAACCGCGGTCTGGACGCCGGAGCGCTGCGAGATTTGGGCATCGACACAGGACGCCGGCGCCATGCTCGACGTCATTGTCGATGCAAGCGGGCTGCCTGCATCGCGATGTGAAGTGCATCGGACCTTTCTGGGCGGCGGCTTTGGACGAAGGCTCTATTCTGAATTTGCGCATCTAGCCGTTCTGATCGCCAAAGCGCGGCCAGGCGTACCGGTCAAGATGATCTGGTCGCGTCAGGAGGATATGACGCACGATCTCTATCATCCGACGACGAGAGCAAAGCTTGTCGGCGGATTGGACAAGGACGGCAATCTCCTTGCTTTCCATATTCGTGTTGCGGGACAGTCGATCCGTGCAGTCCATGCACCACGCCGTCTTCAGGGCAATGGCGATCCCCATATGCTCAATGGTCTGAACCAGAACAGCTTCAACTATTCGATTCCAAACCTGCTCGTTGATCTCGCCATGCGAAACCCGCCGATCATGCCGGGCGCCTGGCGTGGTGTGCATGTCAATCAGAACGTCTTCTACGTGGAAAGCTTCATCGACGAGCTAGCCCTTGCGGCTGGAAGAGACCCGCTCGAATTTCGTCGTCCGCTCCTCCGCCGCAACCCAAAACTGCTGGCAGTGCTTGAAGCCGCCGCAGAGCGGATTGGTTGGTCGAATCCGCAGCCCAATCGCCATCACGGCATTGCCGGTGCCTTTGCGACCGAAAGCTACGTCGCCGCCGCGGCAGAGGTCTCCATTGTCAACGGCGCGTTGAAGATCCATCGCATGGTGTGCGCCATCGATTGCGGTATCGCCGTCAATCCTGGGCTCATCTCGCGCCAATTGGAGGGTGGTCTTGCATTCGGCCTGTCCGCGGCTCTCTTCGGCGAATGCACGGTGGATAAGGGAGCCATTCAGGAGACGAATTTCGACGGCTATGCCATTGTTCGCATGAACGACATGCCGCCGATCGAAACGATCGTCATGCCCTCAGGCGGCTTCTGGGGCGGTGTCGGTGAGCCACCTGTCGTCGTCGCGGCTCCCGCGCTCTTCAACGCCGTATCCTCGGCGCTCGGCAGGCGGATCAGGTCCTTGCCGCTCAAGAACCACAAGCTGGTCGGCGGCGCTTAGGATAGATGAGCGTCCGCCGATCGCTTGCCTGAATCTTCGGCGAGATCGCCGCGGAAATACGTATCTCTCCCGGTGTCAGGATGGGCAGGCGGCACCTGTTGCCACCCAATCGCGCACCAGCTGCCCGAAGTCGCTGTGAGAAACCGGCGGCATAGAACGGGGCTTTCCGGAGAGATCGACGCCGGGGTCCCATGCCCAGGCGACCAACTTGTCCTCCGCCATGTGATGGATCAATTGCTCGTAAGACATACCGCCCTTTTGAGGGTCGGTCAGCGAACGGCAGATGTCTCCGGTGCTCAGCCCTTCCCATGCCATGCGCAGAGGGGCGAGGTGCCAGACTTCGTTTCCGGGAACACCTGATGGCGAGTTTTCCCTTTGATGGCAGGTATTGCATTGCAGCGCCGGTGTGCCGCTATCGTGCAAGCCTCGCCGAACCTGCATGATATGAGGGTGTCCGTCGTCTCCCTGACGAGGAAAATCAGTAGAGGTGTGACAGTTCATGCAGCGTGGATGCTCGATCACCGTCGCGATACGGCCGAAATACTGCAGCGAGCGCTGTCTGTCTTCGGGTTGCGCGACGGCTTGCCCATGTTGTTCAGCCGGCGCGGAGCTTATGGTCGCTGCGACCATCACCATGGCCGTCGGAACTGACAGTAGAAACGCCATGCGTGCCAGCATCATCGAATTCCCCCTTGGTTTATGGATATAGAAATCAAAATTTGCGGACAACAACAGGCTCGCTGATCATCGCAAGCAAATAGGCGGCCGCGACGGGACAGTCGAAATACCGGCTGGATCTTTCCGTAAGCGAACGACATTGAAGAGCCTTTCGAACTGTTGCCAAGCCGCGAAAATGTTTGCCTAGTGCATCTCAGTTGCAGCGGTGTTGCGGCCGGTTTCACGCCGCACGGCTGGACCGGGCTTGTCCATGAGCGAGCCGTTCCGCGAGCCGCGGCTTGAAGATGGAGCTCAGTGATTTCACGGCGATATAGACGACCGGGGTCGAGAACAGCGTGAGCACCTGACTGACAATCAGTCCACCGACGACGGCAACGCCCAATGGTTCGCGCAGCTCTGCGCCAGCACCGATCGCCAGCATCAGCGGTATCGCCGCCAAAAGCGCTGCAATCGTCGTCATCATGATGGGCCGGAAGCGTGCCACCGCCGCTTCGTAGATCGCGGCTTCGGGTGAGAGCCCTCTTTGGCGCTCTGCATCCATCGCAAAGTCCACCATCAGGATGCCGTTTTTCTTCACGATGCCGATCAACAGGATGATGCCGATCAATGCCATGATGGAGAAATCGAGACCCCACAGCCACAGCATCAGCAGTGCGCCAAGTCCTACAGACGGCAATGTAGAAAGAATGACAACCGGAGTCAGGAAACTCTCGTAGAGAACGCCGAGGATGATGTAGACGGAAATCAGCGCCGCCAACACGAGATAGGGTTGTGTGCGCAGGGATTCCTCGAATGCCTGGGCTGAGCCTTGAGTTCGGCCCCGAACGGTCTCCGGCATGCCGATCTCTTCCTGAAGCCGGTTAATGGCCGACACCGCGTCGCCAAGCGCCATTCCCGGCGATAGATTGAAGGAGATCGTTGCCGAAGGAGAAAGGCTGGCTCGATTGATCACCACCGGACCGGCCGTCTGCGGTTCGATCCTGACCACCGCCGCCAGCGGCACCATGTCGCCGGTTGTCTCTGATCTCAGATACAAGGAGTTGATGGCGTCGACGCGCGAAAACTCTCTCGGGTCGACTTCCAGAACGATCTGGTACTGGCTGATCTGGGTTTGATATTCCCCGATCTGGCGCTGTCCTGTCCGACATCAGCGCCCTTGAGACAGAATTGGTTTAATTGAGAAGAGAGGATTTTCGGCTCATCGTAGCTCTATCAAAGGAAGCGAAGATGAG
>NZ_RAIN01000012.1:0-169254 GCF_003610155.1 Rhizobium sp. WW_1
AAGGAAACACCAGAGCGAAGGACTTCGTCGCCAGCAGCGCCGCCGCCCTCGTCAGTGATCGGGCTTATAGACCCCCCAACCCGACATAGTCAACACCGCCGCTGTAAAAATTCTGACATTTTTCTAAGCCACTGTTTTTAAACAACTATTACAACCGTCAACCAAAATACAGAAGAAACTTACTCAAACGGGGGCGGTTTCCGGATTCATTTTACGCCCTTTGCCGGAATCGCCCGGATGACTGCTTGCAAAAGCCACCGCGAGGCCCCTCGACTAAGGTCTCATTGCCAGCCACACGCCCAGCACCTAATAGACATCGAACGAATGAAGGAAGCGAAGCATGTTGCTTCTTGATGAAAAGCGAACGCGGATGGCATTGCGCTGGCATCAATTGACCGGGGTTAAGGCCCTCACTCTTGGGTGCAGCCTCATACCAGCCCGGCATCACAGCGACAGCGCAATACGGAGCCGGCGGGCGTGACATATAGAGTACCTCCATTGCCGGAGCTGCCGGTCTCGCATGTGCTTGCCGATATCGGCACGGCGCTTATCGATCATCGCCGGGCCGTGCTTTCCGCGCCGCCCGGCGCTGGCAAGACGACGCTGGTGCCGCTTTATCTTCTTGGTCAGACCTGGCGCGGCGACGGCAGGATCATTCTCTTGGAGCCGCGCCGGCTGGCGGCAAGGGCTGCGGCCGCCCGCATGGCGTCGCTGCTTAATGAACAGGTGGGCGACACTGTCGGCTACCGCATGCGGCTCGACAACCGTATTTCCTCCAAGACCCGCGTCGAGGTGGTGACTGAAGGCGTGTTCGCGCGGATGATCCTCGACGATCCCGAACTTTCGGGCATCTCCACCGTCATCTTCGACGAATTCCACGAGCGCTCGCTGGATGCGGATTTCGGCCTGGCGCTGGCGCTCGACGTGCAATCGGCACTGCGCGAGGATCTGCGTATCCTCGTGATGTCCGCGACGCTGGACGTGGGGCGCATCGCAGCACTCCTCGACCATCCGCCTGTGATCGAAAGCATGGGCCGGAGCTTTCCCATCGATATTCGCCATCAGGATAGACCAGCAGGAGAGCGGATCGAGGATACGGTGACGCGGGCGATCCTGGATGCGCATGCGAGCGAACAGGGCTCGATCCTTGCCTTTCTGCCCGGACAGGCAGAGATCAGCCGGACGGCGGAGCGGCTCGAAGGCCGGCTCGGACCGGAGACGATGATCGCCCCGCTTTATGGCAATCTCGGCCAGAGAGAACAGGATGCCGCAATCCAACCAGCCCCCAAGGGCACGCGCAAGATCGTGTTGGCCACCTCGATCGCCGAAACCTCCATCACCATCGACGGCGTACGGATCGTGATCGACAGCGGTCTGCAGCGCCTGCCCGTCTTCGAGGCTTCGACCGGCATCACGCGGCTGGAGACGGTGCGCGTGTCGCGCGCATCGGCCGACCAACGGGCCGGCCGCGCCGGGCGAACCGAGCCGGGCATCGCCATCCGGCTGTGGCATCCGGGGCAGACGGCGGCGCTGCCCGCCTTTACGCCGCCGCAGATCCTTTCGAGCGACCTTTCGGGCCTTGCACTCGATTTGGCCCATTGGGGCGTACAGGACCCGTCGACCCTTGCCTTCGTCGACCAGCCGCCGGCGATAACGCTTGCCGAGGCTCGGACCTTGCTGCGGCAGCTCGGAGCGCTCGACGCGGAAAACGCGCTGACCGCGCGGGGCCGGCTGATGCGCGAGCTCGCCTTGCCCCCACGGCTGGCGGCCATGGTGATTTCGGCTGGCGAATTCGGCCAGGGGCGCGAAGCCGCGCTGCTTGCGGTGCTGCTGACGGAACAGGGGCTCGGCGGACAAAGCATCGACCTGGAAGAAAGGCTGCGGCGCTTCAAGACGGAGAAGGGCGAGCGGGCGGAGGCGGCACGCCGGTTGGCCGGTCGTCTTGCACAGGCAGCCGGCGAAAGCGGCAACTCCGGTTCCGCCGTGCCGCAGCTTGCCGGAGCATTGCTGCTGCACGCCTTTCCAGATCGGATCGCCCTGCAACGCGGCGGTCGCGGACGCTTCGTCATGGCCAATGGGCGAGGTGCTGAGCTGCCCGAGACCGAGCGGCTGGCAGGCTCGCAGATGCTCGTGATCGCCGATCTCACAGGCCGGGCGGCGCAGGCGCGCATTCTCGCGGCGGCGGAGATTTCCCGCGCCGATGTCGAAGAGCATCTGCCGGGCGAGATCCGCACGGAGGATCAGAGCTTTTTCGACAGAGCGAGCCGGCAAGTGCGGGCGCGGCGGGCGACACGGCTCGGCGCCATCATCTTCGAGGAAACGCCCCTGCCGCGCCCCAGCGGCGAACAGGCGGCCAAGGCGCTGGCAGAAGGCATTCGCGAACTCGGGATCGGCGTCCTGCCCTTCTCCAAGGAGGCGGCGCAGCTGCGCGACAGGATCGGCTTCTTATATAGGACGATCGGCGATCCCTGGCCCGATATGAGTGACGATGCCTTGGCAGCCCGGCTCGACGACTGGTTCACACCGTTTCAGACCGATGCGCGCGGCCTTTCCGACATCTCGGCCGGCGGGCTTTCCAACGGGCTGATGTCGTTGGTGCCGCATGAACTGCAGCGCGATCTCGCCCGGATGGCGCCGACGCATTTCGAAGCGCCGACCGGCCAGCGCCATCCCATACAATATGATGGCGAGGAGCCGCTGCTCACCATTCGCGTCCAGGAGCTCTTCGGGTTGAAACAGCACCCGGCGATCGGTGGCGGCAGATTGCCGCTGGTGCTGGAGTTGACATCACCGGCGCACCGGCCGATCCAGACGACGCGCGATCTGCCGGGCTTCTGGGCCGGATCCTGGAAGGACGTGCGCGCCGATATGCGCGGGCGCTACCCGAGACATCCCTGGCCGGAGGACCCGGCCGAGGCCTTGCCGACGACACGCGCCAAGCCAAGGGGGACCTGACGATGGCACGCTTCTTCCGGGGACTGGAAAAACTCTCCGAAGCCGAGCTGAAGGCACAGGAGGGCCATCACACCAGCCGGCGGCTGCGGCTGCAGACGCTGGTGCGCCTGCGCTGGCTTGCGGTCGGCGGCCAGACGGTGACTGTCATGATCGTCGCCTTCTGGCTGAAATTTCCAATGCCGCTCCTGCCCTGCTGCGTGCTGATCGCCTGCCTTGCCTGGATCAACTTCTTCCTGACGCTGCGCTATCCGCCGACGCACCGACTGGAGCCGCCTGCGGCCTTCGCCCTGCTCAGCCTCGACCTTTTGCAGCTTTGCGGATTGCTGCTGATCACCGGCGGGCTTGCCAATCCCTTCTCGGCCCTGGTCTGCGTGCCCGTCATCATCTCCTTCGCCTCGCAGCCTATCCGATACAGCATGCCGCTGATCCTGCTTGCGATGATCTGTATCACCGGTCTTGCCTTCTCGCCCTTTCCCCTCCCCTGGTACGAAGGCGTCACCATCAGTGTGCATAGCGTGATGCAGCTCGGCGTCTGGTGCTCCATCGCCTCCACCATGGCCTTCGCCGCCTTCTATGCCTATCGCGTCTCCATGGAAGCCTCGCAGCTTGCCGACGCGCTCTCGGCAACGGAGCTGGTGCTGCAGCGGGAAAAGCACCTTTCGCAGCTCGATGGCCTGGCGGCGGCGGCCGCACACGAACTCGGCACGCCGCTTGCGACCATCAGCGTGGTCGCCAAGGAGATGGAACGCGAACTCAAGGAGGACGACCGTTTCCGCGAAGACGTGGCGCTGCTGCGCAGCCAAAGCGAGCGCTGCCGCGATATTCTCAGGCGGCTGACGACGCTTTCCTCCGAGGACGAGGCGCATATGCGGCGGCTGACGCTATCCTCGATGATGGAGGAGATCATCGCGCCGCATCGCGAGTTCGGCATCGCGCTGGAGCTGATTGAAAGGAGCCCACGCTCCGGCGAGCCAGTGCTGTCACGCAATGCCGGCATCATGTACGGCCTCGGCAACCTGATTGAAAACGCGGTCGACTACGCCCGCAAGACCGTGACCGTCACCGTGGAATACACGGCCGATATCCTGACCATCGTCATCGAAGACGATGGCAGCGGCTATTCGCCGGAAATATTGGCGCGGATCGGCGAACCCTACGTCACCTCGCGCCAGCGCGACGACACCGCGGGCGGCCTCGGCCTCGGCCTCTTCATTGCCAAGACGCTGCTTGAACGCTCCGGTGCCGCGCTTTCCTTCGGCAATCGCGATTCGGAGACGCCGGGCGCTCGCATCCGCGTCGAATGGCCGCGAATGTTAATCGACAGTAATTCGACAAAATGATTTTCACAGCTTAAAACAGCCTTCGTTACAATCGGTAGAATATGCAGGCGGATGATCGCCGGGATAGAAGATAGAATGACTGATAAAGAGAGCAGTGCCCCGCTGGCCGGGGCCAATGATGCCGCGGCCCACATAGGCCCGGATGCGACATTGCTGATCGTCGATGACGACGGTCCTTTTCTGCGCCGGCTGGCGCGCGCCATGGAAACGCGCGGCTTTGCCGTTGAGACGGCGGAATCCGTGGCGGAAGGCGTTGCGAAATCGAAGGCCAACCCGCCGAAACATGCCGTGGTCGACCTTCGCCTCGGCGACGGCAACGGACTTGATGTGATCGAGGCAATCCGCCAACGACGCGACGATACGCGCATCGTGGTCCTGACGGGCTACGGCAACATCGCGACGGCGGTGACCGCGGTCAAGCTCGGCGCGGTCGACTATCTCGCCAAGCCCGCCGATGCCGACGACGTTTATGCCGCGCTGACGCAGCGCCCGGGCGAGAAGGCGGAAGTGCCCGAGAACCCGATGTCGGCGGACCGCGTCCGTTGGGAACATATCCAGCGCGTCTATGAGATGTGCGAGCGCAACGTTTCCGAAACGGCCCGCCGCCTCAACATGCATCGTCGCACGCTGCAGCGCATTCTTGCCAAGCGCGCGCCGAAATAGAGCAATTCCAGGGAAGTGCGAAGCGGTTTTCCGTCCGGAATCGCGCTGGAGAGCAAGCTAACCTATTCGGAAGCGAAAGACTTGCCCGTCGCCCATTCGGCCAATAGCAGGCGCTCGGCGGCGGCGCGCGAGAAATTGAGCGTGACCGACTTGCGCGTCGCGGGCGACAGGCGATGCTCCGGCGCTTCGCGGAGCATGTGGGCGCCATAGCCGTCGGACAGAAACAGTCCGCAATCCTCCGGAAATATATCCAGCGGCACATCCTTGTGCGTGGCGAAGAACATCCTGTCGCAATGCTGCCGGTATTCCGGCCATTTGCGGTCGACGCGGAAATCCTCGATCGAGGTCTTGATCTCGATGATCCAGATCTCGCCCTTTTCCGAAAGACTTATGAGATCGGCGCGGCGGCCGCTGGCAAGCGGTAGCTCCGGTAGTACGGCGTGGCGCATATCGTGCAGTAATAGTTGCACGCCCTTGCGTACAAGCATGGCCCGTTCCGACTGACGGCCATCTATTAACGGATTGTTATTGTAAACGTTCAAAATGGTCATGAATTGTCTCGCGGACAGGCCCGGCGTTGTTGCAAAAAAACCATGTCCTTCTAATTTGCGCGCCGGCGCTATTTTTGTAGGGCCAGAGCAGCTTGCAAAGCCAAGTTTAATGGAAAATAAACTTTAGACAAAGATGGTTGATAGCCATCCGTTTCCCGCCACGAAAATTCAAGAGACTTCCATGCGCATCCGTAATGCTATGACCGCACTCGGCCTTGTCGCAATGCTCGCATCGGCTGGCTATGCCACCACTGCCGCAGCAGCGCCGGCCGCAACCGCAAATTCGGCCACTGAGACCATCAAGACGTTCGATGGCGACTACGGTGTCACGAGTGACAACGGCTTCCAGCTGCCGGCAATCCCGATCCAGAAGGTGAAGCCGCAGTTCCGCCGTCAGATCGTCGAATACAAGTCCGACGAGGCTGAAGGCACGATCATCGTCAACACGCGCGAGCGTCATCTCTATTACATCCTCGGCAATGGCGAAGCGATGCGCTACGGCATCGGCGTCGGCAAGCAGGGCTTCTCCTGGTCCGGGACCGCCTATGTCGCCTGGAAGCAGGAATGGCCGAACTGGCACCCGCCGAAGGAAATGGCTGTTCGCCGTCCGGAAATCGCCAAGTATGTCGATGGCGGCATGAACCCGGGCCTGTCGAACCCGCTCGGTGCGCGCGCCATGTATCTCTACAATGAAAAGGGCCAGGACACGCTGTTCCGCCTGCACGGCACGCCGGAATGGGCCTCGATCGGCACTGCCGCGTCCTCCGGCTGCATCCGCCTGATCAACCAGGACGTGATCGATCTCTACAGCCGCGTTCTTCCGGGCCGCAGTACCAAGGTCATCGTTATCCAGTAATCACTGCGCATTCGGATTGAAAAGGCCGCCGGATATCGATCCGGCGGCCTTTTTGTTTGAGGAACTCGGGATCGATCCTAACCGCCCCACCTGCCCTCGTCCTTCGAGGCTCCGCCCCCTTCGACAAGCTCAGGGCCTGCGCACCTCAGGATGAGGCTGATCTTCTCTCCTGGCCGAGGGCTCTCTCCACCTCATCCTGAGGAGCCTTGCCGTCGAAGCGTCAGCGCAGACAGCAAGGCCTCGAAGGGTCGAGGTGGCCTCCGATGGAGAGACGGATCACTTCGCCTGCTTTGCCTTCAGTTCGATGCGGCGGCGATGCAGGACCGGTTCGGTATAGCCGTTCGGCTGCTCGCGGCCCTTGAGCACGAGATCAAGCGCTGCCTGGAAGGCGACCGAGCCATCGAAATTACCAGACATCGCGATGTAGTGGGGATCGTCGGCGTTCTGCTGGTCGACCACGGCCGCCATGCGCTTCATCGTTTCCAGAATCTGCGCTTCGGTAATGACCTTGTGATGCAGCCAGTTCGCCATGTGCTGCGCCGAGATGCGCAGGGTGGCGCGGTCTTCCATCAGGCCGACATTGTTGATGTCCGGAACCTTGGAGCAGCCGACGCCCTGGTCGACCCAGCGCACGACATAGCCGAGGATGCCCTGGCTGTTGTTGTCGATCTCGCGCTGGATTTCCTCCGGCGTCCAGTTGGGCCGCGAGGCGACCGGCACGGAGAGGATATCGGAGAGCTTGGCGCGGGCGCGGCTCTTCAGGCTCTTCTGGACGTCGGCAACGTTGACCCGGTGATAATGGGTGGCATGCAGCGTCGCGGCCGTCGGAGACGGTACCCAGGCGGTGTTGGCGCCGGCCTTGGGATGGGCGATCTTCTGCTCGAGCATGGCCGCCATCAGGTCGGGCATGGCCCACATGCCCTTGCCGATCTGGGCATGACCGGACAGGCCGCATTCCAGGCCGATATCGACGTTCCAGTTCTCATAAGCGCCGATCCAGGCCGCCTGCTTCATGTCGCCCTTGCGGATCATCGGGCCGGCTTCCATCGAAGTATGGATTTCATCGCCGGTGCGATCAAGGAAGCCCGTGTTGATGAAGACGACGCGCTCGCGGGCGGCGCGGATCGCTTCCTTGAGGTTGACCGTGGTGCGGCGCTCCTCGTCCATGATGCCCATTTTCATGGTATTTCTGGGCATGCCGAGCAGGTCCTCGACGCGCGTGAAGATATCGACCGCGAAGGCGACTTCTTCAGGACCGTGCATCTTCGGCTTGACGACATACATGGAGCCCGTGCGCGAGTTCTTGCGGCGGCCGTTGGGGCCGATGTCGTAGAGCGCGATCAGGCCGGTGATGACGGCATCCATAACGCCTTCTGGCACCTCGTTGCCATCCCGGTCGAGGATCGCCGGATTGGTCATCAGGTGGCCGACATTGCGCACCAGCATCAGCGAGCGGCAATGCAGGTCGAAGGTGCTGCCATCCGGCGCGGTATAGGCGACATCGGGGTTGAGCCGGCGCGTAAACGTCTTGCCGCCCTTGGCGACTTCCTCGGTCAGGTCGCCCGTCATCAGGCCGAGCCAGTTGCGATAGACCTCGGCCTTGTCTTCGGCATCGACGGCCGCGATGGAATCCTCGCAGTCCATGATGGTCGTGATCGCCGATTCCAGGCGGACATCGGAAATGCCGGCCGGGTCGGTCTTGCCGATCGCGGTTGTAGGATCGATGACGATTTCGATATGGATGCCGTTCTGCTTCAAGAGGATATGCGTCGGGGTGGCGGTATCGCCGAGATAACCGGCGAAATGGCTGGCATCGGCGAGCTTTGCCGTGCCGCCCTTGGTCGCGATCGACAACGCGCCATCCTTGACCGCAAGGCCAGCGACATCCTTCCAGCTTGCGCCATCGAGCGGCACGGTGGAATCGAGGAAATCGCGAACCCAGCCGATAACCTTCTCACCGCGCTTGGGGTTGTATCCCCTGCCCTTCTCGGCGCCATCGGTCTCGGGGATGGCATCGGTGCCGTAGAGCGCGTCGTAGAGCGATCCCCAGCGGGCATTGGCGGCATTCAGCGCGTAGCGGGCATTCATGACGGGAACGACGAGCTGCGGGCCGGCGATCGAAGAAATTTCGGGATCGACATTGGCGGTCGAAACGGCAAAGGCCGGACCTTCGGGCACTATATAGCCGATCTCGCGAAGGAAGGCTTCGTAAGCGGCGAGATCGATGGGCGCGCCGTTCTTGCGATACCAGTCATCGAGAGCTTCCTGCATGCGGTCACGCTTGGCAAGCAGCTCGCGATTCCTCGGCGCGAGATCGTGGATGATCCTGGAGAAACCGGCAAAGAAGGCATCGGCATCCACGCCCGAACCCGGTAACGCCTCCTTGACGAGGAAATCGTAAAGGACCGGTTCGATCTGAAGCCCGTGTTTCTCAATGCGGCTCATGCCATATACTCCTCAAGGCCGTTCTACGGCTCAATTTTTACATGTTGCCACTTTGCTGACGCTTTCACTTCTGTCAATTTGGCAATAGTTCGAAAGATTTATGCCTTTAGGGAAATAATCAGTCCGCAGCGATTCGCGGGCGACCGCTGGCGGTGGCGATGAACCGCGCCTCGATCAGCTTACGATTGCCCTCGACCTCCGGCGCATCAACTTGTTCGTCCACAGCCACGACGAGATCGACCGCACCATTCAGCTTTGCTTGCGCCATCGCGGCTTCGACGGCCCGCGAGCGGGCATCCGCAAAGCTTCTGCCTTCGTCGGTGAAGCGCAGGCTCTCGCCGGCGCCGTTCAAGATATAGATGCCGTCTTCGGGCATGGTGACGAAGACGATGGCGCTGGCCCGCACCTGTCCGACCACGGCGCCGACGGCATTGGCGACATCCGAATCACCCGGAATGTCGCTCTCGGTCGCCAGCATCCCGGCGATCGCAGGATAATAGACCGGAGCGGAAGCACCGAGCCCGACCAGAGGACGATCGAGCGAGATGGCGAAACGGGCAATCCCCGAAGCGCGGCGAAGCGCACGATCGATGGAGATGGATTTGGCGGGATCGAGATCGGCAACGCCGTCCTCGGCCAGGCAGGCAGCAAGAATGACATCGGCCGACTGGCGGGTGAGGCGATCGACGATCTTCTGCGCGAGTTCCTCGACTGATGCCGCGATGGGGCGGCCGGAACCATCCTTCAGCCGCATCGCGAGCGCCAATCCGAGGCGAGCCGCTTCGGCATTCCATTGGCTCTGCCTGCCGAGCACATGCATGGCATCGGAAGGCGTCAGACCACTCAGATGCACGAGGCCGCGCGCGACCAGCCGGTCCAAAGTCGCCTTCTGCGACGTCATCGTCAGGAGCTTGTCGAGCGCAACGGGAGCGGCGCCGATGCGATCGAACAACGCTTGTTCGGGTCCTGTGAGACCGCTTGCCAGATGATCCGGTACGCCGGTGCGGAGCGCAAAACGGCCGGCATTGCGGGCGAGATGCGGCGCTCGAAGCTGCTGCTCCAAGACATCAAGTACCGCCCCGCCGTGCATATGGGCAGCGAGGCTCAGCGGCAGCAGGCGGCGCGGACCGAGTTCGAAAGCGGCGACAAGGCCGCGGTCGTTGATCTTCACTTCGGAATCGCCGCCGAGGCCGTAAGTGCGCATGGCGACGGCCTCGACCATGGTGCGATAGCCGCCGATCACGGCGCCATCGGCATCCAGCCGCGGCCGGCCATCCTCCATGACGGCAACGTCGGTGGTCGTGCCGCCGATATCGGAAACAACGGCATTGTCGAGGCCGGTGAGATAGCGCGCGCCGACGAGACTTGCGGCGGGACCCGACAGGATAGTCTCGATCGGCCTGAGCTTGGCTTCGTCAGCCGAAATCAGGGCGCCGTCGCCGCGCACCACCATCATCGGCGCGGAAATGCCGCGCGTGGTCAGAAATCCTTCGCAGGCGCCGACGAGGCGGTCGATCATCGAGACAAGGCGGGCATTGAGCAGCGTCGTCAAGGCGCGGCGCGGGCCGCCCAACTTGGAAGAGAGTTCATGGCTGCAGGTGACGGGCAGATGCGAGATCTCGCGGATGCAGTCGCGCACTCTGATTTCATGAGCCGGATTCCGCACGGCGAAATAGCCGGCGACGGCGAAGGACGATACCGATTTGGCCAGTTCCGGCAGCGCGTCGCGCAGCGCCGTCAGATCGAGCGGGTTTTCATTGCCGTGAACATTGTGGCCGCCGGGAAGATAGATCACCGGATCGGACCCCAGCGCATCCGCCAAACCATCGCGCTTGAGATCCTCCGGCCCGAAACCGATCATGACTAGTCCGGCCCGGCCGCCCTGCCCTTCGACAAGCGCATTGGTGGCAAGCGTCGTCGACAGCGATACGAGGCCGATCGCCGAAACCGGAATATCGGCCTTGGCGATCACGGCATCGACGGCGCCGGCAATGCCGACGGCCAGATCATGCCGCGTGGTCAGCGATTTCGCCTTGGCGATCACGCCATCGGTTTCATGAAAGAGAACGGCATCGGTGTAGGTTCCACCCGTGTCGATGCCAAGCAGGAAGTGAGACGTCACGACAATATCCGGCCCTTGAACGCACTGTGATGCCGTTATTGCACCCTTCCGGGCCGAGCCGCTAGCTGGCAAGCGGCAAAAACAGTTCTACCGCCTCGTGACCCGCATCGGCAAACCGCCGCGTGGCTGGGTGGTGAGCTTCTGCACCGGCCAGGGATCGGTATCTTCGGTAAGATCGAAGCGGAAGCGGCGCATCATCACGGCAAGGGCAATGACGGCCTCCTGTAGCGCAAAGGTGGCGCCGATGCAGACGCGCGGGCCGGCGCCAAAGGGCAGATACTGGAAGCGATTGATCTTGCCCCGGTTCTCCGGAAGAAAGCGCTCCGGCATGAAGGCGCGCGGCTTTTCCCAGTAGAGCTCGTGGCGATGCAGCGTCCATGGCATGATCAGGACGGTGATCCCCTTTTCCATCGTCACCCGCTCGCCCTTGGCGCTCGTCCATTCGTCATCGGCGATCGCGGCACGATTGATCGACGGTGCCGGTGGATAAAGGCGCATGGCCTCCTCGAAGGCAGCGCGGACATGCGGCATCAGGTCGAGCCAGGCGACCGGCTCCGCATCGGATGCGAGCACTCGGTCGATTTCCTCTTCCATCGCGTCGCGAATATGCGGGCTGTTGGCGACACAATAGAGCGTCCAGGCAAGCGCACGGGCTGTCGTCTCGTGGCCGGCGCCGATGAAGGTGAGGATATTGTCCTCGATCTCCTCCATCGTCAGGCCATCCGGACCTGCCTTTTCCAGCAGCAGCGTCAGAAAATCATCCGGCGCGCTGGCGCGATCCCTACGCATCTTTTCCAGGCGCAAGTCCATCGTGTTGCGGACGATGCCGCGGAACTTGTCGAGCATGCGCTGGCCGCCAATGCGGGTGACGCGCGGCACCCAGCCTGGCGCGCGCAGGAGATCCATGGGATCGACGCGACCCATACGGTGCAGCAGCTCATTGACGTCGTCGGAAAAACTCGTGCTTTCGGTGACGATCTCGCCGGAGAACAGGGTTTCGGCCAGAATGACGAAGGTCAGCTCAGTCATGTCGGCCGCGATATCGAATACCGCGCCTTCGCCGCCAATCTCTTCATACTTCTGCAGATAGTCCAGGCTCTGGCTCAGCATCTGCCCGGCAAAACCCTGGGCATGGCGCGGCGTGAACACTGGTGCCACCGCCTTGCGCGAACGCTTCCAGACCTGCCCTTCCGCCGTCAGTAGACCGTCCCGCAGGATCGGCCGCAGCACGAGCTGGCGGATATCGGCCATGCGGTAGTTGGCGGCGTTATCGACCAGAACATGCTTGATCAGGCCGGGATCGTTGACGATCAGCGTCCGCTCGTTGAAGAACTTGGTCTTGATCCAGGGCAGCGTGTAGGAAGGCTCTCCCCAGAGTTCGAGCGGATTGCGCAGGATGGTCTTGATGATCGTCCATCGTGACGGAGGGATCGTGCGTGGGATCGGCGCCGGCGGGCAGAAGGCTTCCGGAATCATGTCCATGCGGTCCATTCTCCTCGAAAACCGGCCCATTGCCCGATCGATGCCACTCGAACGGCGCACCCATCCGATATGGGGAACGCCGCCCGCAAAATCCAGACGATAAAACGTCGCGCAGAGCCGCTTATAGAAGCGACTTCAGATCACTCAGCTTGTTGTTGATGAGCCAGCCATAGTAGTTCTCTTCCGGCCAGACCGGCTGCGAAGAGCCGCGATTCCTGGCCGCAAGGGCGGCGGCGCGCTTGCGGGAATTGCCGAGATTATAAAGCGTCGCGGTAATGCCGGGATTGCCTGAGATATCCATGCCGGCAATCGAACGGTAGTCATCGATCGACTTGCGGATTGCCGCAGCCACGAAAGCCAGCGACAGATCCGGGTCCATAATCGCCTTGTAGACGCCGCCGGCATCCTTTTCGTTGAGCTTCGGGATGCCCGAGGTGCGGCTGACGAGATCCGACAGCTCAAGGGCCGTCAGCGGATTGACCTGACCGAGGCCGAAGGTCTGGCCGGCATAGAAGGGCTGGAAGAAGACCGCGCTGAAGCGATTGTCGGGATAGGACTTGCCGCCGACCGTCTTGCCGCGGAAATCGTCTTCCCAGATATCCTCGCGGCAGGTCCAGAGACTGTAGGAATCGCCCTTGCCCTTGCAGGCATCGAATTGCGGCCGGGCGACGAAATCATCGACGTTTTCACCATTATAGGCGAAGCGGAAGCTTTGACCGGCGTAGGATGCGGCCTTCACGTAATAGGACTGCAGGCCGTCATAGGCATCGACATTATAGGTGTGCTCGCCGACAAGCGCCCCGATGATATGGATCGGATCGATACCGTAGGCCCGCGCCGTCGACTTGATCTTCGACATCAGCTTCTTGTCGGTTGCCAGCAGCTCCCGCACCTTCTGGTATTTGCGATCGAAAGTGGAGCTGGTGCCGCGCGTGCGCCGCACGGACGCGCCGGGAACCGGCGGTTGCTCGGCATTGCGGTTGCCTGGAGGCACCGAGGTCGCCGCGTCCGCATAGGCGGGAATCCAGGAGAGGCTGACAACCGCCAGAAGAAGAGTGATCAGTATACGTCGCAAGATGGCCGTCCTGTCGAAGTTTCAACCGATGTTTCCATGCGCGTCCCTGACGGATAATCTTGGCCGAATAAGGCCTTGTCACACAAAGAAACGGGCCCCTAACTAAAAAGTTAACGGCCCGTTGTCGAGTGTTTACTGTTTTAGATCGCCTTCACGCGCCCCATTACAGGATGAAGCGGGAGAGGTCGGTGTTGGTTGCGAGGTCGCCGACATGCTCGCGGACATAGGCGGCATCGATGGTCACCGATACGCCGGCGCGATCCGAGGCATTGTAGGAGATCTCGTCCAGCACCCGCTCCATGACCGTCTGCAGACGACGGGCGCCGATATTCTCGACGGTGGAGTTGAGATGCACGGCGACATCGGCAAGCGCATCGATCGCATCGTCGGTGAAATCGAGCTTCAGGTCTTCCGTTTCCATGAGCGCCTTGTACTGGCGGATAAGGCTTGCCTGCGGCTCGGTCAGGATGCGCCGGAAGTCCTCCTTCGTCAGCGGACGGAGCTCGACGCGGATCGGCAAGCGGCCCTGCAATTCCGGCAGCAGATCCGACGGCTTCGACACATGGAAGGCGCCCGACGCGATGAAGAGGATATGGTCGGTCTTGACCGGGCCATATTTCGTCGAAACCGTCGTGCCTTCGACCAGCGGCAGCAAGTCGCGCTGAACGCCTTCACGGGAGACGCCGGCACCCATGCCGCCGTCGCGTGCAGCGATCTTGTCGATTTCGTCGAGGAAGACGATGCCGTCATTTTCGGCGGATTGCACGGCTTCGCGCTGGATCGCTTCGTTATCGATCAGCTTGTCGGATTCGTCACGCACCAGTTCCTTGTAGGAATCCTTGACCGTGGTGCGCACCTTCTTGGTACGGCCGCCCATGGCCTTGCCGAACATTTCCGACAGGTTGAGAACACCGATATTGGCACCAGGCATGCCGGGGATTTCGAAACCGCCGGGCATGCCGGAACCGGTGTCAGCAACTTCGATATCGATTTCCTTGTCGTCGAGCTGACCGTCGCGCAGCTTCTTGCGGAAGCTATCGCGCGTTGCCGGCGACGCGGTAGCGCCGACCAGCGCATCGAGCACGCGCTCTTCAGCGCTCATATGTGCCTTGGCCTGTACCTCGGCGCGCTTCTTTTCACGCACCAGGCCGATGCCGACTTCGACGAGGTCGCGGACGATCTGTTCGACGTCACGGCCGACATAGCCGACTTCGGTGAACTTCGTGGCTTCGACCTTGATGAAGGGAGCGCCAGCGAGCTTGGCGAGGCGGCGGGAGATTTCCGTCTTGCCGACGCCGGTCGGGCCAATCATCAGGATGTTCTTGGGCATGACTTCGTCGCGCAGCTCAGGCTCGAGCTGCTGGCGGCGCCAACGATTGCGCAATGCGATCGCCACGGCGCGCTTGGCCTCATGCTGGCCGACAATATAGCGGTCGAGTTCGGAAACGATCTCGCGGGGGGAAAAAGTGGTCATTTCGCGTGTTCCCTGTCAGGGCTAGAAACTATCAAGAGAGGAACTTAGGCTTCGGCATCGAGCGTTTCGACAACCACATTGTGGTTGGTGTAGACGCAAATGTCGGCAGCGATATCGAGGGCACGGCGGGCGACATCCTCGGCTGATTTGTCGCTATCCATCAGCGCACGCGCGGCGGCGAGCGCGTAATTGCCGCCGGAGCCGATTGCGAGAGCGCCATGTTCCGGCTCAAGCACATCGCCGTTGCCGGTGATGGCGAGCGTTATATTCTTGTCGGCAACCAGCATCATGGCTTCGAGGTTGCGCAGATATTTGTCGGTGCGCCAGTCCTTGGCGAGTTCGACGGCGGCACGCATCAGCTGACCGGGATATTGTTCGAGCTTCTTCTCGAGGCGTTCGAGCAGGGTAAAGGCATCGGCGGTTGCGCCGGCGAAACCGGCGATGACATCGCCCTTGCCGATACGGCGAACCTTGCGCGCATTGCCCTTCATGACAGTCTGGCCAAGGCTCACCTGGCCATCACCAGCCATCACGACCTTGCCGTTCTTGCGAATAGTCACGATTGTCGTCATTTATCACCTGTTTGCCCCCATTTCGGCGGGCTTTCTGCCGGGCCGCGTATCGGCCCCGTCAGCACCTATGTAAGAGGGGTTTTGGCGATTGCAAATGGCGACCACGCGCGAATGATGGCGGCAAGCCGGCTAAACGCGAAGCCCCGCGCGTAACTTCTGGATATTTCCCGATACGCCTGATAAGGAACGGCCGTATTCGGATGGAGCATCCCATGGCAGAGACCGCAGCGAGCCGCACGGCAAGCGTTTCCCGCAAGACCAACGAGACCTCGGTCTCCGTTTCCGTCAACATCGACGGCAGCGGAAAATCGACGATTTCGACGGGGGTCGGCTTCTTCGACCATATGCTGGAACAGCTGTCGCGACATTCGCTGATCGACATGGAGATCGACACCAAGGGCGACCTGCATGTCGACGATCATCATGCCGTCGAGGATACCGGTATCGCGATCGGACAGGCGATTGCCAAGGCGCTCGGCGACCGGCGCGGCATCACCCGCTATGCCTCGATCGACCTTGCCATGGACGAGACGATGACGAAAGCGGCCGTCGATCTATCGGGCAGGCCCTTCCTCGTCTGGAATGTTTCGTTCAGTGCGCCGAAGATCGGCACCTTCGATACCGAGCTGGTGCGCGAGTTCTTCCAGGCCTTAGCGCAGAATGCCGGCATCACACTGCATATCCTCAACCATTATGGCGCCAACAATCACCATATAGCCGAGACATGCTTCAAGGCCGTTGCGCGCGCATTGCGCACCGCAACCGAGATCGATCCGCGGCAGGCAGGCCGAGTGCCTTCGACGAAAGGCACGCTCGCCTGAGCCCCAAAATGGGGAATTGAGGAAATGGCAAGCTTTCTGATTTTGTCTCCCCCCGGAGCGCCCAATCGATCCGCAGTATCGGATCGGTATCGCGACGAGACGCGATTCATCCGTGACGGCTTTTCGTGGAAGGCGTTTCTGTTTCCAGCGTTCTGGATGCTGTTCAATCGCCTCTGGTTGCACGCCGTCGCCGCAATCCTGTTGCAGGGCTTTGCCTTGGAACTGACGCGCCAGCCGGGATTTTTCATCGCCGGAGCAGCCATTTGGCTGGGCGTTCATATTCTGGCGGGACTTGAGGGGCCGGATGCGGTGGGACAGCGGCTGATCAACCGCGGCTGGAAGATCGAAAACCTCGTTTCCGCGCGGGATCTGGCCACGGCGGAAGAGATTCACTTCTCCCAAGTCGAGCAGGAGTCGCAAAGGGATATCCATCCAAGGAATTGGGATATTCCTGCCACCAATACCAATACCAGCCGCCCAGGCCCGAGCTTCGGCCTTCCCGGCTATGACGGAGGACGCTGACCATGCGCGTCGCGATTATCGACTATGGCTCCGGCAATCTGCGCTCGGCCACCAAGGCTTTCGAACGGGCCGCACGTGAGGCGGGTATCGACGCGCAGATCGACCTGACCGATGACGCCGAGCGCGTCGCCACGGCAGACCGCATCGTGCTTCCCGGCGTTGGCGCCTATGCAGATTGCCGGCGTGGCCTCGATGCCGTTTCCGGCATGGCGGAAGCCGTGATCGAGGTCGTGGAACACAAGGCCCGCCCCTTCCTCGGCATCTGCGTCGGCATGCAGCTGATGTCGTCGCGCGGGCTGGAGAAGACGATCACGCAAGGGTTTGGCTGGATCAAGGGCGACGTTAAGGAAATGACCCCGAGCGATCCCAGCCTGAAAATCCCGCAGATCGGCTGGAATACGCTGGAGATCCGGCATCCGCACGCCCTGTTCGACGGGATTGCGACCGGACCGGATGGGCTGCACGCCTATTTCGTCCATTCCTACCATCTGGCGGCGGACCATAGCGAGGATGTGATCGCGACGACGAGTTACGGCGGGCCGATGACCGCCTTCGTCGGCCGCGACAACATCGCCGGCGCGCAGTTCCATCCGGAAAAGAGCCAGAAGCTCGGCCTTGCCCTCATCGCCAATTTCCTGCGCTGGAAGCCGTAACGCCTAGCGCTCCAAGGACAGACATCATGATTCTTTTTCCCGCTATCGACCTGAAAGACGGCCAGTGCGTGCGCCTCAAGCTCGGCGACATGGAGCAGGCGACCGTCTACAACCCCGATCCCGGCGCCCAGGCGAAAGCCTTTGAAGACCAAGGCTTTGAGTGGCTGCATGTGGTCGATCTCAACGGCGCTTTCGCCGGCGAGACCGTCAACGGCGCAGCCGTCGACGCCATTCTCAAGGCAACCAAGAACCCGGTTCAGCTCGGCGGCGGCATTCGCACGCTCGAGCATATGGAAAACTGGCTGTCGCGCGGCCTCGCCCGCGTCATTCTCGGCACGGTGGCCGTGCGCGATCCGGCGCTCGTCGTCGAAGCCTGCCGCCGGTATCCGGGCCATATCGCCGTCGGCATCGATGCCAAGGGTGGCAAGGTGGCGGTCGAAGGCTGGGCAGAAGCCTCCGAACTCGGCGTCGTCGAACTCGCCAAGAAATTCGAGGGCGTCGGCGTTGCCGCGATCATCTATACCGACATCGACCGCGACGGCATTCTCACGGGCATCAACTGGGACTCGACGCTGGAACTGGCCGAGGTCGTTTCCATTCCGGTCATCGCCTCCGGCGGCCTTGCTTCGCTCGACGACATCCGCCGCATGACGCAGCCGGACGCCCGCAAACTGGAAGGTGCGATTTCCGGCCGCGCGCTTTATGATGGCCGGATCGATCCGAAAGAGGCGCTGGCCCTGATCAAGCAGGCCAAGGAGGCTGTGCAATGACCCTGAAAGCCCGCGTCATCCCCTGCCTCGACGTCAAGGACGGCCGCGTCGTCAAGGGCGTCAACTTTCTCAATCTTGTCGATGCCGGCGATCCGGTCGAAGCCGCCAAGGCCTATGACGCCGCCGGTGCCGACGAGCTCTGCTTCCTCGATATCACCGCCTCCTCCGACAATCGCGACACCATCTTCGACGTTGTGGCACGTACGGCGGAACAATGCTTCATGCCTGTTACCGTCGGCGGCGGCGTGCGCGCTATCGCCGATATCCGCAAGCTGCTGCTCTGCGGCGCCGACAAGGTCTCGATCAACTCGGCGGCGGTCAACAATCCGGATTTCGTGGCCGAAGCGGCCGACAAGTTCGGCAACCAGTGCATCGTCGTTTCCATCGATGCGAAACGGCGGCGCACCGAGGCACTCGGCGGCGACAATATGAGCGCCTGGGAGATCTATACCCATGGCGGCCGCAACGCGACGGGCATCGATGCCGTCGATTTTGCCCGCAAGATGGTCGAGCGCGGCGCCGGCGAGCTGCTCGTCACCTCCATGGACCGCGACGGCACCAAGGTCGGCTACGATCTGGAACTGACACGGGCGATTGCCGATGCGGTGCGCGTTCCCGTCATCGCGTCCGGCGGCGTCGGCGATCTCGACGATCTCGTTGCCGGCGTCAAAGAAGGTCATGCGACGGCCGTGCTTGCGGCATCGATCTTCCACTTCGGCACCTATTCGGTGGGCGAGGCAAAGCGCTACATGGCCGAGCGCGGCATTCCGATGCGGCTGGATTAGGAGGCAGCGAGCGATGAGCGGATTTACCCTTTCCGACCTCGAAAAAATCGTCGAGGAACGCTCCAAGGCCTCGCCGGACCAATCCTGGACGGCGAAGCTCTTTGCGGCCGGGCAGCCGAAAGCCGCCAAGAAACTCGGCGAGGAGGCAATCGAGGCCGTGATGGCCGCTGTTGTCAACGATCGAGACAACCTCACCTATGAGGCCGCCGATCTGCTATATCATCTTTTGGTCGTATTGAAGATTGCGGGCATTCCGTTAGAGAATGTCATGGGTGAGCTCGAAAGGCGCACCTCACAATCCGGCCTTCAGGAAAAGGCCAGCCGGTAAGAACGCGATGACGATAGCGACCAAGAGCGAGCCCGCGCCCGAAACTCTCGATATTTTTGAGGCGAAAGCCTATTCGCCCTATTATTTCTTCTCTTCGGAAGAATGGGCGAAATTCCGGGCGGACACGCCGCTAACGCTGACATCTGACGAAGTGAAGCGGTTGCGCTCGATGGGCGACCCGATTGATCTTGACGAGGTCCGGCGCATCTATCTGTCGCTGTCGCGACTTCTGTCCTCGCATGTGGAATCCTCGCAGATCCTGTTCGAGCAGCGCAATCGCTTCCTCAGCCTCTCCGATGTCGCGAAGACGCCCTTCGTCATCGGCATTGCCGGTTCGGTCGCGGTCGGAAAATCCACCACGGCCCGTATCCTGAAGGAGTTGCTGGGTCGCTGGCCATCGAGCCCGAAGGTCGATCTGGTCACGACGGACGGCTTTCTCTATCCGAACGCCGAATTGCAGCGCCGCAACCTGATGCAGCGCAAGGGCTTTCCGGAAAGCTACGATACGGCCGCGCTGCTGCGCTTCCTCTCGGCGATCAAAGCCGGCCAGCCCAATGTGCAGGCGCCCTCTTACTCGCATCTTGTCTATGACGTGCTGCCGAACGAGTTCAAGACGGTCGACCGCCCGGACATCCTGATCTTCGAAGGCATCAACGTACTGCAGTCGCGCCATTTGCCGGCCGACGGCAAGATCGTGCCGATGGTCTCGGATTTCTTCGATTTCTCGATCTATATCGATGCCGAGGAACAGCAGATCCATAACTGGTACGTCGCCCGCTTCATGCGGCTGCGCGAGACCGCCTTCCGCGACCCCAACTCCTTCTTCCACCGTTACGCGTCGATCAGCGAGGAGGAAGCGCTGGCGATTGCCGAGGGGCTCTGGAAGAACATCAACCTGAAGAACCTGCGCCAGAACATCCTGCCGACGCGCCCGCGCGCCGACCTCATCCTGCAGAAGGGCAAGAACCATCTGATCGAACAGGTTGCGCTCAGAAAGCTCTGAGGATCAGGGCTGGACACGCCGGAGGGTCAGATTGATCCGCCCGCCGTTCTTCAGCAATGTCGAAGTTGTCGGATAGATGCGGTCGACGCCATGGAAGCACAGCCTGCCCTCGCCGCCGAGAACGACGATATCGCCGCTCGCAAGCTTGAAAGATAGCGTGCGATCATTGCGGTTGAGGCCGCCGACGCGAAAGAGGCAGGTGTTCCCGAGCGAGACCGATAACACAGGTGCGTTGAGATCCTGCTCGTCGCGATCCTGATGCAGGCCCATGCGGGCATCGTCGCCATAAAAATTGACGAGACAGGCTTCGGGCGGTTTTTCATAGCCCGCTATATCGCGCCAGAAATCGAGCAATTGCTTCGGCATGGCCGGCCATGGGCGGCCGGTGACGGGATGCGTCGGCTGGTAACGATAGCCACGCTGTTTGTCCGTGACCCAGCCGAGCGAGCCGCAATTGGTCATCCGCACCGACATTTCCTTACCGGTGCCGGGCATGACCGGCGTGAACAGCGGCGCGTCGGCCACGACGGCGCGGATCGCCTCGAAGAGCGCCTCCTGCGCGGGGCGATCGAGATAACCGGGCAGATGGCGAATTCCGTTCGGGAGCTGCATTTTTGTTTCCTGATGGTGCGGGTCAGAGGGGGATGCCGTCGCCGCGCTTTGGTAAATGGCCCCTCACCCCAACCCTCTCCCTGCTCGCGGGGCGAGGGAGTCTAATCTGCCTCTAACCAGCCACTCAAGAGCGTCTGTGTTTCACGCTGTCGTCCCTTCTCCCCGCTCGCGGGGAGAAGGCTAGGATGAGGGGCCACGCAGATAGCATCCACGAAATCGAACTCGCCTGACCATCATCAACCTCGCCCAATCGAACCAAAGCCGCCACCCGAAAAGCGAGTTTAGTCGCCGCCGACCTTGCCGCGCATCTTCTTGACTTCGGAACGCCCGGATTTCTCCTTCAGCCGGCGCTCGATCGAGCCCTTTGTCGGCTTGGTCTTTCTGCGCGGCGGCGGCGGCGGGGCGGCAGCTTCAAGGATCAGCTCTTTCAGCCGCTCGCGTGCATCCTCGCGGTTGCGGTCCTGGCTGCGAAAGCGGCTGGCCTCGATCAGCAGCACACCTTCCTTGGAGACGCGGCGGCCGGCAAGTCTGATGGCGTTGGCCTTGACACGCTCCGTCAGCGATGGGGAATTCTGGACATTGAAGAATAGCTGGACCGCAGTTGCGACCTTGTTGACGTTCTGACCGCCCGGGCCGCCCGCCAGAACGAACTGTTCCGTCAGCTCCCAGCCGGCGATCGTAATCCGGTCGTTGATGTAAAGCGCTTCGCTGGCCATGATCTTCTCCGCGCCTGTCGAGGTCGGTGAACATCCGGCTGAAGCCGCGTCGCCGCTCTATCGTCAGTCTAGGCAATTCCAAGCGGAAAACCGCCGAGCACTTTTCCTGAAATCGCTCTATTCCACATTGCATTGCGCTTGAAAACATCCCGTGGAACGAAAAACCCGGCGGATTGGCCGCCGGGTTTCACGTGAGTCATTGCTGTTGCGAAAAATCTACTCCGCAGCGACCGGCATGCCTGGGGCCGCATCGCGGACGTTACCGTCCACATGATCCTCGAATTTCGCGAAGTTGGTGACGAACATCTGTACCAGCTTCTTGGCCTGCGCATCGTAGGCGTCGCCATCGGCCCAGGTGGAGCGCGGGTCGAGGATGGCCGTATCGACGCCTTCGACCGCGACCGGAACCGCAAAGCCGAAATTCGCGTCCGTGCGGAACTCGACATTATCGAGATCGCCCTTGAGAGCGGCTGCGAGCAGCGCGCGCGTCGCCTTGATCGGCATGCGGCTTCCCTTGCCGTAGGCGCCGCCGGTCCAGCCGGTGTTGACCAGCCAGCAACGGGCGCCGTGACGGGCAATCAGCTCCTTGAGCAGGTTGCCGTATTCCGTCGGATGACGCGGCATGAAGGGAGCGCCGAAGCAGGTCGAGAAGGTTGCTTCCGGCTCGACGACGCCCTTTTCCGTGCCGGCGACCTTGGCGGTGTAGCCGGACAGGAAGTGGTACATCGCCTGATCCGGCGTCAGCTTCGCAATCGGCGGCATGACGCCGAAGGCATCGGCCGTCAGCATGATGATCGTTTCGGGATGGCCCGTGATGCCGGATTCCGACGCATTCGGGATGAAATGCAGCGGGTAGGCGCTGCGGGTGTTTTCCGTCAGCGAACCGTCGTCGAGATCCGGCCGGCCATGCTCGTCGAGCACGACGTTTTCCAGCACGGTGCCGAAACGGCGGGTCGTCTCGTAGATTTCCGGCTCGGCCTCGGCCGATAGGCGGATGGTCTTGGCGTAGCAGCCGCCTTCGAAATTGAAGATGCCGTTTTCGCCCCAGCCATGCTCGTCGTCGCCGATGAGCGTGCGGGTCGGATCGGCCGAGAGCGTCGTCTTGCCGGTGCCCGACAGGCCGAAGAAGATCGCCGCATCGCCTTCGGGGCCGACGTTTGCCGAGCAGTGCATCGGCATGACGCCGCGCTCCGGCAGCATGTAGTTCAGCGCCGTGAACACGGATTTCTTCATTTCGCCGGCATAGGAGGTACCGCCGATTAGGACGATGCCGTTGACGAAGTCGCAGGCGATCACCGTTTCCGTGCGGCAGCCATAGCGCTCGGGATCGGCGCGGAAGCTCGGCAGGTCGATGATCGTCAGCTTCGGCACGAAGCCTTCGAGCGTCGAGCGCTCAGGGCGGATCAGCAGATTGCGGATGAACAGGGAGTGCCAGGCGAATTCGGTGATGACGCGCGTCGGCAGCGCATATTCGGCATCGGCGCCGCCGATCAGGTCTTGAACGAACAGGTCCTTGCCACGAGCATGCGCCAGCATGTCTTCATGCAGCAGCGCAAAATGCTCCGGCGACATCGGCTTGTTGTTGTCCCACCAGATCTGGTCCTCGGTGGTAGCGTCGCGCACGACGAACTTGTCTTTCGGGGAACGGCCGGTGTGCTGTCCAGTGATGGCTCTCAGCGCGCCATCGGCGGTCAGATCGGCCTCACGACGGCGAATCGCCTCCTCATAAAGATGGGCTGCCATCAGGTTGTAACGCACACTGGCGGCGGCTCCCAGGCCGATCGATCCCAGTTCGGTTGCGGGATTGCGAACGCCGAATTGCTCCATCACTTTTTCCTCTACAAAGGGGCTTGGCCGTTAGAACTGTCTAAAGCGTAGAGGGCTCCTTTTAAAAGCACAAGAGCGAGAAGCAAAAAATGTTTAATGATATCAGGTATTTAATCGATTTAAATAAATTTCGATAATTTTAAATCGTTTGAATGGAGGAAGGCGAGACGTTTCGTCGCACAACTAATGCGCAAGGGTTTTGCGCCGCGACAATCCTCCCCTTTATCTTTGCCACAATTTGTTCCACCTTTATCCCCATAAGCGCGCCAGGTTACCGCCGACCGAGCTGGCAGACCGCCTGGGCTGGATTCCAAATCCGGGAGACGCGCACTGATGACGGAGACGAATACCATGTTGACAATCGCGCTCGTTGACGACGACCGCAATATCCTGACTTCCGTATCGATTGCCTTGGAAGCAGAGGGATATAAGGTAGAGACCTATACGGACGGAGCCTCGGCGCTGGACGGCCTGCTTGCCCGGCCGCCGCAACTGGCGATCTTCGATATCAAGATGCCCCGCATGGACGGCATGGAGCTCTTGCGCCGCCTGCGCCAGAAATCCGATATACCGGTGATCTTCCTGACCTCGAAGGATGAGGAAATCGACGAACTCTTTGGCCTGAAGATGGGTGCCGACGACTTCATCACCAAGCCGTTCTCGCAGCGTTTGCTCGTCGAGCGCGTCAAGGCGGTGCTCCGCCGCGCCTCGGCTCGCGAAGCCGCGAATGCCGCTGGCGGCGCCAATGCCGCTGCAAAGCCGGGCGCCACGCAGCAGGCCCGCTCGCTGGAGCGCGGTCAACTCGTCATGGACCAGGAACGCCACACCTGCACCTGGAAGGGCGAACCGGTAACGCTGACCGTCACCGAATTCCTCATCCTGCATTCGCTGGCGCAGCGCCCCGGCGTGGTCAAGAGCCGCGACGCCCTGATGGACGCGGCCTACGACGAGCAGGTCTATGTCGACGACCGCACGATCGACAGCCACATCAAGCGGCTGCGCAAGAAATTCAAGATGGTCGACCTCGATTTTGATATGATCGAGACGCTGTATGGCGTCGGCTATCGCTTCCGCGAGGCTGCCTAGAGCCGGATGATCTTGGGTCTGGCCGACCCAAGATCTCAATCCGCTCCGGTGGCAAATTGAGAGCATGATGTCGTCCGAAGGCCCCTCATACTTTCGGCATCATGCTCGAATAGTTAACTGGACCATGCGGCTGAGAATGGAATAAGAGCATGCGAACGGGGTCGCGGAGCCCGTTCTTCGAAAGGGCCGTTGGCTTGGCACAGCTGGTGCAGGACAGAGACATAGACGACTCGGAAAGCCCGAGCGGCGCTCGACCCGCGCGCCGCCGCTGGACTCATCCGTTCGTTCTGATCCGCCGCATCTTCGGCAATGCCGTCTTTTCGAGCCTGACGCGGCGCATCCTGTTCTTCAATCTTGCCGCCCTCGTCGTGCTTGTCGGCGGCATTCTCTATCTTAACCAGTTCCGCGAGGGCCTGATCGATGCCCGCGTCGAGAGCCTGCTGACGCAGGGCGAGATCATCGCCGGCGCCGTTTCCGCTTCGGCATCGGTCGACACGAACTCCATCACCATCGATCCCCAGAAGCTCCTGGAGCTGCAGGCCGGCCAGAGCATCACACCCGTTCCGAACGACGAGGATCTCGAGTTCCCGATCGATCCGGAAAAGGTGGCGCCCGTCTTGACGCGGCTGATCTCGCCGACGCGGACCCGCGCCCGCATCTTCGACGCCGATGCCAACCTTTTGCTCGACAGCCGCCACCTCTATTCCCGCGGCCAGGTGCTGCGCTACGACCTGCCCCCCGTCGACGACGAGAAGCAGAGCTGGTCCGACTGGTTCAGTGGGTTGCTCAACAAGATGCTGCAGCCGGGCAACCTGCCTGTTTACAAGGAAGCGCCCGGAGGTGACGGCTCGATCTATCCGGAAGTCATGAACGCGCTGACCGGCGTGCGCGGCGCGGTCGTCCGCACCACCGAAAAAGGCGAGCTGATCGTTTCCGTCGCGGTGCCCATCCAACGCTTCCGCGCCGTTCTCGGCGTCCTGCTGCTCTCGACCCAAGCCGGCGACATCGACAAGATCGTCCATGCCGAGCGCCTGGCGATCATGCGCGTCTTCGGCGTCGCGACGCTCGTCAACGTCGTGCTGTCGCTGCTTTTGTCCTCCACGATCGCCAACCCGCTACGCCGGCTCTCGGCCGCCGCCATCCGGGTGCGCCGCGGCGGGGCGAAGGAACGCGAGGAAATCCCGGACTTTTCCGCCCGCCAGGACGAGATCGGCAACCTTTCGATTGCCCTGCGCGACATGACCTCTGCACTCTATGACCGCATCGATGCGATCGAAAGTTTCGCGGCCGATGTCAGCCACGAGCTGAAAAACCCGCTGACATCGCTGCGCAGCGCCGTCGAGACGCTACCGCTTGCCAAAAGCGACGATTCGAAGAAGCGGCTGATGGACGTGATCCAGCACGATGTTCGCCGCCTCGACCGCCTGATCAGCGATATCTCCGACGCATCGCGCCTCGATGCCGAGCTTGCCCGCTCCGATGCCAGGTCGCTGGATATGGAAGTGCTGCTGCGCGACATGATCGAGATTTCGAGACAGGTCGGACACAGCAAGAAAGCGGTCGAGATCGAATATATCGTCGACCGCAAACAGGGCAACAAGGCGAAGTTCACGGTCGACGGCCATGATCTCCGTATCGGCCAGATCGTCACCAATCTCATCGAGAACGCCCGCTCCTTCGTTGCGAAGGAAACCGGCAAGATCACCGTACGGCTGACGCGGACGCGGACACGCTGCGTCATCTATATCGAGGACAATGGTCCCGGCATCCAGGCCGAGAACATCGACCGCATCTTCGAGCGCTTCTATACCGACCGACCGGAATCCGAAGGGTTCGGACAGAATTCCGGCCTTGGCCTTTCGATCAGCCGGCAGATCGCCGAGGCGCATGGCGGGTCGCTGCGCGCCGAAAACATCATCGACGGCGATGGCGCGACGCTGCTTGGCGCCCGCTTCATCCTGTCGCTGCCGGCCAAGACGCCGGCGTGAGCGGCCGCATGACCGGCGAAACAACCAACATTCATGCAACTGCGATCGTCATCGGCAAGACGGGCCTTTTGTTTCTCGGCCCTTCGGGCAGCGGCAAATCCGCCCTCGCCTTCTCCTGTCTGGCGGCGGCAAGACCGCTCGGTCTCGCCGCGAAGCTGATTGCGGACGATCGCGTGCTGATTTCCAGGCACGATGGCTCGGTGATTGCCGAATGCCCGCCGTCCATCGCTGGCCTGATGGAAATCCGCTACACGGGAATCGTTCGCCTGCCTTATGCTTCGCGGGGCGAAATGCACTTCGCCATTCGCCCTGTCGACCCGACAACGGCGGAGAGAATGCCACCCGAAGACGAGTGGATCGATATTACCGCATCCGCAAGGTTGCCGTTGATCCGCTTGTCCGCAACCTCGGCGAATCCGCTCGCCATAATAATGGCGAAAATCGGCGCGAGTTTCGATGAATCGGCCATTTAGGCCCGCACAGGCACGCAAATCCTATATTTTAAGCTTGCACTTCGTCTTTTCATCGCCAAGATGTCCCCCCACTGGTGGACGACATTGCTGCATTGCGATATGGGCCACCTGTTTGCGGATGCGATGGGAGCAGTAATATCATGATTGGACTTGTGCTTGTCACTCATGGCAAGCTGGCTGAAGAGTTTCGGCATGCTGTCGAGCATGTCGTTGGTCCGCAGAAGTTCATAGAAACGGTATGCATTGGTCCCGAAGACGACATGGACAAGCGCCGGCAGGACATTCTGCAGGCCGTTGCCGGTGCCGACGACGGGCACGGCGTCATCATCCTGACCGACATGTTCGGCGGCACTCCCTCCAACCTCGCCATCTCCGTCATGAATAGCGGCCACACCGAGGTCATCGCCGGCGTCAATCTGCCGATGCTCATCAAGCTTGCGGGCGTGCGCGGCGACAACAACATGGAAAGAGCCCTGGTGGAAGCATCAGAGGCCGGGCGTAAATATATCAACGTGGCGAGCCGCGTGCTCAGCGGCAAATAACGAGGCAAGCACCGCCCCCATGAATGAGCTTTCCCGGGAACTCCTGATTATCAACAAGCGGGGCCTGCATGCCCGTGCTTCGGCGAAATTCGTGCAGACCGTCGAAGCCTATGACGCGGCAATCACCGTTTCCAAGGACGGCACGACGGTGGGCGGCACGTCGATCATGGGTCTGATGATGCTGGCGGCCAGCCCCGGTTGCAGCGTGCTGGTGACGGCGAGCGGCAATCAGGCCGCCGAAGCGCTCGAGGCGCTCGACCAGCTGGTCGCCAACAAGTTCGGCGAGGAAATCTAAGCTTTTGCCTGCAGTCGCCAACTGGATATAAAGATATAAAGACTTCTTTATATCTTCATTGATTTCCCTCCTGAAGCCTGATACACGGCATCATCCACACGCTGTCAGCGTGCAATTTTTGTTGCATTCGGTCGAGGCGTCTGCCCGCGGCGCGACTGCATCGTTCAGGCTGGAGACCCATTGATGAGCACTGAAAAGGACTACATCGTCGCCGATATCGGCCTTGCCGACTTCGGCCGCAAGGAAATCACGATCGCCGAAACCGAAATGCCGGGTCTGATGGCCTGCCGCGCCGAATTCGGCGAAGCGCAGCCGCTGAAGGGCGCGCGCATCACCGGTTCGCTGCACATGACGATCCAGACGGCCGTCCTCATCGAGACGCTGGTCGCGCTCGGCGCTCAGGTGCGCTGGGCATCGTGCAACATCTTCTCGACGCAGGACCACGCCGCCGCCGCGATCGCCGCTTCCGGCGTTCCGGTCTTCGCCATCAAGGGCGAGAGCCTCGAAGACTACTGGACCTACACCGACAAGATCTTCCAGTGGACCGATGGCGGCGTTTCCAACATGATCCTCGACGATGGCGGCGACGCCACGATGTACATCCTGCTCGGCGCCCGCGCCGAAGCCGGCGAGGACGTGCTCTCTCATCCGCATTCGGAAGAAGAGGAAATCCTCTTCGCACAGATCAAGAAGCGCCTGCAGGCTTCTCCGGGCTGGTTCACCAAGCAGCGCGACGCCATCAAGGGCGTGACCGAAGAGACCACCACCGGCGTCAACCGCCTCTACCAGCTCAGCCAGAAGGGCCTGCTGCCCTTCCCGGCCATCAACGTCAACGACAGCGTCACCAAGTCGAAGTTCGACAACAAGTACGGCTGCAAGGAATCGCTGGTTGACGGCATCCGCCGCGCCACCGACGTCATGATGGCCGGCAAGGTCGCCGTCGTCTGCGGTTATGGCGACGTCGGCAAGGGTTCCGCCGCCTCGCTTTCCGGCGCCGGCGCCCGCGTCAAGGTGACCGAAGTCGACCCGATCTGCGCGCTGCAGGCCGCCATGGACGGCTATGAAGTCGTTCAGCTCGAGGACGTCGTTTCCTCGGCCGACATCTTCATCACCACGACCGGCAACAAGGACGTCATCCGCATCGACCACATGCGTGCGATGAAGGACATGGCGATCGTCGGCAACATCGGTCACTTCGACAACGAAATCCAGGTTGCCGCTCTGCGGAACCAGAAGTGGACGAACATCAAGCCGCAGGTCGACATGGTCGAGTTCTCCAAGGGCAACCGCATCATCCTGCTGTCGGAAGGCCGCCTCTTGAACCTCGGCAACGCCACCGGCCATCCGTCCTTCGTGATGTCGGCGTCCTTCACCAACCAGACGTTGGCCCAGATCGAGCTCTTCACCAAGCCCGGCCACTACAAGAACGAAGTCTATGTGCTGCCGAAGCATCTCGACGAGAAGGTCGCCCGTCTGCACCTTGCCAAGCTCGGCGTGAAGCTGACGGAGCTTTCCGAAGAGCAGGCTTCGTATATCGGCGTGACGCCAAAGGGTCCGTTCAAGTCCGACCACTACAGATACTGATTACCGAAACAGTATCCACAACATCTTGTGGCCCTGGCATTGACAAATGCCGGGGCTTATTTTTTAGCCAGCTCCCTTCCCGCAGATTCCCTTAGGCAGTATTGTTTTTACACTTGATTCGTGACGAACCGGGCGTGCCCGGAGCCATGAAAATGGGATGTCTTGTCAGGATGCGGCACAGTAGAGCCAGATGATTGAAGGTCTGTTCGGCCTAAAATCTGAATTCGCTCTACAATCAAATAAGTAGAGCATGATGTCATCCGAAAACCGCTTGCACTTTTCGGCATCATGCTCTGAAGGACGGAGACAGACCTCTTATGTTTGAAGGGGAAGACAACCTGCATCGACCAGCGCTACGCCAAGTGGCGACGCAGTTGCGGCAGGGCAGTGCATACCAGCTTTCGGCGAGAGCGAAGCGCGGCAAGAGCCGGCTGGCCTCCTTCAGCCGCCTGTTGCGGCTCAGTGTTTTTGGTGGTCTCGTGACCGGTCTGGCCGGACCTGTTCTTGCGCAGAGCAGCAATGCCGCCCAGTCGAGTATGCGTCTCTTCACCTCGTCGGAAATGGCCGTCTTCTCCGTCATCATCGGCGTCATCTCCGCTGCACTCCTCTCGACCATGTGGATGGTCCGGCAGCGCGGCAACATGGAAAGCGAAAGCCGCGAGATCCGCACGGCTCTTTCCGACGCCAACCAGCGCATTTCGCAATATCAGGCGCTGATCGCCGACAAGAACCGCCGGATCGTCATCTGGGATGGCCAGAATGCCAGGCCGGAACTGCTCGGCCAGCTTCCGGTCGAAACCGGTGCCCCGCAGGACAATGAATTCCTCGCCTTTGGCCGCTGGCTGAAATCATGGTCGGCCGGCGAACTCGACAAGGCGATCGACAAGCTGCGCGGCAGCGGCCAGAGCTTCGACATGGTGGTCGAGACCAACCGCGACGAGATCCTCGAAGCGCAGGGCCGCATTTCCGGCGGGCGCGCCTTCGTTCGCTTCATCGCACTCAACAATCTGCGCGCGGAACTCGCCGAGCTGAAGATCGAGCGCGACCGGTTGATGACGTCGATCTCCACCTTCCAGAACCTGCTCGACGCCATCGACCTGCCGGTCTGGCAGCGCGATGCGGAAGGTGTGCTTACCTGGGTCAACCAGGCCTATGGCGAGGCCGTCGAAGCGGTTTCGACCGAAGAGGCCGTGCGCGAGGGACGGGAATTCCTGACCACCGTGACCCGCGAGCGCATTCGCGCCGCGACCACGCCGGAATCACCATTTCACGACAAAATTTCGACCGTCGTGCATGGCAACCGCACCTTTTTCGATGTCGTCGACGTCAAAGCCCCGAACGGTTCGGCCGGCATCGCCATCGACGTATCGGAGGCAGAATCGGTGCGAGCAGAGTTGGCGCGCACGCTGAAGAGCCACGCCGAAACCCTCGATCATCTGGCGACACCCGTTGCGATCTTCGACGGCGACAGGCGACTGCAATTCTATAATCAGGCTTTCGTCCAGCTCTGGGAACTCGACATCGCGTTTCTGGAAAAGCGGCCCGACAATAGCGAGCTTCTGGACAGACTGCGCAGCGCCAAAAAGCTGCCCGAGCAGCTGAGCTGGAAGACATGGAAGGACGGCGTCCTTTCGGTCTATCGCGCGCTCGATACGCAGACCGATCTCTGGCACCTGCCGAACGGCCAGATCCTCCGGGTTTTTGCCACCGCGCATCCGCAGGGCGGTGCCACCTGGGTATTCGAGAACCTGACCGAGCAGGTCGATCTCGAAACGCGCTACAACACGCTGGTCAAGGTGCAGGGCGAAACCATCGACCACCTTTCCGAAGGCGTCGCCGTTTTCGGTCCGGATGGCCGCATCCGCCTGTCCAACCCGGCCTTCCGCATTCTCTGGAACATCACGGAGGTGCAAGCGAAACCCGGCACGCATATTCAGGCGCTGGCCGAGGCCTGCGCTCCCTCTTATGATCGGCCTGACGGCTGGAAGCGCTTTGCCGAGCAGATCACCAGCTTCGACGACGAGCGGCCGTCCTCGCAGGGGACGCTGGAGCTCTATTCCAATCTCGTGCTCGACTACGCCGTCATTCCGCTGCCGAACGCGCAGACCATGCTGACCTTCGTCAACATGACCGACAGCGTGCGCGCCGAACGCGCCCTCACGGAAAAGAACGAGGCACTGCTAAAGGCGGACGAGCTGAAGAACGATTTCGTCCAGCATGTGTCCTATGAGCTGCGCTCGCCGCTGACCAACATCATCGGTTTCACCGATCTCCTGAAGACGCCGGGCATCGGCTCGCTGAACGAGCGGCAGGCCGAATATATCGACCATATCTCGACCTCGTCTTCCGTGCTGCTGACGCTGGTCAACGACATTCTCGATCTGGCGACCGTCGATGCCGGTATCATGCGGTTGAATTATTCCGAGATCGTGCTTTCCGACCTGCTCGACGAAGTCTCCATGCAGATCGCCGACCGGCTGCAGGAAAGCGGCGTGACACTCGAAATCACCGTGCCGGCCCACCTCGGCTCCATCGTCGCCGATCAGCAACGATTGAAGCAGATCCTGCTCAAGCTTCTGACCAATGCTGCCAATTTCGCGCCCGAGGGATCAACGATCGCGCTGAAATGCGGGCGCGAAGGCGCAGACTTCGTGTTCTCGGTCTCCGACAAGGGTCCGGGCATACCGGAAGAGTTGCTTCACAGCGTCTTCAACCGCTTCGCCTCGGGTGGCAAGGCTGGCAAGCGCAGCGGCGCGGGCCTCGGTCTATCCATCGTCGAAAGCTTCGTCAGCCTGCATGACGGCGAGGTTTCCATCGAAAGCCAGCCGGGCAAGGGCACGACTGTCACCTGCCGGATTCCTTCGGCCGAACTGCCCCATTCCGTCGCCGCAGAATGACAGCCTCGAACAGCAGCATTTCCCTCTTCCTCGCAGACGACGCGGCCACGGCTCAGCTTGGCGAGGATCTGGCACTGGCCTTGAAGGTCGGCGACTGTCTCGCACTATCAGGCGATCTCGGCGCCGGCAAATCTTCGCTCGCGCGCGCGCTGCTGCGCGCCATGGCCGACGATGCGGAACTCGATGTCCCGAGCCCGACCTTTACGCTCGTTCAATCCTACGAGTTGCGTATCCCTGTCTCGCATTTCGATCTCTACCGCCTCGGCGATCCCAGCGAGTTGGCGGAACTCGGCTTCGACGAGGCCTTGCAAATCGGCATCTGCCTTGTCGAATGGCCCGAAATGGCCGAAGGCGAGCTGCCGAAGGAACGCATCGACCTCAAGCTCACGCATGAGGGCGAAGGACGACGGGTAGCGGTCACGGCACCGGTCAAACAGATGGCACGCATCGAGCGTGTCCTTGCTATCCGCGCCTTTCTCGATACGCACGGCTATCGCGGCGCGCATAGGCGCTTCCTGACCGGCGATGCCTCGCTGCGGGCTTACGAATCCATCTATCCCAAGGATGGTGGCCGTGTAATCCTTATGGATTGGCCCGGCCTGCCGGAAGGGCCGCCCGTGCTCGACGGCAAGCCCTATCCCAAAGTCGCGCATCTTGCCTGGGATACCTATCCTTTCGTGGCGATCGCCAATATCCTCCGCGAGAACGGCTTTGCCGCTCCGGAAATCTTCTGTGCCGATTACGACCAGGGCATTCTTCTGATCGAGGATCTCGGCACCGATGGCGTGCTCGACGCCGAGGGCAAACCGATTGCCGAGCGCTATCGCCAAAGCGTTGCCTTCCTCGCGCATCTGCACGGTCTCTCTATTCCGCACGATATTCCGGTGACGCCGGATCATGTCCACCACATTCCGGATTTCGACCGAACCGCGATGAAGATGGAAGCGCGGTTGCTTCTCGACTGGCATCTGCCCTGGAAGCGCGGCACGCCGGCGAGCGACGAGGAGCGCGCCGACTATCTGGCGATCTGGGACAGGCTGATCGATCAGCTCGAGGATGCTGAAACGAACCTGCTGCTGCGCGACATGCATTCGCCCAACATCATCTGGCAGGCGCATCAACAGGGCATCAAGCGCGTCGGCATCATCGATTTCCAGGATGCGATGATCGGGCCGACCTCCTACGACGTGGCTTCACTGGTGCAGGATGCGCGGGTGACGATCGAGCGCGATCTGCACGACCAGCTGATGTCAGACTATCTTGCCCTTCGGCACGCCCAAGGCGGCTTCGACGAGGCGAAATTCCTGAAAAGCTGGGCAATCATGTCGGCGCAGCGTAATTGCAAGCTCGCCGGCCTCTGGGTGCGGCTGCTCCAGCGCGACGGCAAGCCGGGATATCTGAAGCACATGCCGCGCACGCTCGCCTATCTCGCCATCGCCTTCGAGCACGAAGCGCTCGCGCCCTTGCGCGAATGGTGCGAGAAGGCCGGGATAGGTCGGGCATAGCGGACCAAGACCCGCGACGGCTTTCCGGCCCTGTGCTATGGAAATCAGATAGCGAATCGGAAATTCGAGACGAAATGACCATCAAGCAAGCCATGGTATTGGCCGCGGGGCTCGGAACCCGCATGCGGCCGATCACCGACACCATCCCGAAGCCGCTGGTGAAGATCGCCGGCAAGCCGATGATCGATTATGTACTGGATGCGTTGGTGCAGGCAGGTGTCGAACGGGCCGTCGTCAACGTCCATCATCACGCCGACCAGATGGAGGCGCATCTGCGCTGTTATCGCGGTCTCGAAATCCTGATTTCCGACGAGCGGGACGCGCTGATGAACAATGGTGGCGGCATCGTCAAAGGCTTGAAGCTGTTGAGCCGTGATCCGATTTTCGTCATGAATGCCGACCTGTTCTGGATCGGAGAGAAGCCCGGCCATCCGAGCAATCTCGATCATTTAGCCGGATTCTGGGACGAACAGCATATGGACATGGCCATGCTCTGCGTCGAGCTGGAACGGACCACGGGCCATAACGGCAAGAATGATTTCTCTATGGCCGACGACGGACGGCTCACGCGTTATCGCGACAACCCACATAACGGTGTCGTCTATGCCGGTGCCTTCGCCATGAAGCCATCTTTCCTTGACGATGCGCCTGATGATGCCTTCAACATCAACATCTATTTCGACAAGGCCATCGCCAAGAACCGGCTCTACGGCACCATGCTCGACGGCCACTGGCTGACGGTGGGCACGCCTGAAGCGGTCGGCGAGGCGGAGGAAGCGATCCGGAACTTCCGGGCGTTTGCGTGAGCCCATGGCAGGCGGACACCGGCAGCGTATCCTGACGATTCCGGCGGGCCTGCCCTTCCTGAAGACCCTTGCGGCGGCGCTCTGCGACGGACGGCTGACCGAGCATTTCCGTCATGATCCGGACGACCCGCTGTCGCTTGCTAAAGTCAGTATCTTCCTGCCGACGCGGCGCGCCGCGCGCGTGCTGCGCTCAGAATTCGTGGAGCTGCTCGGCGGCCGTTCCGCCATCCTGCCGGTCATTCGCCCGCTCGGCGAGACCGATGACGATAGCGGCTATTTCGAGGAAGCCCTGCCCGAAACTGCCGATCTGGCGCAGCCGCTTGCCAATACCGCCCGGCTCTTGGAACTGGCGCGACTGATCCTCGCCTGGCGCAACAAGCTGCCGCAGATCGTGCGCGACATTCACTCCGATTCGCCGCTGGTCGCACCGGCAAGCCCCGCTGATGCCATTTGGCTCGCTCGCAACCTCGCCGAACTCATCGATTCCCTTGAAACCGAGGATCGCGAGTGGAGCGAGCTTGCCAATCTCAGCGCTGAAGACCACGCGCTCTGGTGGCAGCTGACGGCGGAATTTCTGCGGATCGCCAGCGCCTTCTGGCCGGCGCGCCTCGAAGAGCTCGGCAAATCGTCGCCGGCCCGTAACCGTAACGCCGTTCTTCGCGCCGAAGTGCAGCGGATCTCCACCATGCGGCACGCCGGGCCCGTCATCATCGCAGGCTCGACCGGCTCGGTGCCGGCAACCGCAGAACTGATTGCCGCCGTCGCCTCGCTGCCGCAGGGCGTGATTGTGCTACCAGGCCTCGATCTTTCGATGCCGGACGAAGACTGGCAGCTCGTGACGCCGGAAACGGCCGCCGGCGAGCGATCCGACCCCACCACCCGCAGCCATTCGCAATATGGCCTGTCGCTGCTGCTCAAGCGCCTGCACGTCACCCGGCGTGATGTCGAAACCGTCGCCGAAGCGCCAGACACCATGCGGATGCGGGCAGAAATCCTGTCGCGCGCGCTGGCGCCGGCAAAAGCGACGAGCGGCTGGGGAAGCTGGCGCAAGACGCTTGCCTCCAACGCCATCGCGGACGCCTTCGCAGACGTGTCTCTGATAGAGGCATCGAACGAGCGCGAGGAAGCGACGGCAATCGCCATTGCATTGCGGCTGGCACTGGATAAGCCCGGGCGCAACGGCAACGAGAGCCAGGCCGCCCTGATCACCCCGGACCGCAATCTCGCGCGGCGCGTCACCGCCGAGCTTGCCCGCTTCGGCATCACCGCCGACGATTCGGCCGGCACGCCGCTGAATGCCACGCCGCAGGGCACGCTGCTGCAATTGCTGCTGGAGGCGTCCCTTCGCCCCGGCGATCCCGTCGCCGTCGTGGCGCTGCTGAAACATCCCCTCGCCTTATTCGGCCTGCCGGCGGAAACCCACCAGCCGGGCGTCGACGCGCTGGAGATCCTGGCGCTCAGGGGCGGCGTCGCCAACATCGACATCGGCAGGCTGGAAGCCCTGCTCGATGAGCGCGTCGTCGAGCAGGCCAATGATCGCCATGCGCCGCAGTGGCGCAAATCACTGCCGCCTGGGGCTATCGAACATGCGCGGGTGCTAGCCCAACGTGTGACCACCGCCTGCGAGCCGCTGATGTCGGTTCTTTCCCTGCCAGCGTCAGAGGGGCTGCCGACCCTTTCGGACTGGGCCGAGCGCACGGGCCGTGCCCTCGAAGCCGCAGCGGTCGACGAGCGTGGCAGCCTGGTGGGCCTCTGGTCGGGCGAGGCCGGGGATACGCTTGCCAGCCTGCTCAGGGAGATCATCGATACCGACGGCCAGCTTGAAGCCGACGGCGTGCAGTGGATCGATATCACGACGGCGCTCTGTGTGGGCCAGGCAGTGAAACCGCGCGCGCTCAGCCATCCCCGCCTCTTCATCTTCGGTACGCTGGAAGCGCGCCTGCAGAGCGTCGACACGCTGATCCTCGGCGGCTTGAACGAAGGGTCTTGGCCGGGGCAGACGGCGAACAATCCCTTCATTTCCCGCAGCATGAAGACGGAGATCGGCCTGGAGCCGCCGGAGCGCCGCATCGGCCAGCTCGCACACGACTTCGAAATGGCGAACGGCACGCGCGACCTGATCTATTCCCGCGCCCTGCGCCAGGGTTCGACCCCGACGGTCGCCTCGCGCTGGCTGCAGCGGCTGATCGCGCTCGGCAGCGAAGAGCTGGAGGACGCCATGAAGGCGCGCGGCGACCAGTATCGCCATTGGGCCGCAATGATCGACGAGGGCGAAAACCAGGCGCCGGCGCTGCGCCCCGCCCCAAAGCCGCCCGTGGAATTGCAGCCGAAGAGCTATTCCTTCAGCGAAGTGGGCCGGCTGCGGCGCGATCCCTACTCCATCTATGCCCGGCGTGTGCTGCGGCTCGATCCGGTCGATCCGTTCAACCGCGATCCCGGACCGGCCGAGCGCGGCACGCTCTACCACAAGATCATCGACCGTTTCGTCCGCGAGGGGCATGTGGCCGGCACGCCGGATGCTACACTGGCGATGGATCGGATCATCGCCGACCTCTTCGACGCCGAGCGGCTGCCCGTGTATATCGACAGCGTCTGGCGGCCGCGTTTCCGCGAAGTGGCCCGTGCGTTCCTCGATTGGGAAGCGCAACGACGCCCCGAGGTGCGCCAAACGGCGACGGAAGTGCCTGCCGGCGTCGAGATCGAGCCGATCGGCATTCGCCTCACGGGCGTTGCCGACCGTATCGACGTCAAGAGCGACAAAGCAGCCGATCTCATCGACTACAAGACCGGCTACAATCCCTCGCCGGCGCAGGCCCGCGCACTGCTCGACCCGCAGCTGGCGCTCGAAGCCTATGCGCTGAGGTCCGGCGCATTCCGCAATATCGGTGCGCTGGTGCCCGAAAACCTGCTTTACGTCCGGCTGCGGCCGGGCGATCGCTTCAAGGTCGACCAGGTCAACAACGAGCATTCGAGCCGCGGCGGCAAGACGGAAACGAAGTCGGCTATGGATCTCGCACAGGAATCGATGGACCAGCTGGTGAAATTCGTCTCGCTGCTGCAGTCGGGCGAGAAGGGTTTTTCCTCGCGGCTGATCCCGGCGCAGCAATTCGAATATGGTGGCGATTACGATCACCTCGCCCGCGTCTCGGAATGGTCGACGGCGGAAACCGAGCAGGAAGGAGGCGGCGATGAGTGAGCTTTCCATCGATGACACCGCCACCCTGCCGGAAAGCGATGATCCCGGTGTCTGGATCGGCTGGACGACGATCCAGCAATCGATCGCGTCGGACCCCGAACGCTCGGCCTGGGTTTCGGCCAATGCCGGCTCCGGCAAAACGCATGTGCTGACGCAGCGCGTTATCCGCCTGCTTCTTGCGGGCGCGCGTCCCTCTGCCATTCTCTGCCTCACCTATACCAAGGCTGCGGCGTCCGAAATGTCGAACCGCGTCTTCGACCGGCTAGCGGCCTGGGCGACGATGCCGGACGAGGAGCTGAAGAGGCGCATCGCCGATATCGAGGGCAAGGAGCCGGATCTCTTCAAGCTTGCCGAGGCACGGCGGCTCTTTGCCAAGGCGCTGGAAACGCCCGGCGGACTGAAGATCCAGACCATCCACGCCTTTTGCGAGGCACTGCTGCATCAATTCCCGCTCGAGGCCAACGTCGCCGGGCACTTCTCCGTTCTCGACGACCGGGCGGCGGCAACCTTGCTCGACGATGCCCGGCGCGCGCTGCTGTCATCCGCAACGCCGCATGGCGATGCCGAATTGGCGGATGCTTTTGCCTATGTGCTCGATCTCGGCGACGAATCGGGTCTGGAAACGCTGCTTGGCGATATCGTCGCCAATCGAAACGCCATTCGCCGCTTCACAGAGCCGGCAGAGCGTCAAGGCGGCGTTGAAGCGGCGCTCTTGGCAAGGCTCGACCTCTCTGCCGGCGATACGGAAGGCGGCATCGCGGGGCAATATTGGCCCCTTCCCGGCCTCTCCGGCGCAACGCTTGAGCTCTATCTGACGCTTGCCGACCAGAAGGGTGGCGCCAAGGCGCAGGAGATCGCTTATGCGCTGCGACTCGCCAAGCGCGAGACAGATCCGATCGCGCGCGCCGAAATCCTAGAAAGGACCATGCTGACCGCCAAAGGCGAGCCGAAGTCCGACAGCCAGTTCTTCGTCAAGGCGATGCTGGCGGATGCCCCTGCCCTGGCAGAGGCCATCTCCGAAGCGCGCGCCCATGTCGTTGCCTGCCGCGACCGGTTGAAGCTGATGCGGATGTACCGCGCGACGCGGGCCGCCCTCATTCTCGCCGACCGGCTGAACCGCGACTACGAAGAGCTGAAGAAGCGACGCAGCCAGCTCGATTTCGAAGACCTCATCACCCGCACGGCCGATCTTCTGACCAAGAAGGATGTCGGCCCCTGGATTCACTACAAGCTGGATCAGGGCATCGATCACATTCTCGTGGACGAGGCGCAGGATACGAGCCCGATCCAGTGGAGCGTCATCCAATCGCTGGCGGAGGATTTCTTCTCCGGTGACAGCGCCCGGCCGACATTGCGCACCATCTTTGCCGTCGGCGACGAGAAGCAGTCGATCTATTCGTTCCAGGGCGCCCGGCCCGAGCGCTTTTCCGAGGAGAGCGACCGGACGCGGCGGCGCGTGGCGGCGAGCGGCCAGCAATTTTCGTCGATCCGCCTGCCCCTCTCTTTCCGCTCGACTGCCGACGTGCTCGGCGCCGTCGATCACGTCTTCACCAGCCCGGAGAATGCCCGCGGGCTCAGCGCCGTCGACGAACCCGTGGTGCATCGCTCCAGCCGCATCGGCCATCCCGGCGCCGTCGATCTCTGGGAGATGATCGCGCCGGAGCCGGCCGCAAAGGAGGAAGACTGGACCGCGCCTTTCGATTCGACGCCGGAAAGTGCGCCCGCCGCTATCCTTGCGCGGCGGATGGCGCACACGATCGGCAATCTGGTCGGCCGGGACAAGATCATCGAGAAGGGCAAGGCCCGCTTCATCGAAGCAGGCGACATTCTCGTCCTCGTGCGCAAGCGCGACAGCTTCGTCAACGCGCTGACCCGCGCTTTGAAACGACGCGGCAATATTCCCGTCGCCGGCGCCGATCGTCTGGTGCTGACCAGCCATATCGCCATTCAGGATCTCCTCGCGCTTGGCCGCTTCCTGCTGCTGCCGGAGGACGATCTTTCGCTTTCTGCCCTGCTGAAAAGCCCCTTGTTCGATCTCAGCGAGGAAGACGTCTTCGCCGTCGCCGCCTATCGCGATGAAGAGGAAAGCGTCTGGAGCCATCTGCAAAGATTTGCCGACGATGGACATGAACGCTTCAGGCAAGCAGTCGAACGACTGAGAACCTTCCTTGCCTTATCGAAAAGCCTTCCCGTGCATGATTTTTATGCGCGCGTACTCGGCAGCTTCGGCGGCCGGCGCAAATTTCTGGCGCGGCTCGGCACCGAGGTCAGCGATATCCTCGACGAATTCCTCACCTTCGCGCTCGATCACGAGACCAGCGGCCTGCCCGGCCTGCAGTCCTTCATCTCGACGCTGGAGCTGGAAGCGCCGACGGTGAAACGCGAGCAGGACAAGGGCCGCAACGAGGTGCGGATCATGACCGTGCACGCCTCGAAGGGGCTGGAAGCGCCGATCGTTTTCCTCGTCGATGGCGGCGGCAAGGCATTCACCCACACGCATCTGCCGAAGATGCGGCTGATCGAGACCGGCAGGGACCAGATCCCGCTGCCGGTCTGGGTTCCGGTCTCGGCCCTTGCCAATTCGCTGACGCAGGCTGATACCGCGCGGCTGCAGTCGTTGGCGGAGGAGGAATATCGCCGCCTGCTCTATGTCGGCATGACCCGCGCCGCCGACCGGCTGGTCATCTGCGGCTATCGCGGCATCCGAGAAAATGCCGATACCTGGCACGCCATGATTTCGGCCGCCCTGCGCGGGGATGAGCTGCACAGCACACAGAAGACCTTCTCCGGACCCGATGGTGACTGGGAAGGGTTGAGCTGGCGGGTTGCTCAGGTCCAGCTCGAATTCCAGACCACAAGAGAGCAGGAGAAGCGCTCTGACCGTGTTGGCCTGCCTGAGGGCCTCAACCGGCCGCTGCCGCCGCAGAAGAGCCTCCCACGGCCGCTGAGCCCCTCCGGCGTCGGCACCGTCATCGACGAGGAAGCCGACGATCTGCTGGTGACGTCGGCGCTTTTCGGCGAAAGGGCCAAGTCCGACCGCGCATTGCAAAAGGGCCGCTTCATCCACCGGATGCTACAGACCTTGCCCGAGATCGCGCCCGAGGAGCGCGCCGCCGCCGCGCGGCGCTATGCGGAGCGAGCCGCCCGCTTCTGGCCGCAGGCCGAGCGGGACGCGCTGGTGAACTCCGTCATCGCGCTCCTGTCGCATCCGGATCTGCAGGGCACGTTCGGCACCCACGCACAGGCGGAAGTCTCGATCATGGGCACGCTGAAGCTCGGCGGCCAGTCCTACGCCGTCTCCGGCCGCATCGATCGGCTGGCTGATCTGGACGATCGCGTCGTCATTCTCGACTACAAGACGAACCGCGTGCCGCCCGGCGAGGAAAGCAGCATTCCGTTTGCGCATCGTGCCCAGCTCGCGATCTACCGCGAGATCCTTTCGCCGCTCTATCCGGGAAAGCGTGTCGATTGCATGCTGGTCTACACCGAAAATGCCTCGATCTACACGCTGTCCGACAGCACCCTTGCATTGGCGCTTGCGGAGCTCCAAACAAAGTGAAATACCAAATATTGAAATTTGGGCGTCGTACCATCACATATCTAGCAACCCCAAATCCTGGTTAAGGAGCAGCCTATGGCTACCGTTAAAGTCGATACCTCCAACTTCGCCGCCGAAGTGCTGCAGTCCGCAGAGCCTGTCGTCGTTGATTTCTGGGCCGAATGGTGCGGTCCGTGCAAGATGATCGCCCCGGCTCTCGAGGAGCTTGCCGTGCAGTTCGAAGGCAAGGTCAAGGTTGCCAAGCTCAACATCGACGAAAACCCGGAACTGGCCGCCCAGTTCGGCGTTCGCTCGATCCCGACGCTTGCCATGTTCAAGGGTGGCGAAGTCGCTGACATCAAGGTCGGCGCTGCTCCGAAGACAGCCCTGCAGAACTGGATCTCCAGCGCATCCTGATCGGTATCGATCGCATGAAACAAAAGCCCCGCTTCGACGGGGCTTTTTTGTTGTGCGGAGAACACAGGCCATCCTCGCCCTTCGAGGCTTTGCGCCTCAGCAACCGTGTCGTGTTTGCGCTTGCCACATAGGCCGCCCCGATCCTTCGACGGGCTCAGGATGAGGGCCGAGCAAGTTGCGAGCCAGATAAGGGAGTAGCCCTCATGGTGAGGAGGCCCGCAGGGCCGTCTCGAACCACGAGGGCGCGTGGTGAATAGCGACTGCCAGGACTACCGTGGCGGCGTGCCGTTGTCGGCGAGGACGTCGCCGACGAGATAAAGCGAACCGCCGATCAGGATACGCGGCGCGGGTGAATTCGGCACAGCCAGAGCCTTGATCGCATCCAGCGCCTCAACAACGCTGGACATCGGCTCGGCGATGAGGCCGGCATCATAGGCGGCATTCGCCAGGATGACCGGGTCGATCATGGCTTCGCTGCCGCGGATCGGCACGCAATAGACCTTCTCCGCAAGACCGGCGAAAGCCTTGAAATAGCCGATCGGGTCCTTGGTGTTGATCATGCCGATGATCAGAAACAAAGGCCGCGGCTGGCGCTCCTCGAAATTGGCCATGGCCTCGGCGATGACTTCGCCGGCGCCGGGATTATGGCCGCCATCGACCCAGATCTCGGCGCGCTCGGGCGCATGCGCCATAAGCTCGCCTTCCGTTAGCCGTTGCAGGCGCCCCGGCCACTCAACCGAGGCCATCGCCTGTTCCATCATCGCGTCGGTAACGGCGAGGCCGGCGGCCTTGACGGCGCGGATCGCGGCAGCGGCATTGCCATATTGATGACGGCCCGGCAGGCGCGGCAGCGGCAAGTCGGCAAGACCGAACTCGTCCTGATAGACCAGCTTGCCATATTCCTCGTGCGCCGAAAAATCCTGGCCGAAAACGGCGGTCGGGCAACGCAAACGCTCGGCCGTCGAGATCAGCACGTCGAGCGCCGCGTCATATTCCTGATGGCCGATGACGACGGGATGGCCGGATTTCATGATGCCGGCCTTCTCCGCAGCGATCAACTCGACGCGATCACCGAGATAGGGCTGGTGATCGAGCGAAATCGGCATGATGACGGAAACGGCGGGATCGGAAATGACATTGGTGGCATCAAAACGGCCGCCAAGACCGACCTCGATCACGGCGACATCGGCCGGATGCTCGGCAAAGAGAAGGAAGGTCGCCGCCGTCAGAATCTCGAAAACGGTAATCTTCTGCCCGTCATTCGCCTTGGCTATGCGCCGGAGCACATCGGCGAACACGGCGTCGTCGACAAGCTGGCCGCGACCACCCTTGACGCCGATGCGATAGCGCTCATGCCAGTTGACGAGGTGCGGCGAGGTGTGGACATGCACGCTGTAGCCGCCTGCCTCGAGCAGGGCGCGGCAGAAGGCCGTCACAGATCCCTTGCCGTTGGTGCCGGCGACATGAATCACCGGCGGCAATTTCTGATGAGGATTGCCGAGGACGTCGAGCAGACGGGTTATTCTCTCCAGAGAAAGATCGAAGCCCTTGGGGTGCAACCCCATGAGCTTCTCGATCTCCCGTGCTGCCTCGCTCATTGCGGACTGGTCCATAGACGTCATCGCGCACCTCCGCCCGTCGGCAATCGATAATGTCAGGCGCTCGCTGCTACCGGCAGCGCAGCACCGTTCTTGCTCTTGGCCGGCACATCGTTCGCCGGCACCTTCGTCAGGATCTTCAAAAGCGTCGCCAGCGTGTCCGGAATGTCGTGACGCTTGACGACCATGTCCACCATGCCGTGCTCCAACAGGTATTCCGAGGTCTGGAAGCCTTCAGGAAGCTTTTCGCGCAGCGTCTGTTCGATCACCCGCTTGCCGGCAAAGCCGATTTCAGCGCCGGGTTCGGCCAGATGAATATCGCCCAGCATGGCGTAGGAAGCCGTGACACCGCCGGTGGTCGGGTTGGTCAGAACCACGACATAGGGCTGGCCCGCTTCCTTCAGCATGTCAACGGCAACCGTCGTGCGCGGCAGCTGCATCAGCGACAGGATGCCCTCCTGCATACGCGCACCGCCGGAGGCCGGGAACATGACCAGCGGACATTTTTCGGCAATGGCACGCTCGAAAGCCTTCACGATGGCTTCGCCGGCGGCCATGCCGAGCGAACCGCCGATGAAGTTGAATTCATGCACGACCGCCACAAGCTTGAGGCCGCGAACCTTGCCGATGCCGGAAAGGATCGTATCCTCCTGCTCGGTCTTGATACGGCTGTCCTTGAGGCGATCGATGTACTTCTTCGAGTCGCGGAACTTCAACGGATCCTGCGCGACCTTCGGCTGCGGCAAGGCTTCATATTCGCCGTTGTCGAAAAGGTCGGCAAGGCGAGCCTTGGCCGGCATCTTCATATGGAAACCGGAAGCTGGGATGACCCACTTGTTGCCTTCCAGATCCTTGTGGAAGACCATCTCGCCCGTTTCCGGGCACTTGATCCAGAGATTCTCCGGAACCTCGCGACGGCCCAGCATGGAATTGATCCGCGGGCGGACGTAGTTCGTGATCCAGTTCAATTCGAAACTCCTAATCGACCGAATTAATCGATATCCTAGTCGTCACCAAATGCCCATAGGCCTCTTCCTTCAATCCGCAGGGATTGATCGAAGGCCTATATGGGGAAACTATTCGGCGGCAACAAGGCGGGCGGAACGCGTTCCAGTGGACAAACCGCGCACCAGGGTCGCAACCGCCTGGATGGTATCGGCCGTCGCCTTGCCGTCCTTGCTGAGGCTGGTGGCGATCTGGTTGACGATGGCTGTGCCGACGACGACGCCATCAGCGGCAGCGCCGATCAGCTTGGCGTGCTCGGCGGTCTTGACGCCGAAGCCGACGCAAACCGGCAGCTCCGTGTGCTGCTTGATGCGCTTGACGGCACCCGAAACCAGCGACGGGTCCGGCAGGGCCGAACCGGTGATGCCGTTCATCGAGACGTAGTAGACGAAGCCCGTCGTGTTCTTCAGCACGGTCGGCAGGCGCTTGTCATCAGTGGTCGGTGTCGCCAGGCGGATGAAATTGATGCCCTTGCGGATCGCCGGGATGCAGAGTTCGTCATCCATTTCCGGCGGCAGGTCGACGACGATCAGGCCGTCGATGCCGGCGGCAATCGCATCGTCGAGGAACTTTTCAACGCCGTAGATATAGATCGGATTGTAGTAGCCCATCATCACGATCGGCGTATCGGCATCGACTTTACGAAAATCGGCTGCGAGCTGCAGCGTCTTCTTCAGCGTCTGGCCGGCCTTCAGGGCGCGCTGGCCGGCAAGCTGGATCGCCGGGCCGTCGGCCATGGGATCGGAAAAGGGCATGCCGAGTTCGATGACGTCGGCGCCGGCTTCGGGCAGCGCCTTCATGATGCCGAGCGAGGTCTCGTAATCGGGATCGCCGCCCATGAAATAGGTGACGAGTGCGGGGCGGCCTTCAGCCTTCAGAGCGGCGAAGCGTTTGTCCATACGTGCGGTCATGGCGTCTAACTCACATTCCCAGAATCTTGCCGACGGTGAAGATGTCCTTGTCGCCGCGGCCGGAGAGGTTCATCAGGATGATCTCGTCCTTGCCCATCTTCGGGGCACGCTTGATCACCTCGGCGAGCGCATGGCTCGGCTCGAGCGCCGGGATGATGCCTTCGAGGCGCGTCAGCGTCTGGAAGGCATCCAATGCCTCATGGTCCATGATCGGCACATATTCGGCGCGGCCAATATCGTTCAGCCAGGAATGCTCCGGGCCGATGCCGGGGTAGTCGAGGCCAGCAGAAATCGAATGACCTTCCTTAATCTGGCCGTCGCCGTCCTGCAGCAGATAGGTGCGGTTGCCGTGCAGCACGCCGGGCGAGCCGGCGGTGATGGAGGCGCAATGCTCGTCGCCCTCAAGGCCCTTACCGCCGGCTTCGACGCCGACGATCTTGACGCTTTCGTCATCGAGGAAGGGATGGAAGATGCCGATCGCGTTCGAACCGCCGCCGACGGCAGCGATGACCAGATCCGGCAGACGGCCTTCGGCCTCCAGGATCTGCGCGCGAGCTTCCGTGCCGATCACGGCCTGGAAATCCCGGACCATTTCCGGATAGGGATGCGGACCGGCAGCCGTGCCGATCAGATAATAGGTGTCCTCGACATTGGTGACCCAATCACGAAGGGCCTCGTTCATCGCGTCCTTCAGCGTACCGCTGCCGGCGGTGACCGGGATAACCTCGGCTCCCAGGAGCTTCATGCGGAAGACGTTCGGCGCCTGACGCTCGACATCGGTCGCGCCCATATAGACGACGCAGGGCAGGCCGAAGCGGGCTGCAACGGTCGCAGACGCGACACCATGCTGGCCGGCGCCGGTTTCAGCGATGATGCGGGTCTTGCCCATGCGCTTGGCGAGCAGGATCTGGCCGATGCAGTTGTTGATCTTGTGCGAACCGGTGTGGTTCAGCTCTTCGCGCTTGAAATAGATCTTCGCGCCACCGAGCTCGGCCGTCAGGCGCTCGGCGAAATACAGCGGGCTCGGGCGGCCGATATAATGCGTGCCGAGCGACTTCAATTCCGCCTGGAAGGCCGGATCGTCCTTCGCCTTCGCCCATTCCTCCTGCAGATCCAGGATCAGCGGCATGAGCGTTTCGGCAACGAAACGACCGCCGTAAATACCGAAGCGGCCGTCCTCATCAGGGCCGGCACGGAAGGAATTGAGTTTAGGCGTCTGGTTCACTTTCTACTCCCTGCTGCCGGTTCCGGCAGACATGCTTCTGCAAAAGCGTCGAAAAACTGGTCGATCTTCCCGAGATCCTTCACGCCCGGCGCGCTTTCGAGCGCGGAGGAAAGATCGATGCCGCTGGCATTGGTCGAGGCCAACGCCTCGGCGACGTTGTCCTTGTTGACGCCACCCGAGAGCATGTAATCCACGCTATCGTCGAGCCAGCTCATCAGGCTCCAGTCGAAGGACACGCCGTTTCCACCCGGCAACACCGAGCCCGCAGGCGGCTTGGCATCGAAGAGGAAGCGGTCGGCAATGCCAATATAGGATTCGACCCGCTTCAGATCATCGGCCTCGCGCACCGACATGGCCTTCATGACGGGGACATTATAGACCGCTTTGATGGTCAGCACACGCTCCGGGCTTTCATTGCCATGGAGCTGCAGCATGTCCGGCTTCACCAGCGACATGATCTCGTCGAGATCGTCATTGGTGGGATTGACCGTGACGGCAACGACCTTGGCCTTGCCGCGGGCGCGCTCGGCCAGCTGGCCGGCGAGATCGGGCTCGATATAGCGCGGGCTCTTTTCAAAGAAGATGAAGCCGATATGGGTAGCGCCGCGCTCCAGAGCACGATCCACCGCTTCCGGCGTCTTCAGACCACAAATTTTGATATCGGGGTTCATGGCAGCGGAGTGGCATGAAAATTCGAAAGAGTCGAGCCTAAAGGCGACGTTGGCGGGATTTTTGAGTGGCTCCGAGGCCATCGCATATCAAATAAAAGTGCCCCTCACCCCAGCCCTCTCCCCGTTTTGACGGGGAGAGGGAGCGACAACGCCAAACTCCTTCGCCCCGCGTGCGGGGAGAAGGTGGACTCGAACGGTTGAGCGAAGCGAAACTGTGAGAGGACGGATGAGGGGCTAATCTGCCCATATGCAATTGCAAGCAATCACTCTGGGCGCATTCCAGCTTGCACCGGCAGAATGCACTCAATCGAAATCGATCGCGTGCAGATGGCTGCCGTGGCGCTTCAGCCAGGCTTTGGCCTCGTCCATGTCGGGGCAGAGCTTGCGGCAGAGCGCCCAGAAGCGCGGGCCGTGGTTCATTTCCCTGAGATGCGCGACTTCGTGGGCGGCGAGGTAATCGATAACAAGCGGCGGCGCCATGACGATGCGCCAGGAAAAGCTCAGGTTCCCCTGCGAGGAACAGGAGCCCCAGCGGCTGCGGGTATCCTTCATGGTGATGGACGTGACGGTGGCGCGGATGGTCTTGGCGTGCACCGCCACATATCGTTCCAGATCTGCGCGCGCCTCCTTCTTGAGGAAGGTGGCGATGCGGCGGCCGGCATGTTCCGGCATACCGCTGACGCGCAACACTGGAGCGCCCTCGACGACGATGGCTTCGGTGAGGCCGCGCAGGGTGCCGGTATGCTCGATGCGATGGCGCACGCCGCGCAGAAGGATTTCGCTGCCGCCGCGCAGGCTGTTGTCGACGGAAAATTTCGCGAGCTTGGTCAGCAGCCAGCCCTGGTGCCGGTCGAGAAAGGCATTCACCTCACGGGCGGCGAGGCCGCGCGGAATGGTCATCTTTAGAGATCGCCCGCCCGGCTCGATCCTGAGCGTGATGCGGGTCGCGCGCTCGTGCTGACGGATCGTCAGCGGCATCAGCCGGCCGGCGACATCGAGGGTGCGCGTTTCCGGCGCGGGCGGCTTGGCCGGCGTTTTGCGGGATCTGGAGAGCAGCGGAAACATGAAGGCAGTTTTATATGATTCGCTGGAGGATCTGGCAAAGAAAAACCGGCATCATCCGATGCCGGCTTCGACTATATGATGCAGCTGCTCTCACAGCCCATCACGGCGTCTGGAATTCGGTCGGCGAGCCGCCATTGTCATTGCGCTTGACGTTGTTGCGTTCGCGCATGAAACGGTCGAACTCCTCCTGGTCCTTGGCGCGGCGCAGCTCGCGGGCGTAGGCGTCGAACTCGGCGCGCATTTCGTCTAGCTTGCGGCGTTCCTGCTCGAGGCGCTCAAGCTCTGCCCGGCGCCAGTCGTCGAAGGCGACGTTGCCTGTGGCGGAGAAGGAATGGCGATGACGATTGCGATAGCGTCCGCAGCCAGCAAACATGCCGTCGGTCCTTTCGTTTACATCCCGTTTGAAATCCCGCAGACGTTCTCCGAAGAGAATATAGGCGAGCATGGCAAAGCCAAGCGGCCAGAAGACCACGAAGCCTAGCACCATGAGGGCAATAGTAGCCGGAGTCCAATCCGGGCGAAGCAATGCAGATTGGTTCATTGTCAGGTATCCTCGCACGGCGCATCGCCCCTCGACCGACACCGGTCAATGGTAAGGCTTCTGCGCGGTTTTTAAAGCTCTACCTGCATCTCAGCGCGTTCCAAGGGCGCGCGGCGCGGTAAACGGCCCGATCTTTGCGGTACCGCTGGAATCGAGATGGTAACCTCTTCGTGAGGCTTCAATGGGATCGCCTGATGGAATCGGACAAGTGTTTGAATCCGCCCGATTAATTCAACAAAAGCTAATAGTTTGCGCTGATGAAGCGGTTCCTCGCCTCATCTGATGCCGGAACCGCTCCATCTATTTGATTTTGAACGCTATCAGGCGGACTTGCCGCCCTTGATGACCCGCTTGACCACCGAGCGGCCGGTGCGGGCATGTTCGCGCGTGAAGGCCAGGATGCGCGGGGCGATCTCTCGGCGGAAGCGAGAACCGTTAAAGACGCCGTAATGACCGACATCCGGCTGCAAGTAGTGCATGCGCATGTGGTCGGGGATGTTGGTGCAGATGGTCTGCGCCGCATGGGTCTGGCCGACGCCCGAGATATCGTCGTTTTCGCCCTCGACGGTCAAAAGCGCGACGTTGCGAATGGCCGAGGGATCGACGCACTGGCCGCGATGCATGAGCTCGCCCTTGGGCAGCGCGTGCTTGATGAACACCTGGTCGACCGTCTGCAGATAGAATTCCGCCGTCAGATCCATGACAGCAAGGTATTCGTCGTAGAAATCGCGATGCTTCTCGGCTGGCTCGCCGTCATTCTTGACGAGATGGACGAAGAAATCCTTGTGGGCAATCATGTGACGGTCGAGGTTCATCGACATGAAGCCGGAAAGCTGCAGGAAGCCGGGATAGACGGGCCGCATGAAGCCCGGCTGCGGCCAGGGCACGTTCATGACGACATTGTCGGCAAACCATTCCAGCGGCTTTTCCTTGGCGAGCTGGTTGACAGCGGTCGGATTGATGCGGGTGTCGATCGGGCCGCCCATCAGCGTCATCGACGAGGGCGCCAGGCGATCGCCCGCCGCTTCCATCACAGCCGCGGCGGCAAGCACCGGCACGGACGGCTGGCAGACGGCGACGACATGCGTATCCGGGCCGAGGTGATGCAGCATCTCGATGACGTAATCGATGTAATCCTCAAGATCGAAGGTGCCGTCGGTCATCGGCACCATGCGCGCATCGATCCAGTCGGTGATGTAGACGTCGGCGCCGGGCAGTAGCGCTTCCACCGTGCCACGCAGCAGCGTCGCATAGTGTCCCGACATCGGCGCAACGATCAGGATGCGCGGATCGGCGCTATGGCCGGCGGGCAGGCTGCGCTCGAAATGGATCAAATTGCAGAAAGGCTTCTTCCAGACGATCTTTTCATGCACCGAGACGGATTTGCCTTCGATCTGCGTCTGATGGAGGCCGAATTCCGGCTTGCCGTAGCGTCTGGTCGTGCGCTCGAAAACCTCGAGGCTGGCCGTCAGGGTGCGGCCGAACACCGTATGCGAAAGGGGATTAAGCGGATTGGCATAGGCCAGGCGCATCATGTCTGCCGCGGCGCGAAAAGGGGCGAGAGCGGCATGATTGAGTTCGTAAAACTGATAAAACATGGGGGCTTTACCTCTTGTGATGCGGGTATGCGACCACGCAAATCACCTAAATCATTAAAACGCACGCGCCTTACGTGTCGCTGTCTTCGCTGCGGCGCTTCTCCACTCGCGCCCTGCAGCAGGATGATCGCAGCTCCTCTGCACACCTCATCCTTTAAGCTCTTACTATCTAACCTAGCAGTTTTTGCTGCAGGGCAACATAACCAGAATTGGTTCTTATCTATAAAAAACGCCGGAGAATCGCTTCTCCGGCATCAAGAATGATCTCAAAAGGTTAAAGTTCCTGAGCTTCGCACGCCTTACGCGTCAGCGAGGAAAGTCTGCTTCTGGGTGCCCAGGCCTTCCATGCCCAGTTCGACGACATCGCCCGGCTTCAGATACTGCGGCGGCTTCATGCCCATGCCGACGCCAGGAGGCGTGCCGGTGGAGATGACGTCGCCCGGATGCAGCGACATGAACTGGCTGAGATAGGAGACGAGGAAGGCGACGCCATAGACCATGGTCTTGGTCGAGCCGTTCTGCATCATCTTGCCGTTGACCTTCAGCCACATGCCGAGATTCTGCGGGTCGGCGATCTCGTCCTTGGTAACGAGCCAGGGGCCGATCGGGCCAAAGGTGTCGCAGGACTTCCCCTTGGTCCACTGACCCGAGCGTTCCGTCTGAAAAGCGCGTTCGGAGACGTCGTGCGAGACGCAGTAACCGGCGACATAATCGAGAGCGTCGGCTTCGCTGACATATTTCGCCGTCTTGCCGATGACGACGCCGAGTTCGACTTCCCAGTCGGTCTTTTCAGAGCCGCGCGGGATCAGCACGTTGTCGTTCGGGCCGACGATGGCCGAGCTTGCCTTCATGAAGATGATCGGCTCCGGCGGCACGGTGGCGCCGGTTTCGGCAGCATGATCGGAGAAGTTCAGGCCGATGCAGATGAACTTGCCCGTACCGGCAACGCAAGCGCCAAGGCGGCCTTCCGCCAGTTCCGGCAGGCTCTTCGGATCGAGAGCCGCAATCTTTGCCAGGCCCGCGGGCGAAATGGCCTCGCCGCCGATATCGGCGACATGGGCGGAGAGATCGCGGATCTTGCCATCGCTATCCAGAAGCGCCGGCTTTTCCTTGCCGACTTCGCCAACGCGCAAAAGTTTCATGGATTTTCCTTCCCTGCATTTTCAAAGACGAAATTGATGGCACCATATATGAACGAATTATTCACCAGTGTCACCAATCGATTTCGGAGAGCCTAGCATGGCTCGGCTCTCCGCGCCGGAAAAACAGCCCAACCAGTCTAGGATAATGATCTGGCGATTTCGACGATGACGTCGAAAGCCGTATCGATATCCTCGGCCGTCGCCTCGAACTGACCGGCCTGGAAACGAATGACCAGACGACCGGAAACACGGGTCTGCGTCAGATAGATGCGGCCATCATTGTTGATGGCATTGAGAAGCCGCTGGGTGTGGCTTTCCTGATCCACGCCCTCGGGTGCCCTGTGATCGAAGGAAAACAGCGACAGGAACGGCTCGGTGACGATTTCGAAATCCGGTTCGGCGGCAAGGCGCTTCGCCAGATTCTGCGACCAGGAGACATGGTTGCGGATCATCGTCCGCAGGCCTTCGAGGCCGTGATAGCGCAGCAGGAACCAGAGCTTCAGCGCGCGGAAGCGGCGGCCGAGCGGCACCGACCATTCCGAATAGTTGATGATGCCGTCATGGCCATGGGTGCGCAGATATTCGGGCTGGATCGCCAGCGTGCGGACCAGCGTTTCCGGCTCGCGCACGAACTGGACGGAGCAATCGAACTGCGCGCCGAGCCATTTATGCGGATTGAAGACGATGGAATCGGCGCGTTCGACGCCCTGCCACAGGTCACGGAATTCCGGGCAGATCATCGCCGAGCCCGCCCAGGCGGCATCGACATGCACATAGAGCCCATGTGCATGCGCCACTTCAACAACGGCGGCGATATCATCGCAGGCGCCGACGCTGGTGCCGCCGACGCAGGCGATGACGCCGGCCGGCAGCAGCCCGGCCGCGCGATCGCGCTCGATTGCGGCGGCAAGCGCCTTCGGGTCCATGGCCTTGCTGGGCCCCCCCGAGGGAATGCGCACCAGATTTTCCTCACCGACGCCGGCAATCCAGATGGCGCGGTCGATCGAGGTGTGAACCTGATCGGTGGAGTAGATGCGGACCGCCTTGTTTCCGGCAAGCCCGCTCGCATTGCCCTGCCAGTTCAGCGCTCTCTCGCGCATGACCAGAACGGCGGCAAGGGTTGCGGTCGAGGCAGAATCCTGAATGACGCCGGTGAAGGTTTCCGGCAGGCCGAGCGCCTGGCGCAGCCAATCGACCACTTTCGTTTCAAGTTCCGTCGCGGATGGCGATGTCTGCCAGAGCATGCATTGGGCGGCGATGGCGCTGACCAGATATTCGGCGATCACCGAAACGGGGGCCGCATTGGCGGGGAAATAGGCAAAGAAGCGCGGATGCTGCCAATGCGTCATGCCGGGAACGAGGATATCCTCGAAATCCTTGAAGATATCCTCCATGGCTTCGCCTGTTACCGGCGGGGAATCAGCGATATGCGCGGCGATCTCCCCCGGTGCCGTCTTCGCCCGTACCGGCCGGTCCCGAAGCGACGCGCGATAATCCGCTCCCCAATTCGCCGCTTTCTCCGACCACTGCCGGAACTCCTCCCAATTCATGACGGTCCTCCCTTTTCCATCAAAGCGAGGCGGACCTTAGACGGCTTTTCCGAGGCAGTCGAGTATCAGAACAGCTCGTCCAGCGCCGGCCCGAGCGGCACGATTCCAGTCGGATTGAGAGACGCGATCGAATAATATCCGCGCTTGATATGATCGAAATTCACAGTCTCGGCAATGCCGGACCAATCGAGCATACGGCGGCAGAAAGACTGGAGGTTGGCGTAATCCGACAGCCGGCGCAGATTGCATTTGAACAGGCCATGATAGGCGACGTCGAAACGGACGAGGGTGACGAACAGCCGGATGTCACTTTCCGTGGGGTGGTCGGCGAAAAGGAAGTCCCTGCCCTCCAGCTCCGTCTCGACCTGGTCAAGGCAATTGAACACCTCGTTGAAGGCCTCTTCATAAGCGATCTGCGTCGTGGCGAAGCCTGCGCGATAGACGCCATTGTTGAGAACGGGATAGATCCGGGCATTGAAGCTATCGATGTCTTCCCGCTTGCCGACCGGATAAAGATCGATGTTGTTGCGAGCGAGATCACCGAAGCCGTCGTTCATCATGCGCAGGATATCGGCCGATTCGTTGTTGACGATCGTGCCCGTGTTCTTGTCCCAAAGGACCGGAACGGTGGCGCGGCCGGTAAAGACCGGATCAGCCTTGGTATAGATCTCGTGCATGTAGGTGGCGCCGTTGACCGGATCGTTCGTGGCGCCCGGATAATCGCCAAATCGCCAACCCTGCTTGCTAAGCACGGGTTCGACCACGGAAACGGAAATGGCGTCCTCCAGGCCCTTCAGCTTGCGGCCGATCAGGGTGCGCGAGGCCCAGGGGCAGATCAGCGCGACGTAAAGATGATAGCGGCCGACTTCCGCCGCAAAGCTACCCTTGCCCGTCGGTCCCGGACGGCCATCGGGCGTGACCCAGTTGCGGAAGCTGGAAATCTGGCGAACGAAACCGCCCTTCTCGTCCTTGGCCTGGACCGGCTGCCAATCTTCAGTCCATTTTCCATCTACCAGCAAGACCTGTCTCCACCCGCGCGTTTTTCCTCAGCGCAGCATAGCGGAACAGAATTTCACTGGAATAACGCAAACTTGAAACAGACTGTCTACCTGGCGAATGCTGATGCCTCTATGTATGAAATCGTGCGTTTCGCGATCAGGCTTATTGGAGCAATCCCATGGCGACATCAGTTTCCAACGTTAAGACCGACCATGCCAGCCGCTATCTGCAGCAGCTCTGCAAGCATTGGAGCCATCGCTTCAGCGTGGAATTCGATGCCGCTGCCGGCAAGATACCGTTCAGCCCGGAAAACTCTCTCGACTTGGTGGCCGAGCCCGGCAACCTCGTCATGACACTGACGGTGGAGAAGCCCGAAGACCTCGAGCGTATGCAGGGCGTCGTTGCCGATCACCTCAAGCGCTTCGCTTTTCGCGAAGAACTCGACGTGACCTGGGCGGCCTGAATTTAAGTTCTCATCCTCTGTTTGTAACCAGCCAACGGTCGGTCTCAACGGCCAGCGGCCGACCATCTTCAACGAAAGAAGCCTCATGACCTCAAGCAATAGCCGCGAATCCCAATATCCGATCGACAAGCTCTTCCTCGACCGCTGGTCGCCCCGCGCCTACTCCAACGAGACCATGCCGGAGCAAGACCTGCTGACCATTCTGGAAGCGGCGCATTGGGCACCCTCCGCCTCGAACCTGCAGCCTTGGCGCTTCCTCTATGCTCTGCGCGGTTCTGAGCACTGGGAGCGGTTTTTGAGTGTGCTGGTCGACTTCAACCAGGGTTGGGTAAAATCCGCATCCGCGCTGCTTTTCGTCATTTCCCGCACTCACAGCGGCGAGCTCGGTTCGTCGGAACAGAAGCCGAGCTACAGCCACTCGTTCGATGCGGGCACTGCCTGGGGTTTCCTGGCGATCCAGGCACATTTAGCTGGCTACGAAGCGCATGGCATGACCGGCTTCCATGTCGAAAAGTCCTATGAAGTTCTCGGCATTCCCGAAGGCTTCCGCGTAGAGGCTGCAGTTGCCATCGGCAAGATCGGCGACAAGAGCCAGCTGCCGGAAAAGCTGCGCGAGCGCGAAGTACCGAGCCAGCGCAATCCGCTCTCCGGGCTCGCATTCAACGGGACCTTCGCCGCCAGGTAATTGATAAAAGAGAGAAAGCCCGCCAAGAGTGTCCTGGCGGGCTTTTTTGTGTCTGGATTAAACGATCAGATGTCGAGATTGGCGACGTTCAGCGCGTTGTCCTGGATGAATTCGCGCCGCGGTTCGACCTCGTCGCCCATGAGCCGGGCAAAGAGCCCGTCGGCATCGGTCGCGTCCGTGACCTTCACCTGCAGCAGCGTGCGGACGTTCGGATCGAGCGTCGTTTCCCAAAGCTGCTCGGCATTCATCTCGCCAAGGCCCTTGTAACGCTGCAGGGTCAAGCCCTTGCGGCCGCCCGCGAAGATCGTATCCAGCAGCATGCGCGGTCCGGAAATCTCCGTCTCACCATCGCGTCGGGTGAGCTTCGGCGGAGTCTGGTAGACTTCCTTCAGCCGCGTCCCGAGCTGGTCGATGAGGCGGGCATCCTGCGAGCCGATGAGCGCCATGTCGAGGAACACGACCTCCTTGACGCCGCGCACCGTGCGTTCGAAACGCAGCCCACCCTCGCCGGTCACGGCGCCGGTCCAGCCGCGCTCGGTTTCCTCGGCAATGACGTCAAGCCGCTTGGCGACTTCGTTTGCCAGCGTTTCCGCACGAGCTGGATCGCTCACCGTTTCGGCGTTGAGAGCACCGGCGATCGCCGCCTGCTCGACGGCGGAACGATTGTAGCGGGAATGCAGATTGTCGATCAGGGTGCGCAGACGCAGCGCGTCGTAGATCGCCTCGCGCAAATCCTGGCCGACGCGCACTTCGCCATTGCCGAGGCGCAGGCTCGCATCGTCGGTACCCTGGCCGATCAGATATTCTTCCAGCGCCTTTTCATCCTTCACATACTGCACCGACTTGCCGCGCGTCACCTTATAGAGCGGCGGCTGGGCGATATAGAGGTGGCCGCGTTCGATGAGATCGGGCATCTGGCGGAAGAAGAAGGTCAAAAGCAGCGTACGAATATGAGCGCCGTCGACGTCTGCGTCCGTCATGATGATGATTTTGTGGTAACGCAGCTTATCGGCGTTGAACTCGTCCTTGCCGATGCCGGTGCCGAGCGCGGTGATCAGCGTACCGATTTCCTGGCTCGACAGCATCTTGTCGAAACGGGCGCGCTCGACGTTGAGGATCTTGCCGCGCAACGGCAGGATGGCCTGATTTTCACGCGAGCGGCCCTGCTTGGCCGAACCGCCTGCCGAGTCACCCTCGACGAGGAAGACTTCGGACTTGGCGGGATCGCGTTCGGAGCAATCAGCGAGCTTGCCGGGCAGCGAGGCAATATCCAGCGCACCCTTGCGACGGGTCAGTTCGCGCGCCTTACGGGCGGCCTCACGGGCGGCGGCGGCCTCAACCACCTTGCCGACCAGAACCTTGGCATCGGACGGATGTTCTTCGAGCCACGTCCCAAGCGCCTCGTTGACAAGGCTTTCGACAACTGGACGCACTTCGGATGAGACGAGCTTGTCCTTGGTCTGTGACGAGAATTTCGGATCGGGAACCTTGACCGACAGAACGGCGGTCAGGCCTTCGCGGCAGTCGTCGCCGGTCAGCGTTACCTTTTCCTTCTTGGTGATACCGGACGTATCGGCATAGGAGGTGATCTGGCGCGTCAGGGCGGCACGGAAGCCGGCCATATGCGTGCCGCCGTCGCGCTGCGGGATGTTGTTGGTGAAGCAGAGCACGTTTTCGTGGTAGCTGTCGTTCCACCACATCGCCACTTCGACGGTGATGCCATCCTTTTCGCTGCGGATCGAAACCGGCTTTTGAACGAGCGGCTTCTTGGCGCGGTCGAGATAGGAGACGAAGGCTTCCAGGCCGCCGTCGTAAAGCATCTCTTCCTGCTTGACGTCGGAATGACGCTTGTCGGTCAGGAGAATGCGGACGCCGGAATTCAGGAAGGCGAGCTCGCGCAGACGGTGCTCAAGCGTACCGTAGTCGAACTCGATCATGGTGAAGGTTTCGGAGCTCGGCATGAAGCTGACCTCCGTGCCGGTGAGATTGCCGGCATCACCCGTTTCCTTCAGCGGTGCGTCAGCGACACCATGGGTAAAGCTCATTTCATGGATCTTGCCCTGGCGGCGGATCTTCAGGCGCAGCCAGACGGAAAGCGCATTGACGACCGAGACGCCGACACCGTGCAAGCCGCCGGAAACCTTATAGGAATTCTGGTCGAACTTACCGCCGGCGTGAAGCTGGGTCATGATAACCTCAGCCGCCGAAACACCTTCACCGCTGTGAATGTCCGTCGGGATGCCGCGGCCATTGTCGGTGACCGTGACCGAACCATCCGGATTGAGGGTTACGGTTACGATATCAGCATGACCGGCCAGGGCTTCATCGATGGCGTTGTCGACGACTTCGTAGACCATGTGATGCAGGCCCGAGCCGTCATCCGTGTCGCCGATATACATGCCCGGACGCTTGCGCACGGCATCGAGGCCCTTGAGAACCTTGATGCTGTCTGCGCCATATTCGGCATTGCCGCCGTTATCGGTTATATCGGTCATTTTATTGAAGTCTTTCCAGTGTTTAGAGAATCTCGCCGATTGCTGACGAATCAGCGGTTTTTCCTAGCCTGAATATAGGATGTTTCACCCTGAAGTTCCAAACGGAAGGCCCCGAAATCAGGTATAAAACAGGGGATTAAGGCGGTTTTCAGCCGGTTTTTCCGGCATTTTCCAGAACCCGGGATAGCTCGCGGATGGTTCCTGCGTCAAGGTTGCGAATCTTGCCGGCCAAGTGGTTGACGAAGGCCGTATATTCCGGCGAAAGCCCGGAGGTATCGACGACGACGCGCGGGTCGGAAAATCGCGCCAGCAGGAACAGTTCCTCGGCTTCGTCCCAGATGATGTTGAAATATCCGGCAATGCGCTGCAGCAGATCGAAGGTCGGCAGGCCGCGCTTTCCATGTTCTAAGGCGGATAAGTAAGCCGGCGTCACGTTGAGCGCCGCCGCCATCTGCTTTTGCGAGACGCCCTTGCGCAGCCTTAATTTGCGCACCGCTTCGCCGAATGGGGTCAAAGCTTCTCCCCCTTCATGCGCGACAGGCGGATATAGAGCGCGCCCTCGCCGCCGTGATGTTGCGCCGCCGTCTCGTAGGAGGAGATCAAGAACCGGAATTCCGGCTTGGAGAACCAGAGCGGCACGGCACGCTTCAGCGCTCCCTCGCTGCCCATGGAGCTGCCCTTGCCCGTTATGACGAGCACATGGCGAAGGCCGCGGCTATGGGCCCGCAGGAGAAAATCCAGAAGCATGCCGTGCGCCTCGCTCTGGATGAGGCCGTGAAGATCGATCCTTGCTTCGAGCGCCAGATGGCCTCTCGCGATCTTGCGCTTGACGGGACGTTCTAGCGGATGGTGGCGACCGGCCGGCTGCTTGACAGGCGCCGGAGCTTCCTGGGTTTCCATCGATATGGGCGCCGGTTTCGCCTTCGCGGCACGGGCACTTTCCTCACTCTCGGCTTCGGCTTGCAACGCCGCTTCGAAAGCGTCGATATCGGTCATGCGGCCCGGCATGGGGCGCGTGCTTTTGGCGACCTTGCCCCAGAGGATACGATCCTCCGCGCTGAGCTTTCGTTCTTTGTCCTTCCGTTCCGGGGCCATCAGCCGAACCTCTGCGCCGCCGCCTTCGGAATGAGTATATAAAAATCGGCGTCGTTGCGCACGGTGCCGGCGAGCTCGCCTGCATCGTAGCCGGAGCCGGTAAAGATATCGCCACGCGCCGGTCCGACGATCGCCGAGCCTGTGTCGAGCGCCAGCATCAACCGCGCGAAGGGCTTGCCGTCGTCGAGGTGTGTGAGGCTTTCCGAACGGATGAAGAAGGGAAAGCCGAAGGTGTGGATCAGCCGATCAACCGCAAGGGAACGGCCTGATACCAGCGGCACCTTGGCCGCCGCGATCGGCCCGAGAGCGGGATCGCTGACATCGGCTTCGCGGAAGAAGATATAGGATCGATTGTGCCAGAGAACTTCATCGACCTCGTCCGGATGCGCATAGAGCCAGTCGCGGATCGTCTGCATGGAGATCGTCGCACGATCCAGCAGGCCACGGTCTATGAGCAGGCGCCCGACGGCGGAGAAGGGATGGCCGGCCTTGGCGGCATAGGTGATGCGGCCGAGACGCCCATCCGGATAGCGCAGACGCGCCGCACCCTGGACATGCACGAAGAAGACATCGACCTTGGATTTCGCCCAGGCGATCTCCAGGCCCTTGCCGTCGAGATAGCCGCGATCGATTTCGCCACGATCTGGATAGGCGGAAATTGCGTCGCCCTGAAGCCTGCCGAACATGTAGGAGCGATCGAGTTCCGCAGGCCGATTGCCATCGTCGAGATCGATCAGATCGTCCGGTCGGCGATAGAAGGGATAGCGATAGGTTTCGTCCAACGTTGCCGAAACTTCGATCTCCGGCTCGAAGAAGGCGGTCACAAATCCGCTTGCGCCGCCTTCCTTGCGAACGAAGAAGGGCTGGCAGTGCTCCTCGAAAAGGGCTCGTGCTTCGGCTGCGTTACCCGGCTCTTCCCCTTCTGCCGCATCGAGAAGTATCAGGAGATCGTCGGCTGTCAGCCCGGCGACGCCGGTGCGATAGGGCTTCACATTGCGGATATGCGCCCGACAGTCCTTCATTGCGCGAAAAAGGCTGGAAGGATCATCGTCCTTCCAGCCCTTCAGATCGGCGAAGGTTGCCGGCTCCAGCCTGAATTCCTGCGATGGGCTCGTCATTGTTCCGATTCGGTCGCCACGAGTTTCCAGTTCGGATCGCGCGAGCGCGTGTCGCGGGCGAAGGTCCAGAGATCGCTGACTTCGGCCACGGCTTCGGCATCGCCATCGATCAGCGTATCGGCCTTGTCGTAGGTCGCGGAGATCATCTGGCTGACGACGCGCATGGTGACGAAGGCTTCGGTTCCCTTCATCTCGGCGGTGACGATATCGGCCTTGTCGATGCCGACGAAGGTGGATTTCACCTTCTCGCCCTTTGCCTCGCGGTCAGCGATGGCGGCATCGAAGCCGTCATAGACCTCGCGCGACAGCAGTCCCTTCAGCGACTTGCGGTCGCCATCGGCAAAGGCCATGACGATCATCTCGTAGGCCATGCGGGCGCCGTTGACGAATTCCTTCGGATTGAACGAGGGGTCGGCCTTGTTCACTTCGCGCAGCGAATCATTGAGCGGCGTGCCGGCCGGGGTGAAGGCATCGATGGCAGCAAAACGGTCTTCCTCATCGGTTCCGTCGCGCCGCGGCAGCGTCACCACCTTGCCGGCGTCCGGTGCAGTCTGGCTATTTGCCGGATCTGCAGAACCATAGAGATCGCGCGGCGGCTTCTCATTCCCCGTGCGGCGGCCAAGAACGCTGCGCAACTGGAAGAAGATCAGCACCGCCGCCACCAGGAAAAAGATCGTCACAAAGTCGTTTGCACCCATCTCGTATCGGAACCACCGTTAAAATTAAAAGATCAATCCCCATATAGTCCGCATCGATCTATCATTCAAATAGCGGACCAGTTTCTTTATTATATGCGAGAAACCAACGCTTACGCGAAGAAACCCGCTTTCAGGACCACCTTAACATGCGCCTTTCATTTCTTCCTATCTTCGTTTTTCTGATGCCTCTGGCCGAAATTGCCGGATTCATCGTCGTCGGAAAGATGATCGGCGTCTGGGCGACATTGGGGCTCGTTGTCCTCAGTGTGTTGCTCGGTGCCGCTCTCTTGAGAATTCAGGGCATCGGCATCCTTCAGCGCATCTCGGCCGAAAGCCGCAACGGCGGCGATCCCGGTCGCGAGATGGTGCATGGCGCCATGATCGTCGTTGCCGCCTTCTTCCTGATGCTGCCCGGCTTCATCTCCGATATTATCGGCCTGCTGCTGTTCATCCCCGCCGTGCGCGACCTCGCCTGGAAGGTGCTGCGCAAACGCATCGTCGTCGTTGGCAATTCGCGCGCCTTCCGCCGTGGGCAGGGTCCCGGCGCTGGACCACAAGGTCGGCCGAACAAACCCGGAAACGTCGTTGATCTCGACGAAAGCGATTTCCATCGCGAACCGAACAGGAAGTCGCCCTGGTCGGACCAAAAGCGGCTGGAAGACTGACATAACGGCCTCGGAAGCGCCGGAGCCATAAGGGTTGTAAGCCCCTTTTCTAAATGCTAGATGGCGACACCCATCGAGACGTGAGAGGACACCCCCATGGCGAACGAAACCAACGGCAACGGCGCAGCCACCCCGAGCCTCAGCATCCTTGCTCAATACACCAAGGATCTTTCCTTCGAAAATCCGGGTGCTCCGCGCTCGCTCCAGGCCCGGGAAAACGCTCCCGACATCAATATCAACGTCAACGTCAATGCCAACCCGCTGTCGGACTCCGATTTCGACGTGGTGCTGACGCTGAGCGCCGAAGCCAAGGATGGCGAGCGCGTTCTCTTCCACACCGAGTTGGTTTATGGCGGCGTCTTCCGCGTTACCGGCTTCCCGCAGGAACACATGCTGCCGCTGCTCTTCATCGAATGCCCGCGCCTGCTGTTTCCGTTTGCCCGCCAGATCATCGCCGACGTCACCCGCAATGGCGGCTTCCCGCCGCTGATGATCGACCCGATCGATTTCGCGCAGATGTTCACGCAGCGCATGGCTGAAGAACAGGCCCGCGCCCAGGTTTCGGCCGTTCCGAACTAAGCCTGCATTTCTCCATATTGAAAATGAAAATGCCCGGACATCGATCCGGGCATTTTCATTCGGGTCTTGCTCGATAAAACAGCTTACTCGGATGTCCGGTATTTGGACCAGATGCCCTTCACGCCGAGCTTGGCGACGAGTGCGGCATGCGCCGAAAGTTCTTCCTCGCTCACCCGGCTGGGCAACGGATTGGGTCGAGCAAGGACATCGGCGACAGCATCCTCCGCATCATCACTCTGGCGCGACCGCGCGGACGAACCATTGCTGCTGCCGAGACCAAGCGCGGTCTGCCGGCCACCGATCATCTCGATATAGACTTCGGCGAGCAGTTCGGAGTCGAGCAAGGCGCCGTGTTGCGTGCGGTGCGAATTGTCGATGCCGTATCGACGGCAGAGCGCATCGAGCGAATTCGGACCCATCGGATGCTTGCGCCGGGCCATGGCGAGCGTATCGATCACCATGTCCGGCAGGATCGGCGGTCGGCCGAGCCTTGCGAATTCCGCGTTAACGAAGCCCATGTCGAAAGTTGCGTTGTGCGCGATCCACTTGGCACCCTCGAAGAATTCGAGGATCTGGTCGGCGACCTCTTCGAAGGGCGGCTTGTCCTTCAGCGATTCATCGGTGATGCCGTGAACGGCAAGCGCGTCCGGGTGGACCTTGCGATCGCCGGGATTGATGAAAAGATGCAGTGTCTTGCCTGTCGGGAAATGATTGATGAGCTCGATGCCGCCGATTTCGATGATGCGGTCGGCTTTGTTGTCGAGGCCGGTGGTTTCCGTATCGAAAATGATTTCGCGCATATCGGGACTTCGCTTTCCTATTTCTCTATCTGCCGCTTGCGCCGCAGATCCGCAATGATTTCTCTCACCTGTTCGCCGGCCGCCTCGATGCTTCCGCCCGTATCGATAACGTAATCGGCGCGTGCCCGCTTTTCCGCATCGGGCGTCTGGCGGGAAAGAATCATGTTGAATTTTTCCTCCGTCATGCCTGGCCGGGCAAGCACCCTCTCCCTCTGAATCTGTGGATCGCAGCTGACGACGACGATCTTATCCACTCTCGTGTCGGCTCCGGTCTCAAACAGCAGCGGGATATCCAGCACCACCATCTCGGCGCCGGCCTGGCGGCAACGCTCCAAAAACAGGCGCTCTCGCTTTCGCACCAAAGGATGGACGATCGCTTCCAAACGCTTGAAGCCGGAAGGATCGGCCGCCAGCTTGCGGCTGAGCTCCTGACGGTCGACCTTGCCGTCTGAAGTCGTGCCCGCGAACGCTGCCTCGACCAGAGGAACGGCTTCACCGCTATAGAGATCATGCACGACCGCATCCGAATCGTTCACCGGGATTCCAGCTTCGGCGAATAGCTTCGCCGAGGTCGACTTTCCCATGCCGATCGATCCGGTGAGCCCGATCCTGATCATATCAGTGCTTGTCCATGTCCGCGATGATCAACGCTCTCAAGGTTTCATCGACCGCCGGCCGCGTCCCGAACCATTTTTCGAAGCCAGGGACGGCCTGATGCAGCAACATGCCGAGGCCGTCAACAATGGCAAAACCCTGTTCTTCGGCCTGGGTGAGAAGCGGCGTCTTCAGCGGTATATAGACAATGTCGGTAACAACAGCCGCTTCTGCAAGAGGCGAGAAGTCGATCCGCGGCGCCGCTTCACCATCCATGCCGAGCGACGTCGTATTGATAAAGAGACCGGCGCCTGAGATGACTTCGCCAAGCGCTGCCATCGGATGGGCATGAACCCGCTCGCCAAACCGATTCGCCAATTCCTGCGCCCGCTCGACCGTGCGGTTGACGACATGAATTTCCTTAAAACCACGATCGCGAACCGCCTGGATGATGGCACGGCTTGCACCCCCTGCCCCGAGGATCACGGCGCGGTCGCTTTGGTCCCAGCTCGGATGACGTTCGTCGAGGTTGGCCGTGAAACCGCGGCCGTCGGTATTTGTGGCATGGAGCAAGCCATCCTGAAGCCAAAGGGTGTTGGAAGCACCGAGCTCTCTCGAAAGCTCGTCCGGCCGATCGGAGAGTTTGAAGGCCAGCTCCTTATGAGGGATGGTGACATTGCCGCCGACGAAGCCGCTTTCGCCGTCCTTCAGTGATGAGATAAAGGCAGCAAATTCCTCGACGGGCACTTCATGGGCACGATAGCTGCCGGCCAGACCGAGCTGCTTTAGCCAGTAACCATGGATCAGCGGCGAGCGCGAATGCCTGATCGGATAACCCGTTACGAAAGCGTTTACGCCGTGTGTTTCACGTGAATCATCCATCGATCGTCCCCAACTCTCGCAGTTTTTCCAGAAGCGGCAGCATCGGCAATCCGACGATGGTGAAATAGTCGCCGTCGATTTTCGAGAAGAGCTGAATGCCCTCGCCCTCGAGCTGATAGGCGCCGACGCTCGAGAGTGCCTTTTCGCCGACACAGCTCAGATGGCGATGAATGAAATCGGCCGGCAGCTCCCGCATCGTCAGATCGGCGTGGGACACATGCTCCCATATGATATCCCCATTGCGCGCGAGGGCTATCGCGCTGTTCAGCCGATGGGTCTTGCCCGAGAGTGTCCGCAGATGGTTTTCCGCATCGGCCATCGATTTCGGTTTGTGAAAGACCTCTGCCCCAAGCGACATGGTCTGATCCGAACCGATAATGAGGGAACCGGGAAAACGATCGCTCACCTCTTTCGCCTTTGCCTTTGCCAGCACGAGCGCAACGGCATCCGGACCCGCACCGTTCCGCTCCAGCGGTGCCTCAATCGCCCGCTCGTCGATATCGGCGGCAATGGCTTGAAAATGCAGCCCGGCATTTTCCATCAGCATTCGCCGGAACGGGCTGGAGGATGCAAGGATAAGGGGCGAGGTCATGACGGCTGCCTCCGAGATAATGATGTGCAGCGCTTAGCGCAGCTTGGGGCGCAGGGCAACAATGGCGGCGGCCGTCTCTTCGATCGAGCGGCGGGTGACATCGATGACCGGCCAGTTGTGCCGCGCGCAGAGCGAACGTGCATATTTCAGTTCTTCGGAGATCGCAGCCCGATCCGTATAATCGCCGCGATCGAAGCCCGGAGTTGCGCCGAGAATGCGATTTTCGCGGACCTGCGTGATCCGGTCCGTGGTCGCGACCAGTCCGACGATCAATGGTTTCGTCGCCCTGCTCAGGCTTTCGGGCAGGGGGACGCCGTGGACGATTGGAATGTTTGCGGTCTTGATGCCGCGGTTCGCCAAATAGATGCTGGTCGGCGTTTTCGATGTGCGGCTGATGCCGATGATGACGACATCGGCATCGTCATAGTCGTCGGGCATCTGGCCGTCGTCATGATCCATGGTGAAGTTCAACGCTTCGATGCGGGCGAAATAATCCGCATTCATAACATGCTGGGCACCGACGCGACGGCGCGACGCCGTGCCGAGATAGGTTTGGAAAACATTCATGACCGGCTCGAGAACATTGACTGATGGTACTCCCATCTCGCGGCAACGCTCGGCGATGAAATCGGCAAGCTCGCGATCGACGATCGTATAAAGCACAATACCGGGACTGTGATCGATCGCCTCCAACACAGGCAGAAGCTGCTTGCGATTCCGAATCAGCGGATAGACGTGCTCGATCGGCTGGCTGGCATGGAATTGCACGGAAGCGGCGCGGCCGGCGGAGATGAGAGTCTCGCCGGTTGAGTCAGAAATCAGGTGCAGATGAAAGAAGCTTGTCCGGTTTTCCACGCTACTTTCCATCACCTGTTGATATCTCGGGAGAAAAGAGAGGTACGGGAAGGGGGGCGTCATGGGCAAGTGGAAAACGGCCGAGTTTTCCACATTTGGAATTTTCGAGAAGCGGCTTTCGCGCAGGCTGTGGGCAATGTGGACAAGGTGAAAAGCATCGCGACAATCCCCGCTTTGTCCCCAGAAGGGGATAGAGCAAATTTCTCTGCAAGCTGCTCAAAAGATTGAAAGATCGTCTTCGTTTTCCACATATCGACTCCTCGCCTTCGATTTTCTGCAAATTTCCGGGTGAGGCGCGACAAATTGGACAGGCAAGGGATGAACTTTAATCCTTGCTACTCACCGACTCTAAGAAATAGAAACCTTTCAATATATGTTTGATTTTATATAGGACGACGTCTGTGATCGATGAACGCCGGAAGATCATGCGGGTCTTGAGCGGAGAAGCGCTGACCCCTCCCCCGCTCTGGCTGATGAGACAGGCAGGCCGTTATCTACCGGAGTATCGCGAGACGCGCGCGAAAGCCGGAAGTTTCCTCGATCTCTGTTATACGCCAGACCATGCGGTCGAAGTGACGCTGCAGCCGATCCGGCGTTATGGCTTCGATGCCGCCATTCTCTTTTCCGACATTCTGGTGATACCGGACGCGCTGAAGCGCAACGTTCGCTTCACCGAAGGGCACGGGCCGGAAATGGACCCGATCGACGAGGCCGGCATCCTGGCTTTGAAACCGGAAGGGGTGATAGCGCACCTGGAGCCTGTCATGGAGACGGTGCGGCGGCTGCGGTGGGAGTTGCCCGCGGAGACGACGCTCCTTGGCTTCTGTGGGGCTCCCTGGACCGTTGCGACCTATATGATCGCCGGACATGGCACGCCCGATCAGGCCCCTGCCCGGCTCTTTGCCTATCGTTATCCGAAGGCGTTCGAACATCTCCTGATGCTGCTTGCGGAGATTTCCGCCGATTACCTGGTGGCGCAGATCGATGCTGGCGCCGATGCCGTGCAGATTTTCGATTCCTGGGCCGGTGTGCTCGGCGAGAAAGAATTCGAAGCCTTTGCCGCCAGGCCGGTTGCGAAGATGATTGCGTCGGTCAAAGCGCGGCGACCACAGGCCCGCATCATCGCTTTTGCTAAGGGTGCCGGATACCAACTCAAGACTTACAGGCAGAAGACAGGCGCCGATGCGATCGGTCTCGATTGGTCGGTGCCTTTGGCCTTTGCCCGGGAGCTGCAGAAGGAAGGCCCCGTGCAGGGAAATCTCGATCCCATGCGGGTCGTTGCCGGCGGCAGGGCGCTGGAAGAAGGGATCGACGAGATCTTGCAGCAGCTCGCGCACGGACCGCTGATTTTCAATCTGGGGCACGGGATAACGCCGCAGGCGGATCCCGCCAATGTCACGGCGCTTGTCGAACGCGTGCGGGGATGGAGGAACTGATGACGGTGGAAAAGCAGACGGATTCCGCTCCGGGCCAAAGAGCCGGACGGCGCGCCTATTTCATGATCCTGATTTTTGCGGTTTTGGCGATCGGGCTCTTCGCCTGGCATCCGGCCGATCTCTATCTCTGGATCAAGGCTCTGCATATCATCGCGGTCATCTCATGGATGGCCGGCATGTTCTATCTGCCACGGCTTTTCGTGTATCACGTGGACGCCGAGCCGGGTTCGCAGCAATCCGAGACTTTCAAGGTGATGGAGCAGCGTTTGCTGCGCTACATCATCACCCCGGCGATGATCCTCACCTGGATCTTCGGGCTTTATCTTGCCTGGTCGGTTTATGATTTCCACGGCGGCTGGCTGCACGCCAAGATCGGGCTCGTCGTGATTCTTTCGGGTATTCACGGCCATTTCAGCAGTGCGGCGCGTGCCTTTGCCAGGGATGAAAACAAGCATTCGGCGCGGTACTGGCGGATGATGAACGAGGCGCCGACACTGCTGATGATCGCGATCGTCATTCTGGTGGTCGTCAAGCCGTTTGCGTGAGGCCATTTGGGTAAGGAGGGGCTGTATTAGGGGCGACGTTAAATTTCCTTCATTTTGCGCGCCCCCCTTGCGGTTCAGAAAGTGAGTCGCTATTTTCCCGCCATCTTCTCTTCGTGGCATGTATCCATTCTGTCGCCCGCGAGCGCCCCTGTCGCGGTTCTGAATACGAACAACATTGCCTTTCCCCTCCTAAAAAATGAGTACTTCCCTTCATGGCTGAAATGAAGCTTCAGGAACTGAAAAATAAATCCCCGACCGATCTGCTGGCCTTTGCCGAATCGCTCGAGGTGGAAAACGCCAGCACGATGCGCAAACAGGAACTGATGTTTGCGATCCTCAAGGTGCTGGCGAGCCAGGATGTAGAAATCATCGGCGAGGGCGTCGTCGAGGTTCTGCAGGATGGCTTCGGTTTCTTGCGTTCCGCTAACGCAAATTATCTTCCCGGTCCGGACGACATCTATATCTCTCCCTCCCAGATCCGCCGCTTCTCACTGAAGACGGGCGACACGGTCGAGGGACCGATCCGCGGACCGAAGGAAGGCGAGCGCTATTTCGCGCTGCTGAAAGTCAACACCATCAATTTCGACGATCCGGAAAAGATTCGTCATAAGGTTCACTTCGACAATCTGACGCCGCTCTATCCGAACGAGCGCTTCCGCATGGAACTCGATGTTCCCACCTCGAAGGATCTTTCTCCCCGCGTCATCGATCTCGTGGCCCCGCTCGGCAAGGGCCAGCGCGGTCTGATCGTTGCTCCGCCCCGTACCGGTAAGACCGTTCTCCTGCAGAACATTGCCCATTCCATTACGGCAAACCATCCCGATTGCTATCTGATCGTTCTTCTGATCGACGAACGTCCGGAAGAAGTGACCGACATGCAGCGCTCCGTGCGCGGCGAAGTCATCTCGTCGACCTTCGATGAGCCGGCGGTTCGCCACGTGCAGGTTGCCGAAATGGTCATCGAGAAGGCCAAGCGTCTGGTCGAACATGGCCGCGACGTCGTCATCCTGCTCGATTCGATCACCCGTCTCGGCCGCGCCTACAACACCGTCGTTCCCTCCTCCGGTAAGGTTCTGACCGGTGGTGTCGACGCCAACGCCCTGCAGCGCCCGAAGCGCTTCTTCGGTGCTGCCCGTAACATCGAAGAAGGCGGTTCGCTGACGATCATCGCGACCGCGCTGATCGATACCGGTAGCCGTATGGACGAAGTCATCTTTGAAGAATTCAAAGGTACGGGCAACTCGGAAATCGTTCTCGACCGTAAGGTTGCTGACAAGCGTATCTTCCCGGCAATGGATATCCTCAAGTCCGGCACGCGTAAGGAAGACCTGCTGGTGCCGCGCCAGGATCTCCAGAAGATCTTCGTTCTGCGCCGCATCCTGGCTCCGATGGGTACGACGGACGCAATCGAATTCCTGATCGACAAGCTCAAGCAGACGAAGAACAATCCGGATTTCTTCGAATCGATGAACACCTAATCCCAGGCCGGGATATCTCGTGCGGCTCGGCCGCGCTGATATAGGAAATGGTGCTACGATCGGGCCGCATTTTGCGGCCCGCTTTTGTTTGTTGGATCGGTAGTCTTTCGGCAATCGATTCGGATGCGGATCAATCTCATGCTGACGAAGAATGAAACAATCTATGCGCTGTCAAGCGGGTCTGTACCCTCTGGAGTTGCGGTTATCCGAATTAGTGGTGCGATGGCTTTCGTTCTCGCGAGATCTCTTGCCGGAACATTGCCAGCTCCCCGCCAAGCCGCGCTTAAAACGATTCGGACTCGTAACGGTCTGATGATCGACCGCGGCCTTGTCCTGATTTTCCCAGGGCCTGCCTCTTTTACGGGTGAGGATTGCGCCGAGATTCATGTTCACGGCGGCAAGGCTGTGGTGAAGGCGCTTCTTGATGAACTCTCGACCTTCGAGAGTTGCCGTTTAGCCGAGCACGGAGAGTTCTCGCGGCGAGCTCTTGAGAATGGCAAGATGGATCTCGTCGAGGTGGAGGGCCTTGCTGACCTCATCAGCGCGGAAACGGAGATGCAGCGGCGGCTCGCCTTGGAGCATGCCGCTGGCGGGCTGTCGGTCCTTTATAATGGCTGGGCCGACAGACTGACGCGCGCACGGGCTCTGATCGAGGCGGAGTTGGACTTTGCCGATGAGGATGATGTGCCGGGTTCCGTATCGGACATGGTATGGACTGATATGCAGCATCTGCGCGCGGAACTTGCCGATCATCTGGCTGGTGCTGATCTTGGCGAGATCATTCGCGACGGTCTGAAGGTGGTGATTGTCGGAGCGCCTAACGCTGGCAAGTCCAGTCTCATGAATGCACTGGCAAAGCGCGAAGTGGCGATCGTTACGGATATCGCGGGAACAACCCGCGATGTGCTGCATGTCGATCTGAATATCGAGGGATATGCGGTCAGGCTCTACGATACCGCAGGCTTGCGGGAGACCGACGAGATTGTCGAACGTGAGGGTATTCGTCGTGCGCTGCGAACGGTGGCTGATGCGGATCTTGTTCTGTCTCTTGCCGAGATTGGCGATGAGGCGCAGCGGGACTTTCCGGGTTTCACCGGTAAAGTGCTGACACTCGGGACGAAGTCTGATATTCACCCCGGGACTCATGACAGATATGATGTGTTGATTTCGTCAGCCACGGGCTCTGGATTGGCGGGCTTGCACGAGCTTCTTCGTCAAGATCTGCAGCTGCGTTCAGGGATGCTGTCTCTGGCTTTGCCAAGCCGACTGCGCCATCGCAAATTGCTGACAGAGAGTCTCAGTGCTGTCGAAGCCGCACTCGGCGCAGAAAATCAGGGTCTGGATATCAGGGCTGAATACTTGCGTCAGGCAGCGACCAGCCTTGGGCGCATTACCGGGCGTGTCGACGTGGAAGATCTACTGGATGTGATCTTCTCGGAATTCTGTATTGGAAAATGATTCACGTGAAACAGGGCGTCACGCGGCTCCTGGTTGACGTTTCACGTGAAACCTTCTTGACTCCTGAAATTGGTGTGCCAAACAAACGGCACGACCGAGGACGTGATGATGTTCGATGACGTGTATGATGTGATCGTTGTGGGTGGTGGCCACGCAGGCAGCGAGGCTGCCGCTGCGGCTGCGCGCCTCGGCGCGCGTACGGCGTTGGTGACGCATAGGCGTGACACCATCGGGGTTATGTCCTGCAATCCGGCGATTGGCGGTCTCGGCAAAGGCCATCTGGTTCGGGAAATTGATGCTCTGGACGGCTTGATGGGCCGCGTCGCCGATGCAGCCGGTATCCAGTTCCGAATGCTGAATCGCAAGAAGGGTCCCGCCGTGCGTGGCCCGCGTACACAGGCGGACCGTAAGCTCTACCGCTTGGCGATGCAGGCCGGGATTGGCGCCATCGACAACCTCGATGTTATCGAGGGTGATGCGTTCGATCTTGCTTTTGAGCACGGCCGGGTGTCGGCAGTTGTCCTGAAGGATGGCCGTAGCATTCAATGTGGTGCCGTCGTGTTGACCACCGGCACTTTCCTCCGTGGCCTTATCCATATTGGCGACAAGAAGATACCGGCTGGCCGGGTCGGCGAAGAGCCGTCCGTCGGGCTTTCCAGCACGCTGCTTCGACACGGCCTCGCGCTCGGACGGCTGAAGACCGGAACCCCTGCCCGCCTCGATGGTGCGACCATTGATTGGGATTCGGTCGGACGACAGGGCGCGGACGAAGATCCGACGCCCTTCTCCTTCATGACCGATTCCATCGTGAATCCACAAATCGAATGCGGCGTCACCCGGACGACGCCGGAAACGCATAGGATTATTGCCGAGAACTTGAAGCGTTCGGCGATGTATTCCGGCCAGATCGAAGGTGTGGGGCCGCGTTACTGCCCGTCGATTGAAGACAAGATTGTCAAATTTGGTGAGCGGGACGGCCATCAAATCTTCCTTGAACCGGAGGGTCTCGATGACACGACTGTCTACCCCAATGGCATATCGACCTCGCTTCCCGAGGAAGTCCAGGACGAATTCATAAGAACCATTCCGGGTCTGGAACGAGTCCGCATTCTTCAGCATGCTTATGCCATCGAGTATGATCATGTCGATCCACGGGAACTGAAGCTGTCGTTGGAAGTGGAGAAAATTCCCGGCCTTTTCCTGGCGGGCCAAATCAATGGCACGACGGGATATGAAGAGGCTGGCGCTCAAGGCCTCGTTGCTGGGTTAAACGCCGCGCGGCTTGCGTCTGGTGCCAAGCCGATCGAGTTCAGCCGCACGGATTCCTATATCGGCGTCATGATTGACGATCTGACATCGCGCGGCGTTGCCGAGCCATATCGCATGTTCACGTCGCGCGCAGAATACCGCCTGTCGCTTCGCGCCGACAATGCAGACGTCCGTCTGACTCCTGCTGGTCTCTCCATCGGCTGTGTCGGTTCTGCCCGCGCTTCGCGTTTCGATCGATATATAAAGAGCCTCGAGCAGGCCCGCGAACGATTGAAAGGTCTAACGGTAACGCCGAACGAGGCAGAGAAGGTCGGAATGCATCTTAATAAGGATGGTCAGCGACGCTCCGCCTATGAACTTCTCTCGCATCCTGGTCAGTCCGTCGGAAATCTCTCGCGCCTTTGGCCAGAATTGCAGTCGATCGAGCGCAAGGTTGTCGAGGCTATCGAGATTGAAGCGGCCTACGCCGTTTACATGGATCGACAGACTGCTGATATTGTCCAGGCTCGGCGGGAAGAAGAGCGCGCTATTCCGCCGGAGTTCGACTTCTCCGTCTTGTCCGGTTTGTCCAATGAGCTGAAACAAAAGCTCGAGATGGCACGCCCGAAGAACATTGCGCAGGCCTCGCGGATAGACGGCATGACGCCAGCTGCAATCTCTCTGCTGTTGGCATATTTACGGAAAACGGGCGCCGCGGAACAACAGCAGCTTGTTTCCTGATACTGCAAGGTTAGAGAGTCCATAGAATGGAATTGAACGGTGTACGTGTTTCACGTGAAACACAGGAGCGGCTGCAGCATTTTGCCGAGCTTTTTCAGAAGTGGGCGAAGACGATTAATCTCGTTGCACCGTCTACGATTGATGATCTTTGGCGCCGCCATATCGCTGATAGTGCGCAGATCTTCCAGCTGCACCCCTCAACCGATCACTGGGTCGACCTGGGTAGTGGTGGCGGGTTTCCAGGGGTGATAACGGCGATCCTGTTGGCCGAACGAGGCGCAGGACATGTCGATCTGGTTGAAAGCAATCAGAAGAAGGCTGCTTTTCTGCGCGTTTGCCTGCGCGAATGCGATGCACGCGGCGCGGTTCATGCAATTCGAATCGAGGAAGCACCTGCGGTTATCGGAAATTGTGATGTGATTTCCGCGCGGGCGCTCGCCGAGCTCGAGATGCTGCTGGATTACGCAGCTCCCTGGCTTGAGCGCAATGAAAATCTGCGCCTGCTGTTGCATAAAGGCCGGGATTACGAGCGGGAGCTCAAGAAAGCCCGTGGTCGTTGGGAATTCGATCTGGTAAAACATGAGAGTGTCGTCGAGCGAGATTCCGTCATTCTGGAGCTAAGTCGCCTTCGACGCTTGATTTAACCATAATTGGATATGCGGCAGATGATCGGCGAGCGAAACCGGATTATTACCATCGCAAATCAAAAGGGCGGCGTCGGAAAAACCACGACTGCGATCAACCTGGCGACAGCCCTTGCCGCCATCGGTGAGCGCGTCCTGATTGTCGACCTCGACCCTCAGGGCAATGCCAGCACGGGTCTGGGCATCGAGCGACGTGATCGCAAGCTGTCCTCCTATGATCTGATGGTAGGAAGTCATGGTATCAAGGATACGGTTCAGGAAACGGCCGTGCCCAATCTCTTCATCGTGCCATCGACTATGGATCTGCTTGGCATCGAGATGGAGATCGCGCAGCAATCGGATCGCGTTTTCAAGCTTCGTCGCGCGCTGAATGCGTCGGACGCCCTCGCCTTCTCCTATATTCTGGTGGATTGCCCGCCTTCCTTTAATCTGCTGACGATGAACGCCATGGCGGCGGCACATTCCGTTCTGGTACCGTTACAGTGCGAATTTTTCGCCCTGGAGGGCCTCAGTCAGCTTCTGGAAACGGTCGACCAGGTCCGTCGGACAGTCAATCCCTCCCTTGATATTCAGGGAATCGTCTTGACCATGTTCGATTCTCGCAACAATCTGGCGCAGCAGGTTGTCAGCGATGTCCGCACGCATTTGGGCGAGAAGGTCTACCATACGTTGATTCCGCGCAACGTTCGCGTGTCCGAGGCGCCGTCCTATGGCAAGCCGGCCATTCTTTATGATCTGAAGTGCGCGGGCAGCCAGGCCTATCTGCAGCTGGCGTCTGAAGTGATCCAGAGAGAGCGGCAGCGAAAGGCTGCCGCCTAATGACGTAATATTTGTTCCAGAGTGAGTATCGGCGATGAATGATGATCTTTCGAAGCGGCGTCTCGGGCGCGGATTGGCGGCTCTCATCGGGGAGATGGATCAGCCGGTGCCCGTGGATGCCGGTAGACCGGCCGTCAATCCCGATCGCCTGATCCCGATCGAATTCATCAGCCGCAACCCGCGCAATCCTCGTCGCTACTTCGATGAGACCGAACTGCACGATCTCGCTAGTTCCATTCGTCAGCATGGCATCGTCCAGCCGGTAGTGGTCCGCACTGTTTCCACTGACCGGTTCGAGATTATCGCCGGTGAAAGACGCTGGCGGGCGGCGCAGCTTGCCGGTCTGATCGAAATCCCGGTCATCGTTCGAGATGTCGATGACAAGACCGCGCTTGAGATTGCTATCGTCGAAAACGTCCAGCGCGCCGATCTCAATCCGCTGGAAGAGGCGTTGGGCTATGAGCAGCTGATTGCCGAGCACGGCTATACGCAGAACGATCTCGGCGAGATCATCGGTAAGAGCCGCAGCCACGTCGCCAATTCTCTGCGTCTGTTGAAGCTTCCCGATCCGGTGCGCGATATGCTCGCTGCGGGCTCGCTGTCTGCCGGCCATGCCCGCGCTCTCGTTTCGACGTCCGATCCGACGGCGCTGGCGCGCACCGTCGTTTCAAAGGGGATGTCGGTTCGCGATGCCGAGCGACTGGCTCAGAACGATATCAAGGCGCAGAATGACCCTCGCCCCGCCGGGGCGCGCAGGGACGAGAAGGATTCCGATACGCTCGCGCTGGAGCGCACGCTCTCCGATACGCTCGGTCTGGATGTCTCGATCAACCACCGCGGCAATGGCGGCCAAGTCAAGATCAGCTACAAGACGCTGGAGCAGTTGGAAGAGATCTGCCGGCTGCTGGAACGCCGCTAGAGCCGGATGATTTTTGGGTATGTTCGATCTAAAATCTGAATCCGCCCTAGAATCAAAGAAGTAGAGCATGGTGTCGTCCGAAAGCCGCTCACACTTTTCGGCATCATGCTCTAGAAGCTCTATAGTAGTTTAAAAACAAATAGATAGCGTCACCTACAGATTGCCGCGCGATAGGCGCGTGACGTGTTTCTTGTGAAACATTAGCCCTTGCGGGCCGACTGCAGAGTGGTTGCCAGCAGGGTCTGTGTTGCGATCGTGTCTTCAAGGCTTGCACGCTGCCGCGTCTGCAGAATGGCGGATTGAAGCCTGTTCATTTCACGGGCGATGGCGGCCGCAGACCACGTTTTGAGAGCCTGTTCGATGATTGGCTTGCGTCTGAAATGCAGGTGGCGTCCATGCGTCTGCATGACTTGCGTGGCCGCAATCCGCTTCTCATCCATCTCTGCCCGCATGGTGTCGAGCATCTGAAACTGTCGGAGGCATCCCTGCAGCACGAGAAACATCGGGGTCTTGGAAGATGCTATCTTCTGCATGGCGTGTAGAAATGCTTCCGAATCGCCCTTCAGGATGGCATCGACGGCATCGTCGGTGGAAATCGCACTGGCGTCGCCGATGATTTCATTCACATGGTTTTCTTCAATGGTCCCCTGCCCTCGGCAGTAAAGCGCCAGCTTGCGAACCTCGTTGCGCGAGGCGATGCGGTCGCCGCCAAGAAGCTCGAGCAAGGCCTGACGGGCAGACGGCGCAATGCGTAGCCCCTCACTTGCCAGTTCGGTGTCGATCAGACCATTGAGAGCTCTGGCATCGTCGGCATAGCAGGGGATCGCTGCGACGGAGCGCGCCGGCTCCGCTACTTTCCGCAAGCCTGAGCCCTTCTTGAGATCTCCGGCTTCGATGATGACGAAACTGGCATCCGGCGGGCTTTCAGCAATGATTTGCAGGGAGTCGACCAGCGACTTCTCGTTAGCGGCGCCGCGAATCCATACGAGTTTCTCGCCGCCGAACAGGCCGATGGCGTTGACTTCATCAAGCAGGCGTCCGGCATCGTTCTGCAGATCGCCAACGTCGAGCTTGATAAGGGAAAAGGCGTCGTTCAGATCGACGCCGGTCTTGCCGGCGATCAACGTGGCACGCTCGGAAACCAACCCGCGATCGGGGCCGTAGATCACGAAGACCCGGTAGTTGCGCGCGGCATTTTGGAGGAATCCATCGAATTCGTGAGATTTGACTTCCGCCATGCCGCGCCCTTGATCAGCGGCTGAGCGCAGCGGCGATGTCGGCCGCTACCATCTCGGCAACTTCCCTGGCGGCGCGGTCTTCCGAATCGCGAATTGCGCGCTGCTTGGCGAATTCCTGCGTCGGGAAGTCGACGAGCGATGTCACCGCGCGGCTACCGGACTTGATGACTTTGCCAGTGCTGATTTCCTTCAAGGTAAAGGAGGCTGTTACGGTCGTGCGACCTGCGCCGGACGTGTCCGAAGATGGAAGATAGAGCACGCCGCCAGTACCGGAGCTGACGCTCAGATCGACATTATATTTCGGCGTCTTGGTCTCGCCCGCGCCTCGTCCAGCGATGAAGATCAGCTGATTGCGGACTTCCTGGCTGACGCGCGTACCGACTTGGGAGAAGGAAACCTCCGAGAGCTTCTGCGTGACACCCGTGCTGACGGCATAGAGCGGCCGTACCTGGCAGGCCGACAGAAGGCCAGCAACAGCCACCAGAGACGCAACGCCGGCGATGCGGGCGAACTTGAAAAGAGTATCAGACGACAATGTTTACGATCCTCTGTGGAACGACGATGATCTTCTTTGGCGCCTGACCGTTCAATGCGCTCGTAACGGCATCCAGGGCGAGCACGGCCTGTTGCACGGCATTCTGATCTGCATCGCGCGCGATTGTCAATTCGGCGCGCTTCTTGCCGTTGATCTGAACGGGATAGATGATCTCGTTCTCGATGACGAGCGTGTCGTCGTAAACGGGCCATGGGCTGGTTGCGACCATGTTGACGTTGCCGAGCGCCGCCGAACATTCTTCAGCCAGATGCGGTGTGATCGGCGCGACCAGCGCAATCAGAATTTCGACGGCCTCGCGAGCGGCAGAGCGATAAGCGTTATCCGCCTGGCCGGCCGCGACCTTGTTGAGCGGTGCCGCCAGTGCATTGACGAATTCATAGATGCGCGCCACGGCCTTGTTGAAGGCGAGCTTGTCGTAATCGCCCTGAACCGCTTTCAGCGTGCGATGGGCGATCTGCGATATAGCCAGCGCTTCGCCTTCCTTAGCCGGAGCCGATTCGACGGCTTTCAGGGCATCGGCGGCTTCGGAGATCAAGCGCCACATGCGCTGGGTGAAGCGATGCGCACCTTCGACGCCGGCTTCCGACCAGATGACATCGCGATCTGGCGGGGAATCGGACAGTACGAAGAAGCGCGCGGTATCGGCGCCATAGGAAGCGATGATGTCGTCGGGGTCGACGACATTCTTCTTCGACTTCGACATCTTCTCGATCGAGCCGATGGTAATGTCTTCGCCACTCGACAGCAAAGTGGCTCGGCGCTGGCCGTCCACTTCCACGATGTTGATGTCGGCCGGAGAGACCCACTCGCGCGTCAGGCCATTGCCGCGGCTATAGGTTTCATGCACGACCATCCCTTGCGTGAACAGGCCCTTGAAGGGTTCCTTGACATCGAGATGGCCGGTTTCGCGCATGGCGCGGGTGAAGAAGCGCGAATAGAGCAGGTGCAGGATCGCGTGCTCGATGCCACCGATATACTGATCGACAGGTAGCCAATGGTTCGCGGCAACCGGGTCCGTCGGCTGGTTTTTCCAGGGAGCGGTGAAGCGGGCGAAATACCAGCTCGAATCGACGAACGTATCCATCGTATCGGTTTCACGGCGAGCATCCTTGCCGCATTGCGGGCAGGCGACATGACGCCAGGTGGCGTGCCGGTCGAGCGGATTGCCCGGCTGGTCAAAAGTCACGTCGTCGGGCAGCCTGACGGGCAGATCCTTCTTCGGCACCGGCAGCACACCGCAATCGTCGCAATGGATGACCGGGATCGGGCAGCCCCAATAGCGCTGGCGCGAAATACCCCAGTCGCGCAGGCGGAAATTCACCTTGCGCTCGGCCTGCGGCGCGTTGCCGAGGCTCGTTTCCGAGAGCTTCGTCGCCACTGTCTGGAAGGCGTCCTCGGTGCTCATGCCGTCGAGGAAGCGCGAGTTGATCATCACGCCGTCGCCGTCATAGGCGGTATCACCGATGCTGAAGCTTGCCGCATCGGCATCCGCAGGCATGACGACGGGCACGACGGGCAGGCCGTATTTGCGGGCGAAATCGAGGTCGCGCTGGTCGCCGGACGGGCAGCCGAAAATAGCGCCGGTGCCGTAGTCCATCAGCACGAAATTGGCGATGTAGACGGGGAGTTCCCAGGATGGGTCGAAGGGATGGCGAACGCGGATGCCGGTATCCATGCCCTTTTTCTCGGCGGTTTCGAGCGCGGCCAGCGAGGTGCCGGCGCGGCGGCATTCCTCACAGAAGGCCTCGATCGCCGGGTCCTTGGCAGCAGCTTCCTTGGCCAGCGGATGGTCGGCCGAGATCGCCAGGAAGGAGGCGCCGAACAGCGTATCGGGACGGGTTGTATAAACCGAGATCTCGCGATCGCTATTGGGAGCGGTTTCCGGCACGATCTCCCAGCGAACGGTCAGGCCCTCGGAGCGGCCGATCCAGTTCTTCTGCATCAGCCGCACTTTTTCCGGCCAATGATCGAGCGTATCCAGGGCATCCAGCAGCTCCTGGCTGAATTCGGTGATCTTGAAGAACCACTGCGTCAGCTCGCGCTGCTCGACGAGCGCGCCGGAGCGCCAGCCGCGGCCGTCGATGACCTGTTCGTTGGCGAGAACGGTGTTGTCGACCGGGTCCCAGTTGACCTTGGACTTCTTGCGATAGACCAGATCCTTTTCCATCATGTCGATGAAGAGCATCTGTTGGCGATGGTAGTAGTCGACGTCACAGGTTGCGAATTCGCGGCTCCAATCCAGCGACAGGCCCATAGCCTTCAGCTGGGTGCGCATCGAGGCGATGTTCTGGTAGGTCCATTCCTTCGGATGCACCTTGTTGTCGCGCGCGGCGTTTTCGGCCGGCATACCGAAGGCGTCCCAGCCCATGGGATGGAGAACGTTGTAGCCGCGGGCGCGCTTGTAGCGGGCAACGACATCGCCCATGGCGTAGTTGCGTACATGGCCCATGTGGATGCGGCCCGACGGATAGGGAAACATTTCTAGAACGTAGTATTTCTCACGCGGATCGGCATTATCTGTCACGAAGACCTTTTCTTCGTTCCATTTTTCCTGCCAGCGGGGCTCGGCGTCGCGCGGATTATAACGTTCGATAGACATCTGATCTTGTATTCCGGAAAATCATGGGGAGTAAGGCGTGACCTTCACCACGAAACCACCCAAGCGTCAAGTTTAGCAGGTGCAGCAAGTGCCTTATCTTGCAAAGCAAAGCCGGATTCCGGCCCATTCGCCCTTGGCAAAGCCGACCAGCCTCATTACTGCAGGGATTGAGAAGCAAACGAAATATCGAGGCGAAAATATGGAACTTCAAGAGCGCCTGAACGAAGTTCGTTCCCATATCGAGGCTGCCGAGCGCCAGGCCGGCCGGGCGGCTGGCTCCGTGCAGCTCGTCGCCGTTTCGAAGACATTCAACGCCGATCAGATCCGTCCGGCAATTTCGGCCGGCCAGCGGGTGTTCGGCGAGAACCGGGTACAGGAAAGCCAGGGCAAGTGGCCGGAGCTGAAGGCGGAAACGGCCGGGATCGAGCTGCACCTGATCGGGCCGCTGCAATCGAACAAGGCGGACGATGCCGTGGCGCTGTTCGACGTCATCGAAACCATAGATCGGGAAAAGATCGCACGGGCCGTCGCCGATGAAATGAAGCGGCAGGGCAAGGCCATGAGGCTCTATGTGCAGGTCAATACCGGGCTGGAGCCGCAGAAAGCGGGCATCGCGCCTGACGATACAGCTGCTTTCGTCGAGCTCTGCCGCAAGGAGCTCGGGCTTTCGATCGAAGGTCTGATGTGCATTCCGCCGGCCGAGGAAAATCCGGGGCCGCATTTTGCCCTGCTCGCAAAACTTGCCAGGGAGGCCGGCGTCGAAAAACTCTCAATGGGCATGTCGAGCGACTATGAAACCGCCATCGCCTTCGGCGCGACCAGCGTTCGCGTCGGCTCGGCGATTTTCGGCGCGCGGTAGATTTGGTCGAAACAAAAGGCCAGGCGACCCGCCCTCGTGGTTCGAGGCTTCGGCCCCTTCGACAAGTTCAGGAACCTACGCACCTCATCATGAGGGCTGATTTCCTGTGCAAGCCTCTGTATTGAACTGATCTCAGGCTACAGGAACTGGCTTTATGCCACGGAGTTTTCTCCATCCTCACCCTGAGGAGCGCAGCCTCGAAGGGCGAGGATGGCCCGGTCCTTCCGGCTAACAAGAACCAACAAAAAAGCCCCGGTCGAAAACCGGGGCTTTGGGAAATCCCTATCGTTGGATCTTAGAACTGATCGTCGTCTTCGTCGTCGCGGCTGGTCGACTTCAGCGACTTCAGCTTGGCGAAAACGGCGTCGGCGTCGATTTCCTTTTCCTTGGGCTCGTCGCGCTCGTAGCTGAAGCCGAGCTTCTCGGTTTCCTGCGCCGGCTGCAGCGTCGCGCCAAGTTCGGCGGCGGTCGGCAGCGGGCGACCCTTGGCGGCCTTTTCGACTTCCATGTCGAGGTCGATCTGGCTGCACAGGCCGAGCGTTACCGGGTCCATCGGCGCCAGGTTGGCGGAATTCCAGTGGGTGCGGTCACGGATCTGTTCGATGGTCGACTTGGTGGTGCCGACGAGGCGGGAAATCTGCGCATCCTTCAGTTCCGGATGGTTGCGCACCAGCCAGAGAATGGCGTTCGGGCGGTCCTGACGCTTGGAGACCGGCGTGTAGCGCGGGCCGCGGCGCTTGGATTCCGGCACGCGGACCTTGGGCTCGGAAAGCTTCAGCTTGTGGTTCGGATTGCCTTCCGCGCGGGCGATTTCATCGCGGGTCAACTGGCCGGTCGAGATGGGGTCGAGGCCCTTGATGCCCTGCGCAGCTTCTCCATCGGCAATAGCCTTCACTTCGAGCGGATGCAGCCTGCAGAACTGCGCGATCTGGTCGAATGACAAGGCCGTATTGTCGACAAGCCAGATGGCGGTTGCCTTCGGCATGAGCAATTGTTGAGCCATGGATATAGTCCTTCTGTCAGTCCGCGCCGGTGTCGCGGTCCGGGGTGTAACACCACAATGTCCGGGAAATACGGCCCTATATAACGATAGTGTCGCGGAATTGCAATTCTTTGCGCATGAAATGCACTTTGTCCAATTGCTGTCGTAGTTTGACCTGCTATTTATTGCGCGGAAAGAGCACTCGCAGTTGCAAATCGGAGTGCGAGGATTTGAGGAGGAAACAATGTCGGAAAAGATCCATCCTGTGACGAAGCCGGTCAAGGCGCACGCCCTGATCGACAAGGCGAAGTACCAGAAATGGTATGAGCAGAGCGTCCAGGAGCCCGACAAGTTCTGGGGCAAGCATGGCAAGCGCATCGACTGGTTCAAGCCCTATACCAAGGTCAAGAACACGTCCTTTACCGGCAAGGTTTCGATTAAGTGGTTCGAGGATGGCGTCACCAACGTTTCCTATAATTGCATCGACCGGCATCTGAAGAAGCACGGCGATCAGGTCGCTTTCATCTGGGAAGGCGACAATCCCTATATCGACAAGAAGATCACCTACAACGAGCTTTACGAGCAGGTCTGCCGGCTGGCGAATGTGCTGAAGAAGCACGGCGTCAAGAAGGGCGACCGCGTCACCATCTACATGCCGATGATCCCGGAAGCTGCCTATGCGATGCTCGCCTGCGCCCGCATCGGCGCGGTGCATTCGGTCGTCTTCGGCGGCTTCTCGCCGGAAGCGCTTGCCGGCCGTATCGTCGACTGCCAGTCGACCTTCGTCATCACCTGCGATGAAGGCGTCCGCGGCGGCAAGCCCATTCCGCTGAAGGAAAACACGGATACGGCCATCCATATCGCCGCACGCCAGCATGTTGTGGTCAACAATGTTCTCGTCGTTCGCCGCACCGGCGGCAAGACGGGCTGGGCTCCGGGCCGCGACAGCTGGTACCACGAGGAAATCGCCAAGGTGAAGGCGGATTGCCCACCCGCGAAGATGAAGGCTGAAGACCCGCTGTTCATCCTTTATACATCGGGTTCAACCGGCAAGCCGAAAGGCGTGCTGCACACGACGGCCGGCTATCTCGTCTATGCGGCGATGACGCACGAATATACGTTCGACTACCATCCCGGCGATATCTACTGGTGTACGGCCGATGTGGGCTGGGTGACCGGCCACTCCTATATCGTCTATGGGCCGCTCGCCAATGCCGCGACCTCGCTGATGTTCGAAGGCGTGCCGAACTATCCCGACCAGGGCCGCTTCTGGGATGTCATCGACAAGCACAAGGTCAATATTTTCTACACCGCGCCGACGGCGATCCGCTCGCTGATGGGCGCCGGCGACCAGTTCGTCAAGCGCGCCTCGCGCTCCAGCCTGCGCCTGCTCGGTACGGTCGGCGAACCCATCAATCCTGAGGCATGGGAATGGTACTACAAGGTGGTCGGCGACAGCCGCTGCCCGATCGTCGATACCTGGTGGCAGACTGAAACCGGCGGCCACATGATCACCCCGCTTCCGGGCGCGACCGATCTGAAGCCCGGCTCGGCCACCCTGCCCTTCTTCGGCGTGCAGCCGCAGCTGGTCGACAATGAAGGCAACGTGCTGGAAGGGGCAGCCGACGGCAATCTCGTCATCGCCGACAGCTGGCCGGGCCAGATGCGCACCGTCTATGGCGATCACGAGCGCTTCATCCAGACCTACTTCGCCACCTACAAGGGCAAGTATTTCACCGGCGACGGCTGCCGCCGCGACGAGGACGGCTATTACTGGATTACCGGCCGCGTCGACGATGTGCTGAACGTCTCGGGCCATCGTCTCGGCACGGCGGAAGTGGAATCGGCGCTGGTGTCGCACAAGCATGTGTCGGAAGCGGCCGTCGTCGGCTATCCGCATGCGATCAAGGGCCAGGGCATCTATTGCTACGTGACGCTGATGGTCGGCCAGGAAGGCTCGGATGCGCTGCGGCAGGAATTGGTGAAGCATGTTCGCGCCGAAATCGGTCCAATTGCCTCGCCGGACAAGATCCAGTTCACCCCCGGCCTGCCGAAAACCCGCTCCGGCAAGATCATGCGCCGCATCCTGCGCAAGATCGCCGAGGATGATTTCGGCGCGCTCGGCGATACCTCGACGCTCGCCGATCCCGCCGTCGTCGATGATCTGATCGCCAACAGGCAGAACAAGTCGGACGCGGCTTGATCTGAGCTACGGCGCCGAGCCTTGCTACCTTGGGCGAGAGCTAGCCTCTCGCCTAAATTCCATTTTCATGTCGCAGCGCTGAAAAAACTAATCGCGATCTGAGCAACATGGTCATGCACGTGTTCTCGCACCAAACCTTCGACGTCGGTAAAGACGTCTGGCGCTGCTCTCAAGCCCTGTGGTGTGGGCTCCGGTAAAAACGCATAGTGGCCGACCCCGCCCTTCAGGATGTCCAGAGAGCTGGTTTGCACGTTCTCACGGAGCCAGGAGCAGCACTCTGCCGCTGGAGCTATGACATCGGCGTCGCCACCGATAATGTGAATGGGCACGGTTATTTGTTCGAGGCTTTGCTTTGCAAACCCAAGGACCGAGCGACCTGGCGCGATCGCCAAAGCGGCTTTTACTCTGTCGTCCTTGAAGCTGTCTCGTCGTCGATTCCACGATTCCAAAAACATTCTGTCTTGGAGAAGTGACGGGATGTGATCTGCCAAGTCAGGGAATTCTCTCGGGCCGCGTATGGGGCTCTTTTGCGGATTGTCCGGCTCGAACTGGGAATAGGCAACACGTGCGCCGACAAGCAGCATAGCCGTATAGGCGCCCGCTGAGAAACCCGCGACATAGGCATGGTTCTCGACGGCCCCGCCCAAAACCTCTCTCCAGTCATCGCTATCAAGCAAGGCAGTCAGGTCGGCGGCTCGTTCCCAGAGACAGAGGAACCCCTCGGCTCTATACGGTTCCGACCCTGTATGGCCATGATGGTCGATGCCCAGCGCGACAAAGCCGGCCTGCGCCAAGCGATGTCCGAGCCATTCCAATCCGATGGCAAGGCCGCCCGACCCGTGGGACAGCAGTACCAGAGGGTGCGGATCGGAAGACTTCCTCAACGGCGCGTTGGGCGCGACCGGCTTTTGCTTGAACCAAGATGGCGAAGGTACAATTTCGGCTGCATCATCATCGGCCGGATACCATGCGCACCAAGCCAAAGGGCGATGGTCCGTATCGCTCCAGTTTGTGCGCTTCCTGTCAAAGGACAGACCTTGAGAGAAACCTACGGGCATAATTCTCTCATCGAATGATGGCTAATCTAAACTTATCTCAAAAATCGATCGCCCGGCCGTTGATTTCCCAGTCACCAAATCGGGCGGGGTCGGCGCCGCCGCGGCCGCCGATTTCGGGGGGGAGTTCGGTCTGTGCTTGAGCTTCCTGTGCCTTGCGGCGCTCCTCGGCTTCTGCAAGCGCGCGTTTGGCCGCAGGCGATAGTGGCTTGCGAGTGATTTCACCGGTTTCGGCGTCGAGTTTGTTGTCGTTATCGGCTGTCTGCATGATCTGATCGGTCCGGAACCGTTGAATTAAGCGGAGGAATAGCCAAATCATAGTGCGTCCGGCCGCAAAGAAAAAGGTTTGGACGACAGATGTGTTGGAGGCCTTTCGATGAATCTCATGCGTACTGCCATGCTGCTTGCCTTCATGACCGCGTTGTTCATGGGCGTCGGCTATCTGATCGGCGGTCAATCGGGCATGCTGATCGCATTTGTCGTCGCAGCCGGCATGAATTTCTTTTCCTACTGGAATTCGGACCGCATGGTACTATCAACCTACGGTGCGCAGGAGGTGGATGAGCGCAACGCGCCGGAATTCTACCGGATCGTTCGCGATCTCGCCCGCAATGCTGGCCTGCCGATGCCTAAGGTTTATCTCTATGACAGCCCGCAGCCGAATGCGTTTGCGACAGGCCGCAATCCGGAAAATGCCGCCGTTGCCGCCTCCACGGGCCTGTTGCACGCGCTAACTCCGGAAGAAGTGGCCGGTGTGATGGCGCACGAGCTTGCCCACGTCCAAAACCGCGACACGCTGACCATGACGATTACGGCGACGCTTGCCGGCGCTATTTCCATGCTCGGCAACTTCGCCTTCTTCTTTGGCGGCCGCCGCGACAACAACAATCCCCTTGGCATGATCGGCGTTCTCGCGGCGATGATCGTTGCGCCTCTGGCCGCCATGCTGGTGCAGATGGCGATCAGCCGGACGCGCGAATATTCGGCCGACCGCCGCGGCGCTGAGATCTGCGGCAATCCGCTATGGCTCGCCTCGGCACTTGGCAAGGTCGCCCGTGGTGCGGCGCATATTCCGAATGAGGAAGCCGAGGGACATCCGGCAACGGCGCATATGTTCATCATCAATCCGCTCTCCGGCGAGCGCATGGACAACCTGTTTTCCACCCATCCGAACACGGAAAACCGCATCGCCGCGCTGCATGACATGGCCCGTTACGGCGGCGGTAGTGCCTCGCCGATGACACCCTCTTCAGGCCCATCTTCGGGCTTTGGCTCGACGGGGCCGGTTCTGACTGCTAATCCGGAGCGCAAATCGCGCTCCGTGCCGAATACGGGTCGCGGTGGTTCGCAACCGCCGAAGGGTCCCTGGTCTTGAGTTCTGACACGAAAAACAACGCTTCCAACAAAGACGGAAAACGATCGGGAAAGCGGCCGCAACAGTCGCGGCCGGCCGATTCGTCTCCGCCAAAGCCCGGCCTTGCGGCCCGCGCGGCGGCGTCGAAGATCCTGGGAGCGGTGCTGGACCGCAAGACGCCGCTCGACGGCATGCTCGACGCCGAAGGCGGCAGCGCTGCCTATACGACACTCAGCGATGGCGATCGTGCGCTGGTACGCGCCATCTTGAACAGCGCGCTGCGGCACCTGCCGCGCATCGAGGCGGCAATATCGTCGCTGCTCGATTCGCCGCTGCCCGAGGGTGCCCGCGCCCTGCATCACGTGCTCGTCGTCGGCGCGACGCAGATCCTCTATCTCGACGTGCCGGATCATTCCGCCGTCGATCTCGCTGTCGAGCAGGCCAACCGCGATCCCCGCAACCGCCGCTTCGCCAAGCTGGTCAACGCCATCCTCCGCCGCATCGGCCGTGAGAAGCAGGAGATTCTCGAGCGTGTCGCGAAGGTGCCGGCCATGCCGGACTGGTTCCTGTCTCGCCTCGAAGCTGCCTATGGCGCGCCAGCCGCGTTTAAAATTTCCGACACGCAGCTTGAGCCGGCCGCGATCGATCTCACCGTGAAATCCGATCCCGAAGGCTGGGCGAAGCGGTTGAACGGCACCGTGTTGCCGACCGGCGGCGTGCGGCTTGCTGCATTCGAGGGGTCCATTCCCTCGCTGGAAGGCTTCGACGAGGGCGAGTGGTGGGTTCAGGATGCCGCCGCCAGCATTCCGGCCAAGCTTTTCGGCCCCTTGACCGGCAAGCGGGTGGTCGACCTCTGTGCGGCACCAGGCGGCAAGACGGCCCAGCTTATTCTCGCAGGCGCCCACGTCACGGCTCTCGATCAGTCCGCCAACCGGCTGAAGCGGCTGTCAGGCAATCTGGCACGCCTCGGCCTGGAGGCCGAGACTGTCGTTGCCGATATGAGCAAGTATCAGCCCGACGAACTTTTCGACGCCGCTCTGCTCGACGCTCCCTGTTCTTCGACGGGAACGACGCGCCGCCATCCCGACGTGCTGTGGACCAAGGGGCCGGAGGATATCGCCAAGCTCGCCGGCCTGCAGGCGCGTCTGCTTCGCCATGCCCTGACACTGGTCAAACCCGCCGGCGTGGTGGTCTTTTCCAACTGCTCGCTCGATCCCGAAGAGGGCGAGGATCTCGTCGCGCGGCTGCTTGCCGAGAAGGACGATGTCGAGCGCGTGCCGATCGACGCGGAGGATTGGCCGGGCCTGGAGGCGGCGATTTCGCCGCTTGGTGCCTTCCGCACCACGCCGGATATGCTGCCGCTTGCCGATGGTTTTGCCTCCGGCCTCGACGGCTTTTTCGCGGTCGTGCTTCGACGCACGCGCTAGCTTTCGTTCGGCTCGTCACCCACCAAGCGGTTAAAAAGCCGGTAATATGTCCTTAATTGGTATATCTGTAACCTCTTTTTAACCACGGGTAATGAGAGTAAGCAGAAGCAAATATGCAGATCTGCGGCAGGGTTTTGTGAGTTCATACATGCGGGAAGCATGGCGGCGGATGTCGCGCCGCGCGGCGTTGACGCGATTGCGTCTCACCCGCCACACGATGCGTGTGCCGGAACGATTAATCGTGGCGCCGACCGACCTTCGCAGCGTCGATCCTTTTTTCGTCGAAGAGCTTCTGAACGGTCGCATCCTGCTGGCCGGACGCGTTCTCGAAACGCAGGGTGCTTCGCCCTTTTCGCTTGAATTGCCGTCGCTCGCCTTTGCCGCGCGGCTGCATAATTTCCGCTGGCTGCGGCATTTACGGGCGGAAAAGAGCGATCAGGCCTCGGCCATGGCGCGCTCGATCCTCACCGATTGGATCGCGGTTCACGGCCGCCGACTGCATGGCCTTGCCTGGTCGCCCGATATAGCGGCGCAGCGGCTGGTCGCGCTCCTCTCGCATTCGCCTGTGCTCCTGCAGGGCACCGATAGCGGCTTTTACCGCCGTTTCATGCGCATGCTCGTCTTCCATGTGCGCTTTCTGCGGCGGATCGTGGCCTCGTCGCCCGATGGCGTTACCCGGTTCCGCGTGCGCATCGCGCTTGCTATGGCCTCCGTTGCCATGCCGAGCAGTTCGCTGACGCTGAAACGGGCCGGTCAGGCGCTCGACCGCGAGATCGACCGGCAGATTCTGCAGGATGGCGGCCATATCTCCCGCAATCCGCGGGCGTCGCTGGAGCTGCTCCTCGATCTGCTGCCGCTGCGCCAGACCTACGTCAATCTCGGCCATGATGTGCCGGTGCGGTTGATCCCCGGCATCGACCGCATGTACCCGGCGCTGCGCTTTTTCCGCCATCAGGATGGCGATCTGGCGTTGTTTAACGGGGCGACATCGACGCTCGCCAACGAACTGATGTCGGTGCTGCGCTACGACGAGACGGCGGGACAGGCCTTCAAGGCGCTGCCGCATACAAAATATCACCGGCTGGCGGCCGGTCAGGCCGTCGTCATTGTCGATGCCGGCGCTGCGGCCTCGACCGATCTCAGCCGGACGGCGCATGCGGGTTGCCTCTCCTTCGAGATGTCCTCGGGCAAGACGCGCTTCATCATCAACTCCGGCGCGCCGGAGTTCGCGGGCGATCGCTTCATGCAGGCGGCGCGAGCGACGGCTGCGCATTCGACCGTCACGCTCAACGACACCTCGTCCTGCCAGTTTTCCAAGTCGAAATCGCTGGGGCCGATCATGGTCGGCGGCGTCAAGAAGGTCATCGTCGAGCGCGCCGAGACAGAAGACGGGCGCGATTATGTCCGCGCGGCCCATGATGGCTACCTCTCCGCCTTCGGTTACGTCCACGAGCGCGAGATAAGCCTCAACGCCAGCGGCACCATCGTCGCCGGCCGTGACCGGTTCTTTACGCCAGAAGGCAAGAAGCATCAGCCGAAGGGCGAAGGCATCGCTTCGGCCCGTTTCCACATCCATCCCTCCATCAGCCTGCTGCAGACCGAGACGGATGCGGCACTGCTGATTGCGCCGGACGGAGAGACCTGGGTCTTCTCCTCGCCCGGTAACGAGGTGCTGGTGGCGGAGGATATCTTCTTTGCCGATCCCTCGGGGATGCGCTCCTCCGATCAGCTCGAGATCGTTTTCAAGATCACCGAAAAGCCGGAAATCCGCTGGTTTTTATCCCATCGGCCATAGGCTAAGCGCGTCAGCTATGCTAACGGGGCGGCATTCCCGTCCCGCGCTATTTCTGCCGGACCTGTTGTCTCCCTATGCCAGAGCGCTTCCGCTCTGTTTTTTTGTTATCGCAACTCCGGACGGAAAACCGCCATACACTTTTCCTGGAGTTGCTCTAGATCGGAGAAAGCCCATGGCCGTCGTTTCCAAGAAAATTCCCGCTCCCGACAAGGTGAAGGTGAAAACCGCGCTTCTGTCCGTCTTCGACAAGACCGGCATCGTCGAGCTGGCGCGTGCGCTCAGCGAACAGGGCGTACGGCTGCTGTCGACCGGCGGCACGCACAAGGCGATCGCCGCGGCCGGCCTTGCCGTGACCGACGTGTCGGAAGTAACGAATTTTCCGGAGATCATGGACGGCCGTGTCAAGACGCTGCATCCGAAGGTGCATGGCGGCCTGCTCGCCATCCGCGACGATGCCGAGCATCAGGCTGCGATGAAGGAGCACGGCATCGAGGGCATCGATCTTGCCGTCATCAACCTCTATCCCTTCGAAGACGTTCGCAAGGCCGGTGGCGATTATCCCACAACGGTGGAGAATATCGATATCGGCGGCCCGGCGATGATCCGCGCTTCGGCCAAGAACCACGCCTATGTGACGACGCTCACCGATCCCGCCGACTATACCGAGCTACTGGCCCAGCTCTCCGCAGATGCCGGCCAGACGACCTATGATTTCCGCAAGCGCATGGCTGCCAAGGCTTTTGCCCGCACCGCTGCTTACGACGCGATGATTTCCAACTGGTTTGCCGAAGCGCTCGATATCGCCACGCCGCGCCACCGCGTCATCGGTGGCGTTCTGCGCGAGGAAATGCGCTACGGTGAAAACCCGCACCAGAAGGCGGCTTTCTACCTGACCGGCGAAAACCGCCCCGGTGTTTCCACGGCAACGCTCCTCCAGGGCAAGCAGCTTTCCTACAACAACATCAACGACACCGATGCGGCCTATGAGCTCGTTGCCGAATTCCTGCCGGAAAACGGTGCGGCCTGCGCGATCATCAAGCATGCCAATCCCTGCGGCGTCGCCACCGGCCCGAGCCTCGTGGAAGCCTACAAGCGCGCGCTTGCCTGCGATTCCACCTCGGCCTTCGGCGGCATCATCGCGCTGAACAGCCTGCTCGACGCCGAAACGGCGGAAGAGATCGTCAAGCTTTTCACCGAGGTCATCATCGCGCCCGATGTTACCGAGGAAGCCAAGGCGATCATCGCCCGCAAGCCGAACCTCCGTCTGCTTTCGGTTGGTGCCCTGCCCGATCCGCGTGTCGCCGGCCTGACCGCAAAGACCGTCTCCGGCGGCCTGCTGGTGCAGAACCGCGACAATGCCTTGGTCGAAGACATGGAGCTCAAGGTCGTCACCAAGCGCGCGCCGACGGCGCAGGAGCTTGGCGACATGAAGTTCGCCTTCCGCGTCGCCAAGCATGTGAAGTCGAATGCCGTCGTTTACGCCAAGGATGGCCAGACGGCCGGCATCGGCGCGGGACAGATGAGCCGTGTCGATTCCGCCCGCATCGCTGCCATCAAAGCAGAAGAAGCCGCCAAGGCCATGGGGCTCGCCGAGCCGCTGACGCAGGGCTCCGCCGTTGCCTCGGAAGCCTTCCTGCCGTTTGCCGACGGCCTGCTCTCGGCGATCGCCGCCGGCGCCACCGCCGTCATCCAGCCGGGCGGCTCGATGCGTGACCAGGAAGTCATCGACGCGGCCAATGAGCATAATGTCGCGATGGTCTTTACCGGCATCCGCCATTTCCGCCATTAATCGTCGGATATACCCGATCGAAAAATTTTATATCCCGGCAGGCAAACCTGTCGGGATTTTCTTTGCCTACTTCGTCTTGTCGGCCGGATAGGGCGTCGGCAGCAGAAGCAGGAGGCCGCCGGCAAGGAAGATGACGAGTGTCGCCATGCCGAGGCGGGCCGAGCCGCTCCAATAGGTTACCAGCGAAAAGAACAGCGTCGCCATGAAGCTGGTGGCGCGGCCGGAGAGGGCATAGATGCCGAAGTAACGGCCGGCTTCCGAGAGGCTGACGCTGCGGGCGAGATAGGAGCGCGAGGAAGCCTGTACGGGGCCGAAGGCGATGCCGATCAGCAGGCCGTAGCCGATATAGGCCTTTTCTGCTGCCGTGCCGAAAAGGCCGCCGGAGCTGACCGTGGAGAGCGGAACGAAGCCGAAGAGCGTGAAGCCGGGACCGGTCGAGAGAATGCCGAAGGTGGCGATGAGAAGCAGCGTCAGGCTGATGATAACCGTCGTCTTCGAGCCGAGCCAGCGATCGACATAGCCGGCGGCAAAGCAGCCGAAGATGGCGATGACGTTGAGGATGATGCCGTAGATGCCGATCTCGATCGTCGCCCAGCCGAACATGCCGGCCGCGAATGTGCCGCCGAGGATAAGCAGGCCGTTGACCCCGTCCTGATAGACCATGCGGGCGATGAGGAAGAAGCTGATGCCGCGCCGGCGCTTCAGCTCGCCGAGGGTCGTCGAGAGTTCGCGCAGGCCCGAGCGGACGGCGGTGCGAAGCGGCAGGCCACGGGCGGCGTCCGGCGTGAACAGGAACATCGGCAGGATGAAGATCAGATACCAGACGGCCGAGATCGGCCCGGTGATGCGCGCATCCTCGCCGAGCGTGGCATCGAGGCCGAAGAGCGGCGTCAGGCCGAGGATGGTCCTGCCGGTCTGCGGATTACCGGCCAGCAGCGCGACGACGGTGATCAGCACGATCATGCCGCCGAGATAGCCGAGGCCCCAGGCGGCGTTCGACAGCCTGCCGACATCGTTCTTGCTGACCAGCCGCGGCATCATCGAATCGTTGAAGACGATCGAGAATTCGGCCGAGATCGAGGCCAGGATCATGAAGATGACAGGGTAGATGACAGGCGATCCGGGGGCTGCACCCCAGAGACAGAAGAGGCTTGCGATCTTGATGACGGCGAAGAAGGCGATCCAGGGCTTTCTGGCGCCAGACTGATCGGCGATGGAGCCGAGGACCGGGGAGAGAATGGCGATGATCACCGAGGAGATCGTCGCCATATTGCTCCATGTCGTCTGCGCGGAGACGGGATCGGCCGTCAGCCGCGCAACGAAATAGGGGCCGAAGATGAAGGTGGTGACGACGGTGAAGAACGGCTGAGCCGCCCAGTCGAAGAACATCCATCCCCAGATGCCGCGTGCCGGCACTTTGGCCGGCACGTCATTGTCAATTTCGGTTGCCACCAATCCCGCCCCTCAATCCCTTACCCGTATGCCGGGTCTGGGCGGACTGTGTCACCTTGCCCGGCCGTTCGCAAGGTCGCTGAGCAGGCCGGCGGCAACGGTGATGCGGGCGAGATTCGGATCGCCGCTTTCGCTGAGGCCGCCGAGCTCTTCGGCGATGCGATTGATGCGGATACGGTCTTCGGCATGCCATGCCTGAACCGGCTGCTTGTCCTTCGGATGATTGGACAGTGCCGAGATGACAATATCGCGGCGGGCGCCGGCGATCTGGTCGAGGCTGCGCGCAAGCGCGAGGCTCTCATAGTGATCACCTGTCACGATGCGGCTACCGGCAAGCAGCAGGCGACCGACACGGAAGGTTTGCGACACCGTGAAGTAGCTTTCGGCGGCACGGTTCAGCGTGTCGCCGGTGCGCTCGGCGATCTGCATGATCTCCGGCACGAGAACGAGCGCATAGATTATCGCGATCTCCGAAGCCAGCTTTTCCGGCAGGCCGGCGGCCTGATATTCGGCTTCGCGGGCCGCGATCTCGGCTGCGAAATCCGCCGGGATGTGGGTGAGGAAGACGGGTCGCAGCTTCTTCAGTGCTGCGCGAAGCCGGCTAACGGTTTCCTCGATTTCGCCCTTGGCCGCGCCGGTCTTCAAGAGCAGGCGGGTCAGCACGGTATAGACCTCGGTGATCTCGCCGTAGACGCGGTTCTGCATCTGGCCGCCAACCTTGCCATCGAGCGCGTCCGTCTCATTCCAGAGCCGGTCGAGATCGAACCCGTCGCGGGCGATGACTGCGGCCTTGACCACTTCGGCAGCCGATGCCGCCGTCGCATCCATCATGCTCACAGCAAAGCCCGGGCCACCGCGGTTGATTGCTTCGTTGGCAAGCGCCGTGGCAATGATCTCACGGCGCAGGCGATGGCTTTCGATATCGGTTGAATTCGAGCGCTGCATCTTGGCCGGGAAATAGCGGCTGAGCGTTGCGGCGAAGTAAGGATCGTCGGGCAGGTCGCTGGCAACAAGCGCGTCGAAGAGGACGATCTTTGCATAGGAGAGCAGCACGCCGATTTCGGGGCGAGTCAGCGGACGGCCATTGGCGTAACGCTCGGCGAAGGTCTGGTCATCGGGCAGGGTCTCGACCTTGCGGTTGAGCTGCTTGGCCGCTTCCAGCACGCTCATGAAGCGGCTGAGTTCCAGTCCGTTGCCGGTGCCCTTGCGCTCCGTCAGCGAGATCGCCAGGGATTGCAGGTAGTTGTTGCGCAGGACGAGCGCGCCGACTTCGTCGGTCATCGATGCCAGCAGGATATCGCGCTTGGCCCGCGTCAGCCGGTCATCGAACATGGCGTTCGCGAGCGCGATCTTGATGTTGACCTCGACGTCGGAGGTGTTGACGCCGGCGGAGTTGTCGATGGCGTCGGAGTTGCATCGGCCGCCCTTGAGGCCATAGGCGATGCGGCCCTTCTGCGTCACACCGAGATTGGCACCCTCGCCGATCACCCTGGCGCGGACTTCCTCGGCCGTGATGCGGATCGGATCGTTGGCGCGATCGCCGACTTCCGAATCCGTTTCGGACGGCGCCTTGACGTAGGTGCCGATGCCGCCGAACCACAGGAGGTCAACGGGAGCCTTGAGGATCGCCGTCATGATCTCGAAGGGCGTTGCGACCGACTTGTCGATGCCGATGGCAGCGACCGCTTCCGGCGTTAGCGTCACTGATTTGGCCGAGCGGGAGATGATCATGGCGCCCTTCGACAGGACGGACTTGTCGAAATCCTGCCAGCTGGAGCGCGGCAGGTCGAAGAGGCGCTGGCGCTCTGCTAGCGTCTTTGCCATGTCCGGATCGGGATCGATGAAGATGTCGCGATGGTCGAAGGCGGCGAGCAACCGGATCTTCGGGGAGAGCAGCATGCCGTTGCCGAAAACGTCGCCGGACATGTCGCCGACGCCGACAACGTTGAAGGGCGTCGTCTGGATATCGATGTCCATTTCGCGGAAATGCCGCTTCACGGTTTCCCAGGCGCCGCGGGCGGTGATGCCCATCTTCTTGTGGTCATAGCCGGCCGAGCCGCCGGAGGCGAAGGCATCGTCCAGCCAGAAGCCGGCTTCCTGCGCCAGCGCATTGGCGGTGTCGGAGAAGGTGGCGGTGCCCTTGTCGGCGGCGACGACGAAATAGGGATCGTCGCCATCGAGGCGCACCGTATCGGCCGGCGGAATGATATCGGCGCCGGAGATGTTGTCGGTGATCGACAGCAGCGTGCGGATATAGGTCTTGTAGGCCTCGCGGCCGGTGTTGAAGATCTCGTCGCGGCTGCCGCCGACCGGAAGCTTCTTCGGATAGAAGCCGCCCTTGGCGCCGACGGGCACGATGACGGCGTTCTTGACCTGCTGTGCCTTCACGAGGCCGAGCACTTCCGTACGATAGTCTTCAGCGCGGTCCGACCAGCGCAGGCCACCACGGGCCACCTTGCCGAAGCGCAGGTGAACGCCTTCGACTTCGACGCCGTAGACGAAGATTTCGCGGAAGGGGCGCGGCTCGGGCAGGCCGTCCAACAGCTTCGGATCGAGCTTGAAGGCGAGCATGGCCTTGGGGCTACCGTCCGCATTTTTCTGGAAGTAGTTGGTGCGCAGCGTCGCATCGATGGCATTGACGTAACGGCGCAGGATGCGGTCGTCGTCGAGGCTAGGCACATCGGCAAGCTCGGTTTCGATCGCGGCATGGAGATCGGAAAGCTTCTTAGTGCGGCTCTTGTCGCTGAGCTTCGGATCGAGCGTATCGTGGAAGAGGCGGAAGAGCGATGCGGCGATGCGCGGATACTTATCCAGCGTCGAGGAGATGTAATCCTGCGAATAGGCAATGCCGGCCTGGCGCAAATAGCGGGAATAGGCGCGCAAGACGTTCGTCTCGCGGGCGGAAAGATCGGCGGAAACGATCAACCGGTTGAAGGCGTCATTGTCGATCGTGCCGCCGAAGGCAGCGAGGAAAGCTTCTTCCAGCGCGGCGCCATGACGGGCGAGATCGATCGTCAGGCCGCCACGGGCTTCCAGCTCCATGTCGTGCAGCACGACATGGCCGGTGGAGCCGTCCTTGGCGGTGACGTAGATATCGAAGGTGCGTTCGCTGATGACGTTGAAGCCGAGATTTTCGAGGAGCGGCACGCGGCGCGACAGCGCCAGGTTGCCCTGCCCGTGGAAGATCTTCAGCGAGAGGATGTCGCCTGCCTCGTCCTTGCGGATATAGAAGCCGATGCGGATCGGCTCGGCGCCGGACGTGGCGACGATATCAGGCAGATCGGCAAAGGCGTCTTCCGGCGAGAAGGCTTCCTGGAAGGCCTGGCTGACGGAGATGCTGGGCGCCTTCGGGCCGGCCAGCATAAGGAAGCGTTCGTCCCACCGGGCGGTGATGGCGCGGATTGCCTCTTCAAGCTTCGCCTGGGGAACATGCGGTGTCTTGTCGGCGCTGCGGCCGATGATGAAGTGCACACGCGCCACGCCGCCTTCGGGGAAGGCCGGGTAATAGGCGGAGACACGGCCGTCATAGACCGTTTTCAGGTAATTGCCGATCTTCTCGCGGACGACGGAATCATATTCCTCGCGCGGAACATAGACGATGACGGAGACGAAGCGGTCGAAATGGTCGATGCGCGGCAGAGCTCGCACGCGCGGCCGGTCGGTCAGGTCATTGATCTGCTCGGCGAAGCTTGCGAGCAGGGTCGTATCGATCTGGAAGAGGTCGTCGCGGGGATAGGATTCCAGCGTGTTTTCGAGCATGCGGCCGGAGTGGCTGGTGGGGTCGAAGCCGAAGTGATCCTTGACCTTTTGCACCTTCGAGCGCAGCAGCGGCACTTCCGCCGCGGCGCTGGTATAGGCCGTCGAGGTGAAGAGGCCGACGATGCGCAGCTCGCCCGTCACATTGCCATCGGCATCGAAGCGCTTGACGCCGACATAATCCATATAGGCGCGGCGATGGACGATCGACTTGACGTTCGCCTTGGTGACGATCAGGAAATCCGGGCCGTCGAGGAAGGCGAGGATTTCCGGTGTCGTGGTGACGGCGTCCTTGCCCTGGCGGAGAACGCGCACGTCCGGATTGGAGAGGATGCCGAGGCCGGCACCGCGATCGCGCTCGACCTTGGCGTCGGCACCCTTGCCGGAATAGACATATTCGCGCATGCCGAGGAAGGTGAAGTTACCATCCCTTAGCCAGGCAAGGAAGGCGAGCGCTTCGTCGCGGTCGTTCTTGCGGCGGCCGGCCGCTTCATAGGTCGACAATTCCGATATCACGGTGTCGAGGCGCGCCAGCATCGGCTTCCAGTCGGAAACGGCAAGATGCGTCTGGTCGAGCACGGTCTGGACCCGCTTGGTCAGATCCGTTGTCTGCGCCGTCGTCAGGGGCGAGAGATGCAGCTGGATATGGCTGACGCGGTGGGCCGGATCGCTCGGCTGATCGGCGGAATAAAGGCTCGGCTGCTTGCCGGCTTCGACGACCAGGATCGGATGCACCGCCATATAGAGATCGCGGTAGCTGCTGGTCACCTCGCCCATGATCGATTCGTAGAGGAAGGGCATGTTGTGATCGGTGATCGACAGGATCGACACGGCAACGCCATCGGGCTCGATATTGGCAACCTGTTCGATGCTGACGCGGGGAGAGGTGCCGCTCCAGGCCGCCAGTTCCTTGGCCGCGTGCGCTGCGGCAAGCGCCAACATTTCCGGGCTGTAACGCTCCATGTCGTCATTGCTTGCCCGGCCGAACAGGATCTCGGGGTCGAGATGCGTCTCGCCCGTCGCCGCCGCTATTTTGCGTGCCGCTTCGATCTGCTTTTCCCGTTTCGGATTGGTTTTGGGCGCCATGGAATTCCTCCCGATTTTCGAATTTTGACGACAGTAGCAGAAGGTTTAGCGAAAAAACTGGCAAAAAGAATGCGAATTTGGTTGCTTTCGGACTGATTTTGGCCGGTTTTTTTAAAAATCTTGCCGGAATGCGCGATCCTGATGAAAAGCGGATATCATCCGCGTGAAATCGGCGGGAATCAGCCCGTCAACAGAGGTTTTCATGACTCTGTGAAGTGCGGTTGACAGAGTGCGGTCAAAGGGATCATCAACGGCGCCATTGCAGTTTGAAGCCCTGAACTTGAAAGCTAGCATCATGTCGCAAGTGTCGGCCGGCGCCGTTATCGTCATCTCCAGCCATGTCGTCAGAGGGTCCGTCGGCAATCGCGCTGCCGTTTTCGCGCTGGAAACGCTCGGCCATCCCGTCTGGGCGCTGCCGACTATCGTTCTGCCCTGGCATCCGGGTCATGGCCGCTCGACGCGGCTGACCTTCAACGAGGCAGATTTCGAACACGCCATCGACGATCTCATCGCCGCGCCCTGGCTTTCCGAGGTCAAGGCGGTGCTGTCGGGATATTTCGGCAATGCTGCTCAGGCGCTTTCTGTTGCAAAGCTGGTGACGGCTCTGCGGGAAAAGAACCCGGATCTCATCTATGCCTGCGATCCCGTCATCGGCGATGCCGGCGGGCTTTACGTGCCCGAGGCGACGGCGGAAGCGATCCGAGACCACCTGATCCCCCTGGCGTCGCTTGCAACGCCGAACCGCTACGAACTCGCGTGGCTGGCTGGCGCCCCTCTTGAGGATAACAACGCCATCATGGAGGCGGCTCTCGCGCTCGGGCCGTCGCGCATGCTGGTGACGTCGGCGGTGCCGATGATGGCAGGCGGCATCGGCAATCTCTATCTCAGCGGCCGAAATGCGCTGCTTGCCGAACATCGCAGCGTCGAGGGCGCACCGAACGGGCTTGGCGATCTGTTGTCCGCCGTCTTCCTGTCGCGCCTGCTGTCGGGCATGGACGAGGAGCGTGCCTTGCAGCTGACGACGGCCAGTGTCTTTGAAGTGCTGGCGCGTGCCGTCAAGCGCGGCAGCAACGAGCTGACGCTCGCCGTCGATTCCACGAGCCTGTCGACGCCGATGGCTATGGTGCAGCTGAGGCACCTCGTCCACCCGGCGCAGCGGAAGAAAAAATAGCGCCCGCGAGGGCGAAAGCTTTTTGCAGCGCAACAGTTGCCATCGGCCACAGCGCGCTGTAATCCAATATCCATGCAAAGCTTTCCCGACACCCTTCTGAACGGCTATCGCAATTTCATGAGCGGGCGTTACGTCGATGAGCGCGAACGCTATCGCACTCTGGCGGAGCTCGGCCAAAACCCGTCGACGCTCGTGATTGCCTGTAGTGACTCCCGCTCGGCGCCGGAGATCATCTTCGATGCAGGACCGGGAGAGCTGTTCGTCATCCGAAACGTTGCCAATATGGTGCCGCCCTATGAGCCGGACAGCAATTTCCATGCGACCTCGGCAGCGCTCGAATTCGCGGTTTTGTCGCTGAAAGTTTCCGACATCGTCGTGATGGGTCACGGCCGTTGCGGCGGTATCCGCGCAGCACTCGATCCGAATGCGGAACCGCTGTCGCCGGGCGACTTCATCGGCCGATGGATGGCGCTGCTGAAGCCTGCCGCCGAGCAGATCCAGAGCAACGACATCATGACGCAGACCGAGCGCCAGACGGCGCTGGAGCGTATTTCGATCCGCAATTCGCTGAACAATCTTCGCAGTTTCCCGGAAATCAAGGCGCGCGAGGAAGAGGGCAAGTTGAACCTGCACGGTGCGTGGTTCGATATTTCGACCGGCGAACTATGGGTCATGGACCCGAATACCAAGGATTTCATCCGACCGGAGATCTAAGGTCGCCTCCACATCCAGTGGATGGAGTTGGACCAAACGAAAAGGCGCTGCAGACCAACGGGTCGCAGCGCCTTTTTTATTCATGAGATCAGGTTACCTGCCGTCGATCTGCTGACCGATATAGGCGATTGCCTGCTGATAGACCTTTGCATCGTTCCAGCCGGCGATGGCGGCGAAATTCGGTTCGCCCGGCTGATAGCCGGCGCCCGGCTGCCAACCATGGCCGCGCAGGAAGTTGGCCGTCGAAGCCAGCGCGTCTGCGCGCGATCCCACAAGATCGACCCGGCCGTTGCCATCTTCATCGACGCCGTAGAGGACGACGTTCTTGGGCATGAACTGCGTCTGGCCGATTTCACCATGGGCGGCGCCGCGGGCCGACGGGTTGAGATAGCCTTCGCCGACGAGTTTCAGGGCGGCATAAAGCTGATCGGTGAAGAAGGCCGAGCGGCGGCAGTCGTAGGCAAGGGTCGCTACAGCCGAAAGCGTATGCTGGTCGCCCATATAGCTGCCGAAGCCGGTTTCCATACCCCAGATCGCGATGATCGGGCCGGGGGGGACGCCGAACCGCTTCTCGATCTTGGCAAACAGCGCCGCATTGGCCTGTTTCATGCTTTTACCACGATTGATGATTGTCTGACCGCCGCGCTTCTTCATGAATTCCTCAAAGGAAAGCTTGAAGCTCTTCTGGCCGCGATCGGCGCGAATGGTGGGCTGGTTGTAATGAACGTTCGCGAAAGCCCTGTCGAGGGTGGAGGGGCTGACACCCTGTCCCTGCGCTTCCCGCTTGAATTCCTGCACCCAGTTTTCGAAGCCGGCGGAAGTATTGCCGCAAGAGGCGGCATTTGCCGCAATCGGCATTCCCAGCAGCAACCCGCCCGCCACGAGAGCTGCCATTCCAGACTTTGTGAAGCGCATTCAGTGTCCCCGAATTCTTACCGCGATGCGAACGCGGTAACCGTTTTTCAATGGCGCGCAAACCCTTACAAGCCAGGGGATCGCGCGCGGTTAGTCACCATCGGACCATGCCAGCATCCGACCGCCATGTCATTACTACATTTTAGCGACCGGTGTTTTTCGTTTCATGTGAAACATTGCCGCCGATGCATTTACAAAAGCCCCGCCTTTCATCCGAAATGGCGAGGCTTCCATTCTATCCTGCATAGCCAATGAGGGTTGATAAACCGTAAATTGGTTTACAGATCCTTATGCAGCCTGCTTGCGCGGCTTGATCAGGCCGCGATTGACGAGCAATTCGGCGATCTGGATGGCGTTGAGAGCGGCGCCCTTGCGCAGGTTGTCGGAGACGACCCAGATGTTGAGGCCGTTTTCGACGGTCGCATCTTCGCGGATGCGCGAAATATAGGTCGCATCTTCGCCGGCGGATTCGTAAGGCGTGATGTAGCCGCCGTTCTCGCGCTTATCGATGACGAGGCAACCGGGAGCCTCGCGCAGGATGTCGCGGGCCTGGTCGGCCGTGATCTCGTTTTCGAACTCGATGTTCACCGATTCCGAATGGCCGATGAAGACGGGGACGCGCACGGCCGTGCAGGTGACCTTGATCTTCGGATCGAGCATCTTCTTGGTTTCGGCCAGCACCTTCCATTCTTCCTTGGTGTAGCCGTCTTCCATGAAGCTATCGATATGCGGAATGACGTTGAAGGCGATGCGCTTGGTGAACTTCTTCGTCTCAATCGGATCGGCAACGAAGACGGCGCGGGTCTGGTTGAACAGCTCGTCCATGCCGTCCTTGCCGGCGCCGGAGACCGACTGGTAGGTCGAGACGACGACGCGCTTGATCTTGGCGAAATCATGCAGCGGCTTCAGGGCCACGACGAGCTGCGCTGTCGAGCAATTCGGGTTGGCGATGATGTTGCGCTTGGTGAACTGCGTGATGGCATCCGGGTTCACTTCCGGAACGATCAGCGGCACGTCGGCGTCGTAGCGCCAGGCGGAGGAGTTGTCGATGACGACGCAGCCCTGGGCGCCGATCTTCGGCGAGACCCTCTTCGAAACGTCGCCGCCGGCCGACATCAGGCAGATGTCGGTGTCGGAGAAATCGTAGTTTTCCAGGTTGGAAACCTTCAGCGTCCGGTCGCCGAAGGAAACTTCGGTTCCCTGCGAGCGGGCCGATGCGAGCGCCACGACCTCATCGGCCGGGAAGCCGCGTTCGGACAGGATGTTGAGCATTTCGCGGCCGACATTCCCGGTCGCGCCCGCTACTGCAACTTTGAAACCCATTTCTCAAGCTCTCTTTCTCTTCTCTCCTCTTTGGCGAGGGGGGAACCGCGGCCGTGACGACCGGTTCCTGTCCCCGACCGAGCCGGGGAGAGAGCGGCAGGCCAGAGACGTCAGACGGTTTTCGTCGTCGTTTTGGCCTTGGTTTTGGAAGAAACCGGAAAACAGACATCCTGCCCAGCGTCATCCGCTAGGTGACTGAGACTATCGATCTGTTCGAAACGAACCATGGAAGTCTTCCTTTTCCGCCGCCGGTTCTAAGATGTTTTCCACAGGAGTCAAGGATTTCCTCGCCGTTGCCGGGGCGCGAGCGGGGAAATCGGAACTGCTGCGAGCCACCTTCAACTTATCGTGTTCGAAGGCGGAGGCTTTTTCATGTCAACGGTTGGACTTGCGCGTGGTTTCAAACAGGAACCAGATGCGGCGCTCGGTTTCGTCCAGCCAGTTTTCGAGCAGGCTGGCGGTGGCGACATCGCCATATTCGTCGCAAACGTCGTGAACCGCGCGCATTTCGGCCGAGAGTTTGAGGTTGTCGTCCGCCAGCTCGGCGAGCATGTCCTGCGGATCGACATATTCCGCGTCATTGTCCGGAATGCGCTGGAGCTTGGCGATCTGGCCAATCGAGCGCAGGGTCGTTCCGCCGATCTTTCTGGCGCGTTCGGCCATGGGGTCGGTCATCGCGAAAATCTGATCGCCGTGCTCGTCGAGAAGCAGGTGATAGTCGCGGAAATGCGGGCCGCTCATATGCCAGTGAAAGTTCTTGGTCTTCAGATAGAGGGCGAAGACATCTGCCAGCAGGGCACTCAGAGCCGCGGAAATATCGCGTGTCGCTTCCTCGCTGAGATTGGTGCGCGTGCCCAGCTTCGACTTGGTATTGGTGGTATTCATAAAGGCGTCCTCCGTTTTTTGTTCACGACAGCGATCGCCGGCGGATCTTAAGGGAGTTCGATGACATCAGCTGCTGCGTGGGATCGCATTGAAGACAGGGTCTGTTTTTAGATCGCGCGGAGGACATGCGCTTCACGGCATGGTCGACTGCGCTGTTACGCGGAAAACCCGAGCAGCTTTACTAAATAGGAAAATGAGGCGGTTTGGCAATCGTCCGCTAACATACCGGCGCGGCGTGCGTTTATGCCGCGCCGGAGACACCGCCCCTTGCCGGGGCAGTGTTGTGATTGATGGCTACTTCAATCCGCCGCCGACATAGATGGTTTCGCCGGTCACCCAGGCGGCGTCCTGCGAAGCAAGGAAGACGGCGACCGGGGCGATGTCGGTCGGCTGGCCGAGGCGGCCAAGAGGCGTCTGGGAGACGAGATGCTTTTCAAAATCGCTGCCGATGACGCCGGCGGCGACGACGCCTTCGGTCTCGACGCCGCCCGGGGCCAGATTGTTGACCCGGATATTGCGCGGACCGAGTTCCTTGGCGAGGATCTTGGTGATGGAATCCACGGCTGCCTTGGTTGCTGTGTAAACCGAAGCGGTTGGCAGGTTCATGCTGACGGCGTTGGAGCCGATATTGATGATACTGCCGCCTTCCGGACCGAAATGCTTCACGGCTTCGCGCGTGGTCAGCAGCGTTCCCAACACGTTGATATTGAATTCACGATGGAATTCTTCCTCGGTGAATTCCTCGATCGGCGCGAATTGGTAGACGCCGGCATTGTTGACGAGGATGTCGACGCGGTCGAAGGCCTGCCTGGTTTCGGCAAAGAGACGCTTGACGTCCTCGGATTTGGAAACGTCGCCGTGGACGGCGAGTGCCTTGCCGCCCTTGGCGGAGATTTCTGCAACCACCCTGTCGGCGCCTTCGCGGCTCGATGCGTAGTTGACGATGACGGTAGCACCCGCCTCGGCCATCGCCTTGGCGATGCCCGCACCGATGCCCTTGGATGCTCCGGTCACGATCGCGACCTTGCCTGTCAGTTTGCTCATGTCAGTTTCCTTCGGAAATTATTAGACAATTTTATAATCATCAAACTATTTGGCGCATGCGACCCGAAAACTGATCCGCATCGTCACTTTGATATTTAGATAATCATCTAATTGATACAAGAGCCATGGCAAGAAATGCTGATGGCAGGGATGGAAGCGTCAGATTTTGGAAAGCTCCGCCATATAGGCGTTCAGCGTGTCGCGGCGCAGCACGAGGCTTGCGAACTTGCCTTCGCGCTGGATCTCGATGAGCCCGGCGTTTTCAAGTTCCTTGATGTGATGCGACATCGTCGCGGCGCTGACCGCGTGGCATTCGTTCAGGGTGCTGCAGGGCATGGGTTCGGTGCGCGTGCCGATCTCCTTCAGGATCTGCACGCGTCGCGGCTCGGCAAGGGCCCGGGAGATCAGCCCCATCTGCCTTTCGCTTAAACGTATCGGCCCGGCATCCATGGTGTTCATCGCAAGCGGAAACGAAATCGGATTGACCGCCTTCGGTCATCCCTGCCTGCAGATATATGAATGCGTGAGGGTCTTGGCAACCTTTGCGATGCAACCGCAATCAGCTCAGGAATCGGTCTGTTGCGGTTTGCTGCGTTTGAAGAGCGGCCATCGCAGCGTCGGCCAGCCGGCGGAATTGATGCGGAAGAGCAGGCCGTAGCGCGAATAGACGATCGCCATCATGAAGGAGAACCAGCCGCCAAGAGCTAGGCCGGCGATGACATCGCTTGGATAGTGGGCGCCGACAATAACGCGGGTGATCGCCAGCCAGAGCGCACAGGCGGCAAAGATGTAGCGATAGCGGGGAAACAGGAGGGCAAGCGCCACGAACAGAGCACCTATCGTGGTCGCATGGCCCGATGGGAAGCTTTCGAAGCTGGCGCGGCCGTTGAAGGGCGAGAAGCCGAAAGGTCCCCAATCGGCAAAATGCGTCGGGCGGGCGCGGCCGATGGCGCGCTTCAGCAGATTGGCCAGGAGGCCCGAAAGCGCAATGGTTGTCAGCAGATAGCCGCCAACCTGGCAGATACGCAGCGCCTGACAGCGACAGCGCTGCGAATGCAACAGCCTGCTGCCGGCCCATCCTTCGAAGAACAGGAAAGCGCTGACGAGGAGAATCCAGCCGGATTCACCGAAATTGGTCAGCATTCCGCCGAAGAAGCGAACAGATGGCGACAGGCTCTTGAGTGTGGCGCCGACAGGCCAATCGAACAGGAGAGCCGAGAGAAGGACGATATTGGCCGTTATAAACAGGCAGATTTTCCAGTGAGAGGGTGCAAATGCCGCATCGCTCCGCCGCCAACGCCTGTCGAGAGACGTCAAGATCGCCTGCATAATCATCGCCTATTGTCGATTTCCAATCAGTTCGACAAATAACAGGCAGTTGTTACAGTTTTTCTAAAAAACGGTGACAAGAGCCGAAGCAGCGATCCTGGATCTGGACGAGCCTATCCTGTTTGCAACGAAAAACCCCGCTCCTTGCAGAGCGGGGTTTCATGTTTCACGTGAAATATATCAGACGATCCAATGCCGGAGATCAGGCCGACAGAGCCTTGAACTCGGCAAGGATAGCGTCGCCCATTTCAGCGGTGCCGACCTGGCGGCTGCCAGCCGACATGATGTCGCCGGTACGGATGCCGCTGTCGAGTACGTTGGCGATCGCCTTTTCCAGCGCGTCGGCATCGGCAATGAGGCCGAAGGAGTAGCGCAGGCACATGGCGAAGGAGGCAATCATGGCGATCGGGTTGGCGATGCCCTTGCCGGCGATGTCGGGTGCCGAGCCATGGACTGGCTCGTAAAGCGCCTTGCGCTTGCCGGTCTTGGCATTCGGTGCGCCGAGCGAGGCAGACGGCAGCATGCCGAGCGAGCCGGTGAGCATGGCCGCGACGTCGGAAAGCATATCGCCGAACAGGTTGTCCGTGACGATGACGTCGAACTGCTTCGGTTGGCGGACGAGCTGCATGCCGCCGGCGTCAGCGAGCATATGCTCGAGCTGCACGTCGGCATATTTTTCCTTGTGCGTCGCGGTGACGACCTGGTTCCAGAGCACGCCAGACTTCATGACGTTGCGCTTTTCCATCGAGCAGACGCGGTTGTTGCGGGTGCGCGCCAGTTCAAAGGCGACGCCGGCGATGCGCTCGATCTCGTAGGTGTCATAGACCTGGGTGTCGATGCCGCGCTTCTGGCCGTTGCCGAGGTCGATGATTTCCTTCGGTTCGCCAAAATAGACGCCGCCGGTGAGCTCGCGGATGATCAGGATATCGAGGCCGTCGACCAGCTCCGGCTTCAGCGACGAAGCCGATGCCAGCGCCGGATAGCAGATGGCCGGACGCAGGTTGGCGAACAGCTTGAGATCCTTGCGCAGGCGCAGCAAGCCGGCTTCCGGGCGCACTTCGTAGGGAACATCGTCCCACTTCGGACCGCCGACGGCGCCGAAGAGAACCGCATCGGCGGCCATTGCCTTTGCCATATCGGCATCGGAGATCGCCGCGCCATGCGCATCATAGGCGCTGCCGCCGACGAGGCCTTCATCCGTGACGAAGCCGGCATCCTTCGCCTCGTTCATATAGGCGATGATCTTGCGAACCTCACCCATGGCCTCGGGGCCGATACCGTCGCCCGGCAGGAGGAAAAGATTGCGAACTGTCATGGGAAAGCCTCCGCGAAAGAAAAAGTTGCGGGGTTTTTAGACCTGCAAATGCGGCTTTTCAAGCGAGGAAGCGGCCGAAACGGTACGGTTTTCGGGCTTTTGCGACGTCACCCACCCTCGCTCTTCGAGGGCCTGCGAGCCACCTCAGGGTGAGGGCTGATCTTTTGCGCTCGCCGGAATCAATTCCACACTCATCCTGAGGAGCGCAGCCGAAGGCGGAGCCTCGAAGGACGAAGGTGGCCCTGATTTGGAAGCGGCGGAAAAGAATTGATCACTCAGTGCAGCCAATGGTAGAAGATTTGGCAATCTTAAACCGAAAGTTCTGTCATGGAAGTCACTGTCTGCATTCTGCGTTGCAGCGACGGTTCCTATTACACGGGCCTTACGAAGCAAGGGATAGAGGCCCGGGTGTGGGAACATAATGCGGGTATTTATGATGGCTACACGACCAAGCGGCGACCAGTCGAGTTGGTGTTCCATGAAGTCTATGACCGTATCGTTGATGCGATCGCGCGTGAACGGCAGATCAAAGGCTGGTCTCGCCGGAAGAAAGAAGCGTTGATTGCGCTGGATTATGAAGTGCTGCCGGCGTTGTCCCGGCGCGGGCCTGCGCGACAATAACCGGGATTTAGGGGCCGACCCTCGTGGTTCGAGGCTACACCCTTCGGGCTTCGCACCTCACCATGAGGGCGGAGGTGGTGCCGCGCAACCACAGGACACATCTCGATCTCTTGGCAAATTCATCCTTCGACAGGCTCAGGATAAGGACGGAGCAAGCTGAGGGCCGAAAGAGGAGACTAGCCCTCATGGTGAGGAGGCCCAAAGGGCCGTCTCGAACCACGAGGGCGGGTGATCGTTTCACTTACTCGGCCAGGCCGAGCGAAGCGAGGTAGGCGGCCGATGCCGGGATCTTCGACTTGTCCTTGATCTCGATGATCAAACGCGGATTGCTGCTGAGCTTGGCAAGGGCGGCAAAGACGGCGCGCCAGTGGATGTTGCCTTCGCCGAGGCTCCAGTGGCGGTCGGCATAGCCGTCCGCATCCTGCAGGTGGACGTGCTGCAAGCGGTTGCCGGCGGCGTGGACGTAGTAATCGACAGGCGGGGCGCCCGTGTAGCCATGGGCATAATGGGCATGGCCGGTGTCGATCGAAACGGCGACGGCGGGCGAATTGAAGCTGTCGGCGAGACCGACGCGGATATGCGGGTCCTTGTCTTCGATATTCTCGATGACCATCGTGAGCCCGATGTCTTCGGCGCGCTTGACCGCTTCCTTCAGCGTCTGATGCGTATATTCGATGATCTTCTCGCGCTCGCCCCTGTTGTTGTCGAGGTTGTTGTAGGACCAGGACGTATAGGGGCTATGGATGACCATCTGCGTGGCGCCGATATTGGCGCAGACGTCAAGGGCCTGCAGCAGGCGCTTGGAAACGACGGCGCGGACATCCGGGTCCTGCGAGGCGATGACGAAGCCCCAGAACGGGCCGTGGATGCCGAGGCGGCCCTGATGGCCGTCGAGCAGCTTGCGGGCACGCTCGGCAAGCGGGCCCCAATCGCCGTTCAGGACTTCGGCTTCGACGAAGCTCTGCAGTTCCAGATCACGCGGCTTTTCGAGCAGCCAGTTGCGATGGATTTCGACGTCGTCGAGCGTCATGGCGGCGCCGACAATGGGAAGGGAGGTCATGGAGAAGCTCCAGTGTGTGGAGAGGAATGGGGGTGGGAGAGAGGCCCGAAAAGCCTCGGCAGGCCTATATGGACCCGCTTCTTGTCGATCATATTACAGCCGACGGGAAAGATGGTGTCGAGCTGTTTTCAGAGATTTGCGTTTTCCGCTTTTGAGGTGCCGTAACTGCGGAATGGTCCCCTCTCCCCGCTTGTGGGGAGAGGGGGTGTTTTCGGCATGAAAAAAGCCGGGCTGTAAGGCCCGGCTTTGAAACACTTAGAGATAACGATAAACCGATCAGGCAGCCCAGGGGCGAGATGCGGCGTTCGTCTTTTCGAAGGTGTCGATCGCGGAGGATTTTTCCAGCGTCAGGCCGATATCGTCGAGGCCATTCAGCAGGCAGTGACGCTTGAATTCGTCGAGTTCGAACTTCAGCGAGCCGCCGTCCGGGCCGGTGATTTCGAGGTTTTCCAGATCAATCGTCAGGATGGCGTTGGAGCCGCGCGAGGCGTCGTCCATCAGCTTGTCGAGATCTTCCTGGCTGACCTTGATCGGCAGGATGCCGTTCTTGAAGCAGTTGTTGTAGAAGATGTCGGCGAAGCTTGTGGATATGACGCAGCGGATACCGAAGTCGAGGAGTGCCCAGGGCGCATGTTCGCGCGAGGAGCCACAGCCGAAATTATCGCCGGCGACCAGGATTTTGGCGTTCTGATAGGCCGGCTTGTTCAGCACGAAATCCTCGTTCAGCGAGCCGTCTTCGTTGTAGCGGGCTTCAGCGAAGAGCCCCTTGCCGAGGCCGGTGCGCTTGATGGTCTTCAGATAATCCTTCGGGATGATCATGTCGGTATCGACATTGACGACCGGGAGGGGCGCTGCGACGCCGGTCAACTTCACGAACTTGTCCATGGGGTCCTGCCTTCATTCTCGTCTAAGCACGAATTATCCAGCCAATAGAACAAATCCGGCCCGAAATGAAGGAGAATCTTGGAAATGCTCTAAAAGTGAGCGCTTTGGTCGCCCTGCCCTTGAGGGCGAACCATGATCGGCGAAAGGGTTCTGGTGGCCGGCAACAGCGAGCCACCTTGTCCTGCTTTCAACCTCAGAGGTCGATGATCGTGCCGCGACCGTCGTTCCAGATGCGCATTTCGCGCTGGCCGTTCGTCTTTGCCTTAGCACGGACCGGCGCCGGCTTCATGCGCAGCGAAATCGCGCGCGCTGCCATAAGCACGGTGAGGATACCGCCCACGGCAAGCGTGATCGAAACGGTAAACAACGCCATGGCTGCAAACACGGTGATACCGGCGAGCGCAATGAACAGGGAACGAATATTCTGCATGGTCGAGACCTCTCTACTCCCAGCAATGTGGTCCTCTTCTTTTCCCTCTGCAAGAGGAGCATGGCTTTTTGTTGACTTGTGTGGCGATTAAAAGCGCGGCAAAACGGCACAATGAGCGAATTTTCCCCGTCCCGTCCCGCCCGCCTGCGCCGTTCGGTCTTGAGCGTTCCCGCAATCAACCGTCGAGCGCTGGACAAGCTTTCGAGCCTCGATTGCGATGCCGTCATCTTCGATCTGGAAGATTCCGTCTCGCCGGAGAAGAAGGCCGAGGCGCGGGAGAATCTAAGAGCCTTCTTCGCGGCCTCGCCGCTGCCGGGCAAGGAGCGGATTATCCGTATCAATGGGCTTTCCTCCAATTTCGGTGCCGAGGACCTGGCGCTGGTCGCGGAGCTGGAACCGGATGCCGTGCTGCTGCCGAAGGTGGACGATCCGCAGGATGTCATGGTCGTCGGTGACTGGCTTGCGGAAGCCGATGCGCCGGAAAGCCTGCGCATCTGGGCGATGATCGAGACGCCGCGCGGCATCTTGAACGCGGCTGCGATCGCCGAGGCCGGGCGCACGGCCGGCAGCCAGCTCGATTGTTTCGTCGTCGGTCTCAACGATCTCAGGAAGGAAACCGGCGTCCTGCCGCAGCCCGGCCGCCCCTATCTCGTGCCCTGGCTGATGCAAGTGATCTTGGCTGTCAGCGCCTACGGGCTCGAGGCCATCGACAGCGTCTTTAACGATTTCAAGAATGCCGGGGAATTCGAGGCCGAATGCGGCCAGGGCCGCAGCATGGGCTTTTCGGGCAAAATGCTGATCCATCCGAACCAGATAGAAGCCGCCAACCTGCATTTCGGCCCGGATGCGGCGGCCATCGCCGAGGCCGAAGCCATCATATCAGCCTTCTCGGAGCCGGGCGCCGACGCCCTTAATGTCGTGAACCTTGGCGGGCGGATGGTGGAGCGGCTGCACCTTGTTCAGGCGGAAAGACTCATTCATAAAGCTCGCCTGATCGAACAACGCTCTTCGGGCGCCGTCGCAGCGTCTCGCATAGAGACCTGACGTCGCACTGACTGGTCAAACAAGAAAGATGCCTTGATGAAACTCTACCGCTTCCTCACCGGACCCGATGATGCTTCCTTCTGCCACAAGGTGACTGCGGCGTTGAACAAGGGCTGGGAACTATCGGGCTCGCCGACCTACGCCTTCAATGCCGCGACCAATCAGATGCAGTGCGGCCAGGCCGTCGTCAAGGAAGTGGCCGGCAAGGATTACGATCCGGATATGAAGCTCTCCGAGCAGTAAGCACGGACTGAAATTCTTCGCCTCTCCCCGGCCGTCTTGCGGTCGGGGTTGGTATCACCGATCCGTCGCTTCTTCGGCGCTCGCCTCGATGCGCTCCATGTCCTCGTCGCTCAGGCCGAAATGATGGCCGATCTCGTGGATCAGGACGTGGGTGATGATGTCGCCAAGGGTTTCGTCGTTCTCGGCCCAATAATCGATGATTGGCCGGCGATAGAGGCGAATCTTGTTGGGCATGTCGCCGGTCTGGGCGGTAAAGCGCTCCGAAATTCCACGCCCTTCGAAGAGGCCGAGCAGGTCGAAGGGCGTTTCCAGCGCCATGTCCTCGAATACCTCGTCGTCCGGGAAATCCTCGATGAGAATGACGAGGTTGCCGGTGAGCGAGCGGAATTCGTCCGGCAGGTGGCTGTAAGCCTCCATTGCCAGGGATTCGAATGTGCTGATGGAGGGCGAGTGGCGGTCCCGCCAATCTTCGCTCTGGTCGACGCGAGCCATGAATATTCCTTCCTTGGCTGGTCATATAGAGACTTTGCGCGGCTTTTACGAGAGCGGATTAGAGCATGATGCCGAAAAGTGTTTGAGCGGTTTTCGGACGATATCATGCTCTACCTTTTTGATTTTAGAGCGGATTCAGATTTTTGGTCGATCAGACCGAAAGTCATCTGACTCTAGGCAAAGGAATATTTTCTCATAAAATGGTGTTGACTCTTTTTCCGACCTCTGGAATCCATAAGAACATAACAGGAACATTGTCGATCTGGAGTGAACGTCATGGCCGAGGCTGCCGTGGCGCGGGAAACGCTTTTTGCCCTGCGTGAAACCATTGCCCGACTGGAAGGCAGGCCGATCCCGGCACTGGCAGCAGTGGCGCATGACATGCTGGCAGACAAGCCGGCGATGGGGACGGTGGGCATTGCGAAGCCGATGTCTACCCAGCCTATGCCTGAACAGCCACTCCTTCCGATCGGCGTCGATAATCTCGACGCGGCGCTGCAAGGCGGCCTGCCGCTCGATGCGCTGACGGAAATCCGTTCGCTCGGCCTGCGCGATGCCGGGGCGGCAAGTGGTTTTGCCTTGGCGCTCGCAGCGCGGCTGCATGCACAGGCGTCGGATGCGGTCGTGTCCAAGTCCCCGATCCTGTGGATCGGTGACACGGTCGCGACGATGGAGGCGGGCCTGCCCTATGCCATTGGGGTCAGCGATTTCGGGCTGGAGCCTGCGGCTTTCCTGCAGGCCTCGCCGCGCAAGCTGGACGATGCGCTCTGGGTGGCGGAGGCCGCACTTGGCAGTGCCGCCTTTGCTCTCGTCATTCTGGAAGTGCGCGGGAATCCCGCCCGTTTCGGCCTGACCGAAAGCCGGCGGCTGGCGCTGAGGGCCAAGGCGGCGGGGCGGCCCTTGTTTCTGTTGCGACAGGGAGGCGAGGAGGAGGCAAGCAGCGCCCTCTTCCGCTTTTCCGTCGAACCTGCGCCGGCGCAGGCGCGGCCCCTGCCGGATGGATCGCTGCTTGGCGGCAGCATCGGTCATCCGGCCTTTCGTCTGACCTTGGAAAAGAGTCGCAACCCGGCGCCCCTTTCCATAACCCTGGAGTGGAATGCCCATGACCGCCGTTTTGCCCCCATCCTCGACACTCAACGCCCTGCCTTTCCCGGGGAATACGCAGCGCATTCTGGCGCTGACCTTCCCGCATCTGCCGACCGACCGGATCGCGCGCAAGCGCTGGGGTCTGTCCTGGCGTTCGACAGGCAGGCTTGAAGCCCCGCCGCTCGCCTGTGCCGGCAAGCTCAACAATGCCATGCGACTGACCGCGCTCAACGAGCGGGCTGAAATGATCGGCCTGAAGCCGGGTCAGGGCGTGGCGGAGGCCAAGGCAATCTGCCCCAATCTCGATGTGGTCGAGGAGGACCCGGCGGCGGACCGTAAGCTTCTGGAAGCGATCGCCGACTGGTGCGACCGCTATACGCCGCTGGTGGCGATCGATGGCAAGGATGGCCTGTTTCTCGATATTACAGGCTGTGCCCATCTTTTCGGCGGCGAGGAGGCGCTGCTCGAGGACATCCTGATCCGGATTTCCCGGCTGGGGCTCGATGTGCGCGGCGCCATTTCCTCCGCGTCTGGCCTGTCCTGGGCCGTCGCTCGCTTTGACGACAGCCGCATCGTTCCTCCCGAAGCCATGGAGGAAGCCTTGGCGCCGCTGCCTGTCGTGTCCTTGCGGCTCGGGGAGGAAACGGTTGCGGCCCTGCAGAAGATGGGCCTGAAGCAGGTGGGCGATCTTCTGGCCGCGCCGCGCGCGCCGCTTGCCCGCCGTTTCGGTGCGCAGTTGCTGCTGCGGCTCGATCAGGCCGTCGGCCTTGTCGAGGAGCCGATCTCGCCGCGTCGCCCGGTCGCGCAATTGTCGGCCGAGCGCCGGGTGGCCGAACCGGTGCAGGCGGAAGCCGATCTTCTGGAACTCGCCCGGCAGCTCGCCGAAACGTTGAAGCCGGGGCTGGAAGCGCGGGGTGTCGGCGGCCGTTCCTTCGAGCTTCTGCTCTTCCGGGTGGATGGTGCGGTCTTCCGCATTGCCGCCGGCGCATCGCAGCCGTTGCGGGAGCCGAGCCGGATTTCAAGCCTGTTCACGGAGCGCTTTACCGCCATTCATGATGACCTCGATGTCGGCTACGGTTTCGAGATAGTCCGCCTCAATGTGCTGCAGCATGCGCCTTTCGATGCAGCGCAAGGCGATTTCATCGGAGAGAACCGCCAGGATGGCTCGCTCTCGGCCTTTGTCGACCGGGTGGCCGCACGGCTGGGGCCGGATTGCCTGCAAGGGTTCGAACTGCGGCAGAGCCATATCCCCGAGCGTGCCGTGCGGCCGCTGCCGGCCATGGCTATCCTCGCTTCGAAGCGGCGCACGGGCAACGAGGATGCGGGGTCCGGCTTCTTCCGCGGCGAGCGACCGCTACGGCTGTTTCGCATGCCGGAGCTGGTCGAAACCATTGCCGCCGAAGTGCCTGATGGCCCGCCCCGGCAGTTTCGCTGGCGGCGGGTCATGCATCGGGTCAGCCGGGCCGAAGGGCCGGAGCGGCTTTCGGCAGAATGGTGGCTCACGGAAAAGGAAGAGCCTGCCCGCGATTATTTCCAAATCGAGGACGAGGAAGGCCATCGTTTCTGGCTGTTTCGCAAGGGGCTCTATGGTCGAGGCGGCACGGCGCCGGATTGGTATATGCATGGGGTCTTCGCATGAACGCGCGCCCGAGCTTTCACGACCCCCTGCCCTTCTGCGAGATCGGAGTGAGAACGAACTTCTCTTTTCTCGAAGGGGCCTCGCATCCGGAGGAGATGGTGGCACAGGCTGCCCTCCTGAAATTGTCCGGATTTGGCATTGCCGACCGTAATTCGGTGGCCGGCGTCGTCAAGGCGCATGCGCATACCAAGCTTCTCCAGGCGAAATATGATGATGTCATCAAGGAAAACCTTGTGCTTCGAGCCCAGGGTAAGCCGGCGGAGCCGTTCTTGAAGCCGGTTCGTTTCCAGCCTGGCGCCCGTCTAGTGTTTTCGGACGGCACGCCCGATATTCTTGCCTATCCGCAGAACCGCAAGGGCTGGGCGCATCTCTGCCGGTTGCTGAGCGCCGGTAATCTGCGCGGCGAGAAAGGCGTATGCATCCTTCATGAAAGCGACCTCGTGGAATGGGGTGACGAGATGATGCTGGCGCTCATTCCCGATGCTGAGAGTGTCGAGATGCCGGAGGGGCAGGTAAGGCTGGAGGAGTGCCTGAAGCGGCTATGGATGCGTTTCGGCAGAAAACTCCATATGGTCCTGTCGCCGGCCTACGACGGGCGGGACCGGATGGTCTTTGCCACGCTTTCCATTATCGCACAGCGCAACGGCGTGCGGCCGATCGCCAGCAACCAGCCGCTCTATCACGCGACCGAACGCAAGCCACTTGCCGATATCGTCATTTCGATCCGCGAGCACGTGCCGATCACTGAAGCCGGCTTCAGACTGGCGGCCAATGCCGAACGCTATATGAAGGACGCTGCGGAAATGGCGCGTCTCTTCCGGGATTATCCGAAGGCCATCGCCAATACGCAGAAGTTTTTTAGCCGGCTGTCTTTTTCGCTGGATGAGCTGAAGCATAACTATCCTGATGAAAGCACCAAGGGTGAGACCGTTTCGGAAACGCTGGAGCGACTGACGTGGGAGGGGGCGAGATGGCGCTTCCCTGAAAAGATCCCCGAAAAGGTCTCGATGCAGATCGAGCATGAACTCAAGCTCATTCATGAGCGGCAATATGAGCCTTATTTCCTGACGGTGCACCGGATCATGGAGTTTGCCCGTAGCGAGAATATCCTTTGTCAGGGAAGGGGATCGGCCGCCAATTCGACGGTCTGCTATTGTCTCCGGATTACCGAGGTCAACCCTGAAATAACGAGCTTGCTCTTCGAGCGCTTCATCTCCACAGACCGGGAAGAGCCGCCTGATATCGATGTCGATTTCGAGCATGAAAAACGCGATCAGGTCATCAAGTTCATTTATGATCATTACAAGATGGAGCATGCGGGATTGACGGCGGCAGTCACCAGTTATCGTGCGCGCTCAGCCGGGCGTGAAGTGGCGAAGGCCTTCGGCATGTCAGAGGATGTACAATCCGCTCTTGCGAGCGGCGTTTGGGGTTGGTCGACGGAAAAATTGTCTGATCGCGAGGCCAGGCTCGCCGGCCTTGATCTTAAGAACAAGACGACGGAACGTATTCTTTTGTATGCCACCACACTGATGGGTTTTCCACGGCATCTGACCCAGCATGTTGGTGGTTTCGTTATTACCAGAGATAGATTGGATGAGGTGGTGCCGATCATGTACACGGCGATGAAGGATCGCTACATGATCGAATGGAACAAGGACGATCTCGACAATCTCAATATATTAAAGATCGATGTCCTGGCTCTCGGCATGCTGACCTGTCTCGCCAAGGCTTTCGATCTGCTGCTCCTACATTACGACGTGAAGAAAGAGCTCGCCGATCTTGGTAGCGGCGAATATCCCGATCGTATACCGGTCTATGACATGATCTGTCGCGCCGACACGGTCGGCGTCTTCCAGATTGAGAGTCGGGCGCAGATGAGCATGCTGCCGCGTCTCCGTCCTCGCAAATTCTACGATCTGGTCATTGAGGTAGCGATTGTCCGACCTGGTCCCATCCAAGGCGACATGGTTCATCCTTACCTCAAGCGGCGGGATGACGATCTTCATAACCGGCCGATCGAATATCACCGTCCGGAATTAAAGGCTGTCTTGGAGCGAACATTAGGGGTTCCGCTGTTTCAGGAACAGGCGATGCAGATTGCGATTACGGCAGCCGGATTCTCGGCGGCGAAGGCCGATAGATTACGCCGATCCATGGCGACGTTCAAACGGACAGGGAAGGTTGACGAATTCAAGCAGGACATGGTTTCGGGTATGGTCGCGAACGGTTATCCTCGAGACTTTGCCGAGCGCTGTTTCAGCCAGATCGAAGGTTTTGGCGAATACGGCTTTCCCGAAAGCCATGCGGCGTCCTTTGCCTTGCTCGTCTATGCCTCCTCCTGGCTCAAGGCCTATTATCCCGATGTCTTCTGCGCGGCGATCCTCAATGCCCAGCCTATGGGCTTCTATGCGCCGGCGCAGCTGGTGCGCGATGCGCGCGAGCATGGCGTCGAGGTTCGGCCGGTGGATGTCAATCATTCCAGCTGGGATTGTCTGCTGGAAAAGGCGCGCTTCGATCCAGGCGCAATCGACCGGCGGCATGCCTCGATGCACGACGATATCAAAACGCAATGCGCGGTCCGTCTCGGCTTCCGGCAGGTCAAGGGCCTATCCGAGGATGAGATAGAGCAGCTCGTCAAGCACCGTGGTGATGGCTATCGGTCCGTGCGCGATCTCTGGCTGCGATCCGGGCTTGCCAAGGCGCAGATCGAGCGTCTGGCGGATGCGGATGCGTTCGGCTCCATCGGCCTTAGCCGGCGCGACGCGCTTTGGGCCGTGCGGGCGCTCGATGCTGGCAGTGCCGCCGAAAAGCTTCCCCTCTTCGATCTCGGCGACCATGCGGAGCTGCAGGTCGAGCCCACCGTTTCGCTGCCGGAAATGCTGCCCGGCGAACAGGTCATCGAGGATTATCGCTATCTGTCGCTATCCCTGAAGGCGCATCCGGTATCTTTCCTGCGTGACGATTTCGCGCGGCAGGGCATTGTGCGGAGCCGGGATCTGCCCGGCATCGCCAGTGGCCGGATGGTGACGATCGCCGGGCTGGTGCTGGTGCGCCAGCGGCCGGGTTCGGCCAAGGGCGTGATTTTCATGACTTTGGAGGACGAAACCGGTGTGGCCAACGCGATCGTCTGGCGGAAAAAATTCGAAAAATACCGGGCCATCGTCATGGGCGCGCGGCTGGTGAAGATCCGCGGACGTCTGCAGAGCGAAAGCGGCGTCATTCATGTGGTGGTCGATCATATCGAGGACATGACACCCGCACTCGGCATTCTCCAACGCGAGGCACGGCGCTTCGGCGTGAGCGACCGGGCGGATGAGACGCTGCGGCCGACGATGGATCACAGGCAGAAGAAGTCTGCTCAGCCGCCGCGTGGACCCGTGGCAGCGGCGGAAGGCCGCAGCAATAGCGCGGAAACGGCAAGAGTCATGCCGAGAGGGCGCAATTTTCATTGAGATTCAGGGTGCCGTAACTTGGAGCAAGTGGCCGCCGGCCTTGCCGGCGGATTCATTCGAATCGTTTCTTTCTTGACAAAGGGCGTCTTCTTTAGCAGATAACAAGACAGCGGATGTCATGTTTGACGGGCTGAGCGAAGAATGCTGGTTTGCAGTTGTAATTACATCACCGACAAAGAAATCCGGGAGGTCATCACCGAACTCCTCGATCGGGACTGTTGGCAGCTCATAGTTCCCGCCAAGGTTTATCACGCCATGGAGAAACGCGGCCGTTGCTGCGGCTGTTTCCCGAATGTTGTTGATATCATTATACAGACAACCGAAGAGTATCATGCCCGTCGCCACTCGACGGAAGCCGAAATTTTTGATTTCATGTCCCGCCTGAAGAAATTCCATGAAGACAACAGGAGAGCGGACATTGAAAGGCGACAAAAAAGTCATCGAGCGGCTTAACGAGGCACTGTTCCTCGAGCTTGGCGCAGTCAATCAGTATTGGGTTCATTATCGACTCCTCGAAGATTGGGGCTACACCAAGCTCGCCAAGAAGGAGCGTGCTGAGTCCATCGAGGAGATGCAGCACGCCGATCGTCTCGTCGCCCGCATCATTTTCCTTGAAGGTCATCCCAACCTGCAGACGCTGGCGCCGCTGCGCATCGGCCAGAACGTCAAGGAAGTGCTGGAAGCCGATCTTGCCGGCGAATACGACGCCCGCACGGCCTACAAGAAGTCGCGCGATATCTGTCATGATGCCGGCGATTATGTTTCCATGAAGCTGTTCGAAGAGCTGCTGATGGATGAGGAAGGCCATATCGACTTCCTCGAAACCCAGCTCGAACTGCTCGGAAAGATCGGCGAAGCCAAATACGGCCAGCTCAACGCCGACTCCGCCGATTCTGCGGAATAATCGACATCTTGCGAAACCGGCCGCAAAGCGGCCGGTTTTCTTCATTCAGTCTTCGGCCTTCAGGCCGGCCAGGTGGCTGAATTCCGCAACGACCTGCTCGTAGACCGATCGCTTGAAGGCGACTATCAATCCGGGAAGTTCGGCCATCGGCTTCCATCCCCAGGCATCGAATTCCGCTTCATGGCCGCCGGGCGGTGGATTGATGGCGATCTCGCTTTCATTGCCGTCGAAGCGGAAGGCGAACCAGCGTTGCGTCTGGCCGCGATATTTTCCCTTGAGGCCGATGCCGATCAGCTGCGGCGGCAGATCGTAGTTGATCCAGTCCTTTGCTTCCGCCATCAGGGTCACGGTTTTCATGCCCGTTTCCTCGTAAAGCTCGCGATAGGCGGCTTTCAATGGGTCCTCGCCCTCGTCTATGCCGCCCTGCGGCATCTGCCAGAGCTGCGGCGAACCGTCATATTCGGAATTGCCGTCAGGGATGCGGCGGCCGGCCCAGACCAGGCCGTCGCGGTTCAGGATCATGATGCCGACACAGGGGCGGTAGGGCAGGTCTTCGGCTCTCACGGGCGCGTGGGGCGTGCTCATTTCTCTCTCCAGCAGTCGGGCCCAGGGATCGGGCCGGGGATCACGGATGTTTCGGGTCGTCGGCAAGCGCCGAGACGGCAACGATTTCAATGCCGCGCATGGCGGCCTCCTCGCTCCATTTGCTGATGGCGTCGACGCTTTCGTCGAAGGCGGAAGCGACGCCGATCGCGGAGCCGTTGCGGCGGGCGATGCGCTCAAGCTCGTCGAGCTTCCGGAGGATCGCGTCCTGCTGCAGTTCCCCGTCGAGCTGGATGTCGGCAAAGGCGTGCGGCACCTCCAGCGTCTTGGCGAGCATTCCGGATTTCGATTGCGCTGAAGAACCATCATCCAGGAACAGCAGACCGCGCTTGCCGATATCGCGCAGCACGGGTTCCATGGCGCCGGGATTGGCAAGGAAGCGGCCGCCGAGATAATTCATCACGCCGGTATAATTGGTGATCTTACCCATGGCCTTGTGCAGGTTGTCGATGTTCTTCGCCGCCGAAAGCGACGTCAGCAGCGTATCCGGGCCGGGATTGTTGCTGGGATAGTCGAAAGGCTCGAACGGCACCTGGATGAGGATCTCGTGGCCGCCGCGGCGCGCCTCCTGCATCCAGCGCTGCAGGCTGTTGCCGCTGACGGCGAAAGCGAGCGTGATTTCCTCCGGCAACTTCTCGATGGCGCGCTGCGTGCCGGTCTGGCTAAGGCCAAGGCCGCTGACGACGATGGCAATGCGGGTGCCGCGGGCGCCAGACCAGGGCCGGGCATATTGATCCATCGGACGCAGGCCGCTCGGTCCGATAATCGGCAGTTTGCCGAACGGCGAATCTTCGAGCAGGCTGTCATTCGGCGTTGCCGCCATGCGCGGGTCCTGACCCACCTGATTGGCGTTGATCAGGACCGGGCCGCTGCCGTCGCGGTTGCTGGGGCTGAACATGGTCACGACGGAACCGTCGCCGGTGACGATGCGCGTGGTATTGGCGCCGGATTGGGGGCCGACATGCGTCAAGCCCGCCTGGGCGTTTGCAGCCGGCTTCGCGTCAGCCGGCGGCGGCGGAGCCTCTTCCTTTTTTGCCGTCTCGACCGGCTGGGTCTTTTGCAGATGATCGCGCAGAAGCGCCGAATAAAGAGAAAAGCCAGCGACTGCGATCAGACAGAAGCCGCCAAGGATGCGTCCAACGGGGATTGAGCGCCGGCGGCGGCCGGGGCCGCGATTCTGTCCCAACGGTGCATGCAAATCCGTTCCCAAAGTTCCAATCCACCCCAAGCGGAAAATCGTATCGACAGCGAGTATAGCGTTCGTAAAGGAACGGAAAAATGCCCACGGCAGTCAAAATGCCCGAGCATTTCCGCCTTTTTCTCGAATTGCGAAAACGCCCTCTTTTCTTCAAGCATTTCGGACGGAAAAGCGTTGTCCGCCTTTCCCGGAAATGCTCCAAAACATCAACGAAACCGTTTTGAACATGGCCGAATTCATTCGGCTGCGGAGAGCGGAACGACGCGTGCCATCCCGCTCCCTTCTTATGCCCGTTTCCTCCTTATGAAAGCGCCGGGTCTGTTTCCAGCCCGGCGCGATCTCCTTACTTGGAAGAAACTGCCTTTTCGGGGTTCGGCGGGAAGGCCGGGTCCGTCTTCGCGCCGCGCAGCAGGTCGAGCGCGTAGTTGAGCTGGATGTCGTCCTTCGGGTCCGGCGGCACGTAGGCCGAAGAGCCGGAGCCCTTGTCGGTCTCGCTCTGGCCCTTGATGTGGCCCGGCAGGCTGGATTCGCCTTCCGATGTCAGCTTGCCCTTCAGATCATCCGGCAGCGGCTGGTCGACCTTGATGTCCGGCGTGATGCCGGTGCCCTGGATCGAGCGGCCCGATGGCGTGTAATAGAGCGCCGTCGTCAGGCGCAGCGCGCCGTTGCCGTCACCCAGCGGGATGATCGTCTGAACGGAGCCCTTGCCGAAGGACTGAGTGCCGAGAACGGTGGCGCGACGCAGATCCTGGAGGGCGCCTGCGACGATTTCCGAAGCCGAAGCCGAGCCGCCGTTGATGAGCACGATGATCGGCTTACCGTCCGTCAGATCGCCCGGGGTCGCGTTGAAGCGGCGGGTTTCGTCCGGGTTGCGGCCGCGGGTCGACACGATCTCGCCGCGTTCGAGCACGTCGTCGGCGACGTTGATCGCCTGGTCGAGCAGACCGCCCGGGTTGAGGCGCAGGTCAAGAACGTAGCCCTTCAGCTTGTCGGCCGGAATATCCTTCTTGATCTTGGCGATCGCGGCTTCGAGGTCCGGCGTCGTCTTTTCCGTGAAGGAGATGATGCGGATATAGCCGACATCGCCGCCTTCCTCGCGCGACTTGACGGCGGCGATCGCGATGATGTCGCGGATGACGGTGATTTCGATCGGCTTGTCGACGCCCTTGCGCATCAGGGTCAGCTTGACCGGGGTCTTCACCGCGCCCTTCATCTTGTTGACGGCGTCTTCCAGCTTCAGGCCGCGAACCGACTGGCCGTCGATCGCGGTGATATAGTCGCCAGCCAGGACGCCGGCCTTGGCGGCCGGCGTATCGTCGATCGGGGTGATGACCTTGACGAGGTCATTGTCCATCGTCACTTCGATGCCAAGGCCGCCGAACTCACCCTTCGTCTGGGTGCGCATGTCTTCAGCATCCTTGGCGTTCATGTAGCTCGAATGGGGGTCCAGCGAAGACAGCATGCCGTTGATGGCGGCTTCGATGAGCTTGTCTTCCTGCGGCGGCGTCACATACTGCGCGCGGACGCGCTCAAAGACGTCGCCGAAAATCGACAACTCCTTGTAGGTGGAAGTGCCTGCGGCTTCCGCCGGCGCGACCGCCGAGTAGATAACGCCCATCGCGGTCGCACCCATCAATGCGCCGACGAGAACAAGAGAAGCCCTACGTATCATTGCGTGCCTTTCCAGTGTCTTTGGAGGTCCACCAGGGCCGAGAATCGACCGGTTTTCCATCTTTTCGGAATTCAATGTAAAGCGTTGGCCGATCCGTTTCCAGCGCCAATGCGGTCGCGCTCGCGACTCTTTTTTGGCCCATGGTGGCCAGCGGCTCGCCAGCAAACACAAATCTGCCAGGGCGCGTCTTGATCGCGTCCATGCCCGACAGCACCATGTGATAGCCGTCGCCCGTATCCAGGATGATCATCTGTCCGTAGCTGCGAAACGCGCCGGCATAGACGACCGTGCCGTCGGCGGGAGCCGTGACAAGCGCATCCGGGCCGGTCGCAACGGTCAATCCCATCGCGGTGTGGTCGGTGCCGTCGTCGTCGCCGAACTGGCGGAGAATATCGCCCGCCACGGGCAGCTCCAACTTCTTCTTCAGGTCTGAAAAGGGATATGCGGGCGTAATGCGGTTTTTATCGGGCACGCCGTTCTCTGCAAGGGCTTTGGCCTGCTCGCGCTGCTGCTCGGTCATCTGCGCCCGGCGCGCCTCTTCCGCACGGGCAGCGGCGGCGGCATCGCGCACCGAGCCGATCTGGCTTTCGAGAGAGGCGACGAGCCCTTCGAGGCTGGTCGCCTGGCCCGCCAGCTCTTCGGCGCGCTTGCGTTCCGCGTCGAGTTGATCGGCATTCTCCCTGCCGTGCTTGTCGTTCTCGGCGATCAGCAGGTCCATGCGCCGCTCCTCCTCCAGACTGTTGGTCATGGTGGTGGTGAAGCTGGCCTTTTCGGCCGTCGCATCGGCCTGCAGCTTGCTGAGATCCGTGAGATCGGCGATGAGCTTGTCCGTCTCCTTGCGCATTCCGGGCACCACGGCGCCGAGAAGGATGGCGCTGCGCACCGAGGCAAGCGCATCGTCCGGCGTCACCAGCAGCGCCGGCGGCGGATTGCGTCCCATGCGCTCGAGCGCGCCCAGAACTTCGGCCAGCAGAGCGCGACGGTCGTGCAGCGACGCACGGATCTTGTCTTCCTTGACGGCGAGATCCGTCAGCGTCTTTTCGCTTTGCTGGATCTTGCGGTCGAGATCCTTGCGGCGGGCGGCGCTGTCGATCAGCGCCTGGCGTAGGCTGGCCGTGCTCTTGTCGAGCGAGGCGATACTGTCTTCCAGCTCCTTGGTCTTGTCGGAGGAGAGGCTGATCGTCTTCGAAAGCGCATCGAGTTGCGCGCGGGTTTCGTCGCGCTTGCGGGCGAGGTCCGCCGCCGGATCGGGCGCCTGTTGAGCCGGCGTCGTCGCGGAAGGGCGGTCGTCGGGCGCTTGCGGTGCGGCGGCATCGGCTTCCTGGGCGATGGCAACGTCCCGCTGCGAGAAAGGGCCTGCCATATAAACGCCCACGCCGAGAGATGCCGCCAAGGCTGGCAGCATGAGACGCGAAAGCATGGGCGGGGCTTTTCTCATCCAGTCGGTTCGGGCCTGGTCCCTTCGGATCGCGCGAAAATAAGCTGATTTGCCGCGATCAGCTAGGAAGCATCGTCATTTTCAGGGCGGGAATCAAAACACGCCTGTGTGAGCGTTTCGTTAACGCAAAAACATCGAAAGCCAAACTGTTTTCGAAGCCGGGATAGGCGCTCACACCCGATGGTAGGGGTGACCGGAGAGGATGGTCACGGCCCGGTAGAGCTGTTCGGCGATGAGGATGCGCACCAGCTGGTGCGGCCAGGTGAGCTTGCCGAGGCAAATGGTCATGTCGGCCTTGTCGTAAAGCGCCGGGTCGAGACCGTCGGCGCCGCCGATCGCGATCGTCAGGTCGCGCTTGCCCTGATCGCGGTATGTGCCGAGCATGGCGGCGAAGGCTTCGCTGTCGAGCGCCTTGCCGCGTTCGTCGAGAAGGATGAGGACGCCGCCTTCCGGATGCGCCTTTTGCAAGAGACCCGCCTCTTCGCGCTTGCGGGTCTCGCTATTGGAGGCACGGCTTTCGGCAACCTCGGTCATGCGCGCCATTTCCAGGCCGATAGCTGGTCCGGCCTTGGCGAAACGGTCGAGATAACGAGCCGCAAGATCCTTTTCCGGGCCGGCTTTCAGCCGTCCCACCGCAAAAAGACCTATCCGCATTCCCGCTCCCACGCACATCCGCCGTCATAGCGGCACAAAACGAAACTCTTGCCGGAGGTTCATCTCCGGCGATCAAAAGCTGCGAACCGAGCCGGGAAAGCGTTCCTGGGGTCCGTTAGTGCAGCCTGCCTTCATCGAGATCGGGTGCTGCCCACATCTTTTCGATGTTGTAGAACTCGCGAATCTCGGGTCTGAAGACATGAACGATGATGTCGCCGGTGTCGATCAACACCCAGTCGCCGCCATCGAGACCTTCGACGCGGGCATTGCCGAAGCCCTCGTCCTTGAGATCGGTCATGAGATGGTCGGCAATCGCCAGGACATGGCGGTTCGATCGGCCGGAGACGACGACCATGTAGTCTCCCAGCGCAGACTTGCCAGCAATGTCGATGGTGACGATATTTTCGGCCTTGGAGTCCTCGAGGCTTGCGAGGACGGCTTGCAGGGCGCGGGCAGCGGCATCGGCGCCACGTTCCGTGCTCTTCGGGATAACGACAGGCGTTCTTCCCTTGGCGTGTACTGTTGTCAGTGCTCTTCCTTCCTTGAGTAACAGAACATGCACATAAATGATCTGAGTCGATCACGCTACAAAGATAGGCATCAAAGCATTAAGGTTTCAAGACGCAGACGTCCAACTTCGAGCGTTCAGGACAAGGATTTGTGCCTGAACAGGGCTCTTTTGCACCAGATATAGGTGAACATCCGTCGAAAAAGGCCGGGAATCAGCCTTCCGGGCTCACTCCGTCGACGAGAATGAGGTTGCGGCTAAGGGCATGATCGCGCACCTCGAGGGCATGCGCATATTCCGGCGAGCGATACCAGGCCCTCGCCCGTTCCAAGTCCGGAAACTCGACGATCACGATCATTCGCGGCGACCAGCCGCCCTCCAGTCTTTCGATCGGGCCGCCGCGGACGAGATAATGCCCACCATGATGGGCGATGGAGGCGGCTGCGCGGGTTCGGTAGGTCTGGAACGCTTCTGCATCCCTGACGGTGATATCGGAAATGATATAGGCCGGCATGGTGTCTGAAATCTCCCTGATATCCGGGTTGTGAGATCCTGGGCCCGTGCGGTTCCTGCCCGGCACGCGAAGGCTTTCTGACATTGAGATCGGATAGGCGGACTCAACCGCTTGTCCATTTCCCATCGGCATGTACAGCCGCATGAAGACCGCATATACACTACGGAGACCTCAAACGTTACAGATGCCATGACAGATGCTCCGCAGCCATCGTTGAAGCCCATCCTCCGTATCAGTTTTTCGGGGCAGGACCGGCTCGGGCGCGGCAAGATGGAGCTTCTCGAACATATTCAGGAGACCGGCTCGATTTCGGCTGCTGGCCGCGCCATGGACATGTCCTATCGCCGGGCCTGGCTGCTCATCAGCGAATTGAACCACATGTTCCGCGAGCCGGTGGTGGAATCGCAACGCGGCGGCCAGAAGGGCGGCGGAGCGGCTCTGACACCTTTCGGCGAGGAACTGCTGCGGCGTTTCCGCGGTATGGAAACGACGCTGCGCACGGCGATCGCCGACGATCTGAGCTGGCTCGAGATTAATCGTAACCCGGCGGACACCGCGTCCAAGAAAGCCTGACCGGCCCGAGCCTTTCCGCCAATTGCGAAAACGCTCGATGCTTTTGTTTTTACGCAATTCCGGACGCAAAGCCGCCAGGCTCTTTTCCTGGACTTGCTTCAATGCTCCAGTGCCACGGTCTTGATGACCGCATGGATCGGCAGACCGATCCGCAGCCCCATCCGCTCGGCCGAAAATTGCGTGATGCGGGCGCTTACGATGTCGCCGCCGCAATCGACCCTGACCTCAGTCGTTCCGTCTGTCGCCGTGCCGATCCCCAGCACTTCGCCGTCGAGGATGTTCAGGGCGCTGAGGCCTTCCGGCCGGGCGGTCGCGAGCATGACGTCGCGGGCTGGAATATGGACGCGTACGGTCTTGCCGACAGCGGCGGCCTGACCCGGCACGAAGAGTTTTGCCGTCTTCAGGGCGACGACGGTCAGATGATGCCGATCATCCATCGATTCGACGCGGCCTTCCAGAAGCACGCCGGCTTCACGGCGGTCGGTGGCGAGAGGGCCGGACAGCTGGCTGAAGATATCGACGGCAGCGCCGATCGTCTCGACCTTGCCGTCGCGCATGACGACGACGCGGTTGGCAAGCCGCGCCACTTCGGCGATGGAGTGGCTGACATAGATGATCGGTATCTTCGTCTCGTCGCGCAGCCGCTCGAGATAGGGCAAGATCTCTGCCTTGCGGGCTTCGTCGAGCGCGGCAAGCGGCTCGTCCATCAACAGAAGTCGCGGTGAAGAGAGCAGGGCGCGGCCGATCGCGACGCGTTGCTTTTCGCCGCCGGAAAGTTTCGCCGGCCGGCGATCGAGAAGCGCGCCGATGCCAAGGAGATCGACGACGCCGTCGAAGCTTTCGTTGCGATCGCCTCTGGGGGCGAACCAGCGGCCGTAGTTGAGGTTCTGCCGCACCGAAAGATGAGGGAACAGACGCGCTTCCTGAAAGACGTAGCCGAAGCGGCGGCGATGACGCGGCACGAAGATCTTGTTGTCGGTATCGGCAAGCACGGTGTCATCGAGGCTGACGCGGCCGTGATCCGGCCGGATGAGGCCGGCGATGATGCGGACGATCGATGTCTTGCCGGAGCCGGAACGGCCGAAAAGGGCGGTCACGCCGCCCTCGGACGTAAAGGAGGCTTCCAGCGAAAAGGCGCCGAGGCGGTGGCGGATGTCGACCGAGAGCGTCATTCGAGATCAACCCTCCGGCCGGCGAGATAGGCGAGGAACTCCGAGGCGAGCAGCGCCGCCATGGAAATGATGATGGCGACGATGGTGAGCCGCATGGCGCCGGCATCGCCGCCCGGGACCTGGGTGAAGGTGTAGATCGCCGACGACAAGGTCTGCGTCTCGCCGGGAATGTTGGAGACGAAGGTGACGGTGGCGCCGAATTCGCCCATGGCCTTGGCAAAGGAGAGGATCATGCCGGCAATGATGCCGGGCAGGATCAGCGGCAGGGTCACCGTCATGAAGGTCCAGACGGGGCTGGCGCCGAGCGTGCCGGCCGCCTCCTCCAGCTTGCGGTCGACTGCCTCGATCGACAGGCGGATGCTTCTGACCATCAGCGGAAAGCCCATGACGCCGCAGGCAAGCGCCGCGCCCGTCCAGCGGAAGGAGAAGACGAGGCCGAGATATTGCTCGAACAGCGCACCGATCGGCCCCTTGCGGCCGAAAAGAATGAGAAGGATGAAGCCCGTGACAACAGGCGGCAGGATCAATGGCAGATGGATGAAGCCATTGAGGATAGACTTGCCCCAGAAGCGGCCGCGCGCCAGCAGATAGGCGGCGCCGATGCCGAAGGGCAGGCTTACCAGCATGGCGACGATGGACACGCGCAGGCTCAGCTCAATGGCTGTCCATTCGTCGCTGCTCAAACCCAATATGTCCAATGCCCGCCTCTCGAAACAAATCAGGCTCGCCATGAACCGGCGAGCCTGGGTTCTTCCCTATCCCGGATGTGTCGCGATGATAGTTATCGCTTCAGGACCGTGAAACCCTCATGTTCGAAGAATGGAACAGCCTTAGCCGATTTCAGATAGTCGAAATAGGCTTGTACGTCGGGGTTCTTGCTGCTGGCGGTGATGGCGATCGGGTAGACAATCGGCGGGTGGCTGTCGGCCGGGAAGGTGCCGACGACGGCAACACCCGGATCGGCCGAGACATCGGTCTGATAGACGATGCCGTAAGGGGCTTCGCCGCGCGAAACCAGCGCGAGGGCTGCGCGCACGCTTTCAGCGCCGGCAACCTTCTTTTCGACCGACGACCAGACGCCGAGCTTTTCCAGCGCGCTCTTGCCGTATTTGCCTGCCGGCACCGATTCCGGCTGGCCGATCGCCAGTCGGCCGTCGCCGAGGAGTTTGGCCAGATCGAAGCCGTGCTTGATCTCGACCGGCTTTGCCTTGTCCTTGGCGGCGACCAAAACGAGCTTGTTGCCGAGAAGATTGACGCGGCTGTCGTCCTTGATCAGCTTCTTGCCAGCGACATAGTCCATCCAGTTGGTGTCGGCGGAGATGAAAACATCTGCCGGTGCGCCGTTTTCAAGCTGCTTGGCGAGCGGACCGCTCGCGGCGTAGGAGACGGTGACTTCCTTGCCGGTTTCCTTGGTGAAGGCGGCGTCGGCATTGTCGAGCGCGTTCTTCATGCTGGCGGCGGCAAAGACGACGATCTTGTCGGCGGCGAGCGCCGGCGTCGGAATTGCCGAAAGGCCAAGCCACGCGGCTGACACTGCGGCAGTTGCAAGCTTGATCCATTGGCGTCGGCTGGTGCCCATCTTAATTTCTCCCCAAAGATGTCGACATGCATCGACAGATATAACGGCGCGAGCAACTTAGCTAGGGATATGTTTGCAAAAATATAGCGTGAAATCGCCGCGTAACCCCACGAATTCTATGGATTTTCAGTTGCGTGGCGCATATGAAGGGTGCTGGGCATTACAAAAATGCATGACTGGATTCGCCCAATAGATTGGCGAACGCTCACGAAACGAGACGTAACGTTACGAACCGTGCGATTATCGGCCCTTATTGCAGCCGCTCGATCCCGATCTTGAAAATTCGAACGCCGCGAAATTGCAAAAGAAGCGTTTTTTGGGCAGGAAATTTTCATAGCCATGCTTTCAACGCATTGCTGCATTGCGCAATCGACCATTTATCAATCGGTAAAATCTGGTAAAACACAATCATCGAAACGGCGATCTCCTCCTCCCAATGCCGTTCGATATGGATCAGCAACTCTCCTCCTCCCAGTTGCTGATCAGGTTCAAAAGCCCGACGCATCCTCCTCCCGCGTCGGGCTTTTTATTTTCCAGACTTTCTCAAGAAATCAGCTAGTTATTGTGCGGCGCGCAAGGCGGTCGAGCTAAGTGCCGAGCGCGGTCCATGGATGAAGGTCCAGGCCGGCGCACGCTTCTTCCAGAGCACACGCGCGTCGTCTTCATCGACGCGGGCATAATGGAATGTCTTTGCCATCTTTGCCGAGAGGTAGGAGAGCGTCGATCCCGGCCGGTCGATGACGGCGATCGGGAAGGTGCGAGCGATTTCTTCCCATTTCTGCCAGCGATGAAACGTATTCAGGCTGTCGGCGCCCATGATCCAGATGAAATGCACATGCTTGTTGCGCGCCTTCACATGCGCGAGCGTATTGGCCGTATAGCTCATGCCCAGCGTCTGTTCGAAAGCTGTCACCTTGATGCGGGGATCGTGAAGCATTTGTTCGCTCAGCGCGATGCGCTCGGCGAGCGGCGCCAGATGGTTGTGGTTCTTCAGCGGATTGCCCGGCGTTACCATCCACCAGAGCTGATCAAGGCCAAGCCGGCGAATGGCGATCTCGGCGACAAGCGCGTGGCCGCGATGCGGCGGGTTGAACGAACCGCCGAAAAGACCGACCACCATGCCGCGCTCGGCATGGGGCATGCGCAGATAGCGTTGATCGACCTCTTCCTTCAGCACGTCAGGGCCGTATCTGTCCGGTGCCGCGAACGCGATATTTGAAGGAGGTGAGCTGCTCGACGCCAACAGGCCCGCGCGCATGCATCTTGCCGGTGGCGATGCCGATTTCCGCGCCCATGCCGAATTCGCCGCCATCGGCAAACTGCGTCGAGGCATTGTGCAAGAGGATTGCCGAGTCGATCTCCGTAAAGAAGCGTTCGACAACAGCCGGGTCCTCGGCGATCACTGCCTCGGTATGGTTCGACGAATATCTGTCGATATGCTCGATTGCGCCCGAGATACCGTCGACCAGCGCCACCGAAATGATCGCGGCCAGATATTCCGTCGTCCAGTCTTCCTCGGTTGCGACCTTGAGGCCGGGTTCGAGCTTCAGCACGTCAGCCGAGCCGCGGATTTCGCAGCCTGCCGCAGCCAGTCCGTCGAGCAGCGGCTTCAGATGGGTAGACGCAACCTTGTTGTCGACCAGCAGCGTTTCAGCGGCGCCGCAGATGCCCGTGCGGCGCATCTTGGCGTTGACGACAATGGATTTCGCCATGTCGAGATCGGCCGAGGCATCGATATAGATATGGCAGAGGCCCTCGAGGTGGGCAAAGACCGGTACGCGGGCCTCGCTCTGGACGCGGCCGACGAGGCTTTTGCCGCCGCGCGGCACGATAACGTCGATATTGCCTTCCAGCCCGCGCAGCATGGCGCCGACCGCTGCGCGGTCGCTGACGGGTACGAGCTGGATCGCATGTTCCGGCAGGCCGGCGGCCTTCAAGCCTTCCACGAGGCAATCATGAATCGCTTGCGACGAGCGGCGCGAATCGCTGCCGCAGCGGAGAATCACGGCATTGCCGGCCTTCAGGCACAGCGCGCCGGCATCGGCTGTCACGTTCGGCCGACTTTCGAAGATGACGCCGATGACGCCGAGCGGTGTGCGTGTGCGCTCGATCTTCAGGCCGTTCGGGCGATCCCAAGCGGCGATGACTTCACCAACCGGATCGGCAAGCGCAGCAATGGCGCGGATGCCTTCGGCCATCTCGGCGACGCGCTTGTCGTTGAGCGTTAGGCGATCGACGAAGGAGGCGAGCATATCCGTGCCCTCGACGTCCTTCAGGTCTTTCGCGTTTTCGGCGAGAATATGATCCTTGCGGGCCAGAATGGCGTCCGCCATGGCATTCAACGCCTTGTTCTTGCTCTCAGTCGAAGCAAAGGCCAACGGTCGCGACGCAGCCCGGGCCTTGCGGCCGATATCGTTCATCAACGCATCGATGTCGGGGCTTTGTGCGACAGTATCAAGCATGAGCTTCATCCTTCTTCAATGTCTCGGCCTTCGTCTTGACGGACGCGGTCATGACGAGGTCGTCGCGGTGCACCATGGCGGCGCGGCCGGCATAGCCGAGGATCGCCTCGATGTCAGCCGATTTGCGGCCGGTGATCTGGCGGGCCTCCTCGGCGTCGTAACCGGCAAGACCGCGGGCGATTTCGCGGCCCGAGGGGCCAATGACGGCAACCGTGTCGCCGCGGCCGAAATGGCCGACAACGCTGCGAACGCCGGCGGGCAGCAGGCTCTTTCCCGCGCCGAGCGCGGTAACGGCGCCGTCGTCGACATGCAATTCCCCAGCCGGCTGCAGCTGCCCGGCAATCCAGGTCTTGCGGGCTGTCACGGGCGTGCCCGATGGCGCGAACCAGGAGGAGCGGGCGCCGCTTTCGATCGCGTTCAGCGGCCGGTCGGTCTTGCCCGATGCGATGATCATGGCGCAGCCCGCGCCAGTGGCAATCTTGCCGGCATCGATCTTGGTGCGCATGCCGCCGCGCGACAGCTCCGAGGCGGCGCCGCCGGCCATGGCCTCGATCTCAGGCGTGATGTCGGCGATCGTATCGAGGAATTTCGCCTGCGGGTCGAGATGCGGCGGGGCGGTATAGAGCCCGTCGATGTCAGACAGCAGCACGAGCAGATCGGCGCCGGTCATCGTCGCGACGCGGGCGGCGAGGCGATCATTGTCGCCATAGCGGATTTCGCTGGTCGCAACCGTATCGTTTTCGTTGATGATCGGCACAGCGCCGATCTTCAGAAGCTGGTTGATGGTGGCGCGGGCGTTGAGGTAACGGCGGCGCTCTTCGGTGTCGCCGAGCGTCAACAGGATCTGGCCGGCGACGATATCGTCATGCGACAGACTTTCCGACCAGGCGCGGGCAAGCGAGATCTGGCCGACGGCCGCGGCTGCCTGGCTTTCTTCCAATTTCAACGCGCCGGAGGGCAGATCGAGCACGGAGCGACCGAGCGCGATTGCGCCCGAGGAAACCACCAGAACATCGATGCCCTTGGCCTTCAATGCGGCGATATCGGCACACATGCCGTCGAGCCAGGATTTCTTCAAGCCGGTCTTGCGATCGACCAGGAGGGCAGAGCCGATCTTGATGACGATGCGGCGGTAGCGGTCGAGCGGCTTGCGGGCTGTCATCCCTGATGATCCCCGTCTTCCCCAAGACGTTCGTCAGCGGCCTCATCGTCTGAGGCCTGCATGTCGCGATGCCGTACCTTGGGGGCCTTTGCCGGCTTGTCCGCTTCGCCGGCATTGGCCTCGACGATCACATCGCGCAGCGCGCGCAGCACTTCGGTCATGCCGCGGCCGGTGACGGCGGAAATCTGGAACGGCGTCTTGCCGCAGGCACGCGCCAGTTCGCGGGTCTTCTTCTTCAGCGTTTCCTCGTCCACCACGTCGATTTGCGAGAGCGCAACGATTTCAGGCTTGTCGGGAATGCTGTTGCCGTAGGCTTCGAGTTCGTGCTTCACGGTCTTGTAGGCCTTGCCGACCTTCTCTTCCTGGGCGGAAACCAGATGCAGCAGCACGCGGGTGCGCTCGACATGGCCGAGGAAGCGGTCGCCGATGCCGACACCCTCATGCGCGCCTTCGATCAGGCCGGGAATGTCGGCAAGAATGAACTCCTGGCCGTCGATGGTGGCAACACCGAGATTGGGGTGCAGCGTCGTGAACGGATAGTTGGCAATCTTCGGCCGCGCGCGGCTGACGGCGGCGAGAAAGGTCGATTTGCCGGCATTCGGCAGGCCAACGAGGCCGGCATCGGCAATCAGCTTCAGCCGCAGCCAGATGGTCTTTTCTTCGCCGGGCAGGCCGGGATTGGCCCAATCCGGCGCCTGATTGACCGAGGATTTGAAGTAAGCATTGCCGAAGCCGCCATTGCCGCCGGCTGCGAGACGGAAGCGCTGGCCTTCCTGCGTGATGTCGCAGATCAGCGTTTCGCCGTCTTCCTCGAAGATCTGCGTGCCGACAGGCACCTTCAGCGTCACGTCTTCGCCCTTGGCGCCGGCGCGGTTCTTGCCCATGCCATGCGTGCCGATCGTGGCCTTGAAGTGCTGCTGATAGCGGAAATCGATCAGCGTGTTGAGGCCGTTGACGGCCTCGACCCAGACATCGCCGCCGCGGCCGCCATCGCCGCCATCCGGGCCGCCGAATTCGATGAATTTCTCGCGTCGGAAGGAAACGCTGCCTGCGCCGCCATCGCCCGAGCGAATAAAGACTTTTGCTTCATCGAGAAATTTCATCTTGCTACGTCCGTCACCCGGTATCGGCGCATATCCCTTCGGATCGAATGGGATTCACAAAGCCTATGCGCTCTTTTCAATTGCTGCCATCTTTTACATCCGGAAGGACGCATCGGACGGCCATTTGCCCGTCATGTCGCCTTCGATATAGGCGCTTCGGGCTGAGGTCAAAGAATATCGTGCGGTTCCAGTGCCATAAAGGGGCGGAACTGCATTGATGGCATGATGGTCATCGCCGTTTTGATCGGCGACGACCGTTTTCGAGGACCTTAGGCCGCCTGCGAGAGCCGCAGCGCGCCCGGCTTCAACACGGTTTCGATGTGCGGAACCATGGTGTTGCGGGCAAAACTGTAGATCTCCGAGCAACCGGTGATCTCGAAGCCGAGCCTCTGCTGCAGCTTCAAGGATGCCGGATTGTCGGCGAAGGCGCCGGAATGGATGGCGACTTCGGGCATGCGACGGGCAAAGCGTTCGAGCGTAGCCTTGACCGCTTCGGTCATGATGCCTTGCCGCCAGTAGAAGCGGTTCAGCCAGTAGCCAAGGTGCCAGCGGCCGTGGCGGAGCTCGATGCCGACGCAGCCGATATGGGCGTCATCCCGCTCGGTGATGGCCAGTTCCCAATCGGCGTCGAGGCCGGAGGTGTGCTCGACCAGCCAGTCGAGCGCATCCTGCCGGTCATAGGGCGCGGGGACGCGGGCCAGCATGCGGGTGACGGCGAAATCGGACAGCGATTCCGCAATCATATCGGCATCGCCGAGCCGGTGCGGGCGCAGCGTCAGTCGGCCCGTCTGGATGACCGGCGTCGGCCCGGGCATGAGGATCCGGGCATCGCGGCGGGTGAGGGCGAGAGCGTTCATCTCATGCCTCCCCAGCTGCGCAACGATATCCAGGTCTTGCGATCGAGCCTGTACCATTCGACCGGCACGGTGCTGCCGAGCGCGAGCGACGCGGCAAGGCCGGAGCCCTGGAATTGGAAGCCGCACTTCTGCACGACCCGCCTCGAAGCGACGTTCATGACCCGGCAACGGGCGTCGATCTGGGCAACGTTCTCGCGGGTGCGGAAGACCATGTCGACCAGCGCATGCGCCGCCTCGGTTGTATAGCCCTGGTTCCAGTAGGGTTCGCCCAGCCAGTAACCGATCTCGACGGTGTTGGGATCGCCCGTGGGTTCGACCCCGCAGCAACCGAGAAAGGCGCCGTTGTCGGCTTTGGTAATGGCATAGACGCACTTGCCAATCTCGCCAAGCTTCGTGCGTCGCACGAAATCGGCGGCATCGGCGATCGTATACGGGTGCGGCATACGCGATACCATTGTGGCGACATTGGCGTTGTTGGCGAGATGGGCAAGGGCGTCGATGTCTTCTTCGTGGGGCGCGCGCAGAACGAGCCTTTCCGACAGTAAGACAGGGCAATCGGTCCTTAACCGTTCCGGCCTCAGCCGCTCTTCGGGAGACCGCGATTGGCCTTCCCTTAACAATTCGCCTTGCATGGTTCAGTCCTCCTTGGTTGAGGGTAAAGAAAAAGGGGAGATGGCGCCCCATCTCCCCTTTTTCTTGACTGAACCTTGTAGCGTCAGCCGGGTCGATGAGACGCCGGCTGTTTTAGAGCGCTACCGGCTTATTCCGCTGCTTCCGCTTTCGGCATTACAGACACGTACACGCGGCCATTGGCCTTCGTACGGTAGTTCACGTTGCCCGCCGTAAGCGCAAAAATCGTGTGATCCTTGCCGAGGCCAACGTTGGAACCCGGGTGCCACTGCGTGCCGCGCTGACGCACGATAATGTTGCCTGCGATGACGGCTTCGCCGCCGAACTTCTTCACGCCAAGGCGCTTGGATTCGGAATCGCGACCGTTGCGCGAGGAACCGCCAGCTTTTTTGTGTGCCATTGGAGTTCTCCTTTAAACCTTGATCCCGTTACTTACTTGGCAGCCACGATGTCCGTGATACGGACAACGGTGTGGTGCTGGCGATGGCCGCGCGAACGCTTCGAGTTCTGACGACGGCGCTTCTTGAAGGCGATGACCTTCTTGCCGCGGTTGTGCTCGACCACTTCGGCCTTGACGGAAGCGCCCTGGACGAAGGGAGCACCAATCGCAGCGTCGGCGCCTTCGCCGATAACGAGGACTTCGGTGAATTCTACGGTGCCGCCGGCGGTGACTTCGAGCTTCTCGATGGTCAGCACGTCGTTTGCTGCCACTCGGTACTGCTTACCGCCGGTCTTGATGACTGCGAACATTTTTTATCCTTTCATGTTCGTTCCGGCTCTCTCGCCATGAGGACGAGCGGCCGTCTTTTTATCAGTCGAAATTTAGCAGGAATTCCAAAGGCCTGAGGCCTTGTAAAAGATCTGCCGGTGAAACCCTGCGCGATGCAGGGCGGGCAAGGCGCAGACTTATCCACACCTATTGCGTCGCACGGGATATATAAGCGTCCCTGATCTGTCAAGGCAAAAGGATGAAAAGCTTTCATATTCGCCCTTGCTATCCTCTTCGTCTCTCGCTATGTAGCCCTCCGCGCCGAACAGCGCCGACCAGCATAACCGGAGAGGTGGCAGAGTGGTCGAATGCACCGCACTCGAAATGCGGCATGCCTGCAAGGGCATCGTGGGTTCAAATCCCACCCTCTCCGCCATAAACATGTGTATTATCATGTATTTACAGTGTTCACGCTTGCGACAAGCGTCACCTGTTTCGCTCTCTGCGATCACAGTTGATCACAAGGCCACGCTGCAGGCGCTCCCGAAGAGTTGCCGCGAAGCTCGCTGACTTCTCCTTACGACATCCTCGGACTGCGGGCCGAATCGAGTGAGATATTTCATGAGTCGGTCGGTATCGTTGCGGTTCTTTTTTCTAAGAGCAAACGCGACTGTTAACACGTTCCTAAGAATGTTCTGCAGCAGATAGATTTTTGCGTGTGGCGAATGGTTCACACCAGCCTGAGGCTGCATACCGCTCAACCAGATTGCCATCCACGGATAGAAATGTAGATGCTTAGAAAATTTTTTGCCGAACTTCTTTCTATAGAACTAGGAAAGAGAATGGCTGCAACTAAACATATATCCGACTATGTCGGCGTCCTTACGAGAATTTCATTTTTGATAGGTATATTAACCTACATAATTAACAAGTGGGAGTGGAGTGAGTTCCTATCTTTACATTTTATGACCGGACTATTTGTTTGTGTTTTTATTTCGATCAATATTTTATTGATGATTATTTCGATGGGCCTCGTTACGCATCGGGCCTTTTATCTCTCAGTATTGTTTGAACCGGAGAAATTTGAGGAGGTCGCTAACAGGAAGATTCCGGTTAGAATACAATCCGCCTTTTGGGGCACCGCTTGTTTCACAATATTGTTTTTCGTGGTGATCATCGCTGCGATGGTTCAGCTGGTTTCTTCGCTCGTTTTCTTCTGAACGGCAGCCGAGCCAGGCAAACATAAAACCCACCTGCCTGACCTAGCTCGCTTTTGGACCAAAAGCCTGAGTCGAGGTGGTTGATGATCAGGCCGGGATAGTCCTTGGCCCTCCTCCAGGGGAGGCCGCTCGTCGTCTTGGACGTCGATTGGCGATTATGATGTGCTTGTCTTTGCCGGTGATCGGACGTTAATCGCTTTCTGTCATTCCTGAGGGAACAGGAGACGGTAATGTTTAAGATCGAAAAGGCAGATAATCGGATCGAGCGGCTTCCGGCGAATCCAATCCGCGCAGGTTCGCCGTCTCTTTTTCTGCCTAAGTTCCCTGTCCATACGCGACCTCCTCAATCCTTCAGAGGATGAGGCAGCGGAAGGACCGGCGCAAATTCTGCGGATATTCCCTGCTGTCAGTTTTTCTCAACCGAGATGACGGCAAGGGGGAACGACAGAGAACGCCTCACCCCTCCGGAAACCGATAGACCACATCCGCAAACGATCCCGTCGGAAATACATAGAAGAATTTCAGGTTGGCGGATGATTCGTTGCGGATGCCGTGTTCGGCGTTGCCGGGGATGAAGACGGTTGTGCCTGACTTGACCGTCGTTTCCTCTCCGTCGATCCTAACGATGCCGGTTCCCTCGAAGATGAAGTAGATTTCCGAGGGGTCGTGGCGATGCGGCTTCAACTCGCCGCCGGGCGCGAGATCGGCGATGCCGGCGCTCATGCTGTCGGTGGGGGTGATGTCGCTGCTCAAGAGCGTGTGCCAGGAGATGGAGCCGTGGACGGGGTCGTTCCATCCGTCGCGCGGACGTTCTTCTGCGGTGGTGATAACGGCTTGCGATCGCTTTGTCATTTTGCCTCAAGACGGTGGTCAGCTGCCGTGCGGAACGGTGTCACAACCGTGGAGAATGTCAATCGAATCGGCATTCAATCGTCTGATATCGGCCGCCGTTCGCCGGCTCTCAAGTGCTTTCCGAAAGCGCCATGTGGCGGGGCTGGCGGAGGGTCGAGCCATGCCGTGGCTGACAGAAGCGGGAAGATTTCTCGCCTCTGCACTTTGCATCGAACTCAGTCCTGAATCGTGGTGCTCAGCTCCGTCGCAGGAAATCCGCGATCAGGCCCGAGACAGTCTCCGGAGCATCTTCGAAGCAATAATGGCCGACGCCGGGAAGGCGTTCGATCCGGGCTGATGGGAAGATGGCCGAGAAGAGCGGCAGGAAATGCTCGGCATGCAACGTCCTGTCTGCCTCGCCCCAGATGGCGAGTGCCGGCTTGTTACGGATGGCGCGATCGGCGGCCGGATCGGGCGTTTCGAATTGATGGGCGCCGGTCGCAAATCCCTTGGCCCAGCCGAGCGCGCCGAAACACTCGGCTGCCGTGGCAAAGGGCGCGCCATAGGCGTCGAGCCAGGTGTCGGTGATGACGGCATTGTTCTCGAAGCCGTTGAGTTTGAGCGTGCTGAGAATGTTGAAGCCGAGATTGTTGAGCACCGGTTCCAGTGTGCCGTCGGCCTCGGTCTTGATGATCCATTGAAACCATGGGGAGACGGCGGCGTTTGCCATCACCCGATCGACAAGATCCGGCTGGCCGAAGGGTGTCGGGCCGTTTGCCGAGATGATGCGGCGGATGCGGTTGGGGTGGCGGGCGGCAAAGCCCATGCCGGCCAGGCTGCCGAAGTCATGCATGACGAGGGTGATGTCGGTGAGGCCGAGCGCAAGCGCGAAGGCCTCGAGATTGACGACGTGGTCCTGCAGCCAATAGCTGCGTCCTTCGGGCGTCTCGCTCTTGCCGAAGCCCATATGGTCGGGAACGATGACGCGGTGCGTGCGGCTCAGCGTCGTGATGAGATGGCGAAAGAGATAGCCCCAGGTCGGTTCGCCATGCAGGCAAAGGAGGACCTCGCCGTCGCGAGGCCCTTCGTCGACGTAGTGCATGCGGAAACCCGGTGCGTCGGTGAAATGCGGAGTGAAGGGAAATGTGCCGGCGAATGTCTCATTGGCAGGAATCACAGTTGTTCTCCTAGTGTGGTTTTAATTTGCAACCATGATTTCAGTATCTCTTGTGGTTTTAATTTGCAACCGCTATATTGCGAGCGTGCTATAGGCGCTCATTCGCGCCTGTAGCGATTGGGACATAGGAACGTGAGCGAGGGCAGGGCGGCATGGCCAAGAGAGTGAGCCACAAAGATTCGATGTGCGGGGTGGCGCGGCCGCTGGATGCGATCGGCGACTGGTGGTCGCTGTTGATCATCCGTGATGCCTTCGATGGCCTGCGCCGGTTTGGCGAGTTTCAGAAGAGCCTCGGCCTTGCCAAGAACATCCTCTCGGCCCGGCTGCGCAATCTCGTCGCGCACGGCATCATGGATATGGTGCCGGCTTCAGATGGCGGCCCCTATCAGGAATATGTGCTGACGCAGAAGGGCCAGGGCCTGTTTCCGCTGCTGGTGGCGCTTCGCCAATGGGGCGACGATTTCTTCTTCGAACCGGATGAGCCGCATGTGACGCTGGTTGACAGGGTGACACACCTGCCGGTGCGGCGGCTGGAGCTGCGGGCGCAGGATGGGCGCATGCTGATGGCGGAGGATACGGTGATCGTGGTGCCGCCGGAAAAACAAGAGCAAATAAATTAGCCGGAGAATATCTTTCGGCTCTTTACGCGATTACTCGGCGACGAGGCCGCTGCGGCGCAGGAGCGACAGGAAGAGAAGCGGGATCAGCGTCGTCAGGATGATCGTCACGAAGGCCATGGCCATGCCGAGGCCGATCGAGCCCTGCTCGAACTGCCGCCAGATGAAGGTGGCGATGGTCTGCATGCCGACGGGTGCGAGCACGATCGAGGCGACAAGCTCGCGCGAGGCCAGTGCAAAAACGAGCAGCATGGCGGATGCCAGGCTCGGCAGCACCAGCGGCAGCAGGATGCGGCGGAAGACCGTCAGCGTGCCGGCGCCGGAGACGCGGGCGGCGGCCTCGAGATTGTCGCCGATCTGCTGAAAGGCGGCCGAGGAATAGCGCGCCGTCTGCGGCAGCAGGATGCAGCAATAGGCGAGCAGCAGGATGATGCCGGTGTTGTAGGGCGTGAATGGCAGACCGGGCATGTTCCAGACGAGGATCAGGCCGACGGCGACGACGATGCCGGGGAGCGCATTCGGCAGTACAGTCATGATGTCGATCAGCATGCGGCCGCGCATCTTCGTCTTGACGACGGTATAGGCGGCCACGACGCCGATAAGCCCGGTGATCACGGCAGTGCCGACGCCGAGCGCCAGGCTGTTGCCGAGTGCTGCGAGCGCGCCGGCGCTGTTGCCGAAGACGGAAGCAAAATTGTCGAAGCCGAGATTGTCGATGACGAGGCCGCGCGAGATCGTCTTCGAAAGCGCTGTTGCGAGGATCGACAGCATGGGCACGCCGGTCGCGAGGAAGGAGACGACGCCGAAAGCGAGCAGGACCGGCGCGGTCATCGCGCCGAGCGGCCGCTTGTCCTTGTTCTGCGGTTTGCCGCTGACGGTCTGGTAGGAGCGGCGCGAAAGAATCCGTCGCTGGATGAGGAATGCGACCAGCGAGATGATGACGAGGGTCAGCGACAGGACGGCCGCGCCCGGCAGATCGATCGGCCAGTCGCCGATGCGGGTGTCGATGCCGGTCACAAGGACCTGGAAGCCGGCGCGGCGGCCGAGTGCTGCCGGCGTGCCGTATTCCTCGATCGCGGCGGCAAAGACCAGCAAAAGGCTGGCGGCGAGGCCGGGGGCGGAGAGCGGTAGCGTGATGCGCCAGAAGGCGCGTGCCGGCGAGGCGCCGAAGACGCGACCGACATCGGCATAGCGGGCGCCGACGGCTTCGACCGTGCGCGAGACGGCGAAGTAGACGACCGGAAAGGTGTTGAAGGTCATGACCACGGTCATGCCCGCCAGCGAAAAAAGGGTCGGGGCGAGGTTGAAGCCGGCGATCTGCTGGAGATAGCCGCGCGGCTGCAGGGTCATGATCCAGCCGAGCGTGGCGATATAGGGCGGGATCATGAAGGGCGTCAGCAGCAGCACGTCCCACACCGGCGCGAAGGGAATGCGGTAAAGCGCCCGCAGCACCCCGAGGGGAACCGCGATCAGCGCGGAGGCTAGGACGACGGCGCAGCCGAGAAGGATGGTATTCGCGGTCATGCCGAGCAGCGCTTCGTCGGCCAGCGTCTTGCCGATGGCCGAGAAGGGGGCTGCAAACGAGCCTTGCCCGAGCGAGGGAAAGACGGCCTGCAGCACGACTGCGACGAAGGGAAAGGCGACAATGATGATCAGCCCCAAGGCTGCGAGCCAAGCTGCCGGCACCGGAGCGCCTGTTCCCTTCGCACTCATTCTTTCAAGCCTTACTTGCCGCCGAACAGATCGCTGATCTGCTTCAGGGTTTCCTTGCGCTTGCCGTAGACGGCGTTGACGTCGTAATCGAGCAGCTTCAGATCGCTCATCAGCGGCCGCGAGGCCGGGATGTCGGAACGGGCCGGCATCAGGTAGGTGGCGGCAACCAGCTTCTGGCCTTCATCGGACAGCATGTAGTCGACGAACTTCTTGGCTTCGTCCTGATGCTTCGACCAGTTCAGGATCATGACCGGCCGCGGCGCGATGACCGTGCCGGATTGCGGGAAGATGACGTCGATGCTCTCGCCCTTGGCCTTGGCGGCGAAGGTGATGTAGTCGACGGCGCCGAAGACGGCGGCCTTGGCGCCCTGCAGCACCGGGTTCAGCGCTTCGGCGTTGGCGCCGGCGATGATGGCGCCGTTGTCCTTGAGATCCTTGAAGAGCTTGTCATTGTCCTTGGCGCCGAGGGCGGCGGTCAGCTCGAAGGAGGAGCCGGACTGGGCGGGATCGGGAATATTGACGAGATCCTTGAACTCGGGCTTGGCGAGATCGGCCCATTCCTTCGGCTGAGAGGTGCCGCTCTTGGTGTTCCAGGCAATGCCGAGCGCTGAGACGCCCTGGGCGACTGCGGTGTCCGTCTTGAGGGAGGTCGGAACCTTCTCGGCATTCGGGCTGGTGTAGGAGACGAGCCAGCCGCGCTTGGCGAAATCGGTGGCCGTATCCCAGGAGGCCGAGATCAGCACGTCGACGGCCGGGTTGGCGGCTTCCGCCTCGATGCGCGCCATGACCTTACCGGTCGTTGCCTGGAAGACGTTGACCTTGATGCCGGTCTGCGCGGTGAAGCCGGCGGAAAGCTTGTCGATGAGGTTCTGCGGGCCGGCGGTGTAGACGGTGATATCGGCATGGGCAACGCCACCCAAAAGGGCGGTCGATAATGCGAAAATTGCAATCGATTTCAGCGGTTTAAACATATCTTCCTCTCTATGGTTTCGTCATGTTCCTGCTAGAACCACAGGATGCTGTTGGCGTCGACGACAAGGCCGATTTGCTCTCCCGGCCGGACCTTGATCGGGCTTAGGACCTGCAGTTCGACACCCGTCGTGCCGTGCGGCGCGACGGTGACGAGATGGCCGTCTCCGCGGAAATGCGAGCGCAGAGCCGTCGCTGGCAGGCTCGGCCAGGCGGCTTCACCGATCGAGATGGCGCGCGTCGGAATGAGAATCCTGGCCTTGTCCTGCCCTGGCCGGACTGCATCGGAGAGCACATGCGGGCTTCCCGCCAGCCGCCAGCCATTGTCGCTCCATTCGAGATCGGCAGTGCTGCCGAGCCGCAGGAATTCGGCAACCTCCGGGGAGGCCGGGCTTTCGATCAGCATATCCGGCGAGGCGAGCTGGGCAATTTCGCCGGAGCGCATGATGGCGACTTCGTCGGCAAGCGTCAGGGCTTCGCTGTGGTCGTGCGTGACGTAGATCGCCGTCAGGCCGAGCGTGGCGATGAGTTCGGCAAGCTCGCCGACCATGTTTTCGCGCAGTTCGCGATCGAGGTTCGACAGTGGTTCATCAAACAGGATCAGCTGCGGTTCGGCGACGATGGCGCGGGCGATCGCGACGCGCTGCTGTTGGCCGCCGGAAAGATCGCTCGGGCGGCGCTGCGCGAGGGTTGCCAGCCCGACGCGCTCCAGCGCCCGCATGGTGCGTGTTTCCCGATCCGCCTTCGGGATGCCGCGCATTTCAAGGGGGAAGGAGACGTTGCCGCCGACTGTCAGATGCGGCCAAAGGGCATAGTCCTGGAACACCATACCGAGATTGCGCTTTTCCGGCGGCACGAAAATCTTCGTCGCAGCATCGGCAACCACCTGGCCGGAAATGCTGATCCGGCCCTTGGTCGGCGCAAGAAGACCGGCAACGAGGCGCAAAAGAGTGGTCTTGCCGCAGCCGGATGGGCCGAGCAGCGCCAGTGTCCGTCCCCTGGCGAGCGCAAGATCGATGCCACCAAGAACGATCGTCTTGTCGTAATGAAGTTCCAATCCCGTTGCCGAAACGGCAGCCTGGATACGGTTCGCGTCGCTTGTCATCTAAAAATCGGTGTTTCGAAAAGTTGCAAGCCTGAGTAGAGGCGCCGCATGACAGCGGCATGACAATGGCGTGACGAATTTACTGCAAAACTAGGTGGCAGAAGACGATGCGACAATGATCACGGAAGTGGCCACAAGAAGATCGTTCCTATAGCCGGCATGTCATAAGTTGATCACATGGAGAATCGGCACAGAAGGCCCCTCAATTTCACTAAAAACAAGATTTTGATCGATTAGATCGGCAATACAGCCATTCATTTTTAGTGCAACAGAAGGGGTTTACTCGTCACCTTTATCGGCTATTTGAGCCACTCAACTCATTTGTTCGATTCTGATCCGTCTCGATTTGCGGTCGAAATGTGTGGGTGACGGAGCGCCGGCGGATCATTTGCATGGGGTTCCGGCCCTCATTGCAACTTCGGGACGGAAACGGGATTCGTGCAATGGGCGTGCCTCCGAAGTCCGGTCTCAAGGGCGGAGCACCGATCGAACGGCGCAATATCAGGGAACCGATTCTTGAGTGTAGAAAGTACCGTAATGCCTGAACGTATCGCGCGGGAATGGAATAGCCTTGTCGAGCAGACCTCGGCCGAAACACATCAGATCATCTATGCGATCGTCCACGATCATGAAGGCGAGTTGCAGCAGCGCTACCGGGCCTATCTGGAAGGCGATCCAGACCTCGCTTCCCTCGTCGGTGAGGATGCCAGCCTGACGGCTTTCACGGCCCGGTTCATGGAGTGGATGAAGAGACTTGTCGACCCGAATGCGACCTCCGGCGAGCTATTTTTCTCCGAGCAGGACAGCCTTGGCGAGACCATGGCGCGCATCGGTTTTCCGCCGCACGCCGTCTCCCGGTCGATACGCAAGATCAAGCTTTGGTTCCTGCGGCATCTCGCCGAAGCGGATTTTTCCCGGCAGCAGTTGGTCGATGCGATGGCCTTCGTCATCGGGTTGTTCGATATAGCGCTGGAGGTTCGCGAAGCCAGCTATCAGAAGGGCGTCGCCTCGAACGCGCGGGTGAACGAAGCCTATCGCTTGCATCTGCTCGGCCAGAATCTGGCGATGGAGCGGGAACGCCAAAGGGCTGCCCTGATGGAATGGGGGCACGGCATACTGGCCGCCTTCTATCAGAATGTGGCTTCCAACGAGCTGCCGCGGCTCTGGAAAAGCGAGTTCGGCCTATGGCTGAATCACAAGGCGCATATTCTGTTCGAGCGCCAGCCGAAACTCGAGCTCATCAAGCAGCTCGTCAGCCGCATCGACGTCGAGCTCGTTCCCGTGCTGGAACGCGCAAGCTTCGGCGATCGCTCACAGATCAGCGACGCCGCCGGAAAGATCGAGGAGGAGTTGTCAGCGATCAAGTTCCTGCTGAACAGCATCTTCGAAGCGCATATCGAAGTCGAAAGCGGCCGTGATCCCCTGACGCAGTTGCTGACGCGCCGGTTCATGCCATCCGTGCTGATGCGCGAGATACAATTGCAGAAAATGTCCGTTGCTGCCGGCTTCTGTGTGTTGCTGCTGGACATCGATCACTTCAAGCGCATCAACGATACGCATGGCCACAAGATCGGCGATCAGGCATTGAGGGCCGTCGCGGCGGCGATCACCGAAACCGTTCGGCAGACCGATTTCGTCTTCCGCTACGGCGGCGAAGAGATGCTGATCGTGCTTGTCGAATGCGACGAGGCGATGGGTTTGCAGGTCGCAGAGAAGATTCGGGCGGAGATCGCCAGGCTCTCGCTTCCTCTGGCCGATGGCGGCAGGCTTGCCGTTACCGCCAGCATCGGCGTCGCCGCCTTCGGGGGCGAACTGGATTATGAGCGTATCCTGGCCCGTGCCGACAAGGCGGTCTATGAGGCGAAGGAAGGCGGGCGAAACAGGATCACGCTGGCGCCGGCCGCCTGACGACTGTCAAGGCGCATTGTCGGGCCGGGGCCACACCCCCGATTTTGGCTTGCCGGCGATGGATTGCTCGGGATCGTTCCGCAACAGTTCGGTCGTCGCCGAACTATTTCCGCTCCGCGTCGGCTAGACTCAAGCTCTCAAAGGAGAGTTTGCAATGTTGACGAACAAAGCCGAATTCAACGCGGACGAGAGCGATCGCGAACATATCGAAATCAAGCCCAGCGTGCTTTATATCGGCACTCCTGTCGTGCTGATTACGAGCCTCAATGCCGACGGCACGACGAATGTTTCGCCGATGTCCTCGGTCTGGGCCCTATATGACCGCGTCGTTATGGGCCTGACCTCGACCAGCAAGGGGCGGGAAAATCTGCTGCGCGAGCGACAGCTCATATTGAATTTCCCATCGCCGGAGCTGTGGCCGAAGGTCGAGGCGATCGCACCGACGACGGGCCGCGATCCGGTTCCTCCGCACAAGGAAAAAATCGGCTACCGTTTCGAAGCCGACAAATTCGATGTCGCCGGTTTCACGCCGCAGGCAGCCGATCTCGTGCGGCCGCTGCGCATCGCCGAATGCCCGATCCAGTTCGAGGCGGAGGTGGTGGCGGCGCATTCGCCCGGTGCGGAATGGTCCTCGGAGCGGCCCGAGGCGTTCTCCATCATCGAGGCAAAGGTCATTCGCGTCCATGCCCACAGAGATATTGTGATCCCCGACACCAACCACATCGATACCAATAGATGGAGCCCGCTGCTTTACGTGTTTCGGCACTATTTCGGCACGGGGCCGGATCTCGGCCGCACCTTCAAGGCCGAGAGATGATTCATTCCATGGGTGAGGCTGCCCGAGCGGTCACACCCTATCTGCCGGCTTGAGCTCCGGCTATCAGCAACTCCAGACCGGCCTCAAACAACGCTTCATGGCCGTTGGCGCGGTAGAGCGACAGCGCTTTGGCCAGATTTGGATGGCTTTCAGCGGCGGCATCGAGCGCTGCCCGATCCTGGGAATCGGCCGCATCCGCCTGCTCCTCCAGCACGCATCCGACCACATACCGGCCAACGGCAATCATCAGCCCCAGCGCCTGTCCCGGCGCGAAGCCGGCCGCAAGTAGGCATCCGAGTTGTGCTTCGATCGCATCGAGGTGCGAGGGGTCGACCTCGGTCCCCGCGTGGACGCGGGCGCCATCCCGCCATGCCAGCAGCGCCGAGCGGAAACTGCGGGCATTGGCCCGCAGGAATTCCTGCCAGCTCTCCCCGGCCAAAGGCATGCTGCGCGTATGGTTCCGCCTCAGCATCTCCGTGTTCATTGCCGCGAGCAATGCCCCCTTGCCTTTGAAATGCCAGTAGAGCGCCGGTTGCTGGACGCCGAGGCGCTGGGCGATCAGCCGCGTCGACAGGCCGTCGATGCCGACCTCGTTCAGGATGGTCAGCGCCGCATCGACGATCTGCTTCCGGTCGATTTTCATGGGTTCTCCGATTGACAGTCTCTTCTGCATAATTTATCGGCGATAAATCTCCTTATCAACGATAAGTTTTACGCTATGAACAAGATGCTTCTGACCATTCTCGCCGTCGTCGTTCTCGATGCCGCCGGCACCGGCCTGGTTATGCCGATCCTGCCGGAGCTTCTGAGGAGCGTGGCGCATACGCCTGAGCTCGGCTGGCGCTATGGGGCTTTCCTGTCGCTCTATGCCGCGCTGCAGTTTCTGGCCTCTCCCATCCTCGGAACGCTCAGCGATCGTTACGGCCGCCGGCCGGTGCTGCTTGCCTCGCTGGCGGGCGGCATGATCGATTATGCCTTCATGGCGTGGGCGCCGGGTTTCTGGTGGCTGTTTCTCGGGCGGGCCATTGCCGGTCTGACGGCCGCCAATGCCGCCGTCGCGGCCGCCTGCCTTGCCGATATCACGCCGGAGGAACGCCGGGCGCGCGCTTTCGGGCTTCTCAGCGCGTGCTTCGGCATCGGTTTCATTCTAGGACCAGTCATCGGTGGAACGCTCGGCACGATCTCGCTGCGTGCGCCGTTCGTGGCGGCGGCGTTTCTGGTGATGGTGAATTTCATCGTCGCGCTCGTCGTGTTGCCCGAGACACGGACAGCAAAGCCCGAGCAGATCGACCCGGCTGCCTTTCATCCCCTGGCGCCGCTGCGCTGGATCGGTGCGTTTCCGGCGCTACTGCCGCTGCTGCTCATATCCGTCATCCTTGCCATCATCGGCGAGGTCGGCGGCACAGTCTGGGTGCTCTATGGTCAGGACAAGTTCGGCTGGGATACGGCAACCGTCGGCTTGTCGCTTGCCGGCTTCGGCCTGTTCCACGCGCTGGCCCAGGCCTTCGTCGCCGGCCCGTTGAGCGAGCGCTGCGGCGAACGCGCGGCACTTGTCGTTGCGATCGTCTGCGATGGTGCGGCCTATGTTGCCATCGCCTTCGTGACGCGCGGCTTTCTCGTCTTTCTTCTGTTTCCGCTTTTTTGCCTCGGCGGAATCGGCCAGCCGGCGCTGCTGTCCCTGATGACCAAGAGCGTGGGCGCTGACGAGCAGGGACGTCTGCAGGGTGTTTTGACCAGTCTGACGAGCCTCGCCTCCATGGTCGCGCCATTGGCGATCAGCGAGATCTATTTCGCCTCAAGGCACGTCTTTCCCGGTCTGGTCTGGGTTCTCGGGGCTTCGCTCTACCTTCTATGCATGCCGGTTCTGTTCGCGAATCGACAGTGGACAGGACGAGGCAACCGCGCCGAAGGCACGGCGCACCGAGAAGACGAAGCCGTTGCGAAAGGCGCGCAGCCGAGCGATTGAGTGACGCTGAAGCATTAACGGGCTCAAGAGCGACGCCATGGCAGAGCGAGGCCGTGGCGCCGCCCGGCAGCCGTCAATTCACGGATTCATCCGGGTCCGGGTCCTTGACCTTGCCGAAAAGGCTTTTCAGAGCGCTGGTCTTTGCTTTCGCCGCCTTGTTCGTCTTGAGTGCGCGTGTCGCGGCCTTGGCCTGTTCGAGCATCATCTCGATCTGGATCTGCTGGATTTCGGTCAAGCGCTCCCACTGGCGATTGAGGAGATGGTCGACCTTTTCATGCAGGTGGCGGATTTCCAGTTCGGCCTTCAGGTTGACCTTGTAGTCGTTGAGCGCATGCAGGCGATCCTTCTCTTCCTGGCGGCGCTGGCTCATCATGATCACGGGCGCCTGCAGCGCAGCGATCGTTGAGAGGACGAGATTCAAGAGAATGAAGGGATAGGCATCGAATGCCTCTTTCTCGCCGATGATGACGTTGACGGCCATCCAGACCCCGAGAAACAGACAGAAAGAGATGATGAAGGTCCAGCTGCCGCCAAAGGAGGCGACGGCATCGGCCATTCGGTCGCCGATGGAGCGGTTGTCCTCGTAGTCTTCTTCGATGTTCTCGGCTAGCGTATCGTGCGTCTTCAAGCTTTCGACGACCTCGTCCTCGAGGTTGGAAAGCTCGCCGCGCTCCACAGTCAGCAGTTCGGCAATATATTGAGCGCGATAGTCGTCCATGACCTTGCGGCTGACATAGTCGTCGGCCCGCAGTTCGGGATGCTTGAGCCGCATGAAGTCCGCCAGAGAAGGGCGGAGGTCGTCGATGTGGACGGCATCCTTCTTCTTTAGCACCTGACCGGTGATGGCATCGACCAGCTTGACGGACTTGGCCTTCGCCTGGGCCAGGCTCTTGGTGTAGTCGTTCATCTCCACAACGGTCGGGGTCTCACCCTCGCCCGCATCGAAATCGACGATGCCTTCCGCCGGCTCAAAGCTCTTCGTTTCTGTCATATAATGGGGCCTCTTTGACGCTTTGTCGCTCATTTAGCCAATAATGCGAACAGGAATATGACTGTTAGAAGACAGGGAAAATTGCAAAAGGCACGGCACACCGCTGCCTACCCGCAGCTTCCTCTTTCATCTGCTTCTGCTGTATTTCTAGCGGCATTATCCTAAACAACGGCAAATGAAATGCGTGGTTCCCGTGTCTCCAGCGCGGGTTCAGACCACCAGTCTGGAAGAACAACCGTTCCGGGCGATTTCGTAAACGTTTTCAAAAGCCTTGCGTGTTTCTGCAGGAATTTCTACCGATTCAATCAGGTTTTGACTTCTCGCCCCTTGACCAAGGTCGCCCGACCGCTATTTGCCGCGGTGCAACAGATATTCGCTGCTGCGAATAAACATTGAAGTTTCAAAGGATTACATCGCATCAACAGGAGTTGGGCCTGTTGCCACGGGTTTTGCACATGTGCGGAAAGGATAGCTATGCACAATCCCCCGGCAAGAGACTTGGAGTCCGTCGCCCGGCAGGGTAGCCGCTTCAAGCGTATGGCTGTTAGGATACCGACTTACCTGACCGATCTTAAGGAAAATCCGGCCTGGTTGCCGATGTTCCTGTTGGCCAGAACCCTGCCGTTTCGGCGAATGCACTGGTTTGCCACGAGGCAGGCTGTCAGGCTGCCCGTTTCCGGCGCTTCGATGTTTACAGGTGTCGAGCGTAGCGCCGTCGTCAAGGCCTTGCGGACGGATGGCATCTACCCGAACCTGATGCTGCCCGACCATATCCATCGCGAGATTGCCGAATTCGCGTTGAGCACCGGTTGCTATGGCAATTTCAACAGGGAGCTCGAATTCGTCGCGAGCGACCATCGGCAAGCGGAGGCGCGCTTCGCTCGGCCGATTCTCAGCGGGCACTTTTTCGAGCGCTCGCTCGATTGTGATGCCGTCATGGCCGTCCAGCGTGATCCGCTTTTGATCGACGTCGCCCGCCAATATCTCGGCGGGCAGGCCAAGGTGATTACGACCCGCGTCTGGTGGAGCTTTCCGACGCAGGCCTCCGAAGCAGACAGAAGTCTCGCCTCGCTCGACAAATATCACTTCGATCTCGATGACTGGCGGATGCTGAAATTCTTCTTCAACCTCGTCGATGTGGATGAGGGCACCGGCCCGCATGTCTTCGTCAAGGGAAGTCATAGGCGCCGTCGAGTGCGGCACCAGCTGACCTTGCTGGTCGGGCATCCGGCCAACGAGGTGCTCGACTACTACGGGCAGGCGAATGCGCTGACGCTGACCGGCAAGGCCGGCTCCGGCTTCGTCGAAGATCCCTTCGGCTTCCATATGGGCACCGTGCCGACGCAGAAGCCGCGGCTGATGATGGAGGTGGGTTTCGGCGTCTCGAAACCATCGCGTCGCCGCTTCCACGGCGAGCCCGTCCTGCGTTAGGTCGATCACCTTAACCTGGCATCGCGGAGCGCCATCTGCAATTGGCGCTTCCCGTCCGACCGGTCTCAGGCCGGGCGGGTGAACCGCTTGGCGATCAGGTGATCAAGCGCGATGCGTCCGGGACCGCCGGCTATGATGACTAGAAAACAGGTGGCCCATGTGCCGTGTGTCGGCCATGCATCGGGGTAGACGAAGATCTCGATGACAAGAGTCATGCCGAGCAGCGCCAGCGCCGAAAGCCGGCTTGCGAAGCCGATGACCAGCAAAAATGGAAAGAAATGCTCGCTGAAGGCGGCGATATGAGCTGCGATCCAGGGATCGATGAGCGGAAGCTTATATTCCGTCTGGAAGAGATAGACGGCATTGTCGGTCACATGCCAGCCGTCCACCTTGGTCTGGCCGGACTGCCAGAAGACTGCGGCGATCGACAATCGCGCAATGAGCGCGATCAGATCGTACGGGATGCGGTCGAGAAGCTTTAAGCCGCTATAGAGCCTTTGGGGCATGGTTTCGCGTTCGGCCGGAGTGGCCGTCATCATCTGGTTCTGCATCTCGGTTCTCCCGAGAGCATGATGCCGAAGTGCGAAGGGATTTCGGACGACCTCATGCTCTACTTCTTGGATTTCGGATCGGATTCAGCGTTCAGCGAATGGCAATGAAAGCGCCCGCCGTGAACGCGCCGGCGAGGTTGGCGGAAAGATCGAAATCGGCGGCTTCGGCAAGAGCGGCCTCATAGGCCTGACCAAGCGCGGCGCCGGCAAATAGTTGCTCCAGAAAGGTTGCGCCGCCTGCCGGGAGGCGATGTACCTCGACGATCATCTGCGGGCGGACGACAAGGGCATCCTCGCCAGACCAATCGTCGATATCTGCAAGCACGATCTCACCGATGTTCATCGCCCAGATGGTGACGGCCGGATGGGCGGAACGCACGATCGAGGCGGAGGAATGCGGCATCAAGGCAAGTTCCGCCAGGCCGGCCGGCTCGATGGTCGCGACTAGGGTCGCATCGAGCGGTACAACATCCGCCGCATGATAAGCCCGACCCCGCAGCGCTTCCAGCCGCATGACATCGGCCAGATAGGGGATTTCCCGCGCCGGTTCGAATCCCTCGACGAAATCGGGGAAACCATCGCCATAGGCCAGGAGCAGCGGCGACTGCGGCGGATGCAACCGGATGAATTCATGCGCCATGGCCGCAAAGAATTTTTCTCCGACGATCCTTTCGGCCGCCGGAAAGCGCGAGGTGAGCGCGCTGATCAGGCCGATGGCGACATTGTTGCGATAGACGCCGAAGCGCCGTGCCGGCTTCTGGTCGTTCCAGGCCGTCAGCCCCTCGGGCACGTCGAGGCTGGGGTCGATGAGTGCCGCGGCGAAGCCGCTTTGCGTGGCGAGAGACATCGATCCCTCCTCAGGCTGCCCGACATGCGGCGGCGCGTTTCAAAATTGCGTCGGCGGCTTCGGCCTCGGCTCTCAGAATCCGCCATTCCGGCACGTCATTATCCCATTCGACCAGGCTGGCGATCGGTCCGGTCCGACCGATGAGGTCTTCGTAGAGCACCCAGACAGGGTCCTTGACCGGCGTATCGTGGCTGTCGATCAAGAGCGGCGCGCCGGCATCGTCGATGGTCTCGGAATGACCGCTCAGATGGATCTCCCGTACCCATTGCACCGGGAAGCGCTTGAGATAGGCGCGCGGGTCCATGTGGTGATTGGTGGCGGCGACGAAGACGTTGTTGACGTCAAGCAGCAAGCCGCAACCGGTGCGGCGGGCGACTTCGGCCAGAAACTCGGTCTCCTCTATCGTGCTCTCCTCGAAGAGCAGGTAGGTAGCCGGATTCTCCAACAGCATCTGACGGCTGAGCAACGTCTGAACCTCATCGATATGGGCGCAGACCTGCTTGAGCGTCGCCTCGGTGTAGGGCAGGGGCAAGAGATCGTTGAGAAAGGTCGTATCGTGGCTCGACCAGGCAAGGTGTTCGGAGAAGCTCTCGGGCTCGTAGCGGTCACAGACGATCTTCAGGCGGGCGAGATGCTCCCCGTCCAGCGGCTGCATCGAGCCGATGGAAAGGCCGACGCCGTGGATGGACAGAGCATAGTCCTGCCGCAGCCTGCCGAGCTGCGCATGCGGCGGCCCCCCGGCGCCCATATAGTTTTCAGCGTGAACTTCGAAGAAACCGATCGGCTGGCTTTCGGCATCGATCGCGGAAAAATGCTCTGGCTTGAAGCCGACGCCAGCGCGACGAGGGAGTTCTGACGGTTTCATTGCAAGCCTCCGGACTGGCGCAATTCCAGTAAAGTTGCGAAGCGGTTTGCGTTCGGAAGGCGGACGGCGCCGGTGAAGACATGCGCCGTCCACGCGTTTGCGCTGCCTTGTCAGACGGGCGCCGCCCCTTGTGCCAGGGTGCCGTGGCCGTTCGGGGTCTTGATCGTCTCGCAGGTTCCGGCGGGAACGAGCTTCCACGAGTTGCGCTGGTAGTCGACCTTCGACGTGCCGGCGCAGGTCGTGCCGGGGCCGGCGGCGCAATCGTTCTGGCCCTTGAGGGCGACGCCGTAGCATTTTTCCTTGGCGTCTGCGGCGGAGGCGGTCGTCGCGCCGGCAACCAGCGTCACCGCGGTTGCGACCGATGCGGCCAGGGCGAGTGCGGACATCTTGTTCATGGCAAACTCCTTGCGAGCGATGATTGACGAACGATCCGGTATCGGATCAGGCCGGGGTCAGCGTGCCGTGGCCCTTCGGGGTCTTCATGGAGGTGCAGGTCCCCGTCGGAACGAGCTTGAAGGACATCTTGTCGTAGCTCATGGTCGACTTGCCGGCGCAATCATGCTTGCCGGCGGCGCAATCGTTCTGACCCTTGAGGGCGACGCCGTAGCATTTTTCCTTGGTATCGGCGGCGGATGCCGGGACGGCGACGGATGCAAGCGCGGATGCGATCGAGCCAGCGATGGCCAGGGTGAGGATGCTGTTCTTCATGGACCTGTCTCCTAGATGGATGCGAGCCGTCATTGGCTTGCATCGGGGTCTACGGAGCGTGTCGGCCGGATGTTACAGGCGCATCGAAAATTTTTCCGGGATGGCAGCAATTATTGTGTGCCGGCTATCCGCCGCGGTCGCAGTCGTCTGCGTACGCCATGCCGGTGTGCCTGGTATCTGCAAGGAGACGGCGCAAGAGGTCGACGCGGGCTGGCGGCAATGAAAGAGCTTGAAAAATATGTGCTGTTGCCGGTAACGAAAGCGTGCGGTCCCGCGTAGAGGAGATGTCGAGTGAATCATTCGGCGCGCGAAGAGGAATGGGCAGTCTGGATGCGCGCCGCCATTGGCGGCGATGCGCAGGCCTACCACCGTTTCCTGTCCGCGGTGACGCCGCATCTGCGCGCCATGGCGAGAAGACGTTGCGATCAGCTGGGCGCGCCGGTGAGCGAGGCCGAGGATGTGGTGCAGGAAGTGCTGCTGGCCGTCCATCTGAAGCGCGGCACATGGGACACATCGCGCCCGATCGGCCCCTGGCTGTCGACGATCGTGCGTAACAAGCTGATCGACAGCCTGAGGCGGCGCGGGCGGCATATGAGCGTGCCGATCGACGACGTGATCGATTTTCTGGAGGCGGAAGAACACGCCGACTCCTTGGACCGGTTCGACGTCGATCGTATGTTGGAACAGTTGAAAGATCCGCAGAAGACGATCGTGCGCTCGATTTCCGTCGAGGGAACCAGCGTCAGGGAAACGGCGGACCGGCTGAAGATGACTGAAGGGGCGGTGCGCGTGGCGCTGCACCGGGCGTTGAAGGCGCTTGCGGCCCTCTATCGGAGTGAGACCAGTGAAAACCGATGACCTCATCAATCTTCTGGCGCAGGACGCGCCGGTCCGCACGCGGATCGGCAAGGCCCTGACCATGGCGGTCATCGCGGGCATCCTGATCAGCGGCGGCCTGTTCTTCGTCATGATCGGCTTTCGCGCCGACATCGATACCGCGATGGAGACCATCCGCTTCCTGTTCAAGTTCGTCGTGACGATCGCGCTTGCCGTGACGGCTTGCGCCGTCGTTTTCCGCATCGGGCGGCCGGGTGTATCGCTGCGCCTCTGGGGCTGGACGCTTCTCGCCGCCCCTCTGCTGCTGCTTGCCGCCGTGGCCGTCGAAATGGCCGTCATGCCGGCAGACAGCTGGAGCGCGCGAATGATCGGGCACAATGCCCGCTTCTGCCTGACGCTCATCCCGCTTTTGTCGATCGGCCCGCTTGCCTGTTTCCTCCTGGCGCTACGCCATGGCGCGCCGGAAAAGCCCGGCGTCGCCGGCGCCGTCGCCGGTCTTGCCGCCAGCGGCATCGCCGCGACCTTCTACGCCTCGAACTGCACCGACGACAGCCCGCTCTTCGTCATGCTCTGGTATCCGATCGCAATCGCCATCGTCACGGCCGTTGGCTATATCCTCGGCAAACGCCTCTTGCGCTGGTGAAGCGATCAAATGCGCGACGTCGAAACCGGCGAAATCGCCTTTCGGGCAGCCGTCTTGGGCCATTGGGACAGCATGGCTTGGAAAACCTGCTGATAGCAGGCAGATTCATGGCCTGTCACATCCACCGGGCGCCACTTTTAAAAAATAGCATTTCCCTGCGTTAAAGTGTTTGCATCCGCAGTAAATTCGATTATAGAGGCGCAACCTTCGCCGCGAACGATTTCATCGCTTCGCGAATGTTGGGGAATAGTTCAATGGTAGAACGACGGACTCTGACTCCGTTAATCTTGGTTCGAGTCCAGGTTCCCCAGCCAAAAACTTTGTTTTAATTCAATAATTTACGCCAATTTTGTCGATGTTGGGAATACCCCCACATTGCACCCCCACACGGGCGATTTGGCGATGTCGAAATACCTGCGGCGGGAAGCCGATTCCTTTTTCTTTAGACGACGCGTTCCTCCTCACCTTCAGAGCCGCTTCGGAATCAAGGAAATATACCGGTCGTTAAGAACGACCGTGCGAAAAACAGCTAACGTCCGTGCGGCGCAACTCTACGTCGCAAGCGAAAGGCTGTTTGACTTGGCGGCAGATGAGACTCTGACAGATGAGGATTTCCGTGCCGCCGCGCGGCATTGGATGAGTCAGCCGCGAATTAAACAATATTTGAAAAGGCACGTTGACGACCTGACGCCGGGTCGGCTCAAGGCAAGTCTAAAGTTCTTCCCGGACAACTTGCTTGTGACCATTGCTCCGGACGGTGACTACAACGAACGCGCAATCATGCTTGAAGAGGCTGGGGATGCGTTGGAGGATGCGGGGTTTCGCGAAACCCCCGAGGCCTTGGATTTGATGTTGGATGCGATGCGTCAAGTTCTCGATGAGTATGTTGGGAAACGGGTAAGAAACGTCTTTCAGCCTGAGCTTGACCAAGTTCCGACAGTGGTAACGGGTCATTCCCTCTCGCAAGCGGCGTCTGTAACTGCTGCAAGTTTCAACAGAATTTCGACCTTCATCAAGCCGTGGCAAAAGGATATAGCGGTCGGGTACAACCACAATAAGCCTGTGAAGGATGCGGACCAATACCTCAAGACCGTCGAACTGTTTGTGGGTTTGTTGGGGGACTTGCCTCTCGGCCAGATTACATACGACAAAGCCGCTGAGTTTCGTGAACTTGTGCTGCAACTGCCATCTACGCATGGGAAGGGCGCGACACAGTCTTTGAAAAAAGAACTCGTCCGCGCCCGCGACGACACGACCCTGCCACGGGTAAGCATGAAGACTGTCAAACGCCACTTCTCGGGCATGAATTCAATATGGAAGTGGTTGATATTCAGGAAGCACGTTCCAGCCAGCCACAATCCTTTCTCAGGACACTCATTCCCTGGAACCAAGTCCAAGAAGTCCGCCCGTGACGACTGGTCGAGCGAAGACCTTCAACGGTTCTTCACGTCGCGCATCTATCACGATGCGACGGGCGGAAGCGCACTCCGCTGGTTGCCGCTCATCGCTCTACATTCTGGGATGCGCCTTGAAGAGATTTGCCGATTGCGTCCCGCTGTCGACATTGTCATGAAGAACGGCGTACATTGCTTTGATGTTGCTCCCCGCGAAGGCTGGGACCCAAAGACCGAGTCTGGAACTCGCGTCATTCCGGTGCATTCATGGTTGATCCGTCACGGCTTCATGGATTTTGTGAAGGCCCAGCGAGGGCGAAACGTGGAACATCTTTTCTCGCCTGAACTCTCGTTGCACAAGGGCAGCCTCAGTTCCGCGTTCAGTCGCGAATTTTCCAGGATCAAGATCGACCTGGGTGTCGGGACAAAGACGACCTTTCACTCATTCCGTCATACGTTCAGGACGGTGCTGGAGTCCACAGACCTCAAGGACTCGCATATCGACGCTGTTATGGGGCATGAAGGTGGCGGCAGCGAAGGGCGTACATACACAAAGCGCGTCAGTACGACTAAGCTCAAGGAAGTCGTTGAAAGCTTTCGTTCGCCGCTTGATCTGTCCTTCCTTGATAAGGGGGCATCCGACCTGTCGCCTCCTCCGTTGAAAGTTCAAATCAAAAAGCGGAAGCTGACACCGCCTGTGTTCGGTGCAGACGGCAAGTTGATACGGCCTTCTTCTAAGCGCGGCTAAGCCGGTCGAACGCTCTTATTCCGTCACGCTGGATTTCTTTCCGCAGTTCCGCCGCCGCTCCCGGCAAACGGCTCTTGCGAACCAGTGTCTTTTCTGCGCTCCCACGCTCCTGAATCCAGATCGCCGCGTGGTACCAGAGGATGCCGCCTTGGGCGTCGGTTTGGCATACTTCGACGACTTCGATATTAACTGTCAGCCCCCTGATTTTCGTAATAGTCTGGCGCATTGAAAATCTCATTTCTATCTGATTTCATTGAGAAATTTATAGCAAAACTGGTGATTCTTGAGAATCCTTGTGACGGGAAAGATGTCGGATATGGGATGGTATCCGTGAACAGAATTGATCGGATTTTATTGAATCTGGGGAGGGATCGGTTGCCACGATCTCGGTGGCAGGCGGGGGTTGACGGCAGGCGCGGCGGCATAGGCTCTTGTCCCGCCTTGGCCAGAATGGGCATGGCGGTGACCGCAGGTCATAAAGAGCCGCCGCGCTGGCTGTCACCGAGCGAAAAGGTTCCGTGTCTATGCGGGAGGGGCGGTGCGCCGCAGGCGCATGAAGGCGGGACCTGCGGCCCGTCTTCAAGCCCTGGAGCATCGACATGGAAAAGAGCGAGGCTGCCCCTGCCGGATTGCTTGCGAAACGCGGTTTCGTGCCACATGTCTGTCGTCAGTCAGAATAGGCTGACAGATAGAGGACCTTATATGAGTGACATGATGCGTATTGTCCGCGAGAAAATCGATGGGATCGATAGCGGCAAATATCAGATCGACCGTTTTCCCGGCTCCACCACCATTAGGTACACGGTTGGCTTTGCTCTCGACCGTTTTGACGAGATTGGTAGCGAACGTACGGCACAGGACGCGTTTGACTGGCTGGATCGTGGGCAGATTCAAGTTGTCGAAGTTATTCGCGCTGAACGTGGTTTACACTCGCTCCAATATCGGCAGAGCCATCATCGTCATGGATACGGACGTTGATTGTGTAAGGAAAGAGGAGCTACCCATGGAACATCTCACCTTAAACGCTATCCCGCACCGTTCGAAAGTTGTAGCCGCGCTCGAATATTATGGAATGGAATTCGATCATCTTTGGTCGATCTTAAGGGCTCCAAGCGGCGTTTCTGCTCAACGCTATGCGTTAGCCCTGGAGCAGATGGAGGCTGTCAAAGCTCAGATGAAATTCCTTCTGAGCCGTATCCTGAACAAGGATTATATCGATGACAGGCATTCCGGCTCTTGACCTAGCCATCGCCGCACCTGACCATAAAAAAACACCGCGTCACAGGGCAGGAACCCTCAGCGGTGTTTTTATCACTGTTTAATAAAGATGAACGATATCATGTATGTTGTAAAGCTCCCATTGACAATTGAGTGACCCCGGCGCTGGGACATATCCCAGCCGACGAAACGCCCCATTCTGTCACAAAAAAATGTCAACATATCTCGCCTTCAGATTGCAGCAAGGCGAAGAATAAAACCTCCTTTAAACTCCTTTTTGCCGACCATCCGAACGCCCATTCCATCGATCCTTATGCGGATGGTGAGCTGGCCATTCGTGCTGCCGTTTCCGCAGGTTTTAAAGCCGGGACCGCAAGGCCGAAGGCCGCGCAGAAGCACGCCGAAGGCCGGGCTCTTGATAACAGAGGAGCTACGTTTCCAGGCGAGCTAGCAACAACAGTTGATGAAGACAACGACCAAAAGAAAAGGAAAATAACTGGTGCGTCTCGTTGGCGGATGAAGAGCAAGGTCGTCGCCCTGCTTCGCCCGAAAAATGAAAAAGGACCAGCCGTTTGCGGCTGCGGCTATGCCGGGGAGCGGGTCAAGAAAGAAACGTACGTTGACGAAATGGGCGATGCACGAATCAGGAAAACATCAACGCGCATGAGCGAGATCACGCTTCATCGCAGAGAGACTGGCGCTGCCGTTTCGGGCGTCTTCCGCTGCGATTCGCCGTGGTTGTGTCCGACCTGTGCCCCTGCTCGCGCGTTGCGCCGCAAGGAACGCGTGCTTGCTGTTATTAATAATACCGAGGCTGTTGGTGGTCATTGCGCGTTTGTGACGTTGACCGTCAAGCATGACCTTTCCATGTCGCTCGCATTGGTGAAGAAACTGCTTTCCGAGGCGTCCCGCAAAGCGAGACAAGGGCGGAAATGGCAGGAGATACAGGCGCAAGGAGGCCTCCTTGGCGTCGTCCAGGGCATCGAAGTCCTGCATAATCGCCGCAGTGGGTGGCACTACCATGCCCACATGATCATTCCCGGAATGAGGAGCAAGGAGGAAATAAGGAAGGCTGCCCGCCGCTTGGTCGCCCGATATATCAGAGAAGTGCGAAAGCTGGGCGGCGTCGCAAAGAAGATCGGTCAAGATGTGACCATGGTCTGGGATGAGGAGAAGATTGCCGGATACACCGGCAAGGGGTCAGCGTGCTGGGAAGTGGCAGGTGGTTTAAAGGAAGCCCGCGATGCCGACAGCCGCACGCCGTGGGATTTGGTTACACTGGCGACCGCTGGCGACGACCATGCAAAATCCCTTTTTACCGAGTACGCAGCGATAATGCCCGGAACGCGTTCCTGCGTTGTTTCCCCGGCTCTCGCCGCGAAGCTGTGCATCGTTGTCGACGATGACGCCGATCAGGCCTCCGAACAACAGTTTGAGGAAGGCGATGATGTCGTCGGCAAGGTCGAGGCCAGTGTCTGGGCGAAAATTCTTAATCGCGGCGTTGCATGGCGGGTGCTGAATGCCGTCGAACGACAATGGGAATGGTCGGAAATCGAGCGTTTGACGTGCGTGCTGTCTCAGCCGAGCGAAGAAGTTGCTGAGAAGAAGAAGCACGCGCCTACAGCCTTCGAGATCGCCAGACACGCACAGGCGCTGGTGTTCCGGTTCAAGGGGCGAATGGATCGCGCGATTTCGCATGTCCTCGACAGCGAGGAGCGCGAGGCCGTTGCCAAGGGGCTTGACTTCAAGGCCCCATCAATCCGTCGAGTGATGGAACTGGTAATGGCCGACCGTCCCGAACCTGCGAACGACGATCTGAATGCGTTCTTGGAAATGATCGAAGACATGTCGGCAACGCAGATCGCAGCGTAACCATCAGTGTATGTTGACCTCCCCGGTCATGGAGGGGGCTACCGGCAGGTTCCCGATGAAGTCGTCCCTCGGAAGAGCCGATGGTTGCTTGCAATCAGTAGTCGGTCACTACCAATTACCAGAAGACGGTTACCTCGTTGCCAGCTAACATTCACCGCAACGCTTCCAATCTCGCTGATTCTTCATGTCCCACGGTCCAACATACTACCCCTCGCTTGGGTACTGTATTTATTGCAGAGCCGAGGGTGTGAGACTCACCGACGAACATATCGTTCCGTACTCGCTAGGAGGAAGTCATGTCCTCAGGGACGCAAGCTGCGACTCGTGCGCTAAGATTACTTCCAAGGTTGAACTGAAGATTGCCAGGGGACTTTGGGGCCAAGCTAGGCAGAGTTTCGGCGCAACTTCCCGCCGCAAGAACAAGAAGCCAGTGACACAGTTCATACCTGATGGCGAAAAAATTGGCCGCGTCCAGGCCATACCAAACGAGGACGTCCCAGCGGTATTTGCGTTCTACAAGATGCCGCCCGCCGGAATTCTTCTAGGGTTGAATGAGACGGTTGACACGCTGCCATCCTGGACGATGGCCGTGATTGCTGACTCCAACAGACAAGAGCAGTTCGAGCAAAAATATAACTTTAAGCCTGCGGTCGGATTCAGACATCAGCCAACGGAATTCGGCCAACTACTGCTGAAGATCGGATATGGACAGGCCTTGACGCATCTGGATTGTCGGGATTTCGAAGCGATTTGCGTGCCGTATATCCTGGGCGAGAAATCAAATGTTTCCTGGTTGGTTGGCACCAATATGCAGGAACCCGAAGCGCTATTGGATTTCGGTTATTCGCTGCGGACAAAAGTTCTGGGAACGACCGAGCTTTTATATATTATCTCAGAGGTGAAGCTTTGGGCAAACACCTTCATGCCATGGTACCACACCGTAGTTGGGCGAGTTCAAGGCCGTAACAATGTTGGCCATGTTATTGAGAAACTCAACAGCATCAACGCCGCAGAGATAAATAGCCCCCGAATATAGTAGACAGCAGCTACAGCTGTCCCCGGCCCCATATGAAATGGCCTTCTAAATCCCCTCCCATGAGTCCGACAAAGGATTTTTTTCCCAGTACGTAGGCAGATAAGATAGGAACAATTCATCCAACGTACGGCAGCGATACTTGAACCATTTGCGAGAGCGCCATCCCCGGAGGCTCTTCCAACGATGCTGCTCCCAAAGCAATCTCTCGATTCTCAGCAAGGTAATCCAAAGGTATAGCAGGCAGTGGACGAGTGTCGCCCTTGACGTTTCTCCCACATTTCCGAGCATCGCAAGCGGTCGAGAGCCCCCATTGGCGTCAGCTGGATGAGCCGCAACTATGTGGGCAACGAAATTCACATGTACGAATTCGGAAAGCCATTGATACATACCGTCTCTAATTTCATTTGGCGTCAGGTCGATTGGGATTGAAAGCGGATCGCCGTCCTCCAACTGCGAAACAGCAGCCCGAATTTTTGATGGAGATAGGTGGCTTCTCCAGTGCTTGTAGCTGTCTTTGGGGTCTTCGAAGGATTTTATGAATTCTCGATACGTCGCTTCCCTTGCCAAAACCATAGTCAGCAAGTCCGCAGTCTCGATCACCCCTCTAAAGGTTGCTCGGGCCTGGCTTTCAAATCCGTGAAGAACCAGTAGACGAAAGGCCTGCATGGATTGAGCTAGGTTGGAGGCCAAAACATAGAAAACGGCATTGGGCGATGGCCGGGTTGGTAATTGGGCTTCTGGCCAAATCACTCGGCTTCGATGACGTCTATTCTTCAGCCCAAAGTGTGACAGATCGCAGACCTGCAAGAGCGCCAAATCATATAGGAGGCATAGAGGCTGTAGTGCTTCTTCAGCGGAATCATAGACGCTCTTGCGATCCTGCCATATTGCCCCCAGGAAACCGGATATCTCATTTTCGATTGATTTCGCGCTTTCGTTTGGGGACTCTCGCTGGCTCCTTTGTAAATCAGGATGACTTGCTGCCGTAGCTTCGCACGCAGCTTTGAGCAGTTCATATTCCTCGGGCTTCACGCTGGAATCTCCGCATACAAATCATCCCGCCGCGAAACGACTGGTGGCGGCGATCCATCCATAAATTCTGAACGCTCTAATTGGTAGATCGGCGGCCTCCAAGCCCTGGGTTACCAAGCCACATTTCTCAGACCTGGGGAATTTCCTTTCCGCCGACAGCTTTTGCCCCGAAGCTTGTAGGAACCCTTTCCTACAAGAGCGAAGCGATGAAAGAATACGAACGACAAGCAACAAATATCAACCAGGGACTGCCTACTCAGGCAAGGTTAAAGGTCATCCGACTGCCGACATCGTGGTATGCGGTAATCTGGGAAAATCAGGACCGGTACGCCTCCGTGTCTCAGGATAGGTCAGACCGCAATGGCGGGCATGAGCATCTGACCGACGATGAATTTCTAGGCCGCGTGCAGCTTGTCGCCTCGTTCGTCCAAGGGATCGATTTCCTTTACGATGCCGTCGTGCCCCAACGAAAGAAGAGGGATCGGAGGACGCACTGATGGCCTACGGAGAAACTGTTTCCCGTGTCCGTGCAGAGTTTCGTGAATTCAGGTTCAAGGAATCTCTCGTCCGGGTTCGGAAAGCTGTCGATGTAATTCACGTCTCACGCAATCGGGTTTTGATCCTTTTTCCTCTCACCAAAGCTCCCGTTCTGAAAGCGTTGACGGCAAAGCAAATTTCTCTCATCGCACCGGACGGGCGTGACCTTGTGAAGGAGTGGAGAGAACCGCACTGCGTCCGCGCCAGCATCAAAGCGGGCGTCGAACCATTTTCAGGGTTCGACGATTTGCCCCGCAAAGGGTGACGCATGGGCTACCAGTTCGTGCATTTGGAGTCTTTTGCCCGTAAGGCTGATGCGAAGGGCCGGAGTACGGACTTCATATTTGCTGAGGCCAGCCGGAAGCCTGAAGCCTCCGTCCACGTTTCAAATCCACTGCCGCCCGTCGTCGTATATGGCGTCGGCATTGAGGCTGTGCAGGATATGCACGATGCCGCTGCCGCCGCCGCGACGATCACGGTGAAGGGTGGCCACGTCCGGAAGGTCGCAAAAGACAAAAAGACGCTTAATACGGTTGTAGCATCGCACCCCTTCACCATGGACGAAATCCGCGCCGATCCGGCAAAACAAAGGGAAGTCGAGGAATGGGAGCGGCGCACGGTCCAGTGGCTAAAGGACCAATACGGAGATGATCTGAAATCCGTAATCCGTCACGAAGATGAGTCACATTTCCATGTTCACGCTTATATCGTGCCGACTGCCGATCCGGCGATGGCAGCGCTCAAATATCACCCCGGCACGGTCGCAAAACGCGGAATCATGTCTGCCTGTCTAGCCGAAGGCGAGGATACAAAGGCGCTCTCAAAGCGGGCTGATGCGGCATATAAGCAAGCAATGAGGCAATGGCAGAATTCGTATCACGAGGCCGTCGCTGTGCCCTGCGGCCTTACAAGGCTGGGTCCCCAACGCCGCCGTTTGAGCCGGGATGAGTGGCAGCGCGAGCAGGTGCAGGCGAAAGCACTGCAAACGGTTATCGAGCGGGCAAAGAAGGTCAAAGCATCGGGCGACATCTTCGTGACGCGAACGAAAACCGAGGCGGAAGCAATCCGTGCCGCCGCCGCCCATGAGAAGGAAATTGCCGAAAGAGCAAAAACTGCGGCAACTGCGGCGCGGGAACAGGCAGAGAAGGCACAGGAAGAGGCCAAGGAAGCTCTTGCTCGCGCCGAACGCTATTCAGGCGTTACCGGTCGCTTGAGAGCAATGTGGGACGCCCTGGGCGAATCGAAGCTGGCGACCAAAATCAGGGAGGAATTTGCCACCGAAATCGCCCATGTCCGTGCCTTCGCCAGGACGATTCAGGAAAGCTTGAGGGTCGAAGAAAAGCGCCGTCATGAAGCGGAAAAGAAGGCCAATGAGGCCGCGCTGGACGCCGAGCGAGCGCGGGACGCGGCCTTGCGAATGCAGATCGAAAGGGATCGAGCATGGTCGCTTCTGCCACCGGATCGCCAACAGGAATTGGCAGCAGCGGGACCGGAAATGCGGATGACGTTGCGACCAAAACAAAAGAAGGAGGGAAAGTGAGGTGGCTACTACCGGGGGACGGGTTCGCCTTCAAAAATTACAGTTCGTCGGCGCTGTCGGCGCAAGTCCCAAATATCCTTGTCGCTTGCTTGATGACGTGCGGCAATTTCCATGTGTTCATTGGAGATCGCAGCATGCGTCTGCTTCTTGTTGCTCTTGCTGCCTTGGTACTTTCGTCGTCTGCGCATGCGGGCGAAATCATATGGCGGTCACCGACAACGGGCACCCTCAAATTCGTCTCGCCGCCGCCTGAACTGGAAATTCCCGATCCTGCGACACCGGTTGATTTCGGAATTTCCTATGGGTCGACAAGAGTCCGGGCAGGTAATAGCCTGTACACAAGCCCGATTTGGTCGTCAGGCGGCTTGAAAACGGGATATTCATTTTCAAGCGCTGACCTGCCTTCAACGCTTTCGATGGACCTGTCTGCTGGGCTGATCAGGGGTCGGATTTCCGTGACCGGGACTTATGATTTTTCTGTTACGATCTCCGATGGCGCGGGACGGTCGCAGACCGTGCCGGTTGCGATCATCGTTGAGTAGCTTTCAGGTCACTACATTAAAAACCGGTGGCTTCAAGAGCCGGATGAACGCGGCTTCCGCCGCTCGCTGCGCGGTCTTGATGTCGCGAGCAAAAGCCATGACGACTTCCTCATGTACCTCATCTGTATCGTCTTGGTTTCTTCCGCTTTTGTCGATCCACCAGAGCACTCTGTTCGCTGGATCGAACGGTAATTCCAAGTAATTTAGATAAAATAGCGGAAAATCAGGGAACTTTACTTCTGCGAAGCCGCTGCGCTCATCCGGTGCGGTATCCCAATCGAAAATCAGCGGTTTCAACTTGTTTCGTTTTTGCTTCGCCATATTTTTTCTTTTCGCAGTCGTTGGTGACGACGGCAAATGGATATCGAAAAAATCACAAAAGCAATTCAATAAAATTCATAAGTATATCAAAACTATTATATTGACAAGGAAATGTAATAAAACGCTATACTCGACTTTAGCGAGATTAATATTCGAACATTTCCTTGCCGTCAACAAAGTATATTCAGATATTTCCTTAATCGACGCCGGGGGGTTTTGGGCCGCTGGTAGGAGTTTCCTTCGCGTCACGTTTCTTTTCCTCAGCGTCCCGGCGTAACTCTTCGCGCCACCGAGCGGCGGCTCGGGGGAATTCATAGACGGTCAAATCCGGAGTCCGCATCCAACATTTCTTTAGGTCTTTCCAGCCGTCATCTAATGACGCGCATGCCGTGATCCAATCATGCGAGGCTGGATCGACGATGAACTTAAGAGCCGCAATCGCATCTCGTCTTGCGTGCGGATATTGCATCTCAAACAAGAGGGTCCAGACGTGCACCGGCTCGCTCGAATAGCGGGCAGGCATGCCGGGGATTGGGACGAACCTTGGAAAGAGATGCGGGCGATGAATCTTGTTGTATGCGACAATATCGTTCCAGGTCAGCCCGTCATAAACTTCCTGACTTTCCTCGCCATAGCGCGGCGCGTAGTCGTATAAAAAGCGGCGCTCGTCATCTGTTCGCGTGTCGACAGTCTCGCTCCTTTCTTCAGAGTTCCTTGACGGTTTCAACTGTCGTTTTTGCTGGGGCGGATCCGCCTCGGCAAAATGAACAGGAAAAAACATCTGAACTGGTCTGGAATCAAGAAGCGCGAGAAGGAGAGCGATCAGCCATTTCCTTCGGCGGTCGCGATCTGCCTGCTGCTGTCGGCGACGTAGGTCTTCTAGCCAGCGCCGGAAGCGCTCGGCGGCACGGCGGCGCTCGCGGGTTTCTTCTTTTCGGATTCGTGCGGCTGCAGACGGCTTCATGGCGATCTTCCTCGATCAAAATCCAATGATCCAAGCAAAAATCGCAATCAACAAACGCCGAATACCAGTTGGCCAAGCGGAGGTATCGGTGGCGATATCGGTGGCGGCGAAATTATCTTTTATATTAGTCAGGGTGATTTGATCGAGGAGGATCGCCAGGAAGCCGACTGGAGCCCAAGTGCAAGCTACGGGATCGCCTCCCACCCAAGCTTTGCCTCCCAAAACACAATGATAGTGACTGTGGGCTTGAGACTGAGTCCAGAATTTCCCTGCGAACACGTCCTGGACTGTACGCTTTTTCATCCAGGAGGAAAATAAAATCATCCAGGATGATTGCTTTTTCGAGAAACATGCGCTATTAACGAATGCAACAACGAAGGAGCCCAATCATGATACCCAGCCAAAATGGACTGCCTACCCCTCTCGGAACACTTGATGACATCCTTGAGACGGGGGACACTTCTGAGAAGCCTATGAAGGTTTTCATTGGCCATAACTTGGGTAACCGCACCTTCCTAATGCAGATGCCCATGCACGAGTTTTACGGGATGTCGGAGGTTGCGAACGACGCTGGACGCGATGGCGACACAGTTGCTCAGCGCAAGCTCGACCCGGTCCATGCTCATAAGCTGGCGATCTATCTCCTCAAGGGCCTCGTTTCTGCGGCCATTGAACGCCGAGAAATACTCAAGAAAGAACCAAGCAAGGCGCTTCTGGAAGTGATGCGCCGACTGGGTCGACAGCCTTACATGGCGATACAGCCTTTGGTAGTTAACATTCGAAACTGTGACCCACGCGGGGCGGATATTCGCGGGGATCGAATGCTGGACCGCAGAACTGAAGAGACGGCGGCCTTCAAAATCTTTTTAGCGCAGCGTCATGTTCTCTGGGTTATCGATGGTCAACATCGAAGGAAGGCTATGCAGCTAGTTTTCGACTTCCTTGAACAGGTTCGAGCCACCAGGCTCTATCCGAAGAAGGGGAATCTTTTGGGATTTTCGGATGGTGAGGCTCTGTCTGCAGACGAGTTGACCGTGTGGGAAGAGTGCTTCGAGGTAGCCAGAACCTACTGCACGATACTGGTCGAAGTACATTTGGGCTTGACTCCAGATGAAGAACGTCAACTGTTTCATGATTTGAATAGACTGGGTAAGAAGGTCGACACAAATCTTGCGCTTCAGTTTGACAATTCAAATCCAGTCAACTTGTTCATCAAAGAGAGACTTATAGACAAGCTCGGACTTAATGTAATTGAGAACGATGTAAAGAACTGGGAAGATGACGAGGGCGGCCTACCGAGAAAAGATGTTGTCGGTGTGAACGCTCTTCTCTTTCTAAACCGAACAAACATCAGTGGCGCGAATCCGTCGATGGTTGATGGCAAGACCGAAATGGCTTACCGATTCTGGACCGCCATTCAAGCAATTCCGGGCTTCGGTGAAGATCGTTCCCGAGAAAAAACTGTGGCAGCACAGCCAGTTGTTTTAAAAGCACTGGCAAAGCTTGTTTACGATTTTAGCTTCAGCAACAGAAAGCCAGAAGACGGCGACAAATTCTCGGATATTCTGTTGTCGAGGTTGACAGACATAGATTTTAGTCATGGAAATCCAATGTGGCAATATTATTCTCTGACGCCAGAGGAGAGGACTGCGAAGGGGTTGGATGGCCTGGAAATATACTTACCTTCCGAGGAGGGGGGCAACCGAGACCTTGGCAGTCACCAGCTTGGATTTATGCGTTTCGGTGCCAAACACAACGATATCTACCCAATTATTGGAGACATGATCCGTTGGCGTCTTGAGTTGCCGCCTCGCCGAAGTGTCGAAGCCCGCGCTGCGCTGGCAGCAGAATAGACGCCAAGCTCTACGTCGAGGGCCTGTAGTCAGGCCCTCATCGACTCGATCCAAAGCTATATAAACTCAGGGACCTGTTATGTTTGCATCGCAAGATATTGCCCCGCTTAAAGTGGCCGATGAGCTTTTCCTAGTTTCTAGCACGATTGAGAGATGCCCAAAGACCATGATGATTCGCGAGCTCTTTATGAACGCGGTGGAGGCAGCAATACAGGCACCTGAGGGAGGACAGCTTATCGAGCTCCGGTCGAACAAACTGGGCACCTCGCAGAAGTTGTCAATCTGGAATACCGGACCTGGTATGTCTAGTGAAGAACTCTACCGAGCTTGTGATCTCGCCGCTTCAATCGGCAAAGTGAAGGGCCTAGATGAAAACTTCGGAATGGGCGCAAAGGTGGCTTCCTTGCCATCAAATAAAATCGGCCTTCGCTACCGCTCTTGTAAAGGCGGACAGGTGAGTGAAGTCATTTTGTGCGAACGCGATGGCGTATATGGACGCCTGAGACGAGAGAGCTCGCTGGGTTCTTGGGACGAAGTTCTTGATGTTACCGAAGCTGTCGCAGAGGAAGGCGTCGACGTTGCTTCCGATTGGACTGAGGTCACGCTGTACGGGAATCGTGTTGAGCAGGACACTGTCCGCGATCCTTACGACGGCAATCCGATTGTGGCTGGCCAATGGCTCGCCGACTACCTCTATTATCGTTTCTTCCGGCTCCCGAAGGGGCTGATCGTAAAGTTCCTGCCAGGGACGCATAAGCTCGATGGCACGCGGACTTTCCGCACTATTCCGGATCGTGCTTTTCCACTGGGGAAATCTGAGACCATCATAACGCCGTCCGGCGTTGCGATCCACTATTTCTATGATCCCCCGCTACTTAACACCAGCCACAACAAGTCTGTAAGCGGAGCGATAACGTCCGACGTAAGCGTTTGTGCCGTCGTTCACAAGAATGAGTTGTATGAAGTTAAGCGGAGTCGGCAGTGGACTCTTGACGCGCCGCTTTATGGCGTCACCTTCGGTGCAAAGCACATTTCCATATACATCGAACTTCCTGACGATTTTCCAGTTCGGCCGGAGGCCTACCGCCAATTCCTGCGTTACAAGGAAGGTGATCAGAGACAGGTCGATGCGCGGGACTTCTGTGACATCGCTCGGGAGAACAGACCGGGATGGCTGATCGATCTTATTGCCTCTTTTGCTCCAGCGGACTCCGGCAGCACTGATGAAATACGCGACGAACTTCAAAAGCTGTTAAACAGCCTTCGTGTGAAAGCGCCCAGTCTCCGTGCTGAGCAGAACGGAGCCGTTGAAATGGATGTAGGGCCAGGCAAAGGCTATCGTCCGGATCGGCAAGGCGGCGAGACAACTGGTGCTGAAGGTGCAGACAAAAAACTGACGTTGGAGGACTTGCTCGCGATACCCAGCGGCTCCAAAAGGGCATCGATTTCGCTGAATGCCGAACGTGCACCAGAGATCGTGCTTCTACGAAACGACGCTCAGATTGAGGAAAAGGGTCTGAAGGGTAAGGCAGCGAAGTTCTATCAAGACGCCTCGCAGCTTTTTGTAAACATGCGATATGCTGCGATTGATGCCATGAAACGTCAATTGGAATTAGACTACGCCGCTTCGCCCGACCCAGAGGCAATGCGGCATCTTGCCCTGGAGTTGTCAGAAAGGACAATGGTCAGCCGAGTGGGGCGAGCCGTAATCTATGCGCTCGCGAAACAGCTAAATCGCGAATGGACGAATGATGACATGGCGCGAGCGCAGTCTCCCGAAAGCCTTAGCTTAGCTGCGGACGACTACCTGGATGCATTACAGAATGCTCGTCGCCGTATGAGCCAGGCATTGCGAATAGGCAAACAGGAAGCCGAGATGGTGACCGCAGACTAAGACGCGATGCTGGCTATCAGCGTGTGTCTTTTTGATCTTACGCCAGGATAGCGCAACCGCATTACGAGCGGACTTAGCAAGCTTTGCAATGCTGAGCACAGTTCGCTGTAGCTTCAGCTAGTGGTTTTTCAGTCCGCTAAGGCCGCCTGACGTAAGCATCATCGATTTTGCCTACCTTGACAGTACCGAATCCCACCCCCAATATGTTGACATGAGATTGCGTAACTAATTGACTGTCAACAATTTTTCGCTGCCGGTAGTCATCATCCAGGTTCCCCAGCCAATCCCAAGCTCCCATGAATGAATCCGTACATTGCTCTTGTCTCGTTACCCGAGGCAGATATGACTTCGGCTCAGCTTGAGGGCTTTCGGCAGGAGACGTCATCCGTTATAGCGAGATTTGACTTGCATGAGTTTTGTGCCGACAATTTGGCCATATGACATAAAGTGAGATTGGATTTTTCGATGACGATATTGGTCTCAGGCGGTGCCGGTTTTATTGGTGGGAACTTTGTTCTTGACTGGCTGGTGCAGCATGATGAGACGGTGGTCAA
>NZ_RAIN01000013.1:0-163568 GCF_003610155.1 Rhizobium sp. WW_1
AAGGTCGCCTGCCCCGAGGAGATTGCCTATCGCAGCGGCTGGATCAGCGCATCTGACGTCGAGGCGCTGGCGCATCCGCTGAAGAAGAACGCCTATGGGCAATATCTCCTGGGGATATTGCGCGAGCAGATATTCTAACGATCGCGGCGCGCGCCAGCGCCACATCTCCCGTGCGAACAATCCGAGCAGGACGACGAATGAAAGCCATCGATACCGCCATCCCCGACGTCAAGATCATCGAGCCGACGGTATTTGCCGACGATCGCGGCTTCTTCTTCGAAAGCTTCAGCGCGCTCAAGTTCGAAGCCGCAGTCGGACGAAGCGTCGACTTCGTGCAGGACAATCACAGCCGGTCGGGAAAGGGCGTGCTGCGCGGTCTCCATTATCAGCTGCCGCCGCATGCGCAGGCCAAGCTGGTGCGTGTCGTGGTCGGTGAAGTCTATGATGTCGCGGTCGACATCCGCAAATCGTCTCCGACCTTCGGGCAGTGGGTCGGTGTTCTCCTGTCGGCCGAAAACAAGCGCCAGCTTTGGATACCCGAGGGATTCGCCCATGGCTTCCTGACGCTGAACGACCATGTCGAGTTTGTGTACAAGACCACCAACTACTATGCCCCGGAGAGCGACCGCGGCATTCGCTGGGACGATCCGCAGATCGGCATCGACTGGAGGCTCAACGGTGAGCCGACGCTCTCCCCCAAAGACCAGCGACAGCCTTTGCTAGCCGATGCCGAAGTGTTCGAATGAAGACACCCATATCCGTCCGGTCTTCGCCAGGCTTTGGTTTGGCGATGCCGGCGCATGATATGAAGCACTTTATCGCGAGGCATGTCGGCAATCGCGGGTGTCAAAGCAGTTTCAAGCCGAATGTTCGATAGAAGGTATAGCCCGAGCGCACAAATTGCTTGATATGCCACAGACCCTTACGAGCGGCGTCGCCGCCGCCATGGACTATTCTCGCCGTCGGAACGAAGGCGATGCGTGCCATGTCTCGCGTGCGCAAAGATAGATCAAAGTCCTCGAAATAAAGGAAATAGCGAGGATCAAAGCCGGAGAGCTTTCGGAAAATGGCGCCACGAAAGAGCATAAAGCACCCGCTGACGATCGGCGGGTCCCAGAAGGCGTCCACGTCGGACATATCCGTCATCTGATAGCGGTCGAGCCGCTTCCTGAAAAGCCGGCGCAACCATTTTGGCCCAAACCCTCTTAGTGCCAGATCGAAGAGGGAGGGATAGCGCTTGCACAGATATTGGCGCGTGCCATCTGTTCCCATCGCCAAAGGGGTCAATAGTCCGCATTCCGGATGCCGATCCAGGAAATGCAGGGCATTTGCAAGACAGTCGGGGCTCAAGACCACGTCTGGATTGAGCACGAGGTGAAGGTCGCCGACATCGTCCAATGCCATGTTGTTCGCACGGGCAAAGCCGATATTTCCGTGCCCTTCCAGGAGGTGAACGGAAAGATCGCCGAATTTGTCGGACAGCCATCCGGCAAGGGAGCCATCCATAGAATTATCGACTATCGTGATGCTTGTATTCGTTCCCTCGAGGCGCGCGATTGCAGCTCTCAGGCTTTCAAGTGTTTCGCGGAGACCCGCGAGTTCGGGACGATAGGTGACAATGCAAACTGAGAGGAGTGCCGCGCGCTCTTGGTACGGATCTTCGGTGCTATCGGTCGTCATCATGTCATCCGTGGCGATTGATAAAGCAAGATTGCATTAGGGCACGTGGGTGGGAATCGTATTCCCATACGTATTTGACATGCTATGCGCCTTCTAAATGAAGCCATTGAAACCGGAATCTTCCACTTACGATCCGGTGAGCAAAAGAGGAGAAGTCAATGAAAGTTTCGAAGTTTTGTAAGCGCCGGTGTCATTCGCATTGAAACAGGGCAGAACATGGAACGCTTATAAGCTGCTGCTTATGGCGGATGGTGAAATGCATCATGTTTCAGTGGACATCCGTCGCTCTTCATCTTATGGGGGACACCGGGTAAGGCTATACCTTAACGCGGAAAACAAAAGCAACTTCGGGCCAGCAAGGTTTTGATATGGATCTGTGATTTTGAGCGAATCTGCGTATTCTGTCATAAAACTGCCGATTTTTTATTTTCGCGTTCGGGTTCGATCTAGCCTGTGGTCGCGCTGGTCTGAATGGCTCGCTACCTGTCTAAGGGCGCTGGTTCTTTGTTCCATTAAAGATACTGACGTTCTAACCAAGCGGGCTATAAATCTGCGATAAACGGCCGAAAGATGTGTCATCAGTTATGAATAAATATCCAATACACCCTGTCGCGGCGATTCGCAGTCTTTACATTCATCGGCATCTTGTCGTTACTCTTGTGCGACGGGATATGGCGGCTCGATACCGGGGGTCGATTTTTGGTATCTTGTGGGCGCTCTTCAATCCGCTGTTGATGTTGGTTGTCTACACATTCGTATTCAGTGTCATCTTTAAAGCGCGTTGGGGCGGTGGAGGTGATTCCAAAACCGAGTTCGCTTTGTTGCTGTTTCTCGGGCTAATCGTTTTCAATATATTCTCCGAGTGTGTATCTAAGGCACCCGCTACGATTGTCAGTAATGGCAATTATGTTAAGAAAGTGATATTTCCATTGGAAATATTGCCATGGGTAAATATTTTTGTTGCATTGGTGAATGCTCTTATCAGTCTTTCTGTGTGGATTGTCGCATTTATATTTCTTTTTGGTATTCCTTCGCCATATTTACTTATGCTTCCGCTTGTTATTCTTCCGCTTGTACTTTTTATCATGGGGTTGTCATGGTGCCTTGCTTCCCTTGGTGTCTATATCAGGGATGTGAGCCAACTCGTCAGCATCGTCGTAACGGTGACGATGTTCCTTTCACCGATTTTCTATCCTATCTCCGCGTTGCCAGAGAGGTTTCAGTCCATTGTGTTACTGAACCCTTTGGCAACGGTGATCGAGCAGATGCGACAGATCCTTTTTTGGAGGCAGCCGACTGACCTAACATACTACTGGCTCGAACTTCTCGGATCTGCCATCGTGGCTTGGCTGGGGTTTGCTTGGTTCCAGAAAACACGCAAGGGCTTCGCCGATGTCCTCTGACACAGTGATTGCCGCAAGCGCGCTTTCCAAATGCTATCACATTTATGATAATCCTCGTGATCGCCTCAAGCAGATGATTGTGCCGCGTGTATGCTCGCTGCTAGGGCTTAGACGGCGTCAATATTTTCGCGAATTTTGGGCGTTGAACGACGTTTCCTTCACCATCAGGAAGGGCGAGACGGTTGGTATCATCGGTCGTAACGGCAGCGGCAAGTCTACGCTATTGCAGATGATTTGCGGAACATTAAACCCGACCTCGGGAGACGTGGCTACCATCGGACGCATAGGTGCTCTGCTCGAGCTAGGTTCGGGATTCAATCCCGAGTTCACCGGACGCGAGAATGTTTTTCTCAATGCTTCGTTGCTCGGACTGACGGACCAGCAGATCAAGGATCGCTATGATGCGATCGTAAGTTTTGCGGATATCGGCGATTTTATCAACCAGCCGGTAAAGACGTACTCCAGCGGCATGTATGTGCGCCTAGCATTTGCAGTCATAGCTCATATCGATGCGGATTTGCTGGTTATAGATGAGGCGCTTTCTGTTGGGGATGCTTTTTTCACGCAGAAATGCATGCGTTTTCTGCATGACTTTATAAAGCGAGGAAGCATCATCTTCGTAAGCCATGACACTGCGGCCGTTCGTGGACTCTGCACGCGGGCGATTTGGTTGGACAAGGGTGCCGTCGTTATGGATGGCGTACCAAAGGATGTCTGTAATCGTTATCTGGAGGCCTATTATTCAGAAGGTGGTGTGCCGCCGGTGACGACTTCAACCGTTTCGGAAGAAATGGAGAGTGTTACGGAAGACGCGGAGATGGAAGCGACTGTCGATAGCCGGTTGGCCTTTCTCAATGCGTCCAATCTCAGAAATGATCTGCAGGTTTTCAAGTTTAATTCGAATGGTGAAAATTTTGGAAGAAAGCATGCCGAGATAGTCAATGTAACTTTGCGCAACAGATCGGGAAAACCGCTGAGTTGGATAGTTGGCGGCGAGTATGTGGTTGTACGTGTTGAAGCGAAAGCCTATGCAGATCTCACATCACCGATCATTGGCTTCATGTTGAAGGATAGGCTTGGACAAACCTTGTTTGGCGACAATACCTATTTGACAACGATCGATCGCGGCTCGTTCTGCGCGACTGGTGAGATGCTGGTGGCCGAGTTTACCTTCCGTATGCCAATTCTGCCCGCGGGAGATTATTCTATCGGTGTTGCAATTGCAGATGGAAATCAGGACGTACACGTCCAGCATCACTGGATTCATGATGCTATGGCAATAAAATCCGAAACCTCGATGGTTGCAACTGGCTTGGTCGGCGTTCCTATGTCGAACGTCAGCCTTTGGGTGGAAGCGTGATATGTCTGATTTGAAGCGTTCAATGAAATTCACCGGCGAACGATTTTTACCGGAAGTCTCCGGGAATATTGTCGTTGAACACTTGCATCGCTACCTGAGTGCAGCCGAGCTCGCAAAGGATAAGGTAGTTCTTGATATAGCTAGCGGCGAGGGCTATGGGAGCGACCTTCTCTCGCGCCACGCGGCTGAGGTAATCGGTGTCGACATTGCGGTTGATGCCGTCGAGCATGCTAATCTTAAATATCAGCGACCTAATCTTACATTCCGAGTGGGGGAATGTGCCGCGATCCCGTGTCCAGATAATAGCATTGATTTGATTGTAAGCTTCGAAACTCTGGAGCATCACGACAAGCACGATGAAACATTTCGAGAGTTCAAGCGCGTCTTGCGGCCAGGCGGGAAGCTTTTAATCTCGAGTCCCGATAGAAAGTATTATTCTGATCTTCGCGAATATAAAAACGAATTTCATGTCAAAGAACTCTACGAAGAAGAGTTTCGTGAACTTATGGGGAGATATTTTAGAAATATTAGATATTTCTCACAGAGAGTTTGCTACGGATCTTTACTCCTTCCAACAGAGGGCGCGTCGTCCGCACGAAGCTATCTTCTCAAGTCGGATGAGCTGAAGGCCGCTCAAGGGGTATACGAGCCGCTCTACTTGCTTGCCTTGGCCTCCGATGATGAGACGGGGACAATGGAGGTTGGCCTTCTAGAGCAACCGCTCAACGACACAGAGTTGGTGCAATCCTGGACCAAGGAAGTCGCGTGGCGAGACGACGAACTTGATCATCTCCGCAACCAAGTTGCGGAGATTTCGAAACTTCAAGCGAGTCTTGATGCAGAGCGACGTTTGAAAGACACACTGGAGCAGCATAATGCCGATGTGGAGCAGCGTTACGCAGCCATCCTAAATTCTTCCTCGTGGAAGCTGACTAGGCCGCTTCGCGTTGCCAGGCGCGTTTTCAGCAAGATGCTTAGGCTTTCGACCCATCTGCGACCGTTGCTCAGCCGAGCCGTTAACGCTTTTAGATATTTGCTCAGAGGCGATATGAAGGGCCTGTTGAGCAGGATAACTCACTATCGCAGGCAGGCAAAACTCGAACAGATCCGTGGCCGATTGCAGCGATCCAATGGCCGTATTTGGGGGATCATAACGACCCCGCACACGCTTTTCATCGCAAAATGTATTGCCGAGCGTCTGGAACGGCATGGTATCGCCACGGAAATCATGATGGAGGCTCCAAAGGCCTTCGATCACGATCTTTACATCGTGCTTTGTGCGCAGATGTTCAAGCGGTTGCCACCCGGCGAGAAGCGCATCATTTTTCAACTTGAGCAATCCGTCAGCTCTCGCTGGTTTACCCCCGACTATCTAGCGGTTTTGGAGAACTCGTTGGCGGTTCTCGAATATGCGACCGTCAATATAGAATTTCTAGCGAGCAACGGTATAGCCTATCCGCATGTGAACTATCTGCCGATAGGCACATCGTTGAAACCACCGGAACCAATAGATCTCTCCCAAAAGGAATATGATTTCATCTTCTACGGCGACTATTACAGTTCGCCGAGGCGAAGCCCCATGCTTGAAGCTCTCAAGCAGCATTTTTCGGTAAAGCTCTGCAATGATGCCTTCGGTGACGATATGCATCGCTTAATTCGCAAAGCGCGCGCCGTGATCAATATTCACTATTACGAGAATGCTCTGCTGGAGATGCCACGCATACAAGAATGCCTCTCGCTAGGTGTTCCTGTGTTGTCGGAGAGTTCGCAGGACCAGCAGGACTATCCAGAACTAGGGGAAGCCGTTCGATTCTTCGAGCAAGGTTCAATCGAAGCGATGCTTGAAGCGGCGCACGCTATTATCAGTGAGCATGCGACGATCGATGCTGCAGTTCGGAAGTCGGCTGAGCTAAGCTCAACTCGCTTCACGTTTATGATGGACCGTTTCCTGGCAAATATCGGTTCGTTGCCCATGAAAAAATTGCTCGATGGAGAAATTTATCTTGATCGGGATAGCGCGTTGGTCGCTCTTTCAATGCCTGAGACAATCGATCGGCGTCGTGTATTCCTGGCCGAAAGACCTGAAAGCTGTGCAATTTTCGATGGTGTTCGCAATGTAAGAGGCTGGCTGGGTTGTGGGGCGAGCTATTCCGCTCTCGCTCGTAATGCCCTGGCGCGGGGGATGTCTCAATTGACTGTCCTTGAGGACGACGTGCTGTTCCATGAAGGACACAAAGATAAGATTGAGATCGTCCTAGAGTATCTCGGCCAAACGACTAGATGGGATATCTTCTCAGGGGTAATTGCTTCAGTTCATCCCAATACACGTGTGTTAGATGTGGAGGTATGGAAAGGCATGACGTTTGTCAGGTTGGACCATATGACGAGTACCGTCTTCAATATTTACAACAAGCACGCTCTGGATTTGCTGGCACATTGGGACCCGGAAAATACGGATGTGGATCGTAATGCTATCGACCGATATCTCGAAAGCAGCGACAACTTGGTGATCGTCGTTGCCCTTCCCTTCCTGGTTGGCCACAGAGAGGACGTCGCATCGACCCTCTGGGGCTTCGAGAATGACAGGTATTCCAAGATGATTGCCGAGGCGGAAAGGACGATTTCCGATCTCGCCCAACGTTGGCTGGAGAATGAAGGGCGCATGGCAACAATCAACGCCTGATCATGATCATGAACTACCTCATGCAACCAATGAACACATCAGTAATTTGCTCATCGATTGTACGGCGGTGAAGCATTCCTCGGACATGAGGCAATGATTTCACCTAACCAGTCAGGTCGGCCACGGCAGAGCAACGGTGCAAGCTACCGTGGCCGACCCATCACCAAATACTCCCCCTTGAGCCGCATGTGGCACCAGCAGGCGAAGGCGGAGGAGGCGAAGGCCAGGCTTTCGCCGATGGCCAGGCGGTTGTTGGAGTTGCTGAGCAGCGTCAGCGAGAAGAAGAACAGGCAGAGGATATAGGCGTGCCAGGCGGCGCGCGGGATGATGCCTGCCTTGCGGGCGCGCCAGACGGCGCGGATGAAGATACCGAGCATCAGGGACATCACGGCGGCGCCGAACAGGCCGTAGCGCACGAGGATCTCCAGATAGCCGTTGTGCAGCAGCGTGTACTGGACATGCGAATAGCGCGTCTCGGCCCAGTGCTCCAGCCAGCGGTTGCCCCAGCCGAAGAGCGGGGCGGAAGAGAAGACTTCCCAGCTGTTCGACCAGAGTTGCAGGCGTTCGTCCATCGAAACGGGCGTATTGGTGGAGCTGATGGCGTTTGTGACCACGCCGCCCATCTCATGGCCCTCGAACACGTTCTCAACCATGGTGAAGGCTGCCGAAACGGTTGGCCCGGCTGTCTTGTCGAGGTTGTGCCTGACGCCATAGATGCCGGCGACCAACAGGGCGGCTACGGCGACGACGATGATGACGCCGCTCTTCAGGCGCAGATAGGTCAGCGTGACGAGCGCCAGCAGCGGCAGGGTGATGCCGAGCGCCAGCCAGACGCCTTTCGATTTGGCGCCGTAGATGGCGATAAAACAGAGCGCGAAGATGAAGGGCGAAACGACATAGGCGAAGCGGGCGATCTTGCGGTCGCTGGATTTGTCCGTCAGATAGTGCAGCAGCCAGAACAGCGTGAAGATGACGATCATGCCGCAGGCGACGGCGCCGTGGATCTGGTTGTTCATGATCAGCGGGCGGATGGTTTCGCCGGCAAATACCTCGCGCAGGTGCTGTGTGGCAACGAGCATGATGAGGACTACGCCGAAATAGGCGGCGACGATCTTCTCCATCAGCTCCTCGTAGAGCAGGAAAGCGACACCCATGATGGGGAAGAAGAACGGGAAGGCGTAGAGCCAGTCGGAAGCGCCGATATCGTGCTGCGGCGTCAGCCAGAAGGTGATGAAGAAGCGCGCCATGACATAGACGGCCCACCCCATGCAGAGCCAGCCGATCCAGTCCGTACGTGGCCTGATCGGCGCCTTCATGTAATAATAGAGAGCGATCAGGGACAGAAGTGCGGTGGCATAGCGATAGGCATCGCTTTCAAGCACGGTCGGCGAGGCGACGAGCAGCCAGAGCAGGCCGCCGATGATGGCCACGGGTCTCTTCAGGCTGCCTGTGGCCTTGGTGACGCCGATCGGTGTGGCTGCGAGATCAGCATGCGGTTTGTTCATGCGCGAGTCGTCCAATGTCGTCTTCCGCCTTCATTCACAGTCGGTTGATTACCGGCATTCCCAGCCCTCGGAACGGCCCCTATGGCCGCAAAGGGGCAGGAATACGGCATTTTTCCCATCCCGGCACCCCGGCCACGTCGTTTTCGCCGGATGCTGGCTAATGGGCCACTCCGTCGCGCCGGACGACTTTCAGGGCCGTCAGGATGATAATCTTGAGATCGAAAAGGAAGGAGCGACGGCGCAGGTAGTCTTCGTCCAGCGCCACTTTCTCGGGGATCGGCAGTTCGTCGCGGCCGTTGACCTGCGCCCAGCCGGTCAGGCCCGGTAGCAGCACGTCGACGCCGCGTTCGGTGCGAAGCGCGATCAGATCATGCTGATTGAAGAGGGCAGGGCGCGGGCCGATAATGCTCATCTCGCCCTTCAGGATGCACCAGAGCTGCGGCAGTTCGTCGAGGCTCGACTTGCGCAGGAAGGAACCGATCGGCGTCAGATAGATCTTCGGGTCTTTCAGCAGGTGAGTCGCGACGGCGGGCGTATCGGTGCGCATGCTGCGGAATTTCGGCATGCGGAAGATGCGGTTCTTGCGTCCGACCCTGTCCGACCAATAGAGGATCGGGCCCGGCGAGGTCAGGCGCACGGCAATGGCGACGGTCAGGATCGGAATGAAAAAGACGATGGTCGCGGCAAGAGCAGCGAGAAAATCGAAAAGGCGCTTGGCGATCGTATAGGGCATCGTCTCTTGCTGTTGCATCGTCGCCGGGTCGAGGGCGATGAAGGTCTTGATGCCCTGTGCATCTCATATCGCGAATTTAAGCACAACCGCTGCGGATAAGATTCCCAGCCCTTGTTCCGCGTGGATATCCCGTGCAAAGCATGATTGCAGCAATGATTGGTATGAATGAACGGAGGCGGGTCGATCATATGATCCTGGTGACGGGTGCGACGGGTTTTGTCGGGCAGGCCTTGTCTGCCGAGCTTTCTCGGCGGCAGTTGGCTCATCGCCCGGCGAGCCGCGATCCCCGGCCCGGCTTCGTCGCCATCGGGACGATCGACGGCGCCACGGATTGGTCGGAGGCTCTTGCCGGCGTCGATGTGGTCATGCATCTGGCCGCCCGCGTCCATGTGATGAAGGAAAATGCCGTCGATCCGCTGGCCGAATTTCGCGCCGTCAACGTGGACGCCACGGTCAATCTGGCGCGACAGGCGGCAAGGGCCGGCGTCGGGCGTTTCGTCTTTCTGAGTTCCATCAAGGTCAATGGTGAGGCAACGGCTGCGGGAAGGCCATTCAGGGCTTCGGATGCGCCGCATCCGGAAGATGCCTATGGCCGTTCGAAGCTCGAGGCGGAGGAGGCTCTGCTCGCGATATCAGCGGAAACCGGCATGGAGATCGTCATCATCCGGCCGCCGCTTGTCTATGGTCCCGGCGTGAAAGCGAATTTCGCAAGCCTGATGAAATGGTCCGCCCGGCCGTTTCCCTGGCCGTTCGGGGCGGTTCGAAACCGCAGATCCCTCGTCTTCGTCGGCAATCTCGTCGATTTCATGTTGCTTTGTGCTCGCCATCCCTCCGCCGGCAATCGCGTCTTCCTGGTCAGCGACGGCGAGGATCTTTCGATCGGTCAGTTGATTGCCAGACTGGCCGCGGCTGCCGGACGCAAGGCCTGGATGCTGCCGGTGCCGCCGGCATTGCTGGAAGGGCTTGCCGCGCTTCTCGGCCGCAGGGCCGCCGCGCAGCGGCTGCTTGGATCGCTGCAGGTCGACATCGGCGAGACCAAGGCGGTCACTGGCTGGTCGCCGCCCCATTCGGTCGAAGAGGGGCTGGCGGCAACGCTCGCCGGGGTTGGAGCGTCGGTCCGCTCCTAGAGACTCCAGACCGAGTGACCCGTCAGCAGGGGATTGGTCCGGTCAAGGGCCGCTTTCACGTCGACGACGACGCCGTTTTCGCTCAGGAGATCGAGGATTCCGGCTGCTCCTTCGGCCAGATAGGATTTGTGGGGAACGGCAAGGACGAGGGCGTCGAGCTTGCCGAAATCCTTCAGCTCTCTCAGGCGTATGCCATATTCCTCTTCGGCCTCCGCGTGGCTTGCCATCGGGTCGTGCACCAGCGGTTCCAGGCCGAATTGGTGCAGTTCACTGATAATATCGGGCACGCGGCTGTTGCGCAGGTCGGGCACGTTTTCCTTGAAGGTCAGGCCAAAAATGCCGATGCGGGCGCCGTTGATCGGCTTTTTCGCCGCGACCAGCATCTTGATGAGCTTCTGGGCGATGAAGGCGCCCATGCCGTCATTGATGCGGCGGCCGGACAGGATGACTTCCGGGTGATAGCCTAGCTCTTCGGCCTTGGCCGTCAGGTAATAGGGATCGACGCCGATGCAGTGGCCGCCGACCAGGCCTGGCGTGAAGGGCAGGAAATTCCATTTCGTCCTTGCCGCCTTCAGCACGTCGGCCGTGCGGATATCCATCTTCTCAAAAATGATCGAAAGCTCGTTCATCAACGCGATGTTGAGGTCACGCTGGGTGTTTTCGATCACCTTGGCAGCTTCGGCGACTTTGATGCTGGAGGCGCGATGGATGCCGGCCTCGACGACGGCGCCGTAGACGGCGGCGATCTTCTCCAGCGTTTCCTCGTTATCGCCGGCGACCACCTTCACGATGCGTTCGAAGGTATGCTCCTTGTCGCCGGGGTTGATGCGCTCCGGCGAATAGCCGACATGGAAGTCGATGCCCTGCTGCAGGCCGGAAACCTCCGCCAGCACCGGGCCGCAGACTTCTTCGGTGACACCGGGATAGACTGTGGATTCGTAGACGACGATCGAACCTTTGCGCAAAACCTTGCCGACCGTGCGCGAGGCCGAGATCATCGGCCTGAGATCCGGCTGGCGATTGCGGTCGATCGGCGTCGGTACGGCGACGATGAAGAAATCGCGATCCCGCAGATCTTCAATTTCGCCTGTGATCCGCAGCCCGCTTGACTTCAGCCGTTCGGGCGAAACCTCGCGGGTATCGTCTTCGCCCGCCTTCAGCGCGGCGACCCGGGAGGTCTTTATGTCGAAACCGACCACATTATGGAATTTTTCGGCGAGCGCGATCGCGACGGGCAGACCTACATAACCGAGACCAATGACGGCAATTTTTTCGTTCAACACAACATACCTCGAACAATCCACCTGAATTAGCCCAAATCCAAAGCTCGTGTCAGCGCCTAATATTCGCCTTCAGGATCATTTCAGGTGCGGGTCGCATGAATGTGATGACCAGTCCGGTGCTTTGCAATGGCCTGGAAGTGCGGCCATGTCGCACTCTGCGCTTCAGCTTCGGCGGAGATACATAGGATACCTATCGAAACTTTCTGGTCCCAAACCTATTTATTAGGGTGAGACCCATTTTCTCGGAAAGCGTGGTTCGCGATGCGAAACAGCTATCTTAAACATCTACGCACCCAGCGCGACGAGCTTGAAGCCAAGCTTGAGCTGCATATAGCCCGCTATTGTTTTGGCGACGGCGAGGTGGATGACGGCACGGAAGCGGAACTCCGGCAGCGGATTCTGGAGCTGTCTGACGAAATTGCCGCACTGGAAGCCGACCGCGGCGAGTAGGAAACCGCAGGCGGCAGGTTTTGCGTCGATCCGGATCGGCCAAGCTCAGCAATTCCTTAATCGCCCGCAAGTCGGCACAGCCGAGTAATAGCTGCTCGACATCGCAGGCCATTCAGCGCGATAAGGTCGGAGACGATCGAAGCGCGTGAGGAGCCGATGAAGCCGAGCCTGCCTACCCTTCTCAGCATCAATGGCGGTTATGTCGACACCGCCGGATTTCTTGCCCTGCATGGTCTGTTCACGGCGCATGTCACGGGCAATTTCGTCACGCTTGGCACTTCACTGGCCTTGGGAACCTCAGGCGCTCTTGCCAAGCTTCTGGCGCTGCCGGTTTTCTGTGCCGTTGTCATTCTCGCCCGTCTCGTCGGCGGTGATCTCTCACGGCGCAATCTGCCGACGTTGCAGATCATCCTGACGCTGAAATTGCTATTGCTCGTGCTCGCGGCGATCCTGGCGATGCGCTTCGGCCCGTTCGGTGCCGGGGATGGCTGGCAGGCGCTGCTGACCGGCATGATGCTCGTCGCTGCCATGGCCATTCAGACGACGGCGCACCGCATCCATCTTGGCTCGACGCCGCCGACGACGATGATGACGGGCACGACGACGCAGATCATGATCGATATTGCCGACCTGCTGCGCGGCGCCAAACCGGAAGAGAAGGCCGCCATGAAAGCGCGGCTTGGTCGCATGGGAGCGGCCGTCGGCGGCTTTGCGCTCGGCTGCGCGCTGGCGGCAGCCCTTTTCCTGCTTGTTGGCATGGCTTGTTTCTTGTTGCCGCCGGTTCTGGCGCTTGCCGGAATTCTCTTTCACGCCGGCAAGGCGGAGACGAAGCCGGCTTAGTTCTTTCGCCTCCATCCATTCCTGATGCTACCAATCTTGCTCCTTTCTCCCGCCTTGCAAGTCGGCTACAGCTCTCTAAGTGTACGCGTCGGATCGAACCGGTCCGCCGCTTTCGCGCGGCAAATCCTTGTGGTCGAGAAGAGGTGGTCATGGCAGGAGAAACGGTGCTTGTGGTAGGCGGAGCCGGCTATATCGGTTCGCACACATGTCTGGATCTGGCGAACAAGGGCTTTCAGCCCGTCGTCTACGACAATTTCTCCAATGGACATCGTGAGTTCGTCAAATGGGGTCCGGCGGAAGAGGGCGATATCCGCGATCGGGCGCGCCTCGATGAAGTCCTTGCCAAGCACAAGCCCGCCGCGATCCTGCATTTTGCCGCGCTGATCGAAGTGGGTGAGTCGGTCAAGGACCCCGTTTCCTTCTATGAAAACAATGTTATCGGCACGCTGACTCTGCTTTCGGCAGCCCAGGCAGCGGGCGTTAAGGCCTTCGTCTTTTCCTCGACCTGCGCGACCTACGGCCTGCCGCAGAGCGTGCCGCTCGACGAGAGCCACCAGCAGGTGCCGATCAACCCTTACGGCCGCACGAAATACATCGTCGAGCAGGCGCTGGCCGATTATGACCAGTACAAGGGTCTGCGCTCCGTCGTGCTGCGCTATTTCAATGCCGCCGGCGCCGATTTCGAGGGCCGTATTGGTGAGTGGCATACGCCGGAAACCCACGCGATCCCGCTTGCGATCGATGCGGCGCTCGGCCGCCGCCAGGGCTTTAAGGTCTTCGGCAGCGATTACGACACGCGCGACGGCACCTGCGTGCGCGACTATATCCATGTGCTCGATCTGGCCGACGCCCATGTCCGCGCTGTTGAATATCTTCTGCGCGGCGGCGAATCCGTTGCGCTCAACCTCGGCACGGGCACGGGGACGACGGTGAAGGAGCTGCTCGGCACGATCGAGACCGTGTCGAAGCGGCCGTTCCCGGTCGAATATGTCGGCCGGCGCGAAGGCGATTCGACGACGCTCGTCGCCAACAACGACAAGGCCCGCGATATTCTCGGCTGGTCGCCGCAATATGATCTGACCGAGATCATCCAATCCGCGTGGAACTGGCATGCCAAGTCCAACCAGCACTGAGCGCGCCTCGGGCAATTCGGGCAAGCGCCCGAATATCCTACTGATTTCTGCCGACCAATGGCGGGGGGATTGCCTCTCCGCCGTCGGCCATGAATGCGTGAAGACGCCGAATGTCGATGCGCTTGCCCAGGAAGGCGTGCTGTTCCGGCGGCATTATGCGGGTGCCGCGCCTTGCTCACCAGCTCGCGCGACGCTCTATACCGGCCTTTACCAGATGAACCATCGCGTTTGCCGCAATGGTTCGCCGCTCGATGCCCGTTTCGATAATGTCGCGCTTGCGGCGCGGAGGGCCGGCTACGATCCGACGCTGTTCGGCTATACCGACACGGCGCCCGATCCGCGCGACCGCGATCCTCATGATCCGCATCTGACGACCTATGAAGGCGTGCTGCCGGGCTTCACGCCGCGGCAGCTTCTGCCCGAACATGAGAAACAGTGGCTGTCCTGGCTACGGTCGCGTGGCCATGCCGATGCCGTCAGCCGCGATATCCATATTCCTGTTGGTGCCGAGCCCGGCGAGATTTCCAACAATGCGCCCGCCTATTCCAAGGACGAGACGCAGACGGCTTTTCTGGCCGGCGAATTCATCCGCTGGCTCGGAGAGCAGGATCAGCCCTGGTTCGCGCATGTGTCCTTCCTGCGGCCGCACCCACCCTTTTCGGTGCCGGAACCCTATAACCGCATGTTCTCGGCTGCTGATGGTCCGGCTTTTGCGCGTGCGGTCGATCTCGAAGCGGAAATGACGCTGCATCCATTGCTCGCCTTCGGCCTACCGCTAATCGGCAAGGGCGGTTTCATGTATGGCGGCAAAGGTTCGATCAGCGAGTGGACGTCTCAGGATTTCGCGGCAATCCGCGCCATCTATTACGGCATGATCGCCGAGGTCGACGCGCAGCTTGGCCGCATCTGGCAGGCGTTGAAGGATGCGGGCGCGTGGGACGATACCGTCATCGTCTTCACCTCCGACCATGCCGAAATGATAGGCGATCACTGGATGCTCGGCAAGGGCGGCTTCTTCGACGGCAGCTATCATGTTCCGCTGGTCATTCGCGATCCCCGTCAGAGCGCTACGCGTGGCCGGCAGGTGGAGCGCTTCACCAGTGCCGCTGATATTTTCCCGAGCCTGTGCGACCGGCTCGGCATAGTGCCGGCAAATCATGTCGATGGCGACAGCTTGCTGCCGTTCCTCTCCGGTTCCGAACCGGAAGGCTGGCGCGACGCGGCCTTCTGGGAATTCGATTTTCGCGATATCGCCGAGGGCATTCCAGAGCGGCATTTCGGCTTGCGGTCCAGTGCCTGCAATCTGGCCGTCGTGCGCGACGAGCGCTTCAAATACGTCCATTGCGCCGGGCTTCCGCCGCTGCTCTTCGATCTTGTGAAGGACCCGGCGGAGCTTTCGAACGTCGCCGAGGACGGCGCCTATACGGCGACAAGGCTAGCCTATGCGGAAAAACTCCTCTCGATGCGGGCGGAGCATCTGGACCAGACGCTTGCCTATACGGAGCTGACGGAAAGAGGGCCGGTTTCGCTCCGGCCCTGAGTGGTTTCTGTCGTCTGCCTTTACTTAATTCCGGACGGAAAACCGCTGCGCAGTTTTGCGCGACATGCTTTAGGCAAACGATCCGAGATAGTTCGTCTTGCCCACAGCCAGGCCACGGCTGCGCAGAATGTCGTGCGCCGTGGTGACGTGGAAGAAGAAATTCGGCAGCGCGAATTTCGCCAGATAATCCTCGCCCTTGAAGACCACCTTGTTGCCGCCGGGCGAGATCGTCACTTCGCGTGTGTCGCTGCCTTCCATGGTGGCCGGCGTGACCGTTGCCAGGAAATCCTGCGTTTTCTTCAGGCGCTCGCGCAGGTCCGCGACGGTCGTCTCGTTGTCCTCAAAGCGCGGGGCATCGATGCCGGCGAGCCGGGCAATGGTGAGCTTCGCCGTATCGGAGGCGCGCTGATACTGGCCGGAGAGCGGCAGCATGTCGTCGATCAAGCGCGCGGAAACGAGTTCTTCGGCCGAAATGCCTTTCTCCGCGGCATGGGCTTCGATCTTGTCGAGATAGGCCGAGAGGTTTTGCAGGCCGCGTTGAAAGACGGGGACCGAGAAACTGTACATCGAGGGCATGTGTGTTCTCCGTTGTAGGCCGTGGGGCGGCCGGTTTGTCATCAGCATTCTATTCCGTTCCCGTGTCGATGGAATAACCGTTCCATCGTGCCGGGTGCCCGTATGTAGGTTTGGTTGTCGGCTCTTGCAGCAGTGGCGGCAAGAAAACTCGTCCTTTGCCGGCTTGAGCGACGCGGCCAGAATTTGCTGTTGACCTTTGTTCCGAAAAATGGAATGAATATTCCGCATAATGAATTTTACGGTTTGTTTGTTCCGTTTTTCAGTATGGCCGCCATGGGAGTGGCAGCCGAATTGAATAGAGGCTCCGCAGCCGAGGCTGGGGGCTCCGGCATTCAGGAGGGGTGTGGCCGGGCACCGTATCTGGGAGGAAAACATGAAGAAATTTATCCTTGGCTCCGCGATGGCCCTTCTGCTGTCGACCGCTGCCCACGCCCAAACCATCGGCGTTTCGATGGCTCTCTTCGACGACAACTTTCTGACCGTTCTGCGCAACGGCATGCAGGATTATGCCAAGGACAAGGGCGTGACGCTGCAGGTCGAAGACGCGCAGAACGACATTGCCAAGCAGCAAAGCCAGATCCAGAACTTCATCGCCAGTAAGGTCGATGCCATCATCGTGAACCCGGTCGATACCGACGCGACGGCCGCAATTTCCAAGCTCGCCGCCGATGCCAAGATCCCGCTCGTCTATGTCAACCGCGAGCCGGCCAACGTCGACAGCCTTCCGGACAACCAGGCCTTCGTCGCCTCCAACGAGCAGGAATCCGGTACGCTGGAAGCCAAGGAAGTCTGCCGTCTGCTGGGTGGCAAGGGCAAGGCCGTCATCATGATGGGCGAACTTTCCAACCAGGCCGCCCGCATGCGCACCAAGGACGTCCATGACGTCGTTGCGACGGACGAGTGCAAGGGCATCCAGATCGTTCAGGAACAGACCGCCAACTGGCAGCGTACGCAGGGCGCCGACCTGATGAGCAACTGGCTCTCCAGCGGTGTCGAATTCGATGCCGTCATCTCCAACAACGACGAAATGGCGATCGGCGCCATCCAGGCGCTGAAGGCTTCCGGCAAGTCTCTCGACAAGATTGTCGTTGCCGGGGTCGATGCCACGCAGGACGCGCTTGCCGCCATGCAGGCCGGCGACCTGAAGGTCACCGTGTTCCAGGATGCAGCGGGCCAGGGCAAGGGCGCAGTCGATGCCGCGCTGAAGCTCGCCAAGGGCGATAAGATCGACAAGAAGGTGTACATTCCCTTCCAGCTCGTGACGCCTGCAAACGTCAAGGACTTCGTCAAGAAGAACTGATCGCATGACGATCGACGGATGCGGGCTCGAATGCCCGCATCCTTTGAAATCCGATCTGCCCGGGAGGGAAAAATGGTTGTGAGCCCATCCACGATGGCGGCGGTGCGCGCCAGCGGCGTTGTTCCCAATGCCGCCTATCTGCTGAGCGCGGAAGGCATCCGCAAGGAATTTCCCGGCGTGATCGCCCTCGACGACGTTTCCTTCCGCCTGAAGCGTGGAACGGTGCATGCGCTGATGGGTGAAAACGGCGCGGGCAAGTCGACACTGATGAAGATCCTTGCCGGCATCTATATTCCCGATCAAGGCGAAGTGCGCCTCAAGGGCGTCGAAATCCGGCTGAAATCGCCGCTCGATGCGTTGGAAAACGGCATCGCCATGATCCATCAGGAATTGAACCTGATGCCCTTCATGACGGTCGCGGAGAATATCTGGATACGGCGCGAACCCAAGAACCGCCTCGGCTTTGTCGATCATGCAGAAATGAGCCGCAAGACCGAGGAGCTTTTCCGGCGGCTCAACATTTCGATCGATCCGGAAATCCAGGTGCGCGAGCTCTCGGTCGCGAGCCGCCAGATGGTCGAGATCGCCAAGGCGGTCTCCTATAATTCCGATGTGCTGATCATGGACGAGCCGACTTCGGCGCTGACGGAGCGCGAAGTGGCGCATCTCTTCCAGATCATCCGCGATCTTCGCGCCCAGGGCATCGGCATCGTCTACATCACCCACAAGATGAACGAGCTGTTCGAGATTGCCGACGAGTTTTCGGTGTTCCGCGACGGCAAATATATCGGCACGCACGCCTCCAGCGACGTGACCCGTGACGACATCATCCGCATGATGGTCGGCCGCGAGATCACGCAGATGTTCCCGAAGGAGGAGGTGCCGATCGGCGAGACCGTGCTCTCGGTCAAGGATCTCAGCCTCGACGGCGTCTTCTCCAACGTTTCCTTCGATGTCAGGGCCGGCGAAATCCTCGGCGTCGCCGGGCTGGTTGGCTCGGGTCGTTCCAACGTCGCCGAGACCATCTTCGGCGTCACGCCCGCGTCGTCCGGCACGATCGAGCTTTTCGGCAAGAGAACCGAGATCGCTTCGCCGGCGGCAGCGATCCGCCACGGGATGGCGTTCCTGACCGAAGACCGAAAGGATACGGGCTGTCTTCTCATCCTCAGCGTGCTCGAGAACATGCAGGTGGCGGTGCTGCACGACAAGTTCGTGCGCGGCGGCTTCGTGCAGGAGGGTGCGATCGAAGAGGCCTGCGAGGAAATGGCGAGAAAGCTGCGCGTCAAGACGCCGAACCTCGACGAACGCATCGAAAATCTCTCCGGCGGCAATCAGCAGAAGGCGCTGATCGGCCGGTGGATGCTCACCAATCCCCGCATTCTCATCCTGGACGAGCCGACGCGCGGCATCGATGTCGGCGCCAAGGCGGAGATCCATCGTCTCGTCACCGAAATGGCGCGCAACGGCGTCGCCGTCATCATGATCTCGTCGGAAATGCCCGAAGTGCTCGGCATGAGCGACCGCATCATGGTGATGCACGAAGGACGGGTCACGGGGTTCCTGGATCGGGCGGACGCAACTCAAGTGAAGGTGATGGAGCTGGCCGCGCAGTGACGCCGCCAACCGTCGCAAGGGAGGATTGAACCATGGTTACCAAAGTTGCAGAGGCGACCGCTCCGGCAGTCACGCGGCCAAGACGTCGCCGTGTTCCGCCCGAACTCGGCATCTTCCTTGTGCTGATCGGCATTGCGCTTCTCTGTGAAGTCCTCGGCTGGATCTTCGTCGGCCAGAGCTTCCTTTTGAATCTGCAGCGCCTGAAGATCATGATCCTGCAGGTCTCGGTCATCGGCATCATCTCGGTCGGCGTGACCCAGGTCATCATAACAGGCGGTATCGACCTTTCATCCGGCTCCGTCGTCGGCCTGACGGCGATGGTGGCCGCCAGCTTTGCCCAGTCCTCGACATGGGCGCGCGCCGTCTATCCGGCGCTGACCGACATGCCGTTCTTCGTGCCGATCGGCATCGGCCTGCTGATCGGTCTTGCCGCCGGCTACATCAACGGCCAGCTGATTACCAAGACGAAGATCCCACCCTTCATTGCCACGCTCGGCATGATGGTCTCGGCTCGCGGCCTGTCGAAGCTCTACACCAAGGGCCAGCCGATCTCGGGCCTCACCGATCAGTTCAATTTCATCGGTTCGGGAATCTGGCCGGTCGTCGTCTTCCTCATCATCGCCGTCGTCTTCCATATCGTGCTGCGCTACACGCGCTACGGCAAGTTCACCTATGCGATCGGCGCCAATGTGCAGGCGGCGCGCGTCTCCGGCATCAATGTCGAGGCGCATCTGGTCAAGGTCTATGCAATTGCCGGGCTTCTCGCCGGTCTCGCCGGCATCATCACGGCTGCCCGCGTGCAGACGGCGCAGGCCGGCATGGGCGTGAACTACGAGCTGGATGCGATCGCGGCAGCCGTCATCGGCGGCACGTCACTGACCGGCGGCGTCGGTCGCATCGCCGGCACGGTGATCGGCACCGTCATCCTCGGCGTGATGATCTCCGGCTTCACCTTCCTCAACGTCGACGCCTACTATCAGGAAATCGCCAAGGGTTTCATCATCGTCGCGGCCGTGGCCATCGACGTCTACCGCCAGAAGAAGCGGGCCAAGCGCTGAAATGCCCGACACATCGTCAGCGTTCTAAATCATGCTCTCAGGCGGGGTTTTTACCCCGCCTTTTCCATTTGCGTATGCCATTCCATGCAAATGCAAATTTTTTTCATTTGGGTATGGCGAATCCTGTCAGCTTTTCTATTCTGGCCGCTTTCCATTCGCTCCCCAGAGCGCTTTATCCAGGATAGACAATGCAAGCCGTGTTCGATGGTCACAACGACGTTCTTCTGAGGCTCTGGCATCATGCGCGCGACGGCGCGGACCCGATCGCCGAATTCAGGGACGGGACGTCGAGCGGCCACATCGATGCGCCGCGCGCCCGGGCCGGCGGTCTCGCAGGCGGCCTCTGCGCCATTTATATCCCCTCGGGCGATCTCGTCTTTGCCGATCCGGACAGCAACGGCCACTATGCCACGCCGCTTGCAGCGCCGCTGGAGCGGGCGCCGTCCCTCGATATCGCGCTGGAAATGGCGGCGATCGCGCTCAGGCTCGACCGCGCCGGCGCCTGGAAGCTCTGCCGCTCCACCGCCGAGATCCGCGATTGCATGGAGAATGGCGTTTTCGCTGCCGTCATGCATATGGAAGGCTGCGAAGCGATCGATGCCGATCTGGTCGCGCTCGAAACCTTCTATGCCGCGGGCCTGCGCTCGCTCGGCCCCGTCTGGAGCCGCAACAATGTCTTCGCGGATGGCGTGCCGTTCGCCTATCCGAGTTCTCCGGATACCGGGCCGGGCCTGACGGCAGCCGGCTTCGAGCTGGTGCGCCAGTGCAATCGGCTCGGCATCCTCGTCGATCTCGCCCACATCACGGAAAAGGGTTTCTGGGACGTCGCCAAGACTTCGGATCAGCCGCTCGTTGCCAGCCACTCCAATGCGCATGCGCTGACGCCGGTCGCGCGCAATCTCACCGACAAGCAGCTCGATGCCATCAAGGAAAGCCGCGGCATCGTCGGCCTCAATTATGCGACGGCGATGCTGCGCGACGATGCGCGCTCGGATGCCGATACGCCGTTGGAGGCGATGGTGCGGCATGTCGATCATCTCGTCAGCCGCGTCGGCATCGACTGCGTCGGCCTTGGATCGGACTTCGACGGTGCCACGATTCCTGCGGAAATTAGCGATGCTGCAGGCAATCAAAAGCTGATTGAAGCCCTCCGGAACGTTGGTTATGGTGAGGCCGATCTTGTAAAGCTGTGCAGGGAGAACTGGCTTCGCGTCCTGGCGTCTGCCTGGAAGGAAGACAGCGGAAAACGTGCGTCCTGATACTGCGTAGAGTTTAAAAAAGGGGAATGAAAACAATGATGATGACCAAGATGAACCGCGGTTTCCGCGCATTGTCTGCCGGCGTGGCTCTCTCGCTTCTGCTGATGGCGGCGCCGAATGCTTATGCTGCGACGCCCAAGGATACACTGGTCGAGGGCTTTGCCTTCGACGACATTCTGAGCATGGACCCGGCCGAAGCCTATGAGCTGTCGGCAGCCGAAATCACCGGCAACACCTATAGCCTGCTTGTCCGTCTCGACATCAACGACACCTCCAAGATCAAGGCCGACCTCGCCGAAAGCTGGTCCGTCTCCGACGATCACCTGACCTACACGTTCAAGCTGAAGCCGGGTCTGAAATTCGCTTCCGGCAATCCGATCACCGCCGAAGACGTCGCATGGTCCTTCGAGCGCGTCGTCAAGCTCGACAAGAGCCCGGCCTTCATCCTCACCCAGTTTGGCCTCAATGGCGACAACGTGACGGAGAAGGCCAAGGCGACCGATCCGAACACCTTCACCTTTACCGTCGACAAGCCCTATGCGCCCAGCTTCGTGCTGAATTGCCTGACGGCGACGGTTGCCGAAGTGGTCGACAAGAAGCTGGTCCTGCAGCACGTGAAGCCGGTGACGCCGTCGGCTGACTACAAATACGACAACGACTTCGGAAATGCCTTCCTGAAGACCGGCTTTGCCGGTTCCGGTCCGTTCAAGCTGCGCGAATGGCGCGCCAACGAAGCCATCGTGCTCGAGCGCAACGACAACTATTATGGCGAAAAGGCGAAGCTGAACCGCGTCATCTATCGCTTCATGAAGGAAAGCTCGGCGCAGCGCCTCGCGCTTGAGAACGGCGATATCGACGTCGCGCGCAACCTGTCGCCGACCGATCTCCAGGCCATCGAGAAGAACCCGCAGCTCGCTTCGACCAGCGCGCCGAAGGGCACGATCTATTACATGAGCCTCAACCAGAAGAATCCGAATCTGGCCAAGCCGGAAGTCCAGCAGGCGTTCAAATACCTGGTCGACTATGACGCGATCGGCAAGACGCTGATCAAGGGCATCGGCGAGATCCATCAGACCTTCGAACCGAAGGGCATGCTCGGCTCGCTCGACGAAAATCCGTTCAAGCTCGATGTCGCCAAGGCCAAGGAACTGCTTGCCAAGGCCGGCCTGCCTGATGGATTCTCCGTGACCATGGACGTGCGCAGCGTCGAGCCGGATACCGGCGTGGCGACCGCGATCCAGCAGACGCTCGGCCAGGCCGGTATCAAGGTGGAGATCATCCCCGGCGACGGCAAGCAGAAGCTGACCAAGTATCGTGCCCGCGGCCACGATATCTATTACGGCAACTGGGGCCCGGACTATTGGGACCCCCATTCCAACGCCGACACCTTCACGACGAACGACGACAATTCCGATACGAGCACCAACAAGACGCTCGTCTGGCGCAACACCTGGACCTCTCCCGAGCTGGAGAAGGAAGCCAAGGCTGCGCTCTTTGAAGGCGATGCGGCCAAGCGTGGGGCCATGTATCAGGACATCCAGAAGAAGTTCCTGGAAGCCAGCCCGTTCGTCATTCTCTACCAGCAGACGGAAGTCGCCGGCTATCGCAAGGACGTGAAGGACTTCAAGCTCGGCCCGAGCTTCGACAACAACTTCGTCTGGCCGATCTCGAAGTGATGATCCGGCAGGATTAGTCTTTTGAGCACTGTTGAACGGAAAATGCAGGTGCGGCCCAAGAAGGGCCGTGCCGCTCCCTTTTTCATGGGGCTGCTGCGATTCTTCGCCGTGGCGGTCACGACCTATCTCGGCCTTTTGGCCGTCACCTTCTTCATCGGGCGCATCATACCGATCGATCCGGCGCTCGCGATCGCCGGCGACCACGCGCCTGCGCAAGTGCTGGAGCGTCTGCGGCGCGAGATGCATCTCGACCAGCCGCTCTATGTGCAGTTCTATTATTATCTCGTGAGCGCTCTCAACGGCGATTTCGGGACGTCGGTGCTGACGACCAATCTGGTCATGGACGACATCAAGCGCGTCTTTCCAGCAACGATGGAACTTGCGACCGTTGGCACCATCATCGGCGCCGTGTTCGGCATTCCTTTCGGCGTTCTCGCGGCGGTCCGCCGCAACAGCTTCATCGACCAGATCGTCCGCGTCATCGGCCTGGTCGGCTATTCCGTGCCGGTCTTCTGGCTGGCGATGGTTTCGCTCGTCATTTTCTATGCGAAGCTGAACTGGGTCGCCTATCCCGGCCGCATCGACATCGCCTATGAGTATACATTCACGCCGATCACCGGCTTCTTCCTGCTCGACAGCGCCATGCAGGGGCAGTGGGACGTCTTCTGGGACGTGTTCCGCCATATCATCCTGCCGGCGTCGCTGCTCGGCTATTTCTCGCTCGCCTATATCAGCCGCATGACGCGCAGTTTCATGCTGAACGAGCTGGGGCAGGAATATATCGTCGCGGCCCGCGCCAAGGGGCTTTCGGAGGCGCGGGTGATCTGGGGCCATGCTCTGCGCAGCGCCGCCGTGCCGCTGATCACGGTGATCGCGCTCTCCTATGCTGCTCTGCTCGAGGGTTCCGTGCTGACGGAGATCGTCTTCTCCTGGCCGGGCATCGGCTTCTACATTACCAGTTCGTTGCTCAATGCCGACATGAACGCCGTTCTCGGCGGCACCATCGTCGTCGGCACTGTCTTCATCGGCATCAATCTGATTTCCGATCTTCTGTATCGGACGCTCGACCCAAGGACCCGACGTAAATGACTGTCGAGACCACCCAACCCAGCTTGAGGGACTGGCTGCTCTCCGACCGGCCACAGTCCCGCCGGCAGGCCAGACTCGGGCGTGCCTACGTCACCTGGCGGCAGTTCTCAGCCAATCGCCTAGCCGTTATCGGGCTTGCCATCATCATCGCGCTGGTGCTGGTGGCGGCGCTTGCCGATGTCATCGCCCCGCATTCGCCTGTCATCGGCGACCTCACCAATGCCTATCTGAAGCCGCCCGGCACGTCGGGCTATCTGCTCGGTACCGACGATCTCGGCCGCGATATCCTCTCGCGCCTCATCTACGGCTCGCGCTGGACGCTCTATATCGTCGTGCTCGTCGCGATCATCTCGGCGCCGATCGGGCTGATCATCGGCATGATATCCGGCTACATGGGCGGCTGGGTTGATGTGATTCTGATGCGCATCACCGATATCTTCCTTGCCTTTCCGAAGCTGGTGCTCGCGCTTGCCTTCGCAGGCGCGCTCGGCGCCGGCATCGAGAACGCCGTCATCGCCATCGCCATCACGTCGTGGCCGCCCTATGCGCGTCTGGCGCGCGCCGAAACGATGACGGTGCGGCGCTCGGACTACATCGCTGCGGTGCAGCTTATGGGCGCCTCGCCCCTGCGCATCATCTTCCGTCACGTCATGCCGCTCTGCATTTCCTCGGTGATCGTCCGCGTCACCCTCGACATGGCGGGCGTGATCCTGACGGCCGCCGGTCTCGGCTTTCTTGGCCTCGGCGCCCAGCCGCCGCTGCCAGAATGGGGCGTCATGATTGCAAACGGCTTCAAATACTATCTCGATCAGTGGTGGGTTGCGGCCATGCCCGGCATCGCGATCCTCATCGTCAGCCTCGGCTTCAACCTGCTTGGCGACGGCCTGCGCGATGCGCTCGATCCCAAGGAGAGCGGGCAATGACGACGCTTCTGACCGTGGAGAACCTCAGGGTTCGCTATCCGACCCGCACCGGCGTCATCGACGCCGTGCGCGGCGTATCCTTCACGCTTGGCCGCGAGCGGCTCGGGATCGTCGGCGAAAGCGGTTCCGGCAAGTCGCAGACGGGCCGCGCCATCATGGGACTGACGCCGCCGCACGGCATCGTCACAGCCGACAAGCTGAATTTCAGCGGCATGGACCTGCTGTCGATTTCGGCCAGGGAGCGCCGGTCGCTACGCGGCAAGCGCATCGCCATGGTGCTGCAGGACCCGAAATATTCGCTCGATCCCGTCATGACCATCGGCAAGCAGATCACCGAGACGCTGCGCACGCATGAGAAGATTGGCAAGGCCGAGGCGCGGGACCGCGCTCTCGCCATGCTCGAAGCCGTGCAGATCCGCGATCCCGGCCGCGTCTACGACCTGCATCCGCACGAAGTCTCGGGCGGCATGGGCCAGCGCGTCATGATCGCCATGATGCTGATCGCCGGGCCGGAACTTTTGATCGCCGACGAGCCGACTTCGGCGCTCGACGTCACGGTACAGCTCGACGTGCTCAAGATCATGGACAAGCTTGTTTCCGAGCGCGGCATGGGGCTGATTTTCGTGTCGCACGACCTGCGGCTGGTATCGTCCTTCTGCGACCGCGTCATCGTCATGTATGCGGGCAAGGTCGTGGAAGAACTCAAGGCTTCCGAATTGAACAATGCACAGCATCCCTATACGCGCGGCTTGCTGAACTGCATGCCCGTCATCGGCGAAAACCGGCATCCGCTGCCGGTGCTCGACCGCAAGCCGGAGTGGGCGGCATGACGGCGGCACTCGCAGTTGAAGGCCTCAGCGTCGTCTATGACGGCTACTATGCGCTCGATGCCGTTGGCGTCGAAGTGAAGGAGGGCGAATCCTTCGGCCTGGTCGGCGAATCCGGCTCCGGAAAGTCGACGCTCTTGCGCGCTGTTGCGGGTCTTGCGCCCGTTACCGGCGGCACGATCCGCGTCGGCGGCGAGCAGCTGAGGGGCGCCAAGCGCAGCAAGACCTTCTATCGCCAGGTGCAGATGGTGTTTCAGGACCCCTACGGTTCCCTGCATCCGCGCCAGACGATCGACCGGCTGCTGCTGGAACCATTGGCCATCCACGGGATCGGCGACAGCGAGACGCGTATCGCCAGAGCGCTCGACGAAGTCGGTCTCGGGTCCGGTTTCCGCTTCCGCTATCCGCATCAGCTCTCCGGCGGCCAGCGCCAGCGCGTCGCCATTGCCCGCGCTCTGATCGTGGAGCCGTCGATCCTGCTGCTCGACGAGCCGACTTCGGCGCTCGATGCCTCGGTGCAGGCCGAGGTGCTCAATCTGCTGGAACAGGTGCGCAAGGACCGCAATCTGACCTTCGTGATGGTGAGCCACGATCTCGGCGTCATCACCCATATGTGCGAACGTTTGGCCGTCATGCGCAATGGCGCCGTTGTCGAGAGACTGACGGCGAAGGAGCTTTCGGCAGGCGACGTTAGGCAGGATTACACGCGCAACCTGATGGTCGCCAGCAAGGGGTTCGTCCGCGCCTGAGCGGACGACACCTAAGGTCTTTGTCCGATTAACGAATACGGCGCTAAACACGACCAATCGTATAGACTATTGACACCTGCCGCAATTCTGTCATGATCTCGTTAATGGCAGTTAACTTTCGTGATCCCGATGAAGGGTCAGACGTTAAGTGGAGGCAGGCATGTTTTTCATGGGTGGCATGACCATGGGCTATCTTCATCCGCCGGTTCCGGCGAAGCGGGAAGGTGCACGGTCCGCCGCTCTTTCTGAGGAAAACAGCCGCCGCCAGGCCGGACCTGCCGAAGAGCAGACGGTCGATACGAGCGCCATCGAGCGCAGCTTGATTTGGGCCCGCCGCATTCTCTGCTGATTAGGCGCTGCCGATCTTTCGGGTCCCGGACATCCAATGGTTTAATTTTTCTCGGCTCGCATGCTGGACGGAAATTCATCTCTACCTAATTGATAGGAAATGTATGAATGTCTGTCCTGGGCTCTGCCCGCGAGACATATAAAAACGAACGGAGGCAACACATGGCGAATTTGGGTATGTCGAATACGCATGTGAATCAGTTCGATGGTTCCAAGCGCGCCGCCAAGACGCGGCACAAGATACAGACGGCGATTCATGTTGCTCTGTTTTCCGCAGCGTTTCTTTTTGTTGCTGCCATCGTTTGCGGCATCGTCGTCTGAGCGGTGCTTTGCGAAGCGGCGGCAGCTGTCGCCGCTGAAAGCCGGGCTCGCGCGGCCATCCTTTTAAAATCAGCATTACACAAGCCTGGTCAATCAAAGGCCGGGGGCGTGGTTTAGCTGCAAAGAATCCCTGTTTATTCCACGAGCATAACTTCGCCGGGCAAAGAAGATCCGCCCTGCAGATGTAGTATGCCGTGCAAAGAGCCTGTCGAGATGCTGAAGATCGTTCGATCGCGCAGTCGTGAGGCATTCTCTGTGGTGAGGCGACGGCGCGCCCGGCGATAAGGCGATGAATACCGTTCTCGACAAGCTGGTGGATGATGAAAACCGCCTCATCCGGCTGCTCACTTCACGCTTTATCCAGTCGGCCCGAGATCCGGATTACATCAAGTCTATCCGCCCGGCGTGCGCGAAAACTGTGGCCAGTACGCCCATGCGGTCACCTGTGTCGTCATGGCGCTGTCGGAGATGAACCGTGGCGACGATGCCTGGCATTGCCTCGACATGCTCAAACCGATCAACCATGCACGCGATCGTGATCAGGCCGATATCTATCGTGTAGAGCCCTATATTGTCGCGGCTGATATTTATGGTGAAGGACAACTGTCTGGCCGTGGCGGCTGGACCTGTTATATGGGTTCTGCCGTCTGGCTGTATTGAGTCGCTGTCGAAGGCAGCTTAGGTATCCGCATGAAAAACGACAACTTTTCATCAAACCGGCCTTGCCTTCGAACTGGGACAGCTTTGCGGCAGACATAGAACTGCCGAGCGGAAATTACCGTATTTCCGTCTCAAAAGCGCCCGATGCGGCGAGATACTCGGTGACCGTAAATGATTGGGCGGTCGCCCATCCCGAAGAGGGCTTTCCGGTCGGACAGTAGCGTTTCAGGCACTGTTTCGCTTCCACGATCGGAGCCAAAGGGGGAACTCTTTGGCCCCGATTGCATTAGATTGTCGGAACAGGAGAGTTTTATGAATTCAAGGGCGAATATGAGCCCGGCGCCGGCACAACGGATCAGTGTGCCGAAACCGGTCTCCCAGAGGGATACCCGGCTGGATGTTCTCAGGGCGCTCGCCCTGATCATGATCTTCATCAATCACGTGCCGGGGCAGATTTTCGAAGACTTTACGTCGAAGAATTTCGGATTTTCCGACGGCGCCGAGGCTTTTGTGCTGATTTCCGGCATCTCCGTCGGCCTTGCCTACGGAACGAAATTTCTTCCGGGCAATCGGCTGCAGACGGCGTGGAAGGCGATCAGGCGCGCCTTCACGCTCTATACCGCGCATATGATCACGACCTTTGTGACGCTGGTGCTCTTTATCGCCGGCGCGTGGATTTTCCACCAGAAGGGCCTGCTCTGCGAAGTGAATATCCTCGCCCTGCTGATGGACCCGGCGCGCGGCATTCCTGCGCTGCTGACGCTCGGGCACCAGATCGGCTACAACAACATCCTGCCCATGTACGGCGCCCTGTTCCTGATGCTGCCGCTGATCATGCTGCTGGAGGCGAGAAATCCCCTGTTGCTGCTGGCGATTTCGGTCGGTGTCTGGCTGGTGTCGGGCATCTATTATATCGCGCCGCACACGACGCTGCTTGACGGTTTCTGGTTCCTCAATCCGCTGTCCTGGCAGCTGCTTTTCGTGATCGGCTTCGTCGCCAGCATGCATGTCAAGCGCGGCGGGAAGATCCCTGTCCATCCGGCCTTGATCGCGCTCGCCTTTGCCTATGTGCTCCTGTCCTTCATCTGGGTGACCGACAAGCTTTGGATACTCGGCGACTATCTCGCCACGCTCGGCCTGCCGACCGTCATTACCGGCTTCGACAAGACTTTCCTGTCGCTGCCGCGCCTGCTGCATGTTCTGGCGCTAGCCTATCTGATCGTCAGCATACCCTCGATCTCGGCGCTGCTGCGCCGTTCGGGGAGCCATCCGCTGACGATCCTCGGACGGCATTCGCTGAGCATCTTCGTCGCCGGCACGATTCTCGCCATGGCCGGTCAGGTCATTCTCTATGTTACCAACAAGAGCCCCGTGGTCGGCGCAATCTATGTGGTCTTCGGCATCGCCGCGCAGTTCCTCTATGCCTATCATCTCGAGCACAAACGGCTCGAGGGCGCCGGCCAGCGTGCGGTGAAGGCGCCTGCCGCGGCGATGGCGATGCCGGCTCATTTCGGAAAGCGCCATTGAAGGCACGCTGAGCCGCGAGCGGATCGCTGCTCGTTCTTGCAGATCTCGCCGGTGTTGTGGCGACCGGCATCAGGGATCGGCACTGGCTGAATGGGCAGGCATGTTCGGTTTCGAACGCAAGTTCTGATCCGATGCCGGTCGGATGCCGATCTTAACTCCAGTCGGTATTCGGCCGTATTGACCTCCGATCAGAAAATGGAAAGACCCGGCTTTCCCGCCGGGTCTTTCTCGTTCCGGGTGTCAGTCCATGAAGCTGTCTGTCGTGAATTACGGCCAGATCGCGCATTTCTCCGAACCCGCAGGTCGCTCTCCTGCTCTCAGACCTTCGAGATAGCCACCCACGGTAGCGGTTGATTGCATATACGAAGGCAAAAACGCGATAGAGGCGGGGTGTCGTGGGGGCAAGCAGGAGGGTCACGTGATCATGTAAGCTTGCAGCTAGAGATGACGATCGTGTTGATGGCGGTGGCCAACCCCGCTCCGCTTTCCCGGATTTGCGCTGCCGGCATCGATGCACGGGACCGCATCGGTTAGATCAGGTCGCAGATTTGACTGTCCTGTCCTGTCCTGGCCTGGGCGAGTGGCGATTGCGGGATAGTCTCCTTCCCCATTCGTGACGGTCGGCTCGCAGAAGATGGCGGAAGCATCCAACCTGCGACTCCTACCACGCCAAACCAACCGCTATTCACCCTCAAGCCGATGGCCGGCGGCTCCTCACTCCAGCGCTCTCCCCGTTCTGATGGCAGGGCAATCGTCTATGGGGATCAGCGCCGGAGGTTCCTTCCTCCAGCGGAGGGGAGGTGATCCGCTCTTCGAGACGCTCAGGAGATCGGATAAGGGGCTGACCTATTTGAATTCATGGATTTTTGTGCCCTTGGCAGGCACTCCCTCATCCCCCTGTCGGCACCTTCTCCTGGTGGAGAAGGGAGCAGCGGCGATGCAAGCCCATTTGCGCCTGCCCCGGTTTTGACGCGGCGGGGAGGAGTTTTGTTTCGGCATCAAAAAAGCCGGGAGAGCGTTGCTCTCCCGGCTTCGATCTTGGGCCCCTTGCGAAGATCAGGCGGCTTCGTTTTCCGTGGCGTGTGCCTTGCGGACTTCCTCGTCCGTCAGGATGCCGCTGGCGCGCAGCAGGGCGGCGAAGCGGCCGTTGCTCTGGCTGAGCTCGCTGAAGCTGCCGTTCTCGATGATGCGGCCATTGTCCAGGAAGAGGACCATGTCGGCCTCGCGGACCGTCGACAGGCGGTGCGCAATGATGAAGGTCGTGCGGTTTTGGCGCAGGTTGTCGATCGCCATCTTGACCCGGTTTTCGGTTTCGACGTCGAGCGCGCTGGTGGCTTCGTCGAGCACGAGGATCGGCGCATCCTTGAGGATGGCGCGGGCAATCGCGATACGCTGGCGTTCACCACCCGAGAGCTTGTTGCCACGTTCGCCGACACGGGTATCGTAGCCGCCTTCGCGGGTTTCGATGAAGTCGTTGGCGGCTGCGGCCTGGGCGGCACGGATCATTTCTTCCTGCGTCGCGCCTTCGCGGCCGAGGCGGATGTTGTCGCTGATCGAACGGTTCAGCAGGCCGGCATCCTGGAAGACGGTGGCGATATAGCGGCGCAGCGACTTGCGCGTCACCTTGGTGATGTCGTTGCCATCAACGAGGATCTGGCCCTTCTGCGGATCGAAGACACGCTGTAGCAGATTGACGAGCGTCGTCTTGCCGGCGCCGGTCGGGCCGACGATGGCGACGGTCTGGCCGGCCTTCACCTTGAAGGAGATGTCGTGCAGGCCCTGCGACGAGTTGGCGAAGCCGAAGGATACGTCGCGGAATTCCACTTCGCCCTTGACGTCCTTGATCTCGCCAAGGCTTGCCGGCTCCTCGCGGTCGCGGACCGAATCTTCCAGCGTGTAGAAGTCTTCGAGCTTGGCGCGCGCCTCGAAAATCTGGTTGGCGAAGTTGCGCAGCTGTTCCAGGCGGCCGATCAGCACGTTGGCGAAGGCGATGAAGGTGATGAGAGCGCCGAGGCTCAGGCTGCCGTCCTGGACGAGAACAGTACCGATCATCAGGATCGCCATCATGGCAACGGTCGAGGCCGTGCGGTTCAGCGCGCCGGCAAGCGCCCACCAGTCGAGGACCGGATACTGGGCAGCCAGCAGACGCTCGGTGAAGGACTTCAGCGCCTTGGTTTCGGCTTCGATGCGGTTGTAGCTGTGCAGCACCGAGACGTTGCTGATCGAGTCGCTGACATGCGAGAAAACGGTGTTGTAGTGGCTTTCGACCGAGGTCTGGCCATCCTTCGTGCGGCTCATGACCAGACGGCCGATGATCCAGTAGAAGATGCCGAGCAAGACAAGGACTGCGGACAGGCGCAGGTCCATCGCCATGGCGGTCGGGACCATGATGACGAGCGCGACGGCGGTCGACAGATGGTTGCGCATGAATTCGAGCCATAGGCCGAACAGGGCTTCGCAGGCGCGCAGCAGCGTGTTCAGCGCGCTCGCGGTGCCGCGCTGGCTATGCCAGGAGAGCGGCATCGAGATGATGCGGCCGAAGGCTTCGGTGAGCAGGGAGGCGCGGCGGCCATGCGCCAGGCGGTCGGCCTCGCGGGACACCACGATGAAGGCGACGGCGCTGAAGACGGCAAAGCAGGCCCACAGCACCATGGTGGGCGTGACAGCCTCTTTCTTGGCAATGGCGTCAAAGATGCGGCCGAACAGAACCGGTTCGTAGATGGTGGTCATCGCAAGCGCTATGTTTGCGATCACGACCATCGATACGCGGTATCGATACGCGCCAAGATACTTCAGGGCTCTTGCATAGACTTTGAACAGTGACACGTCAGGCACCCTCTTTGCATCAGCAAAACTTGGAATGCTGCGACACTACAGATCGCTACCTGAACCGGCGATTAACGGAATCTGAAGCTGTTTTTTCAAGGGAATTTCTCGCGTAACGCGCGTTGTCGCGGGCGAGGGTGCTATCGGCCGCCGCAGAAATGTGACAATCTGCTAAGGCCCCTGCCGCAGCGTTATCCGTTACTATTAAGTCACGCCGAAGCCGGCCATTCGGGGTTGAATGGTAAAAAAATCGCTAAAGGCGTTCAATTTCGCGTCGGCCTGAGTATGTTGCCGGCGAATATGCGCGCTATGGGGCCTGGCGGGCAAGGTGGCAATGCTCGTCCGCCGATAATTCAGGCTGCGAGGCCGAGGGGTAAATGTGAATATCCATTCGCTAATACAATTGCTTGTCGTCATTGAGGAGTGCAAGCTCGCCAAGGATGTCGTGGCCGAGTTCGAGCTCGTGCTCCGTTCCTACAAGTTCGACTTCTATGGCGTATTGAAGCAGACGCGGCCGAATATCGATGTTGCGAACTTTATTCTGGCGGGCCGCTGGCCCGATCAATGGCCGCTGACCTACGTCCGCAAGAGATACATGCTTGTCGACCCGATCGCACGCTATTCCACCCAGGCACAGCGTCCTTTCCGTTGGAGCGATGCCGTGGCGGCGCTGAAGACGGACCCACTGCGGCGACGCATGGAACAGATGATGGCGGATGCTCGCGCCAACGGGCTTATCGACGGCTATCTCTTCCCGATTCACGGGCGCAACGGCATGCTTGGCAGCATGACGATCGGCGGTGAGGCGGTCGATCTTTCTCCGACCGAAATCTCCGTTTTCGATGCGGTGGCAAGAAAGATCTTCTGGCGGCTTCTGGAGTTGCGGGACGAGGCGCAATCCTTCGAGGGGGCGGGAGCGGCGGACCTGAAGCTGACCAAGCGCGAAATGGAGGTGCTGAACCATCTGGCCGACGGCATGACGTCGATCGAGATCAGCCGGCTGCTGGCGATCTCCAATCACACGGTCGATTGGTACATGAACAGCATCCAGGACAAGCTGAAGGCGCGCAACCGCCAACACATCGTTGCGATCGCATTCAGAAACGGTCTTATTCCGTAGCGGCAACTATTTTGGTTTCCGGGGCATCGGGGAAATTGACACTTCTTGTGACAAGACGTTAAAAATTTCTTCGCGGGTGCAGCATTGCCCGCTTTCGATGCCTGAGGAGAGCGCATTGCCTATTTCCAAGATCCTGGTCGCCAACCGTTCCGAAATCGCTATCCGCGTGTTCCGCGCCGCTAACGAGCTTGGCATAAAAACGGTCGCCATCTGGGCCGAGGAAGACAAACTGGCGCTGCACCGCTTCAAGGCGGACGAGAGCTATCAGGTCGGCCGCGGCCCGCATCTGGCGCGTGATCTCGGGCCGATCGAAAGCTATCTGTCGATCGAGGAAGTCATCCGCGTCGCCAAGCTTTCGGGCGCCGATGCCATCCACCCCGGCTATGGCCTGCTGTCGGAGAGCCCCGAATTCGTCGACGCCTGCGATGCCGCCGGCATCATCTTCATCGGGCCTCGCGCCGATACGATGCGCCAGCTCGGCAACAAGGTTGCAGCGCGCAATCTGGCGATCTCGGTCGGCGTGCCCGTCGTGCCGGCCACCGAGCCGCTGCCCGAGGATATGAAGGAAGTCGCCCGCATGGCCGAGGAAATCGGCTATCCAGTGATGCTCAAGGCCTCCTGGGGCGGTGGTGGCCGCGGCATGCGCGTCATCCGCTCCGAGGCCGATCTCGCCAAGGAAGTGACGGAGGCCAAGCGCGAGGCCAAGGCTGCTTTCGGCAAGGATGAGGTCTATCTCGAAAAGCTCGTCGAGCGCGCGCGCCACGTCGAAAGCCAGATCCTCGGCGATACCCATGGCAATGTCGTGCATCTGTTCGAGCGCGACTGTTCGGTTCAGCGCCGAAACCAGAAGGTCGTCGAGCGCGCTCCGGCACCTTATCTCAGCGATGCGCAGCGCCAGGAATTGGCCGCCTATTCGCTGAAGATCGCCGAAGCCACGAATTATGTCGGTGCCGGCACCGTCGAATATCTGATGGATGCCGATACCGGCAAATTCTATTTCATCGAAGTCAATCCGCGCATCCAGGTCGAGCATACGGTGACCGAGGTCGTCACCGGCATCGATATCGTCAAGGCGCAGATCCACATTCTCGACGGCTTTGCCATCGGCACGCCGGAATCGGGCGTTCCGAAGCAGGCGGACATCCGCCTCAACGGCCATGCCCTGCAGTGCCGTGTGACGACGGAAGATCCGGAACACAACTTCATTCCGGATTACGGCCGTATCACCGCCTATCGCTCGGCTTCGGGCTTCGGCATCCGCCTCGACGGCGGCACCTCGTATTCGGGCGCGATCATTACCCGCTACTACGATCCGCTGCTGGTGAAGGTCACGGCTTGGGCGCCGAACCCGCAGGAGGCGATCGCCCGTATGCATCGCGCTCTGCGCGAATTCCGCATCCGCGGCGTCGCCACCAACCTCACCTTCCTCGAAGCGATCATCACGCACGAGAAATTCCGCGACAACAGCTACACGACGCGCTTCATCGACACGACGCCGGAGCTGTTCCAGCAGGTCAAGCGTCAGGATCGCGCCACCAAGCTTCTGACCTATCTCGCCGACGTCACCGTCAACGGCCATCCGGAAACGCGCGGTCGTCCCGCGCCCTCGCCCAAGGCTGCCAATCCGGTGCTGCCCTATATCGACAGCAATATTCCGGATGGCACGAAGCAGCTGCTCGACAAGCTCGGTCCGCAGAAATTTGCCGAATGGATGCGCAACGAGAAGCGCGTGCTGATGACCGACACGACCATGCGCGACGGCCATCAATCGCTGCTGGCCACCCGCATGCGCACCTACGATATCGCCAGCGTCGCCGGCACCTATGCGCGCGCCTTGCCGCAGCTCCTGTCGCTCGAATGCTGGGGCGGTGCCACCTTCGACGTCTCGATGCGTTTCCTGACCGAAGATCCGTGGGAGCGCCTGTCGCTGATCCGCGAGGGTGCGCCGAACCTGCTCCTGCAGATGCTGCTGCGCGGCGCCAACGGCGTCGGCTACACGAACTATCCCGACAATGTCGTGAAGTATTTCGTGCGCCAAGCAGCCAAGGGCGGCGTCGATCTCTTCCGCGTGTTCGACTGCCTGAACTGGGTCGAGAACATGCGCGTGTCGATGGATGCCGTCGCCGAGGAGAACAAGCTCTGCGAGGCGGCGATCTGCTACACGGGCGATATCCTCAGCTCCGCCCGCCCGAAATACGATCTGAAATATTATACGGATCTCGCCGTCGAGCTGGAAAAGGCCGGCGCCCATATCATCGCGCTGAAGGATATGGCGGGCCTGCTTAAGCCGGCCGCGGCCAAGGTGCTGTTCAAGGCGTTGCGCGAGGCGACCGGGCTCCCGATCCATTTCCACACGCATGACACCTCGGGCATTGCCGCCGCGACGGTGCTGGCCGCCATCGATGCCGGCGTCGATGCCGTCGATGCCGCGATGGATGCACTGTCAGGCAATACCTCGCAGCCGTGCCTCGGCTCGATCGTCGAAGCGCTGAAGGGCTCCGAGCGCGATCCGGGCCTCGATCCAGAATGGATTCGCCGCATCTCCTTCTACTGGGAAGCCGTTCGCCACCAGTACGCCGCCTTCGAAAGCGATCTCAAGGGACCGGCCTCGGAAGTCTACCTGCACGAAATGCCGGGTGGGCAGTTCACCAACCTCAAGGAGCAGGCGCGTTCGCTTGGCCTCGAAACCCGTTGGCATCAGGTCGCGCAGGCCTATGCCGATGCCAACCAGATGTTCGGCGATATCGTCAAGGTCACGCCGTCCTCCAAGGTCGTCGGCGACATGGCCCTGATGATGGTGAGCCAGGACCTGACGGTTGCCGATGTCGAGAACCCGGCCAAGGATATCGCCTTCCCGGATTCGGTCGTTTCCATGCTGAAGGGCGATCTCGGCCAGCCGCCGTCCGGATGGCCGGAAGCGCTGCAGAAGAAGGCGCTAAAGGGTGACAAGCCCTACACCGTGCGTCCCGGCTCGCTGCTTGCCGAAGCCGATCTCGATGCCGAGCGCAAGGCGATCGAGACCAAGCTGGAGCGCAAGGTCGACGATTTCGAATTCGCTTCCTACCTGATGTATCCGAAGGTCTTCACCGACTATGCACTTGCGGCCGACACCTATGGCCCGGTCTCGGTGCTGCCGACGCCGGCCTATTTCTACGGTCTCAAGGAAGGCGACGAGCTCTTTGCCGAAATCGAGAAGGGCAAGACGCTCGTCATCGTCAACCAGGCGATGACCACGACCGACGAAAAGGGCATGGTGACCGTGTTCTTCGAGCTCAACGGCCAGCCGCGTCGCATCAAGGTGCCGGATCGCGCGCATGGGGCTTCCGGCAGCGCCATCCGCCGCAAGGCCGAAACAGGCAATGCCGCCCATGTCGGCGCGCCGATGCCGGGCGTCATCTCCACCGTCTTCGTCTCGTCCGGCCAGGCGATCAAGGCAGGCGACGTGTTGGTTTCCATCGAGGCCATGAAGATGGAGACGGCGCTGCACGCCGAAAAGGACGGCACGATTTCCGAAGTGCTGGTGCGCGCCGGCGATCAGATCGACGCCAAGGACCTGCTCGTCGTCTATGGCGCTTGAGCGCCGATGAAATACAAAAGGGGTCGGATCAGCATCCAACCCCTTTTGTGCAGCTCTTCGGACGGAGGCGCATCCATGACCGGTCATTCCCTGCGTATCGGGCAATACGACGTTACCCTTCTGCTTGATGGGCTCTTCGAGGCGCCGGCGGATGTGTTGATCCACGCGGACGGCGATGCCGCCAGGCAGCACGCGATCGAAAGCTGGGGCAAGCCGACGCTTCAGGTGGATGTGAACTGCTTCCTTCTGCGTGGGCCTGCCGGTGCGATACTCATCGACGCGGGGACGGGTACGTCCTGGGGGCCGAAATACGGCCATGCGCGGTCGGCTTTGCGCGACGCGGGGATTACGCCGGGCGAAATCCGGAGCGTTGTGCTCACGCATATCCATGGCGACCACGCGCTTGGCTTGCTCGATGGAGACGAAGCGTACTTCCCTCATGCCGAGGTGTTCGTGCCCGGTGGTGATATCGCCTTTTTCTCCGACCCGGCGGCTCGCGAGGCGATGCCGGAGGCGCGGCGCGGTGGCTTCAAGGCGGCCGAACAGCTGCTGCGCGTCTACGGATCACGCGTAAAGCGAATCGAGGCGGGCGAAGTGCTGCCTGGCATAGAGGCGCTTCCGCTGCCGGGTCATACGCCCGGCCATACCGGTTATCTGGTTCGCGGCGGCGACAAGTCTCTCCTGTGTTGGGGAGACACCTTGCACCTGGGCGATCTGCAGCCCGGCGATCCGAAAATTGGCTTGACCTACGATCTTGATCCCGAGCTGGCTGCCAGAACCCGCCGGGCCGCTCTTGAGGACGCTGCTCGCGAAGGCTGGATCATCGGCGGCGGCCACATCACCGGCTTTGGGCGCGTGCAACGGAAGCCGAACGGCTACAGGATTCTGCCGGCGTGAAACATCGGATCGGCAAGGAAGGCGGCCAAGCTCGCGTTGCGCAGCGCAGGCGACGCGAAATGCCGCTGCGGATGTATAGGAAGAGGGAGGTGGAGGGGTGACGGCAGCGATTTCCCTGCGGGCGGCGACCGATGCGGACGTTGACGCCATTCGCGCGTTGACGCGCGAGGCCTACGGCAAATGGGTGCCTCTCATCGGCCGCGAACCGCTGCCGATGATGGCTGATTATGCCGCAGCCGTACGCAAGCATCGCATCGATCTCCTGGAGGCCGATGGCGAACTTGTGGCTCTGATCGAGATGGTGCCGAACGTCGATCATCTGTTGATCGAGAACATTGCCGTATCGCCGCGCCATCAGGGGCAGGGCATCGGCAAGAAGCTGCTTGCCCATGCCGAGGAGGTCGCGGTCACGCTCGGTGTGAACGACATCCGGCTCTACACGAACAAGCGCTTTGCCGAGAATGTGCAGCTCTACTTGAGAAACGGTTATACGATCGACCGCGAGGAGCCGCTGAAAGACGGCTTCCTTGTCCATATGAGCAAGCGTATCGGATAGGTGGCAATCTGCCCTATCTTCTTTTCTCGATCAAGGTGGCCCAGATTGCCGCCAGCAGCGCGAGCAGAGCGGATACCAGCATCAGGACGAAGAGCGTGTGGATCGTTGCCGATTGCGCGATGAACAGCCCGCCGATCGAGCCGATGAGCGCGCCGCCTGATATCCGCATCGCGGCCGCAAGTCCTGCAGCCGTCCCGACCATATCCGATCGAACCGACATGGCGCCGCTATTGGCGGCGGGCATGGTCAGCCCGTTGCCTATGCCGATGAAGACACAAGGGCCGAAGAGCGCCAGAACCTCAGTCATGCCCGACAGCGACAAGGCGAGGCCGAACGCCAGGCCGATGCAGGTCAGAAGCCGGGCGATGACGAGGATCGTGCCGAGCGGAATTTTTGCGCCATAACGGCCGGCCAGATAGCTACCGAGAATGAAGCCGGCGGGAACGAGGCCCATGTAGAAGCCGAGCATGGCGCTGGAGCCGCCGAGTGCATCGCCTATCGTTAGCGGCGCGCCGCCGAGGAAGATGTAAAGCACGCCCATCGAGCAGGCCATGCAGAGCGTGTAGGCCCAGAATTGTGTCGAGGACAAAAGTTGTCCGTAGGAGGCGAGGTAGTTTCTGCGCCCGTTCGACGTAGGCGCTTTCGATCCCTTCAATTCGCGCATGGAGAGGAGGAAGGCGGCGATGCCGAGGATCGCGAGGACGACAAAGCTTGCCCGCCAACCAAAGAACTCGTCCAAGGACCCGCCGAACAGTGGCCCGACCATCGGCGCCAGCGCCCATCCCATGGCGAGATAACCGAATTTGCTGGCAGCTTCGCGCTCATCCGAGGTTTCCTTGATGATGACGAGGGCGACGGAGTAGCACGGCCCGATGCAGGCCTGCATCGAGCGGAAGACGAGAAAGGTGCCGATATCCGGCGCCAGGACACAACCGATGGAGGCGACGATGAAGATCGCAAGCGCCGTCAGGACGACCGGCCTGCGGCCAAAGCGGTCGGATATCGCGCCGCCGATGGCTTCGAGGAATGCGGTGACGATGGAAAAGCCTGCAACCGAGAGGTTCACGAGGGCGAAGTCGGCATGGAATGCCGTTGAAATCTTCGGCAGCGACGGCAGGATCATGTTGACTGGCAGCACGGCAAGGGCCGAGAGCAGGATGAGGGTTGTCAGCCGCGGTTGCGTGGCGGCTTGTCTGACGGTCGTGTCGTCGATTGCTTGCTTGGATGAACGTTCGGTGCGCGTCATGGGTGGGTCCGTCGTGCGATTGGGAAGTTGAGGAAGATCTGACGAGGCGCCGCCCTGTGTCAGGGCAATAAAAAAGGCCCCGTCAGGAGCCTGTTTACCGCGCATGGGTGCTTTCGCCGGATGGTTACACCATCCTGCCCATGCGCCTTCCTACCACTACGAAAACGAGTGCCGTGTTCATGGCACTAGAGCTAGCCGCAAAGCCGAGCAGCGTCAATGCGCGGCTCATCATCAGGTTAAACCTGTGTGCCCTTGTGAGTGTCTCAGATGTCGTAGCTGAGCCCGGAATTCAGCGTCGAGATGAACTGCTTCGTCCGCTCCTGTGCGGGATTGGCGAAGACGTTGCGCGAGGAGCCGGTCTCGACGATGCTGCCCGCTTCCAGGAACACCACGTTGTTGGCGATCTTCGACGCCAAGCGCAGGTCATGCGTTGCCATGACCATGGTCGTGCCTTCGTTGGCGAGCTTGCCGAGAACGTCGACCACTTCGGCCGCCAGTTCCGGATCGAGCGCCGAGGTCGGCTCGTCGCATAGCAGCACGCGCGGCGAGGGGGCAAGCGCCCGGGCGATGGCGACGCGCTGCTGCTGGCCGCCCGACAGCGTCGAGGGCCAGGCATCCATCTTGTGCGCCATGCCGACCTTGGTCAAAAGCTCGACGGCGCGGGCGCGGGCCTTGTCGGCCGGCCAGCGCAGCACGGTCGTCAGGCCCTCCATGACGTTCTGGATCGCGGTTTGATGCGGAAAGAGTTGGAAATTCTGGAAGACCATGCCGGTCTGACGGCGGATCTTCTGAATGTCCTGCCAGGACGGCTTCTTGCCCGGCTGGAAGCTGGCCGTCTCCCCGCCGATGCGGATGGTGCCCGATGTCGGGATCTCCAGCAGGTTGATGCAGCGCAGCAGCGTGCTCTTGCCGCCGCCCGAGGGTCCCACAAGCGCCGTCACCGTGCCTTCCGGAAAGACCAGGCTGATATCCTTGAGGATGAGATTGTCGCCGAAGCGTTTGTCGATGTGCTGGAGCTCAATCATGCCTGCGCCTCCAGCGTGCCGCCGGAGCGGGCAAAACGGCGTTCGAGGTAGCCCTGCAGCGTCGACAGGACCGTGCTCAGGGCGAGGTAGATGATGGCGGCCTCGATATAGAGGATCAGCGGCTCGTAGGTGGTCGCGACGATGCGCTGCGCGGCCTGGAACAGCTCCGGCACGGTGATGGCGGCGGCAAGCGAGGTGTCCTTGACCAGCGAGATGAAGGTGTTCGACAGCGGCGGCACGGCGACGCGGGCCGCCTGTGGCAGGATGGTGCGGCTCATGGCCTGGCGCCAGTTCATGCCGATCGAATAGGCGGCTTCCCACTGGCCCTTCGGCACGGAGGAGATGACGGCGCGGATGATTTCGGACGTGTAGGCGCCGACGCTCAAAGTGAAGCCGATGACGGCGGCCGGAAAGGCGTCGAGCAGGATGCCGAGGCTCGGCAGGCCGTAGAAGATGACGAAGAGCTGCACCAGCAGCGGCGTGCCGCGGATCACCCAGACATAGAAGCGGGCGACGGCCACCAGCGGCGCCGGGCCGAACAGCCTGACGACGGCGGTGAGCAGGCCGAGCAGGAGGCCGAGGACGAAGGTAATCAAGGTGAGCGGGATGGTGAAGACGAGCCCCGCCCAAAGCAGCGTGCCCAGAGACTCCCACATCAATTGCAACCAGTGCTCCACGCAGAAGCGCCCTTTCGATAAGAGAATGCGTCCGGAGATGACCCCGGACGCATCTTTTTCACAGTTTTATGTCGCTGCCTATGCCTACTTACTTCGAAACGTCCTGTCCGAAGTACTTCTTCGAGATCTTGTCATAGGTGCCGTCGGCCTTGATATCGGCGATCGCCTTGTTGATGGCGGCCAGCAGCTCCGGTTCACCCTTGCGGATGATGGCGCCGGAATAATCGGCATTGGCCTGCTGGGCGACGATCTTCACCGGCGCGTCGGGCTTGTGCTTCTTGAAATCGAGGAAGGAGAGGCTGTCGTTGATCGTGGCGTCGGCGCGCCCGGTCAGCACCAGCTGGATCGACTGGTCGAAGCCGTCGGTGCCGACGAGCTCGGCGCCGGACTCGGTTGCGAGCTTGCCGAAATTGCTGGTCAGCGACTGCGCGGACTTCTTGCCCTTGAGATCGGCGAAATCCTTGATGTCGGTATTGCTGTCCTTGACGATCAGCACGGCCTTGGAGGCGATATAGGGATCGGAGAAGTCGTACTTCTGCTTGCGGGCGTCGGTGATGCCGACTTCGTTGATAACGGTGTCGTAGCGGTTGGCGTCGAGGCCGGCGATCAGGCCGTCCCACTTGCCTTCGAGGAACTGCGCCTTGACGCCGAGCTTGGCGGCGATCGCCTCGGCGATCTCGACATCGAAGCCGGTGAGCTTGTTGTCCGCGTCATGGTAGGTGAAGGGCGCATAGGTGCCTTCCGTGCCGACCTTCAGCACGCCGGCGGCCCGGATCGCCTTGAGGTTGTCGCCGGCATGGGCGGGAAGCAGGAAGGCGGCCTGCACGAGGGCGGCGGCGGCAACAGTCTTCAACCAGTTCATCGTTTTCTTCCGTTTCTGGAGCGGTTTCATTCAATGTCGCATACATCGCAGAAAAATTGCATCGCGAAAGCGTAGAAAACTGCGCGATAAAAGGGCAATTGCGAATATTTTTCTCAAAAAGCGGGGGAGGCGTAAATCCAGCTCGTCCCTGATCGGAATGCCATATGCCATGGAGGATCGACACGAAGTCTTTGTAGGAAAAGCGAACTATCGGCGATAACGATATTTACCTCTACGTGTGAACCAATCTAACATACATGTAAAGTTATACGCTAGGATGGCGCATGTGATTGTCGATGCATCTCAAGACTGCAATGTCTTCCGACGCCGGTGGTCTTATCTTCATGGCAACTTGTCGCCATTGGCGCATCTATTGAGAGCGAGCGACCGTGTTCACTGGATTCGCTTTCATGCTTTGCCGGATTCAAAGCGGTATGCCGAGCATGAGATCGAGCGTCAGGAGATATTGAGGAGAGCCAATATCCTTGGAACTGAGATCCTTGGCGCTGACGCAGCCTGCTGGTTGATCCAATCTTGCATTGAGGAGTATTCGACAGCTTCATGGCGTGCGCAGGTAGTGAGCCAAGGGGTCTGTCTCCGTTCTCCGGACCCGGAGGATGACTTTCATTGGATCATCTCGGTTGTACCAACGCAATGGCGGCCAGGAGCGTTTAACGACCTTCTGATCGAGGTGGCTGACGAAAGAGCCGGCCCCGTCTTTTGGATGAACCAGAATAGCAACGCCATTTTCGCTCCATACGACGGCGGTTTCGATTTGTTTCCGCCGTCGCAGCTTGATGTCGAGCATATGCGCGAGCTGCATCCGGAATGGCTATCAAGCTATCCCGATGGCCTCTAGCACCGCCCTCAAGCAGCCGCCGTCCGCCGCTTCATCCGCTCGCTGATAATGATGATGAACCCGGCGCTCAGGATCAAAATGGCGCCGATAAAAGTGTTGGCGCCGGGGATGTCGCCCCAGATCAGGTAGCCGAGCAGGAAGGCCCAGACGAGCGAGGTATATTCGAACGGCGCCAGCACCGAGACCGGGGCCTGGCGCATGCCTTCGAAGAGGGCGAGCTGGCCGGCGCCGGCGATGATGCCGGTCAGTGCAAGCAGCACGACCTGAAAGAGCGTCGGCGTCTGCCAATGGGCGATCGCCATGCCGGCGGTCAGGATGATGAACATCACGTTGGAGACGGCCATCTGGATATGGCTCTTCTCGTGCAGCGCCGTCTTGCGCAGCAGCACCATGCCGCTTGCCCAGAGGACGGCCGCCTGCAGCGCCAGATAGACCGGCCAGGAGATCGACAGGCCGACGGGATTGGAGGCGATCACCACGCCGCAGAAGCCGACGCCGACGGCCATCCAGCGCGCGAAGGTCACCTTTTCACGCAGGACGATGGTCGCGAGGATCGTGCCGACGATCGGGGCCGCGTAATAGAGCGTCGTCACCTCTGCAAGCTGCAGATAGGAAGCGGCCGAGTAATAGGAAATCCAGGCAATCAGGATGATGACGCTGCGCACGATCATCGGTTTCAGGATCGGCGATCGCACCACCGTCTTAACAAGCGAAGGGCCTTCGAAGACGAAGCAGCCGGCAAGGATGGTGCAGCTTCGGATGAACAGGACCTGCCAGACGGAAATCGAGGCGACGAGCAGCTTCACCGCCGAATCGTGGGCGGTAAACAGCATGTAGGCAAACACCGTAAGCAGGATGCCATAGCCGATGGAGTTTTTCACGGGGATGCACCAGAGGATGACCCGATTTGGGGTCGGCTGAATAATCTTTCAGGTCTTGACCGATAGGAGCCTAATTTTTCGGCGTCAATAGGACATTTTGTCGATATCGTGCGTATATGAATGATTTATTCGGGGTTGTGGCACCTTTGCCTCCGCGCTACAGCGCCGCGCGTCATATATGACGCTCAAAGGTCGCTGTAGCACTTTAAAGCTGCTGCATAATTTTATCCTTAAATCGATCCCGACTTAAGGAATTATGCAGTAACGGATGGAGACGAAATGTGACCGTTTCAATCTTTTTCAGTCGTTGTGATTTCAATCGATTTAAATAGACTGCAGCGCTGATTTGGGGGATATCATGGACGACAGGGCTGGATTCGAGGGTATTGAGGTGCGCAGGAGCGGATTTTTCACAAAACCGCGCGCGGCCGTTTCCCTGCTGTTCCTGCTCAATGGCTTCATGGTTGGCTGCTGGGCGCCGAAAATTCCCGAATTCGCCGAACGACTGCAACTTTCGAAATTCGAGCTCGGCCTGATGATCCTCGTCTTCGGCGTCGGCTCGCTCGTCATGATGCCGCTTGCCGGCGCGCAGATCGCCGTGCGTGGCTCGCGTATCGTCGTGCGCGTTTTGGCCGTGCTGCTGCTTCCGATGATTCTGGCGCTGACGCTTGCGCCGAATGTCTGGACCGCGGCCGTCGTGCTCTTTCTGTTCGGCGGCTTCATCGGCGCGATGGACGTGGCGATGAACGCCAATGCCGTCTCTGTCGAGAAAACCATGCGCCGGGCGATCATGTCGTCGTGTCATGCCTTCTGGAGCCTGGGCGGCCTCTTGGGCTCGGCGATCGGCGGCCTGCTGATCTCGCGCTGGGGTGTGCTCGGCCATGCCGAGGCCTCGACCGCAATCGCCGTTCTTTTCCTGATCGTCGCCTGGCCGATGATCCTCAGCGACCAGCCGCATCACGATGAAGCCAAGCCGAAGGCAAAGCTGCCGATGATCCCGCTGCCCTGGCTGCTCGGTATCGTCGCTCTGTTCTGCATGGTTCCGGAAGGGGCGGTTCTCGATTGGAGCGCGCTCTATCTCAGCCAGGAAAAGGGCGCGTCGGTGGCGCTGTCGGGCTTCGGTTACGCCGCCTTCTCGGCGACGATGGCGACCATGCGCTTTGCCGGCGATTTCGTGCGCGACTGGCTTGGCGCCATCCGGACGCTGCGCGTCTGCACCGTCTTTGCCATCGTCGGCATGCTGACCGCAGCACTGGCTCCAAATGCCGAGATCGCCATCCTCGGCTTTGCGCTCTGCGGCATCGGCATTTCCAACATGGTGCCGATCGCCTTTTCCGCCGCCGGCAATATCCCTGGGCTGCAACCGGGCATCGCCATTTCCGTCGTCACCACGCTCGGCTATTCCGGCATGCTGGTCGCGCCGTCGGCCATCGGTTTTGCCGCCGAGCATATCGGCTTCTCGCCGGTCCTGATGGCGCTGCCGGTGCTACTGCTCGTCGTGCTGGCTTTGTCGTCGCTTGCGCGCTACGCTGATGGTGTCGGCGATACCACGCATTAATTTCGTCGCTTTTGCCCGGTAACGGCTAGATCCCGTCCGATCAAAAGAGATTGCGGCAGCGGTTGACAACGACCGTTTCGTGATCCACCTGAAAGACACCCCTTTTCGAGGCCTGCGAGAGCTTTCCATGTCGTCCGCCACCGATTTCGATCCGAAACCGCGCCGTTCCTCTGTTGCTGTCGATGTCGGCGGCGTGATCGTCGGCGGCGGGGCGCCTGTCGTCGTGCAGTCCATGACCAATACCGACACGGCCGATATCGATTCGACCGTCGCCCAGGTTGCCGCACTCTATAAAGCGGGCTCGGAGCTCGTGCGCATCACCGTCGATCGCGATGAGAGCGCCGCCGCCGTGCCGAAGATCCGCGAACGGCTGCTGCGGCTCGGCATGGACGTGCCGCTGATCGGCGATTTCCATTACATCGGCCACAAGCTGCTTGCCGATCACCCGGCCTGTGCCGAGGCGCTGGCGAAATACCGCATCAATCCCGGCAATGTCGGCTTCAAGGACAAGAAGGACAAGCAGTTCGCCGAAATCATCGAGATGGCGATCCGCTATGACAAGCCGGTGCGCATCGGCGTCAACTGGGGTTCGCTCGATCAGGACCTCCTGACCGCGCTGATGGACAAGAACGCCGCCGAAGGCTCGCCGCTGTCGGCCCGGCAGGTGACGCGCGAGACGATCGTACAGTCGGCGCTGATCTCCGCCGATCTTGCCGAGGAAATCGGCCTGCCGCGCAATCGCATCATCCTGTCGGCCAAGGTCAGCCAGGTGCAGGACTTGATCGCGGTCTATTCCATGCTGTCGGAGCGCTCCGACCATGCGCTGCATCTCGGCCTCACCGAGGCCGGCATGGGCTCCAAGGGCATCGTCGCCTCGTCCGCCGCCATGGGCTATGTGCTGCAGCACGGCATCGGCGACACCATCCGCGTTTCCCTGACGCCGGAGCCGAATGGCGACCGCACCCGCGAAGTGCAGGTGGCGCAGGAGCTGCTGCAGGTCATGGGCTTCCGCCAGTTCATCCCCGTTGTTGCGGCTTGTCCCGGCTGCGGCCGCACGACTTCGACGGTGTTTCAGGAACTGGCGCAGAACATCCAGAACGACATCCGCAAGAACATGCCGGTCTGGCGTGAGAAATATCCGGGCGTCGAGGCGCTGAACGTTGCCGTCATGGGCTGCATCGTCAACGGTCCGGGCGAAAGCAAGCATGCCGATATCGGCATTTCGCTGCCCGGCACAGGCGAGACGCCGGCTGCCCCGGTCTTCATCGATGGCCAGAAGGCGATGACGCTGCGCGGCCCGAACATCGCTTCCGATTTCGAGGCCCTGGTGACCGACTATATCGAAAAGCGGTTCGGCCAGAAGAACGTTGCGGCGGAGTGATCGGCTATTGCATGTGAATAAATGCCCCTCACCCCAGCCCTCTCCCCGTTTTGACGGGGCGAGGGAGTGATCTCGCCAAGCCCCTTCGCCCCGTCAAAACGGGGAGAGGGTGGACTCGAACAGTCAAGCGAAGCGGACTGCGAGAGGACGGTTGAGGGGCTCACCTATCCATATGCGATTGGCCTAGCCGCTCTACCAATTTGCGTTGATGCAATTCCGCGTGGAAAACCGCTTTGAGCTTTTCCTAAATTAATTGGTCCGAATCACATATTGCTCGTCAGCAGCTTGATGCCGGCGAAGCAATAGAAGCCGGCCATGGCGCCTTCGATCCAGCGGCGCGCATTGCGATATACCTTCAGTGCATGCGATGTCGAAAACAGGATCGCATAACCCATGAATACTACGAAGCCGGTCGCGCAGCAGACGGTGACAATCAGCACCGCCACGGAAGCCGGCGCGCCTTGCGGCATGCCGAGCGCGATGATGGCGAGCCAGGCGAAGATCGCCTTCGGGTTGGTGACGTGGATGCCGTAGCCGCGCAGAACCAGCGACTTGAAGCTTGGCGTCTTCTGCTCCGTCGTGGCCGTCGGCAGATCGCCGCTGGCGCGGACGGCACGAAACGCCTTATAGGCGAGATAGAGCAGATAGAGGCCGCCGAAGATCTTCAGGATCTCCAGCGCCATCGCATAGGTCTGAAGCAACGTCGCAAGACCTGCCGCTGCGGCAATCGCCCAGGTGAGCGATCCCCCGAAAATGCCGAGCGAGATGCTCATGCCGGCCTTGCGGCCATGGGTCATCGACGTGCCGATGATGGCCATGATGGCCGGACCGGGACTGACGACGGCAATGATATAGGCAATGTAGGCCGGCAGGATCTGCGGCAGGTAGGCAAGCGCTTCGTGCATGGAAAGATTTCCCGGGGGCGTTGGCCGGCGCGAAGAATTCCGCGTCTACTGGCCAATTCGGAATGGCAATCTGTCATAAAACGCGCCGGAAATCACCCGGCCACATTATGGATTCTTGTGATGGTGACATTCCATTGCTGAATGGGTGCGGTAGCCGAATGGCAGACGAGGTACGCGCTATTCCAACTGAAAGGTCCGCCTTGCATACGGCTCATGCGCAACAACCGTCAGGCGATTCTTCGTTGTGCCGAGGCAGTCGGGATCAGCTCTTGCGGTTTGCGACGAAACGGGCGGTTTCCGTCAGGACGCCAGCCTTTTCGCCATAGCCCGCCAGCAGGCCGGCGGCTTCGCGCACCAGCCCTGCGAGCGTTGTTTCCGCCCATTCCTGCCCGTGCAGGGCGACCAGCGTGCCCTTGCCCCGGGCGGCATCCTTGCCGGTTGCCTTGCCCATGGTGGCGGCGTCGGCGGTCAGGTCGAGAAGATCGTCGGCGAGCTGGAAGGCGAGGCCGATCTTTTCGCCGAATGTCCGAAGCCGCTTGCGGTCTTCGGCCGAGGCGCCTGAAATGATCGCTCCGGCCTCGCAGGCGAAGCGGATCAGCGCGCCCGTCTTCATCGCCTGCAGCGTCGTGATGCCGTTTTCGTCCGGCGTCTCTTTCTCGGCGGCGAGATCGAGGGCCTGGCCGCCGGCCATGCCGCCGATGCCGGCTGCGCGCGACAGCGCCAGCACGAGCGCCATTTTCCGATCCGCCGGCAGGTCCGTTTCAGGGGCCGCGATGATGTCGAAGGCATAGGTCAGCAGACTGTCGCCCGCGAGAATCGCCGTGGCGTAGTCGAAGGCGATGTGTACCGTCGGCTGTCCCCGGCGAAGGTCGTCGTCGTCCATGGCGGGCAGATCGTCATGAACGAGGGAATAGCAATGCACGCATTCGAGCGCGGCGCCGATCCTGAGGGCCGCATCGGCATTGCCGCCGAGAAGGGCTGCCGATTCCGTGACGAGGAAGGGCCGCAGCCGCTTGCCGCCATTCAGGACGCCGTGACGCATTGCGCTCAAAAGCCGGACAGGGCGCGCGATCTCGTCATCGAGGCTGATGTCGGCCAGAAGCCGGTTCAACAGAGCCTCGATCTTGCCGGCATTGTCCCGGAGGCGCTGTTCGAATGAGGAGTGGGTGCTGTCCATGGCGGCTGTTTGGCATGAGAGGCGGTTGCTGGCAACGACAATTGTCAACAGCCGCATGGGGAATTGCGTCGCACTCTGGTCATCACCCGATGTAGACGGTATGACGAGTGCAACATCAGCGCGGTTCCCGGCGGCAGCGAAAGTCTTCCGGGATGGAGCCATCGTGGACCTCAGGCAATTGGACATATCGACCGATCAGGAGGAGGAAGCCGAAGTGCCGCAACGGGCCTCCCTGTTCGCGCGCTTCGGGGCAAGGCCGCTTTGGCAGCGCATCGTCCTTATCCTGATCGGCGTCTTGCTGCTGCCCTATCTCCTCATCGTCGCCTACCTGCTGCCGTTCATCCACCCCGTTTCGACCCTGATGATCGGCGATGCCGTTACCTTTCAGGGATACGACCGCCGCTGGGTGCCGCTGGATAAGATCGCGCCGGTGCTGGTGAAATCCGTCATGGTTTCGGAGGATGGGCAGTTCTGTTTTCACGGCGGCGTCGACTGGGGCGAGATGCGGGTCCTCGTCGAGGAGACGCTGAGCGGCAAATCCACGCGCGGCGGCAGCACGATCCCGATGCAGACGGTGAAGAACCTGTTCCTGTGGAACGGCCGTTCCTTCGTGCGCAAGACGCTGGAGTTGCCGTTGGCGGTCACCGCCTCGACCGTCTGGTCGAAACGCCGGATGATGGAAATCTACCTCAATATTGCCGAATGGGGCCCGGGTATCTACGGGATCGAGGCGGCGTCGCGCTATCATTTCAAGGTGCCGGCCTCCAAGCTGACGGCGCGTCAGGCCGCCCTTCTTGCCGTCTCGCTCCCGAACCCGATCGACCGAGTAGCAAGTAAGCCGGGGCGGGGCCTCAGCCAGCTCGCCTCGCTGATCCAGCGCCGCGCGCGCAATGCCGACCCATACATCAAATGCCTTTATGACTGAGATCAGAACTTGTCGTTCGATCGGCTAGGTGTCATCTGGCATTCTTGGCCATGACGTAAGGGCGGATGGTCTGCCAACGATCGGATTTGCCCATGGATTTCTCCGTCTTCTCCCCGGACCTGCTCAAATATGCCAAAAGCCTGCATCCGGAGCCGCCGCGCCATCTCGGCACGCGCTACGATCGCGCCGGCATCTTCCAATACGAGCCCGGCAATACCGTCGTCTGCCATCTGACGGAGGGGTCGCAGACCGAGCAGGCGATCGTTGCGGCGCGGCAAAGATATCTCGACATGCCGGAGGCAAGCCAGTTTGCCTTCACCCCGATCTCCAGCCTGCATATGACGTTGTTTCAGGGGATCATCGAGTATCGCCGCGAACACCCCTATTGGCCCGTAGACCTTGCGCTCGACACGCCGATCGCCGAGATGACCGAGATCATGGGCGAGCGGCAGAAGGCCTTCTCCGCGCGCGATCCCTTCAAGGTGGTGGTAACGAAGGCAAGGCCGAGCGGCCTGCTGGTTGATGGGGCGACCGAGGCTGATCGCAAGGCGATGGCCGCGTGGCGAAACGCCCTTGCCGATCTTCTCGGTTATCGCCATCCCGATCACGAGACCTATCCTTTCCATATCACCTTCGCCTATGCCATCGAGCGGCTGGCCGATGAGGCTTTGCCGCGCTGGCAAGCTATGCTGGACGAGGTGGCGGCAGCACTTCGCGCCGAGGTGCCCCTTCTCGAGCTCCGACCGCCGGCCTTCTGCTCGTTCGAGGATATGAACTATTTTAAAGAACTCCTCGTCTTCGACGACTGAGGCTAAGAAAGGAAACATGCTGTCATGGACAAGCTCACCCTCTACATCGGCAACAAGAACTATTCCTCCTGGTCTTTCCGGCCGTGGATTGCGCTGGAGGCTTGCGGCGTTCCGTTCGAGGAGGTTTTGATCCCCTTCGATTTCCCGGCAGGCAATCCCGCCATTCGCGAGGTCTCGCCGACGGGCAAGGTACCGATGCTCGTCCATGATGGCTTCAAAGTGTGGGAATCGCTCGCCATCATCGAATATGCGGCCGAGCTTTTCCCGGATGCCGGGCTGCTTCCCAGGGATCGTCGGGCGCGGTCGCTGGCACGCTCCTACAGCATGGAGATGCTTTCCGGCTTCCGCGCGCTTCGCAATGCCTGCCCGATGAACATGCGCCGCCCGGTCAGCCGCCTGGATTTGCCTGAGGGGGTCATGGAGGATGTGGCGCGTATCGAGACCATCTGGCGCGAGGCGCGCTCCCTCTCCGGCGGTCCGTTCCTGTTCGGTGCATTTTCCGGCGCCGATGCGATGTTTGCGCCCGTGGTCAGCCGTTTGGAACGCTACGACATAGCGGTTGCGGCTGACACGCGCGACTATATGGCCGTGATGAAGGCGCTGCCGGCCTGGCGAAAATGGGAGGAGGCGGCATTGAAGGAAACCTGGACGGTGCCCGAGGACGAAGCCTGATCGGCGATTCGGCAGCCAACATTCGGGAATCTGCCATGGTGGGCAAAAAATGCTATAAGGGACTGGTCAAAGCCCGGCAAGCCATGTATAAGCCGCCCCAATTTCCGAAATTGATGCATGTCTGTTTCGGCCGCCTTGCTGGCCGTGGATATGTTTCGTCCGTACATGGAGTAACGAGAATGGCTGTACCGAAGAGAAAAACGAGCCCGTCCAAGCGCGGTATGCGCCGCTCTGCTGACGCCCTGAAGGCTTCGACCTACGTAGAAGACAAGAACTCCGGCGAACTGCGTCGTCCGCACCACATCGACCTGAAGACCGGCATGTATCGCGGCCGTCAGGTTCTGACGCCGAAGGAAAGCGCATAATCCAAGCGCTGCCTTGATGGCATGAATGAAAAGGCTGGCGGATCGCCGGCCTTTTTCTGTTTTGATCGGGGTGTGCTGGGTGTGCAAAGCGGCTCATCGGTATGCCGCGAGGCTGAGACCCCCCTCTGTCGCTGTCGCGACATCTCCCCCACAAGGGGGGAGATTGGTGGGGGTATGCCGTTCGTCCTAATGCGAACTTACACGCAGGTTGCAGCAGATGGGCTGGTGAGTTGAGGCAGCGAGGCGCTGCCGGTTGCCGATCTCCCCCTTGTGGGGGGAGATGTCACGTCAGTGACAGAGGGAGGTGAAAACTCTCCGCGAGTTCACAGGCGAATTGCCCTATCTCACAAACTATCCAGCTTGTTTTGCATGGCGCGGAGCTGTTCTTTCAGCTCGTCGATATCTTTGGCTTCGGCCTTGCGGCTTTCCTTGGCGGGCGGCTGCATGAAGGGCGAGAACATCTGCATGGCCTGCTGGAACATTTCCGTATTGCGGCGGACCTGCTCCTCGACCATCTGCATGGGTAGCTGCAGGTTCTTGCCGAGCGGCGTCTCGCCGAAGGCGCGATTGATCTGCTCGCGCATCTGGCTCTGCTGCTCCGTGAAGGCGCGCATGGAATGCTCGAGGAAGCTCGGCACCACCATCTGCATCTGATCGCCGTAATAGCCGATCAGCTGCCGCAGGAAGGAAATCGGCAGCAGCGTATTGCCGGTCTTTGATTCCTGTTCGAAAATGATCTGCGTCAGGACCGAATGCGTAATGTCTTCACCGCTCTTGGCATCCTGGACGGTGAATTCCTCACCCTTCTTGACCATCTCCGCCAGGTCATCCAGCGTCACGTAGGTGCTGGTGCCGGTATTGTATAGGCGGCGATTGGCGTATTTCTTGATTACGATCTGGCCCTCATTCTTCGCCATTATCAGTCTCCTGGCCCCGTCTGATTGTATGGAATGCTCCTCCACCGCCAAGTGTAGACGCAAAAGAAGCTTGGTGACAATCGCTTTGTGCGATGCGGCAAGCCCTTTCCTTTGATTGGATTTTTTTTGAGGGCGGTGACAGCTTCGTGAAATCTGCGCGACGAAAATTCTTGCTGTTTGACTCGGACGCAAAGCTTTGACAGTTTCGCCTCATATACATGTTCATTCTGTGAGGAGGCTTCCATGAGCAGTTCATCCATCGTTGTCGCCAGCGCTGCCCGCACTGCGGTCGGTTCGTTCAACGGCGCTTTCGCGACCGTTGCGGCGCATGAGCTCGGCGCTGCCGCGATCAAGGGTGTGCTGGAGCGTGCCGGCGTCGATGCCAAGGAAGTCGATGAAGTGATCCTCGGCCAGGTGCTTCAGGCCGGTGAGGGGCAGAATCCCGCCCGTCAGGCTGCGATGAAGGCCGGTATTCCTCAGGAAGCGACCGCATGGGGCGTGAACCAGCTTTGCGGTTCCGGCCTGCGCGCCGTCGCACTCGGCCTGCAGCAGATCGCCACGGGTGATGCGAAGATCATCGTCGCCGGCGGCCAAGAATCCATGTCGATGGCGCCGCATGCTGCGAACCTTCGCTCCGGCACCAAGATGGGCGACATGAAGATGATCGACACCATGATCAAGGACGGCCTGACGGACGCCTTCTACGGCTATCACATGGGCATCACCGCGGAAAATATCGCGCGGCAGTGGCAGCTTTCGCGCGACGAGCAGGACCAGTTTGCCGTTTCCTCGCAGAACAAGGCGGAAGCAGCCCAGAAGGCCGGCCGCTTCCAGGACGAAATCGTTCCCTTCACCATCCAGACCCGCAAGGGCGACATCATCGTCGATGCCGACGAATATATTCGCCACGGCGCGACGATGGAGGCGATGGCGAAGCTGCGTCCGGCCTTCGACAAGGAAGGCACCGTGACCGCGGGCAACGCTTCCGGCCTCAATGACGGCGCTGCTGCCGCCGTGCTGATGACCGAGGCCGAGGCCTCGCGCCGCGGCATCCAGCCGCTCGCCCGCATCGTCTCCTGGGCAACGGCCGGCGTCGACCCGCAGATCATGGGTACCGGGCCGATCCCGGCCTCGCGCAAGGCTCTGGAAAGGGCCGGCTGGTCAGTCAACGACCTCGATCTCGTCGAAGCCAACGAGGCTTTTGCCGCGCAGGCTTGCGCCGTCAACAAGGATCTCGGCTGGGATACGTCGATCGTCAACGTCAACGGCGGTGCGATCGCCATCGGCCACCCGATCGGCGCTTCCGGCGCCCGCGTCATGAACACGCTGCTGTTTGAAATGAAGCGCCGCGGCGCCCGCAAGGGGCTCGCCACGCTCTGCATCGGCGGCGGCATGGGTGTCGCCATGTGCTTCGAGGCGCTCTAGAATCAAAGAAGTAGAGCATGATGTCGTCCGAAAACCGCTGACACTTTTCGACATCATGCTCCAGGGTGCCTTGAACGATATTTTCCAGAAGACGTGGTGAAAGCGGAGCGGGCGACCCGAGGTTGGGGCGTCCCGTCTTCGCAGCAAAAAAGGGGAGTGGCACATGAGCAGAGTGGCATTGGTAACCGGGGGTACGCGCGGCATCGGAGCGGCCATTTCGATGGCGCTGCACAATGCGGGCTACAAGGTGGCGGCGACCTATGCCGGCAACGACGAGAAAGCCCGGGCTTTCCATGATGTGACCGGCATCTCCGTCCACAAGTGGGATGTGACCGACTATGAAGCGTGCGGCAAGGGTATCGCCAAGATCGAGCACGACCTCGGCCATGTCGAAATCCTGGTCAACAATGCCGGGATTACCCGCGACGCCATGTTCCACAAGATGACGCCACAGCAGTGGCATGAGGTCATCAATACCAACCTGACCGGCCTCTTCAACATGACTCATCATGTCTGGCAGGGCATGCGCGACCGCAGCTTCGGCCGCGTCATCAACATCTCCTCGATCAACGGTCAGAAGGGGCAGATGGGGCAGGCGAACTATTCCGCCGCCAAGGCCGGCGATCTCGGCTTCACCAAGGCGCTTGCACAGGAAGGTGCGGCCAAGAACATCACCGTCAATGCCATTTGCCCCGGCTATATCGGCACGGAAATGGTGCTGGCGGTGCCGGAGAAGGTGCTGAACGAGCGCATCATTCCGCAGATTCCCGTGGGCCGTCTCGGTGAGCCCGAGGAAATCGCCCGTATCGCGGTTTTCCTTGCCAGCGACGATGCCGGCTTCATCACGGGCTCGACCATAACGGCCAATGGCGGCCAGTTCTTCGTCTAAGGGTGTTTTGAGGGAAGCCGCGATGCGGTTTTCCTCCGTGGGGAATTTTGCGAAGACACCGATATGGAGCGGCTCCAAGCTTTCGCGGGAAGCTGAGCCGCTCCAGGTCGTTTATGGGATGGGCGGGATTCTCGCGCTTGTCAGGGCAATCAGCCACGGCTCGAATTTGCCTGTCGTCTGTGCCGCGGTTTGAATTCGAGGATCACGGCTTCCAGTGCGATCTGCCGCTTTTGCCTGCCGCGCGTTCTTGCCGCGCTGGCGAGTGCATAAAATGTGGTGCCTATGAGCGCGAGTGCTGCAATGCTTGCGATAATAGCGGCCATAGTGCCGTTCCTTTCTCAAAACACTGCCTTCTTCCCGCAGCCAATGGTGCGGGAAGAAGATTACTTCTCAAGAACCGCCGTTATCCGGATTTGTTCCGGGAACGGGTCATGACCGGCCATTCATGACGATCGTCAGGCAATGCCTGTCTTAGCGGCAACGAGCTTCGTAACGGCGACCGTAGCGGTCGCGATAGATGCAATAGCCGCGACGATCTTCCGAGCGTCCGATGAGGTTGCCGACAAGGCCGCCGGCCACGGCGCCGACCGCGGCGCCACCCCAGCTGTGCGTGGCGACGCCGCCGATCAGCGCGCCCGTGCCGGCGCCGATGGCTGTACCCTTTTCCGTTGAGGTGCACGACGCCAGTGCCCCGACGAGGGCGATCGCGGCGATGATCTTCTTCATGATGTTAGCTCCCTGATGTTGCGAGGTATTAGCAATGATCTGCGGATCAGATCCGACCCATCAATAGCAGAATGAGGACAATGACGAGAACAAGCCCGAGACCACCCGATGGGCCATACCCCCATGAACGGCTGTAACCCCAACTGGGAAATGCGCCAATCAGCAGTAGAATCAGTATGACAAGTAATACCGTACCAAGCATGATATGTCTCCTCCATGTCCGTCGCTCGAATATTCCGCCACCATCGCTCAGTCCGATCCGGCGTAATGCTTCCAGCGGCTCCGGCTCACTCTGTTTCCAGTGAATGGGCGGAGTTCTTCAACTCTGCTCATAGAAACTAGCTCGCCTGATAATTGTTCCGGCTAAGAAATAAAAATGCGCGCACGCGATGGCTGCGATGGTCAGCGAAGGGTTAATTCGACCCGGATGCGGGGCGGTTGCGAGGGCACTGCCAGATTCGTTCGTATGGTTAAAATATAATTAAAATACAATGGGTTGCGGTGAACGAAACGAGAAAAGGGCGCTGTCTGTGATTCGTCGGCGATTCGTTCTGCATTTGGACTTCGGTTAACGGGAGGGTCGCTTGTGACCTATCGCCGGCATCGCGAGCGGACAAGCCCGGCCGGAGACGGACGGCGGAAATAGCGCCGCCGGGGGTCGATTGGTTAATTTGCGGCGAAGCTGCCGACAGGCTTGCTATCCCTGCCGACAGCTATCTCGCGATGTTGTCCCGGCGAAATACAACATGTAGCCGTGAACAAATACGATACCTGCCAGTATCCGCGATTCGTCACCGATTCGTTCCGGCTTTGATCGAAGTGTTAACATATGCATCTTTTGCGTGCATTCATCGATTCATTATAGCGTCGCTCGCTAAAAGGTTAACCGCAATCGCTGATTCGGGTCGAATCCGGGGCTCAACCATTCAGAGTCCAGTATGCCGTCGCTACGGAACCGCTAGATATTGTGAGGAACAAAAACGGAATCAGTTGGAAACTGCGATTCGTCGCCGATTCGTTCCGGCTTTGACCCATATGTTAAAGCCGCCGGCGGATTCGAGAAAAATATTAATTTTTACAAATTGTTAACCATAAAATCATGCGAAGTTTCGCTGGCTGTCTATTCTCCGCTTGACTCCTTTTCCCGTGGAAAAGCGCTGCAAGCGAGATTCAGTATTTGGTGGGAGTCTTTTCAGCAAAATCCATATGTAGTAGTGAACAAATAAGGAACAGCCCGGAGTCAGCGATTCGTCTCCGATTCGTTCTCAGGCTGTTCCTGAATCGCCGGGACTCGCATGGGATGTGGCGTAAATGTGACTTATGGTTGAGGCGTTCAAATATGAAATCGAATGTTGCCGCATCTGTTTTTTCATTCGGGTCTTGCCTTTGTCACATAGGGTCGTCATCTGTTCGTTTCCTCCAGGAGGAACATGCTGATCGGAAGACGGCGGTTTCTCGCCCATGCACGGACCTATGACTCAGACTTCGCAGCCCATGATCCTGAGCGGACGCGGCGTGACCGCGGTGCTCGGACCGACCAATACCGGCAAGACCCATTATGCCATCGAGCGCATGGTGGCCCACGGCAGTGGCGTAATCGGCCTGCCGCTGCGGCTGCTTGCGCGCGAGGTCTATACGCGCGTCGTCGAAAAGGTCGGGGTGCAGCATGTCGCGCTCGTTACCGGCGAGGAAAAGATATCGCCGCCGAATGCACGTTTTTCGGTCTGCACCGTCGAGGCGATGCCGCGCGACACGCGCGCCTCCTTTGTCGCGATCGACGAGGTGCAGCTTGCCGGTGATCTGGAGCGCGGGCATATTTTCACCGACCGCATTCTGCACCTGCGTGGGCGCGACGAAACGCTGTTGCTCGGCGCTGCCACGATGCGGCCCATCCTCGAGCAGCTTCTGCCTGGGATTACCGTGCTCGAGCGGCCTAGGCTCTCGCATCTTTTCTATGCCGGACAGAAGAAGATCACGCGTTTGCCGCAGCGCACCGCCATCGTCGCCTTTTCCGCCGACGAGGTCTATGCGATCGCGGAACTCATCCGCCGTCAGCGCGGTGGCGCGGCCGTCGTGCTGGGGGCGCTCAGCCCGCGCACCCGCAATGCGCAGGTGGCACTCTATCAGGCCGGCGATGTCGAATATCTGGTGGCGACAGATGCGATCGGCATGGGTCTCAACCTCGATGTCGATCATGTCGCCTTCGCCCAGGATCGCAAATTCGACGGTTATCAGTTCCGCAATCTCAATCCGGGCGAACTCGGCCAGGTCGCCGGTCGCGCCGGCCGCCACCTGAAGGATGGCACCTTTGGCGTGACGGGACAGGTGGACCCGTTCGACGATGAGCTGGTGCGCCGGATCGAGGGACACGAATTCGACACGGTCAAGGTGCTGCAGTGGCGCACCAAGGATCTGAATTTTGCATCGATCGCGGCGTTGCGCGCCAGTTTGGAAGACGCGCCTCGCGTGCAGGGCTTGACGCGGGCGCTGCCTGCGGTAGACCAGCAGGCGTTGGAATATCTGTCACGCGATCTGGAGATAGTCGATCTTGCCAGCAACCCGGCCAGGGTTGAGAAATTATGGGAGGCCTGCGCGCTTCCCGACTATCGGCGCATCACGCCTGCACAGCACGCCGATCTCATTGCCGCCCTCTTTTCCGATCTCGTGCGCTATGGCACGGTGAAAGAGGACTTCCTCGCCGAACAGGTGCATCGCGCCGATCGGACGGATGGCGAGATCGACACGCTTTCGGCGCGAATCGCGCAGATAAGGACTTGGACCTATGTGTCGAACCGGCCCGGCTGGCTTGCCGATCCGACACACTGGCAAGAAAAGACGCGGGAAATCGAAGATCGATTGTCCGACGCGTTACATGAGAGGTTGACGAAACGCTTTGTTGATCGCAGGACATCTGTGCTCATGAAGCGCCTGAGAGAGAATGCGATGCTGGAAGCTGAAATCAGTGTGAATGGAGATGTCTTCGTTGAAGGACATCATGTGGGACAGTTGACCGGATTCCGGTTCACGCCTATCGCAGGTACCGAGGGACCGGATGCCAAGGCTGTCCAGACGGCCTCGCAGAAGGCGCTATCGCTGGAGTTCGAGGCACGTGCCGCACGTCTGCATGCGGCCGGCAACGGCGATCTCGCCATCAGCGCCGATGGTCTCGTGCGCTGGCTTGGCGATCCCGTGGCGCGCCTGTCAGGCAGCGATCATGTCATGCGTCCGCGCGTCATCCTGCTCGCCGACGAGCAGCTGACGGGCAATGCGCGCGATCACGTCGCCGCTCGTATCGAGCGCTTCGTGAACCACCATATCAGCACGATCCTGAAGCCGCTGGACGATCTCCAGCGCGCCGAGGATCTGCAGGGCCTTGCCAAGGGGCTGGCCTTCCAGCTGGTGGAAAATCTCGGCGTTCTGTTCCGCCGCGACGTCACCGAAGAAGTGAAGTCGCTGGATCAGGATGGACGCGCTTCCATGCGTCGCTACGGCGTTCGCTTCGGAGCCTACCATATTTTCGTGCCCGCGCTTCTGAAGCCGGCTCCGGCCGAACTCATCACGCTGCTTTGGGCTCTGAAGAATGATGGCCTGGACAAGCCCGGCTATGGCGATCTGATCCCGGTTCTGGCAGCCGGCCGCACGTCTGTCGTGACCGATCCGGGCTATGAGCGCACCTTCTACAAGCTCGCAGGCTTCCGGTTCCTCGGCAAGCGCGCGGTGCGCATCGATATCCTCGAGCGCCTGGCGGATCTCATCCGTCCGCTGCTGCAGTGGAAGCCCGGCCAGACTTCGCGTCCTGACGGCGCTTATGACGGCCGCCGTTTCACGACGACGACCGCGATGCTCTCCATTCTCGGCGCAACGCTCGAGGACATGGAAGAGATCCTCAAGGGTCTCGGCTATCGCGCCGATTCGGTAAAGGCTGAGGAGGCGACGGCCTTCCTCGCTCAGCAGGATGCGGCAGCAGCCCCGGCGACGCCGGACGCCGTTGCCGAAAAGGCGGATCACGATGACGCCGATGCTGCGAGTGAGGAGCCGGCTAAGGAAACGGAAGCGGTGTTGCAGGAAGCAGCTCCGGCTGCCGATGCCCCGGCTGAACCGGTCGCGGTGGCAGCCGAGGTTGTCGAGGCTGGAGCCGTTGCCGCGGAGTCGGCCGAGCCGAAGCCGGTTCTGCTCTGGCGCCTCGGCGGTCGCAGCGACCATCAGCAGCGGCAAGGCGGCCGTGGTCATGGCGATCGCCGTGGCCAGCAGGGCGAAGGTCGCGGTCAGCACGGCAATCGCCGTGGCGGTGGCGAGCAGGCAGCCGGCGAAGGCAATCGCGAGGGCGGTCGCGACCGTCGCGACGGACGTGACAATCGCGAGGCACGCGGCGACAACAAGGGTCCACGCGGCAACCGCGAAGGCGGTCGTCCGCAGCATCAGGGCAACCGCGGCGACCGTCAGGAGCGTGGCGAACGCAACGACCGGAACGATCGCAACAATCGCGGTGCCTCGCAGCCGTTGCGCTTCGAAGCCAAGCCGCCGCGCAAGGAAAAGCCGATCGATCCGGATTCTCCCTTCGCAAAGCTGGCTGCCCTCAAGGAGCAGATGAAGAAATAAGCCATGACGGACGAGAAACAGCCATTTTCCGGTTCGCGCCAGCGCATCGACAAATGGCTGTTCTTTGCCCGCATGGTGAAATCCCGCTCGCTGGCGCAACTGTACGTGCAGAATGGCAGCGTGCGGATCAACGGCGAACGGGTCGTGCAGCCGAGCCATGGCGTCAAGACCGGCGACCGCATCGAGCTTTCGCTGGAGCGTCGGGATGTCATTCTGATCGTACGGGCACCCGGCGAGCGCAGGGGCCCTTTCGAGGAAGCCAAGCTGCTCTATGAAGACCTGACTCCACCGCCGGATGAGACAAAACGCCTCACCCCTTTCGAGCAGGCATTGCGGGCGCCGGGAAGCGGCAGGCCGACGAAACGGGATCGGCGCGCGATCGATCGCCTGACTTCCGACGAGGATTAGAAAACTCTGCCTGTCGCAGGCGGTTTTCAAGATTGTTTGTCCTTGAAATTGGCTGACAAAGTGGATACCTCACGATCAACCTGCCGGTAACCAGCCGGACGGCACGTCTGCGCGTGACGCATTCGTCTGCCCGTTCGGCACCGCGGAAGGGCGCGACGTTCCAGGTTGCGCATCTGCGGAAGCTAGAGACATTCCTGGAGTGCTTCATGACATATGTCGTGACCGACAATTGCGTTCGCTGCAAATACACCGACTGCGTGGAAGTCTGCCCGGTCGACTGCTTCTATGAGGGCGAAAACTTCCTCGTCATCCATCCCGACGAATGCATCGATTGCGGTGTCTGCGAACCGGAATGTCCTGCCGAGGCGATCAAGCCCGACACCGAGCCGGGTCTCGACAAGTGGCTGAAGGTCAATGCGGAATATGCCGCCATCTGGCCGAACATCACGGTCAAGCGCGACCCGATGCCGGAAGCCAAGGAAATGGACGGCGAACAGGGCAAGTTCGAGAAATATTTCTCGGCCAACCCCGGTGCTGGCGACTGATCGAAGGCCGTGACAGGCCGCCGATAAAGGTGTAGTCGATATCGCAGAAAGCGAATCATTGCCGTTGGGCCGCTGGTCGGTCAACGTGGCCATTTTGGCGCGCGCGCAGCAAATTATTGATTTCCTCAGATTTTTGTGATAGCTTCCTCACACTGATCCACTGCGGCATTTCGCGTGCCCAAAACCATCACGAAAGCAAATCACCAATCCGTACGCGGTTTCCTTGACATATCAACGTATTGTGTTGTCGGGTCCCGGATCGCGATGGATGGGTTTCTGTTTGTATAAGTCTGGCTGGACCAGGATGAAGTGACCCGACGGTATGCCCGTCTCATCCGGGCCTGACTGACCCGGCCCCCCGGCCCCAACGGGGCGCGTAACAGGGAGTTTTTGAAAAGAATGACGACCCAGCAGAAAAAACCTTCAGCAGCACGCCATGGCTTCAAGACTGGTGAAGCGATCGTCTATCCGGCCCACGGTGTCGGCACGATCACTGCGATCGAAGAGCAGGAAGTCGCAGGCATGAAGCTCGAGCTGTTCGTAATCGACTTCGAGAAAGACAAGATGCGCCTGAAGGTGCCGGTGGCCAAGGCGATGAGCATCGGCATGCGCAAGCTTTCCGAGACGGATTTCGTCGATCGTGCGTTGAAGGTCGTGCAGGGCAAGGCCCGCGTGAAGCGCACCATGTGGTCGCGTCGCGCGCAGGAATACGATGCCAAGATCAATTCCGGCGATCTCATCTCGATCGCAGAAGTCGTTCGCGACCTCTATCGCGCCGAGAATCAGCCGGAGCAGTCCTATTCCGAACGCCAGCTCTATGAAGCAGCGCTCGACCGCATGGCGCGCGAAATTGCCGCCGTCAACAAGATGTCGGAAACCGAAGCCGTCCGCCTCGTCGAGACCAATCTTAACAAGGGTCCGAAGCGCGGCAAGGCCATTGAAGAAGACGACTCGCAGGACGAAGCCGCATAAGGCCAAGGCGCCCATATTGCTTCAAAAAACCCGGCCTTCGCGCCGGGTTTTTTCTTTGGAACCTTTTCCGTTCTGCCGCGTTTAAACCTCGTGTTTGCGGTCGGTGTGGGTGCGCTCCCGTGGAGAGGGGTTCCGGAACGGCCGTTTTATAGACATTCACGAGGACCGGCCTATGCGTTTTCATCCGAAGCTCCCCGGCGATCTGCAGACGCTTCAATCGTCAGACCCGTTCGATGAGATCGAACTAGACTAGTCATCGATATCCGGCACGCCGGATATCGGTTTCCAATTTGCAATTTCATTCATTGATTTCCATCCGAACAGCGATGTTCGGAAACGATGCTTGCTGCCCTTTTCGTCGACCGCGGCATAGAGACGATTTGAGGCCGAACCCAGGAGATGCATATGACGAATATGTCTGCAGATCGGCGCATGATCAAAGTTGCGATGGCTGCTCCCTATCTCGATCGCGACGAAGAGCATAATCTCGCCATTCGCTGGAAGGACCACGATGATCGTGGTGCCCGCAATCAGATCGCAACCGCCCATATGCGCCTCGTCATTTCCATGGCGGGGAAGTTTCGCAATTTCGGACTGCCTATGAGCGATCTGGTGCAGGAAGGCTATGTCGGCCTGCTGGAAGCGGCTGCCCGCTTCGAGCCGGAGCGCGAGGTTCGCTTCTCGACCTATGCAAGCTGGTGGATACGCGCTTCGATCCAGGACTATATTCTGCGCAACTGGTCGATCGTGCGTGGCGGGACAAGTTCGGCGCAAAAGGCGCTGTTCTTCAATCTGCGCCGTCTGCGTGCCAAGCTCGCCCGCAGCAATTCCAGCGTCACCGTGCAGTCCATCCATGAGGAAATCGCCGTCACGCTTGGCGTCAGCCTTGCGGACGTGCAGACGATGGATGCGCGCCTCTCCAGCAGCGACGCCTCGCTGCAGGCGCCGTCGATTGCGGGTGATTCCGAAAGTGCCGAGCGTATCGATTTTCTCATCAGCGATGAGCCGCTTCCCGACGAGCAGGTTTCGGACATGATCGACGGCGAGCGCCGCCGCATCTGGCTGGCCTCGGCACTCAAGCACCTCAACGAGCGCGAAATGAAGATCATCCAGGCACGTCGCCTTGTCGAAGACGGGGCGACGCTCGAAGAGCTCGGCGCCGATCTCGGCATTTCCAAGGAGCGCGTCCGCCAGATCGAAAGCCGTGCCATGGACAAGCTGCGCAACGCGCTCGTCGATGCAGATCCCCGCATGGCAAGCTACGCCTGAGGGTATTCTTTTTCCGGCTTCGGGAAGAAGAGCCGATCGCTATTCGGAGATAATCTTGACCTTGTCGCCCGGTGCAATCGTCGCGCCGGTCGGCAGGGCATTGATCAGTTTGAACAGATCGAGCTTGCGGTCGGTGCCCATCATGCGGGCGGCGAGCGTCGTGATGGTGTCGCCCGGTCTGACCGTGACGACGCGGACCCTGAGCGGCTTCAGCGAGGCCGCCTCTTCCGGTGTCATATGCCGGAAGCTCGAGCGCAGCACATCGGCTGTCTGGTTGAGCTGAGCGATGTTCCCCTTCGGCACCGCCGTCAGGAAGCGGAAGATCTGCGTGCGGTCGCGGATCACGGTCACGTCGAAATCCCAGCGATCGGCAGAGGCGCGTGCGGTCGCGGCCGGCATGCCGTTGACGGTGATCGACTTGATCGAGGAGGGATCGAGGCCCGTCACCCAGCCGCTGGAAATATAGTTCGTCAGATTCTGGTTCTGCGTGTCGGCGACGCCGTCGAAGCGGATGGCGATGTCGCCAGGGCCGGTCGCCATCACGGCTTCAGCCTTGTTGTCGATGCGGAAATCGGTCGGCACGTCGAAGCGGATGCCAAGGCCGCCATGCAGGAAGGTCTGGCCGCGCACATAGCCTTCCTCGGGGCTGTCGCCATAGAGCAGGCCGTCGATGCCGTTCAGATAATAGTCGCGGCCGGTGTCGCCAACCTTGCCTTCCTCGCCGAATTCGCGCGCATGCGCCTTGGCAAGATCAATACGCTGTGGCGTGCTCGGATGGCTCGAAAGGAAGTCCAGGCTCTGGTCGACGTCGGAATTGGCCGACATGAAGCGGCTGTAGTCTTCCATGGCGTTCAGGAAGCGAGCGGCGGCGTAAGGGTCGTAGCCGGCTTGGCCGAGCGTGCGGATGCCGATCTCGTCGGCCTGTAGTTCCTGCTGGCGCGAGAAGGCGGCAAGGCGCAGCTTGCCGCGGGCAAGCGCCTGCTTGCCAGCGATATCGCTCGACAACACTTCGGCGACGACGCGGCTGGCGATGACTTCGGCTTCCTCGCGCTTCTGACGCTCGATGCCGTGATTGGCCGTGACGTGCGCCATCTCGTGCGCCAGCACGGCGGCAACTTCCGAGGCGTCGTTGGCAAGGGCGAGAAGGCCGCGTGTGACGTAGAGATAGCCGCCGGGCAGCGCAAAGGCATTGATCGAGGGCGAGTTGAGAATGGTGATCCGGTAGGATTGCTGCGGGTTCTCCGAGACGCTTGTCAGTGCGCCGGCGATGCGGGCGACCAGCCGCTCGGTCTTTGCGTCTTTGTATTCGCCGCCGTAGCTTGCAAGGATGCGCGGATGCTCGCGTGCGCCCATCTGTGCGCGCGGATCGTTCTTCTGAACCTCGGAGACAATTTGCGGATTGGCTGATGGAGAGACGCTCGGCTGATAGGATTGGTCCATCACCGTTTGACAGCTGTCCAATATCACCGCGGCGACTAGAAGGGGGACCAGGCGGCGCAAGTGAACTGCGACGGTCGCACCGATCCTTCGTTCTGCTCGCTTGCTCTGCTTCAGGACCTGTATCCTACTCATTTCGCTGCCATGCCGGCTCGGCGCCCAATCCGGTTGATCGTTACCGGGGCGATCATCGTCGCGTGCCGATAGCGGTTGCTTCCAACCCCTTCGATCCGCATTTACCCGGACGGTCTCCAATCCTTGCTGTAGCCGATTTTGGGACCGGTTGCATAGCGAGACTCCGTTTAAATGTGGCAGCGTTGTATTTTAGCAAGCATTTGCCAGGACTTTCAGCTGCTCGGCTAGACGAAATTAAGGCAAAGCCGGCGACAAGGTGCTGTGGCGCAATCAATGTTGCAAAAATGTGGTCAATGCCGGAATGCCGCCCGTCTCCAGGAAGGTTCCTATGGGAGCGGCGAGCTTGATCGTGCCGTCATCGATGAAAACGGCATGGTCGGCAAGGCGCCGCACCTCGGCCGGATCGTGCGAGACGATGAGCACCGTATTGCGGGTTTCGCGATGCAGCGTCTTCAAGAGTTCGGCCATGCCGGAGCGCAGGCCAGGATCGAGCGCGGCAAAGGGCTCGTCCAGAAGCAGGATCGGCTTGTCGCGCACCAGCGCCCGGGCGAAGGCGGCGCGCTGCCGCTCGCCGCCGGAGAGCGTTCCCGGCTTGCGTTTCTCGAAACCGGGCAGGCCGACGCGGGCCAAGGCCTCGGAGATCCGCTGCCGGTCCTGCGTCGCGAGCTTCAAGGACGGGCTGATGCCAAGGCCGACATTGGTGAAGAGATCGAGATGGGCAAAAAGGTTGTTGTCCTGGAAGACGAGGGATACCGGCCGTTCGGCGGGGTGCAGGCCGGTGACATCCTGTCCGGCCAGCAGCACGCGGCCGCGATCGGGCTGTTCGAAGCCGGCTAGCAAATTGAGGAAGGTCGATTTGCCAGATCCCGACGGCCCGGCGACGGCGATGATCCTGCCCTGCGGCAAGGTGCAGTCGAAGCGGAAGTCATGCCTGCCGAGGCGCAGCTCGACACCGGCCATGGCGATGCCCTGTTTCATCATGTAGTCGCCGTCAGTCATTTCGTCTGCTTTCGTGATCGCGCGCGCCCTGGCCGGCCGTGCCGGCAATGGTCAGGAGAAGGCACAGCAGGCCGAGGATCAACGCATATCCGTCGGCGTCGTTCGTGCGGTAGCTGCCGAGCTTGCTGTAGATCAGCCAGGGCAGGGTCATCAGACTGTCGGAACCGAAGAGCGCCACGGCGCCGAGATCGCCGAGCGACAGAGCCATGGCAAAGGAGAGTGCGGTGAAGAGCGGTTTGCGCAGGCCCGGCCAGTCGATCAGGCGAAGACGGGAGACGCCGTGAAGCCCGAGGCTTGCCGCCAGCCGCTCCGTGCGGCTGACATGGACCGAATAGGCCGGTTCGATGACGCGAATGACGAAGGGCAGCGCCATCAGCGCATTGATGACGACGATCAGGATGGCGGCAAAGTGGCTGGGATCGCCCAATGGCCGGAGCGCCAGAAACCAGCCGGTCGCCAGGACGATCGGCGGCACCAGCAGGATGAGCGAGGAACTTCCGCCCAATGCGATCGTCAGCGCGCGCAAACCGAGGGCTTTGCGGCGATCCGCCGATATCACCGCTCGGGCACGAATGATCGTAAAGGATATCAGCACGGCCAGAAGCCCTGCGGCGAATGCGATTGCCAGGCTCGTAACGGCCGCTTGCAGGAAGATCGGCTGGACGGCGAGTTTCGGAAGATCTGACTCAAGGCCGGTTACGACGACCGAAGCGAGCGGCAGGCCGAGAAAGAGGGCGGCCAGCGACAGCAAAGCGGCGTCGGTCCATCGCGCGGCCGTCCTTTGCCCATCGATGCGCCGCAGGGCGCGGCCGCTGGTCAGCCCGTGATCGTCGGGCGCGCGAAACAGCGTCATGGCGCCGAGGACAAGGAGGGTGACGACGATCTGCAGGAGCGACAGCATCACGGCACGGCCAGGATCGAAATCGAAGCGGAGCGCCTGATAGATCGCCACCTCCAGCGTCGTCGCAGCCGGGCCGCCGCCGAGGATCAGCACCAGCGTGAAACTGGTAGCGCAGAGCATGAAGATCAGGCCGGCAATGCCGGGGATGAGGCCGCGCAGGATAGGCCATTCGATGAAGCGGAACACCGATATCGGGCGCATACCAAGGCCGCCGGCAACGAGCCAATATTCCGCCGGCACGCGCTCCAGCCCGGCCAGCATCAGTCGGCAGGCGAGCGGCATGTTGAAGAAGACGTGTGCCAGAAGGATGCCGGCTAGCCCGTAGATGCTGACGGGCTGCGACAGGCCGAGGGCGGCAAGTGCCTGATTGAGCAGCCCTTGCCGGCCCCATATGCCGAGCAGGCCAAGAGCGCCGATCAGCACGGGCAGGCCCATCGGGACGGCCATCAGCCGGATCAGCCATAGCCGGCCGGGAAAGCGCGGCTGGCGCGCGAGAGCGCGGGCAACCGGTATGGCGAGCATGACGGAGAGCAGCGTCGAGAGCACCGCCTGCAGCAGCGTGAAGCGCAGGACGCGCAGCAGGTACGGGTCCGTCAGCGGGTTGTCGCCGCCGGATTCGATACCGGCGGCAAGCAGGATCACGACGGCGATCCCGACGAAGAGCATGATGCCGGCGAGGCTGAGCGCTCCGCCGGAAATGGCGCGTCGTCTTTCGGGCATCGTGAGCATGGTCAGGATGTCAATTGCCGCTGGTGGCGGTCAGCCATTCGTCGATCCAGGCCTTGCGGTTCTTGTCGACGTCGGCGGGGCTCATCAGGAAGGTCTTCGACGGCACCACGAGCTTGCTGAAGGCATCCGGCAGCGGCTCCGACGTGGCCGAGACCGGCATCATCCAGTTGCTTGTCGGGATGATGTCCTGGAAGCCGGGGGAGATCATGAACTTCAGGAAGTCGCGGGCAAGCTCCTTGTTCGGGGAGGATTTGGTGAGGCCGGCGACCTCGATCTGGATATAGTGCCCTTCCGAGAAGGCGGCCGCCTGATAGCGATCGGTCTTGTCCTCGATCATGTGATAGGCCGGTGAGGTCGTGTAGGAAAGCACCATCGGCGCTTCGCCCTTGGTGAAGAGGTCATAGGCTTCCGACCAGCCGGGTGTTACCGTCAGGATGCGGCCCTTGAGCTTTGTCCAGGCGTCGGCCGCCTTGTCGCCATAGATCGACTTGACCCAGAGCAGCAGGCCGAGGCCCGGTGTCGAGGTGCGTGGGTCCTCGATGACGATCTTTTGCGAGGGGTCGCCCTCGACGAGATCCTTCATGCTCTTCGGCGGGTTCTTGATCGTCTGGCTGTCGTAGATCACGGCGAAATGGCCGTAGTCGTAAGGCACGAAGACATCGTCCTTGAAATCGCCGGGAACCTTGAGGGCCGATGTGTCGACGCCGCTCACATCGAACAGGCCGGTATCCTTGGCTTCGTCGACGAGATTGGTGTCGAGGCCAAGAACGACGTCGGCCTTGGTGCCGGCACCTTCGAGCTTCAGGCGGGAGAGAAGCGCCACGCCATCGGTGACGGCGACGTAATTGACCGTGCAGCCGCAGGTCTTTTCGAAGGCGGCCTTGACCTTGGCGCCCGGACCCCAATCGGCGGTGAAGCTTTCATAGGTGTAGATGGTGAGTGTCTTGTCGGCCGCCGCGGCAGGCTGTGCGGCGAGAAAGCTCGTTCCGGCGGCAAGAGCCAGGCCGGCGAAGAATGACAATAGCGAACGGTCGGGCATGGCAGCGCCTCCTCTTTGGTTTCGTCTTGAAGGGGAAAAGGGCGCTATGATTTCGTCACGCGTCTAATCCCTCCGCCGGTGTTAGCCGGATCAGGTTCCGCGGGTTGGCCGGTGAAAGCCTCTCAGCCAGATATCCGATAGGACATAAGGCACCCCGTTAGAGCGACGGCAGATTTAGCCTTGTGACGGAGGGATGACAAGGGAAATGATTCCCTTGTCGATTGCAGGATGGAGGACGTTACTCGGCGGCGTGGGCAGCGGCGACGCTGTCCAGTTTCTTCGCGGCACTCGGCAACTGCACGTTCTTCAGCGTCAGCGCAGCCAGAAGGCCAAGCAGACAGAAGCTGGCGGCCGTCATGAACAGCGGGCTGAAGGCGCTCGCATAGGCGTTGGCGACGGCTTCGCGGGTTGCTTCCGGCAAGGTCGCCATCATTTTCGGCGTCAGCTGCTCTATATCCGCGACACCGGGAATAGAGAGGCCGATATTGCCGAGCTTGGCGGCGATGATGGCGCCATAGATGGAGATGGCGATAGAAGCGCCGCCCATGCGTGACAGCGTGACGGCACCTGTCGCGGCTCCGACGTCACGGGCTGCGGCCGCATTCTGCACGCCGATGACGGGCACCTGCTGCGCAAGACCGATGCCAATACCATGCAGCAGCATGAGAACGCCGATGACAGCGATGGGCGTGCCGGCATGGACGAAGGCGAGCGATGCAAAGGCGATGGTGCTGCAGGCGGCGCTGGCGATGGCGAAGGGCTTGTAGCGTCCTCTGGCGGCAATCAACCGGCCGGCGGAGAGCGAGCCGCAGACGAGGCCGCCGGTCAACAGAATGAACAGCAGCCCGGTCATCGAGGGCGAAAGACCCGTTGTCGTCTGCAAGAACAGCGCGAAGTAGTTGACCATGCCGATGGCGACGGCGCCACTGGTGATCGAGATGATCAGCAGCAGGCCGAAAGTCGGATTGCGGAACAGCGTCATTGGCACGATGGGTTCGGGGGCGCGGCGCTCGATAAAGACCCAGGCGATGGCGCAGACGACGCCAAAGGCGATGATCCCAAGGCATTGTGGTGACAACAGCGAGCCGAACAATTCGCTGCCGTCGGCGGCAAGCACGATGCTCGTCGTCGTCAGCGCAAGGACTATGGCTCCGGCATAATCGATCTTCGGCCGCCGGGCCGGCTTGCGATAGGGAAGCATGAAGGCGAGGCCGGCGAGCACGACAAAGCCGATCGGCACGTTGACGAGGAAGATCGAGCGCCAGCCGAAAAGATCGCTCATCGTGCCGCCGAGAACCGGGCCGATGGCGCCCGACGCCATCAGCACGAGGCTCGAATAGCTCTGGTAGCGCGCGCGCTCGCGCGGCTCGAAAAGGTCGGCGTTGACGGCGAAGATCGAGACCATGATGCCGCCACCGCCGAGGCCCTGGAGCACGCGGGCGGCAATCAGCGTGTTCATCGACACGGCAAGGCCGCACACGGCGGAGCCGATCGTGAAGATCGCGATCGCCGTCATCATCACATATTTGCGGCCAAAGAGATCGCCGAGCTTGCCGTAGACGGGCATGACGGCGGAGAGGGAAAGAAGATAGGCCGATCCGATCCAGCCGAAACGTTCCAGATGGCCGAATTCGCCGACGATCGTCGGAAGTGCAGTCGATACGATCTGGTTGTCGAGGGTTGCCATGAACATGGCCGTCATCAGAAACAGGAAAAGTATAAGCCGCCGCTTATGATCCGCCACAAGCGGCGGTAACGTTGTCTGCATGTCCATGGAGCTAGAAATCCGAGCTTGGCCGAAGCGCTGCGCGATCGATCGAATGCGCGGGGCGCCCCGGTTTTCATACTTGAGATATATGTGCCATTAGCATATAATTGTCAACGACAGGTGAATGCTGTTTGCATGTTTTCTTTGTTTTCTGCCTCTGATATGGTGGAATGATGACATCAGCGACGAATACACGTGAAGTTGAAGCTTCGCCTCCGATTGAAGACGAGAATCTGCTGCGCATCGGCCAGGCAATGGCGCGCATGCGCCTGCTGACGGGCCGCCGCATGATCGGCAGGCTTGCCATCCAGAGCGTCGCGCCGGGGCTCGAGCTTTCGCATCTCGACGTGCTCGATGTGGTCAGGCGGGCGGAGGCGGCGAGCGAAGTCACCGTTGGAACGATCGCCGAGATGCTGCGCATCGATCCGTCGCGGGCAAGCCGCATCGTTGCCGACATGGTGGCTCGCGGCGTTCTGCGCCGCAAGGCTTCGCAGGCGGATGCCCGCCGCATCGTCGTCGTGCTGACCGCGCTTGGCCAGCGATTGCTCTCCGAGATCCAGGCGCAGAAATATGCGGTCATCGGCAGCATCTTTGCCGACTGGACGCAGGAGGAGATTGCGGACTTCTCCGTGCTGTTCGACCGCTATGTCACCGGCTACGAGCAGGTTTTCCAGGCGCGGCTGAAGGAAACGGACGACTGAGCGGTCCGCAGGGCCGTTCTTGCGCATGGCGCTCTTCCCTAGGGATATGACTTTGCGCTATGGGCTTGCCTCATGAGCCAGTCCACCACGTTCACCATCCTGCTCGGCGGCGAGCTTCGCCTGACGAAGCGGTTGCGCACCGCCATTTCCGGCAGCCGCTTCATCGCGGCCGATGGCGGCATGCGCCATGCGGTCGCGCTCGGGGTGGAGCCTGAGCTTTGGGTCGGCGATTTCGATTCCACGCCAGCCGATTTGCAGGCTGCGTTTCCCGATGTGCCCAAGCAGCCCTATCCGGCTGCGAAGGCTGCCACCGACGGCGAGATTGCCGTTTCGGAAGCGATCGATCGCGGCGCGGTCAGGTTGATACTCGCCGGCGCCATGGGCGGCGAGCGGTCCGATCATGCAATCCAGCATCTGCTCTACGGCGTGCATTTGGCCGAAAGGGGCCTCGATGTGCTGCTGACTTCAGGCGACGAGGAAGCGGTGCCGCTTCTACCCGGCGATGTCACGCTGGCGCTGCCGGCGGGCTCACTGTTCTCCGTCCTCGGGTTCAGCGATCTGACGGGCCTGTTCATTGAGAATGCTCGTTATCCCTTGCGCGATTTCCATTTGCCCTTCGGCGCATCGCGCACCATTTCCAACGTAGCGGAAGGCGACGTGCGCTTTTCGCTCGGCAGCGGCAGGGCGATCGTTCTTGCCCGCCCTTATGACCTTTCCGGAGTCTGATCTTGGCCCCTCGCATTCTGAAACTTGACGACATCTTCCTGAGCTTTGGCGGCGCGCCATTGCTCGCCGGTGCCGGCCTGCAGGTGGAGCCGGGCGACAAGATCTGCCTTGTCGGCCGCAATGGTTCCGGCAAGTCGACGCTCCTGAAGATCGCCGCCGGTCTTGTCGAGGCGCAGTCGGGCGAGGTATTCCGCCATCCGTCATCGACCGTGCGCTATCTCGAGCAGGCGCCGGATTTCGCCGATTACAAGACGGTGGCAGCTTATGCTGAATCCGGCCTCGGACCCGGTGACGATCCCTATCGCGTCACCTATCTCCTGTCTCATCTCGGCCTGACCGGGGAGGAAGACCCAAAAAACCTCTCCGGCGGTGAGGCACGCCGCGCCGCTCTGGCGCGCGTCATGGCGCCTGAGCCGGATATCCTGCTGCTCGACGAGCCGACGAACCATCTCGACCTACCGACTATCGAATGGCTGGAAGGCGAGCTGCAGAAGAGCCGCAGCGCGCTCGTGCTGATTTCGCACGACCGGCGTTTCCTGGAGAAGGTTTCGACCGCCACCGTCTGGCTCGATCGCGGCACCTCGCGCCGGCTGGACAGGGGATTTGCCCATTTCGAAGCCTGGCGTGACCAGGTGCTGGAGGCCGAGGAGCTGGAGCAGCACAAGCTCGGCAAGCAGATCGAACGCGAAGAGCATTGGCTGCGCTACGGCGTGACGGCGCGGCGCAAGCGCAACATGCGCCGCCTCGGGGAGCTGCAGGACATGCGTTCGCGTTACCGTGGCCACAAGGGTGCTTTGGGCACTGTGCAAGCGGCTGCCTCCGATGCGCAGGAAAGCGGCAAGCTGGTGATCGAGGCCGACAAGATCACCAAGACCTACAATGACCGCACCATCGTTGCGCCGTTTTCTATGCGGGTGCATCGCGGCGATTGCATCGGCCTCGTCGGCCCGAACGGTGCCGGCAAGACGACGCTTCTGAAGATGCTGACCGGCCAGCTCGAGCCAGACAGCGGCACGGTAAAGCTCGGCACCAATCTGGAAATCGCCACCCTCGACCAGAAACGCGAGGAGCTCAATCCGGAAGATACGCTCGCCAACTATCTGACCGACGGCCGCGGCGAAAACCTGCTCGTCAATGGCGAACAGCGGCATGTGACCGGCTACATGAAGGAGTTCCTGTTCCAGCCTGAGCAGGCGCGCACGCCGATCAAGAACCTTTCCGGCGGCGAGCGCGCGCGGCTGATGCTGGCACGTATCCTGTCGCGGCCGACCAATCTTCTGATCCTCGACGAGCCGACGAACGATCTCGACATCGAGACGCTCGACCTGCTGCAGGAAATCGTTTCCGGCTTCTCCGGCACGGTCATCCTGGTCAGCCACGACCGCGATTTTCTCGATCGCACCGTGACCTCGACGATCGCTCCCGCCAATCCGGAAGATCCGGATGGTCGCTGGATCGAATATGCCGGCGGCTATTCTGACATGCTTGCCCAGCGCAAGGGCGCGATGGAAGAGCGCAAGCGGGCAGAAAAGGCGGCTGAAAAGCCCAGGGCAGCAGAAGCACTGGCGTCCGATGCTTCGAAGAGCAAGGGCAAGCTTTCCTACAAGCAGAAATTCGCGCTCGAAAACCTGCCGAAGGAAATGGCAAAGGCTGAGGCCGAAATCGCTACCCGCGAGCAGAAGATGGCCGATCCGAACCTCTTTTCCAAGGATGCCGCAACCTTCAACCGCCTTGCGGCGGAGACGGAAAAGCTACGGGAGAGCCTGATGCGCATGGAAGAGGAATGGCTCGAGCTCGAAATGCTGCGCGAAGAGCTGGGGGGCTGAGGCCCTCGGCCCACTCATCCTATGGGCGTCTTTCTCTGCAATGAAAACAAGTGGTTGCGTTCCCGCTGCCGCTTCATTCCCTGTTGTCGAATTCGATAAACCGTTTATACATTAGCGCGTGGTGCCAGCCCGTAGGCTGGATGATACCCGGGTCGATGAGGCCCGTGGCGCATGTTGGGGAAGTCCGAAGCAACCTGATTTGATTACGCCTGATGGCGACAGGTTCTTCGTGGAAAGTTGCAGGCAAATTTCGTGAGCGCTTACCGTGATGACGGCGCGTGATGCCGCATGCGGTTTTTCGAGGGGGGCTTCATGCCTATGCTGCCGCGTGCCATTTTTTTCAGCTGTGTTCTTACCGTTTTCATGGGTGCCGAAGCCCTGGCACAGGGGGCGCCGTCTGCGCCGCCGGTGACCGTTGCCAAGCCCGTCGTTCGCGATGTCATCGACAGCGATGAGTTCATCGGGCGTTTCCAGGCGGTCGATGAGGTTTCCGTGCGTTCGCGCGTCGGCGGCTATCTGCAGGAGGTGCATTTCAAGGATGGCACCATGGTCAAGCAGGGAGACCTGCTTTTCGTCATCGACCAGCGGCCTTTCATAACGACGCTGAACGAGTCGACTGCCTCGCTGGAGGTGGCGAAATCATCGCTCACGCTTGCCGATGCACAGTACAAGCGGGCGGAATCCCTCTCGACCACAGGCAGCCAGTCGGCTTCGACACTGGATGATCGCCGTCGCGACCTTCTCTCCGCGCAGGCGAATGTGCGCGGCGCGCAGGCGACGGTCGACCGCGCCAATCTCGATATGGATTTCACCCGGATCACCGCGCCGCTCAGCGGTCGCATCGACCGGCGGTTGATCTCGGTCGGCAATCTCGTGCAGGCGGACCAGACGGTGCTGACGACCATCGTGTCGCTCGATCCCATCGATTTCTATTTCGATGTCGACGAGCGCCGGCTGCTCTCCTATGCCGACGAGGCCCGCAAGAACGGCAGCGCGCTGCAGCAAGGCGGCGGCGGGCTTGATGTGACCGTGACGATCGCGGATCAACGCCAGAAGCCGTTCAAGGGCAAGCTGGATTTCGCCGAGAACCGCGTCGACAACCAAACGGGCACGATCCGGGTCCGCGCCAGGTTCCCGAACCCCGATCTTGTCCTCCAGCCCGGTCTCTTCGGGCGCATCCAGGTGCAGGGTTCCAACAGCTACAAGGCGATCCTCGTTCCGGACGAAGCCATCGGTTCGGACCAGAACCAGCGTGTCGTCTACACCGTCGATACCGCCGGTAATATTACGCCGAAGTCCGTCCGTCTCGGACCGAAGCTCTATGGCTATCGCGTCATTCGCGACGGCATGACCGGTGACGAGACCATCATCGTCAACGGCCTGATGCGCGTGCGGCCTGGCGTCAAGGTTTCGCCGCAGCTGATCGAACTGCCGCAGCAGGCGACCAACGACGAGCCGCCTGCTCAGGCGGATGCACAGGGGACGGATCAATGAGATTCTCCCATTTTTTCGTCGATCGGCCGATTTTCGCGTCGGTTCTCTCCATCGTGCTGCTGATCGTCGGCGGCATCGCCTATTTCCAGCTTCCGGTTGCGCAATATCCCGAGGTGGCGCCGCCGACAATCGTGGTGCGCACCTCCTATCCGGGCGCGGATTCGCAGACCATCGCCGATACGGTGGCGACGCCGATCGAGCAGGAAGTCAACGGCGTCGAGGACATGCTCTATATGTCTTCCTACTCCAGCGCCGATGGCTCGATGTCGCTGACGATCACATTCAAGCTCGGCACCGATCTCGACAAGGCGCAGGTGCTGGTGCAGAACCGCGTCGCCATCGCCGAGCCGCGCCTGCCTGACGATGTCCGCCGCATCGGCATCACCACGGTCAAAAGCTCGCCCGACCTGATGATGGTCGTGCATCTCCTATCGCCGAACAATCGCTACGACCAGCTCTATATCTCCAACTATGCCCGCACGCGTATCCGCGACCTGCTCGTCCGTCTCGACGGCGTCGGCGATGTGCAGCTCTTCGGTGAGCGGCAATATTCGCTGCGTATCTGGCTCGATCCGGAAAAGCTCGCCGCCTATGGCATGACCGCTGGCGACATCGTCCAGGCGTTGCGGGATCAGAACGTGCAGGTTTCGGGCGGTTCGATCGGCGGACCGCCGGTTTCGGGCACCAACGCCTTTCAGTATACGGTGACGACGCAAGGGCGCTTTTCCGATGCGCGGCAATTCCGTTATGTCATCGTCAAGGCGACGGATAGCGGCCGGCTCGTGCAGCTGCAGGACGTCGCCCGCATCGAACTCGGCGCGCAGGATTATGTCACCAACAGCTACTTGAACGGCAATCCGGCCGTCGCACTCGGCATCTTCGCTCGCCCCGGCACCAATGCGCTCGATGCCGCCGCCGATATTCAGAAGACCATGCAGAACCTGTCGCAGGATTTCCCGCAGGGGCTCGAATATCGCATCATCTATAACCCGACGGACTTTATCGCCGAATCGATCCACGAGGTCTACAAGACGATCTTCGAGGCGGCCGTTCTCGTTGCCATCGTCGTGCTCGTTTTCCTGCAATCGTGGCGGACGGCGATCATCCCGATCATTGCCATCCCCGTTTCGCTGATCGGCACCTTCGCCTTCCTGCTCGCCTTCGGCTTTTCGTTGAACATGCTGACGCTGTTCGGCCTGGTGCTGGCGATCGGCATCGTCGTCGACGACGCGATCGTGGTGGTGGAGAATGTCGAGCGAAACCTCGCGCTCGGCATGACGCCCAAGGAGGCGTCGCACGTGACGATGAACGAGGTCGGCACAGCCGTTCTGGCGATTTCGCTGGTGCTGATCGCGGTCTTCCTCCCGACGGCTTTCATCCCGGGCATTACCGGGCAGTTCTATCGACAGTTCGCCGTGACGATTTCGGTCGCGACGGCGATCTCCTGTCTGAATTCGCTGACGTTGTCGCCGGCGATCGCCGCGATCGTCCTGCGTCCTCACGATCACAAGAAATCGAACAACATCTTCTCGCGCTTCGGCAGGGCGCTGGGAGATGGGTTCAATCGCGGCTTCGAGAAGATGAGTGAGGGCTACTCATGGATCGTGCGCCACCTCGTCACGACCTGGGCAGCCTTGGCCTGCGCGCTGCTCGTCTTTGTCGGGCTTCTGGCCGCTACCCTGTATATGGGCAGGATCGTGCCGCAAGGCTTCGTTCCGACAATGGACCAGGGCTACGCCATCGTCGTCGTGCAACTGCCGGACGGCGCTTCGCTCGCCCGCACCAATGCCGTCATCCAGAAGGCGACAGCCATCATCAACAAGACGCCGGGCATCGAGAATGCCGTCGCCTTCGCCGGCTTCAATGGCGCGACCTTCACCAACGCCTCGAATTCCGGCGTCATCTTCACGCCGTTCAAGCCTTTCGAGGAGCGGTTGAAGACCGGAGATTCGGCGACCAAGATCATCGGTGCGCTCTATGGCGGCCTCCAGGGCATTCAGGAAGCCTTCATCATCGCCATCCCGCCGCCCTCGATCCGCGGCGTCGGCAATTCGGGCGGCTTCAAGATGCAGATCATGGACCGGGAAAATCCGGACATGCGCCGCATCCTGCCGCTCGCCTATCAGATGATGGGTGTCGCCGCGCAAAATAAGGGCGTCAGCGGCGTCTTCACCACCTTCTCCGCCAATAGCCCGCAATATTTCCTGGCGATCGACCGCGACAAGGCGCGGGCGCTCAACGTGCCGATCCCGAATATCTTCGAAACCCTCTCGATCAATTTGGGCACGTCCTACGTCAACGACTTCAACGCGTTCGGCCGGGTCTATCAGGTACGGGCACAGGCCGATCAGCAATATCGCATGGAGCGGGAGGATATTCTGGCGCTGAAGGTGCGTTCAGCGACTGGGGCGCTGGTGCCGCTCGGCACGCTGGTCGATATCAGGGATACGACCGGGCCGGCGCTGGTGCAGCGCTACAACATGTATGTTTCGGTTCCCGTGCAGGGCAATCCGGGACCGGGCGTCTCCACGGGTTCGGCTCTCGACACCATGGAAGGCATAGCGAAGAACCTGCTGCCGTCGGGTACGACCTTCGAATGGACGGAGCTTGCCTATCAGGAGAAGCATACCGGCAATACGGCGATCTATATTTTCGCCCTGTCGGTCATCTTCGTCTTCCTGGCGCTTGCGGCCCAATATGAAAGCTGGGTCCTGCCGCTCGCCATCATCCTCATCGTGCCGCTCGCGGTTCTAGCGGCGCTGATCGGGGTGCATCTGAGAGGCATGGACAACAATATCCTCACGCAGATCGGGTTGATCGTGCTGATCGGCCTTGCGGCCAAGAACGCGATCCTGATCGTCGAGTTTGCGCGACAGGCGCAGGCTGAGGGGAAGAGCGCCGTCGAGGCGGCGATCGAGGCCAGCCACTTGCGCCTGCGCCCGATCCTGATGACGGCGTTTGCCTTCATCTTCGGTGTCGTGCCGCTGATGATCGCCACCGGCCCGGGCGCGGAAATGCGCCAGTCGCTCGGCACGGCCGTATTCTCAGGCATGCTCGGGGTGACGCTGTTCGGGCTGTTCCTGACGCCGGTGTTCTATGTCGTCCTGCGCCGGCGGCGCAAGCAGGAGGAGGCAGCCGCGGAGGAGCCATCGGCAACGGACGCCGCGGCGCAATGATATCCGACGGAGCGACCGAGCGTCTCACGGGAATCGTTCGGTCGCACTCTTCGCTTGCCGTTGCGCGGCTCCGAGCGAAAGGCTGCCGTGAGCTTACCCGACAATCGTTTCAGAGGTGCGGGTTGCGCGGCCGGTATTTTCTAACCAATTGCTGATTGATTTCCTTGGCGCCCGGCATATTGGCGCTGAGGTAGACGGGCGGATTGCCGTCCTTGCAGAGTTCGGCGGCGACATCGGCGAAGATGGCGTTCAGGACCGTCGTGCCGACGGCCGTCGAGGCCGGTCCGACCTTGAGCTCCGTACCCGGCAGGTCGATCATGGCGTCGCCCGGCGGCAGGCCGTTGTCCAGCACGATATCGGCGATATCGGCGAGCCGCCGCCTGCCGTTGGCAATGGCGGCGGAATAGGCGAGCGACGTGATGGCGATGACGGTCGCGCCGATTTCGCGGCCGTAGTCGGCAGCCTCGATCGGCGCGGCATTGACTCCGGAATTGGAGGCGATGATCAGCACATCGCCCGGCTGCATGCCGTAGCGTTCGAACACGGGGCGGATGAGGCCTTCGGTGCGCTCGTAGACCGAACTGATGACGGCGCCTTCATGCAGCATGGCGGAACCCACCAGCACCGGAATGGTGAAGGCGAGGCCGCCGGCGCGATAATGCACCTCTTCGGCCAGCATATGCGAATGGCCGGTGCCGAAGACATAGACGCGGCGATCGGCGCGCGCGGCGGCACAGATGGCGGCCGACGCCTGGGACATGGGCTCGGCCAGCGCCTCGCGCAGGGTTTCCAGCCGGCCGATGAGCGCGGTGAAATAGCTGTCCGTGACTGCGGTCATGCCGCGCTTCCTCTTCGAATGTATCGGAGCATTTCGCTTTTCCTCGCGGCGCGAAATCGCTCCAGAGCCTTTCCGCTTTCCTTCGAATCGCGAAAAGGCTCTGTCTGTTTGCTTCTACGCAATTCCGGGCGGAAAGCCGCTATGCGGCTTTCCTGGAATTGCTCGATTGTCTTGCCCTTACGCATTTCGAACGGAAGACCGCCGAGCGCTTTTCGGCATCATGCTCTACTTCTCTGATTCTAGAGCGGATTCAGATTTTAGGTCGAACAGACCTAAAATGATCCGGCTCTAGGCCGATGGCTGGCCGGAGATCCATGTTTCGGTGACTTCGATGCCGTCGTTGATGTGAACGAGATCGGCGCGCATTCCCGGCGTCAGATGGCCGCGATCGGTCAGCCGCAGGAAACGGGCAGGATAGGAGGTCGCCATGCGCAGAGCTTCGGCAAGCGGTAGCTCGAGGATGTTGACGCCATAGCGGATGGTGGAGGCCATATCGACATCGGAGCCCGCCAGCGTGCCGTCATCCAGCGTCAGCTTGGAGCAGTAGCCGCCCTTGGTGCGATAGACCGTGCGGCCGTTCAGCGTGAAGCTCGGAAGGTCGGTGCCGACGAGCGACATGGCGTCCGTCACGAAGAACAGGCGACCTTCACCGCGCTTGGCGCGCAGCGCGACCCTGAGCGCCGCCGGCTCGACGTGGTGCCCATCGGCGATGATACCGCACCAAGGAGCAGGGTGATCAATCGCAGCACCGACGAGGCCGGGTGCGCGATGGCCCATCTGGCTCATGGCGTTGAACAGGTGGGTGACGCCACGCGCGCCGGCGTCGAAACGGGCATCGGCGGCTTCCGCGGTACAATCGCTGTGACCGATGCTGACGATGACGCCGCCTTCGGCCAGCGCCTGCACCTGTCGCTCGGTGACCTGTTCGGCCGCGATCGTCACCAGCAGCGTGCCGATCGCCTCGCGGGCGCGGATGAAGGTTCTGACATCGCTGTCTTCGACCGGACGCATCAGCTCGGCAAGATGGGCGCCCTTGCGGGCGGGAGCCAGATGCGGGCCTTCCAGATGCAGGCCGGCGACGCCGCGATTGGCCTTCACGGCCTCGATGGCACCCTCGATCGCCGCAGTGGTCGCGGCCGCGACATCGGTAATCAGCGTCGGCAGCAGCGATGTCGTGCCGTAGGGGCGATGCCCCTCGGCGATCATGTACATGGATTCTGCCGAAGGCTCGTCATTCAGCATGCGGCCGCCGCCGCCGTTGACTTGCGCATCGATGAAGCCGGGGGCGAGGACGCCACCCTTCAACTCGATCGTTTCGGCATTGTCGGGCACATCGTTGATGTCGGTGATCGCGTGGATGCGGCCGTTGCCGATGACCAGCGCGCTGTCCTCGTGAAAGCGGTCGCCATCGAAGATGCGCGCGCCTTTAAAGACCTTGTAGTCCATCACATGGTCTCCGTTACCTTGAGAAGATTAGCCGGCTTGTCCGGGTCGAAGCCCTTGCGGCGCGTTACTGCCTCGATGAGGCGATAGTAGCACAGCAGCGACACCAGCGGATCGAGCAGGCCGTTACCCGTCGTCGGCATGCGCAGGTTGATGCCGGCGAGCGGCGCGGTCGAGAAGGAGACGGCGGTCGCCCCGAGCTTCTGCAAGCGTTCAAGCGCCTGCGCATTGTTGGCGAAGGCGGCGTCGTCGGGCGAGAAGGCGACGATCGGGAAGCCGGGCTGCACAAGGCGCATCGGGCCGTGCATGAGTTCGGCCAGCGAGAAGGCTTCGGCGTGCAGGCCGGCTGTTTCCTTGGCCTTCAGCGCTGCTTCCAGCGCAATGGCGAAAGCGGGGCCGCGGCCGCTGGTATAGAGCGACGAGGCCTCGAAGAGCACATCTTCAGCGGCCTTGCCATCGATGCCCGAGGTTGCGGCCAGCGCTTCCGGAAGCTTGGCAAGGCCGTCGATCAGGGCCTTGTCCTGCGAGACCGCTGCGGTGACGCCGGCAAGAGCGGCAACGGAAGCAATGAAGGATTTGGTGGCGGCGACGCTCTGCTCCTTGCCGGCATTGAGGCCGAGCACGATGTCGGCCTCCTTGGCGAGCGGGCTGTCGGTGACGTTGACGACGGCGATCGTGGTGGCGCCGCCCTTCTTGGCGGCTGCCTGCATGGCGATGATATCAGGGCTGCCGCCGGACTGGGAGACGGTGAAGTGGATGCCGCCCTTCAGGTGAAGCGGCGCGCCGTAGACCGAGGCGATCGACGGGCCGACGGAGGCGACCGGGATGCCACAGGAGATTTCCAGCAGATATTTGAAGAAGGTGGCGGCATGGTCGGACGAGCCGCGCGCCGCCGTCGTGATCAGCGACGGACGACCGGTCGAGAAGAGCTTCGCGATCTCGGCGAAGGCGGGCTTTTCCTTTTCAAGCAGGGTTGCAACCACTTCAGGCGATTGGCCTGCTTCCGTCAGCATCAGGGACTGGGTCTCGCTCATAGGTCATCTCCAATTCTCAATTCGGCAACAAAATCATAGGCATCGCCGCGATAATGCGAGCGGGTATATTCAACCACGCGCTGGTCGGCCAGGCGGGAAACGCGCTCGATCAGAAGCGCCGGCGCTCCGGCCTTGACGGTCAGGATCGATGCGGAGGTGGGGTCGAGCGTCACGGCGGTCAGCCGCTGCTGTGCGCGCACGGGCTTAAAGCCGTTGGTGGCCAGTGCATCGTAGAGCGATCCTTCGGATACGGCGCCTTCGCCGAGAAACTTGATGGGAACGACGGCGCGCTCGATGGCAAGCGGCTGGCCGTCGGCGAGGCGCAATCGGTCGAGCCGCAGCACAGGTTCATCGAGGCCGAGGCCGAGAAGGAAGGATTCTTCCGGCGCCGGTGCGCTGATGGTGCGTTGGAGGATGCGGGCCGCCGGCTCGCGGCCACGCGAGCGCATGTCGGCGGAGAAGGAGGAAAGACGCCAGAGCGGCTGTTCGATGCGCTCGACATGCTGCGAAACGAAGGTGCCGCTGCCGTGACGGGATTCGATGACGCCGGATGCCAGCAGGTCACGATAGGCGGTCCTGACGGTAACGCGGCCGATTTCCAATGCACCAGCGAGATCGCGCTCGCCTGGCAATGCCGTGCCCGGTTTTAGCAGGCCTTCCTGGACAAGACCGGTCAGCGCCTGCGCAAGGCGCTTGTACAGCGGCCCGCTTCCGGTCCCGTCGCTGAGACCGCGATTGTTCAATTCGGCGATCAAACTGGTTCTATCCATGACTTCTATATAGAACCTATTTAGAACCAATTCACAAGATGAATCTGGCCGTGGCGCAAAAAAGAATCGGCCGGGCGCTTTGGACGCCCGGCCGAAATTCACGAGAGCGGCACATGGCCCGCTCAGTTCTTGGTGAAGATGTAATCCGTTTCCTGCCGCAATACCTCGCCCGGGCGGAGCACGGCATTGGGGAAGCCTTCATGGTTGATGGCATCGGGCCAGACCTGCGTCTCCAGGCAGAAGCCGGCAAACGGGCCGATCTTGCGGCCGTCGTGGCCGGGAACGGGAACGTTGAGCTTGAAGCCGGTATAGAACTGCACGCCGGGCTCGGTGGTGCGGACCTCAAGCGATACGCCGGAATTGACGCTGCGGGCGAGCACGACGGAGCGCTTGGCTGTGCGCTCGGTCGACAGGCAGAAATTATAGTCGTAGAGCGCCTGCTCGGCCCCGTCGAAGCGCTTCATCGGCGACATCTCGCGGAAATCGAAAACTGTGCCCTCGACGGCGCGGACCTCGCCGGTCGGCACCTGCTTGTCGTCGGTCGGCGTATAGTGGTCGGCGGCGATCATGATGTCGTGGCCCAGCGCATCGTCGCGGCCGTCGAGGTTGAAATAGGCGTGCTGGCAGACATTGGCGAGAGTCGGCTGGTCGGTGGTCGATTCGTAGGTGATCGAGAACTCGCCGTTGCCATGCACCCAATAGGTCGCCTGGATCGTGCAATTGCCGGGATAGCCGGCCCGGCCATCGGGATCGACGATCTTCAGGACGACACGGTCGGTAGCGTGCTCGACGATCGTCCAGTTGCGCTTGGCGATATTGTCCTTGCCGCCGTGCAGATGGGTGACGCCCTTCTCGTTGAGTTCGAGCTGGTATTGCTTGCCGTCGAGCGTGAAGTGGCCGGCGCCGATGCGGTTGGCGCAGCGGCCGGGCGTGGCGCCGAAATAGGAGGAGTGGGCGGGATAGTCGGGGAAATTGTCGAAGCCGACGAGCAGAGCGGGCTCATGGCCATCAAGCCGGAGATCCTGGATGACTGCGCCCCAGGACATGATATGGGCCGTCAGGCCGCCGCCCACGATCTTGACCCGATAGACGGTTTCTCCATCGGCCGTCGTCCCAAAAACTTCCCGCTGCAAAGTGCTTTCCGTCATATCAGCTCATCCATTGATATCGATCATGCAAGGCTCAGACCCTGCCCCCATTCGCCGCGTTCCGCAACCGATTCCCTGGCGAAATTTAGGGGCGGGCGAAGGGGGATCAAGGTTCAACTGAGCTTTCCCCAATAGCTTCGGACCGGCAGGCTACGCCATGAATGTACGACGCGTAAGACAAGCGGACGGTTTGCCTTGGTTTGGGGGCGCGCTTGATTGTTGGCGTGGCGTTCCTTCTGCCGCATTCATGGAAAAATGCATCCGCCTGCTAGGTCTTGTCGTTGAGAAATTTAATCGGTTTCCTGCTGAAAAGCGCTTTGATCGGTTGCTTTGATCCATCCGCTTTTCCGATAGCCATGATTATCATCAGCCTATTGCCATCAACGGCAAGAAAGATATCGAACGGCTTTGAGACGTACACGCCGGTTTGAGCGCTCCATCGCCCTGCGCCTACCGCGTAGTTCACATTTCCATTTCGACTGGTCTCCGCCGTTGCGCTCCAGCCGTTGTTCGCGCTGATCGTCATAAATCTGCCATGCCTTACTATTCCCACGCGGCATTTTCCGCATGGGCCGATGTCGGAATGGGTCTGGTCCCACTGGCCGGAAAAATCTCCTTCCTCTGATCTCGCCGGCTGCGAGACCAACAACATGGTTGAGATGAAGAAAAGCAATCGAACAACATAGCGCACGCACATCTCCACCAGTTTCCCCAGCGATCGGAGCCAGTTTTCCTGCGTCTATTTTTCTACAAACGGTTGTGGTGATTTGGTGGCGTTTCGGTTCGCAAATATGGCCGCGGCCGCTCCAAAAGAACTGAATTCAGCGCGACAATTCTCTTGTCGCCTTTTCCAGCCCGCCGAGGGTCAGCGGATACATGCGGTCGGTCATCAGCCGGCGGATGATGGAGATCGAGGTCGTATAGCCCCAGTAGTTTTCCGGCACGGGATTGATCCAGATGCATTTGCGGAAATGGCCGGTCATGCGGCCGAGCCAGGTCTCGCCGGCTTCCTTGTTCCAATGCTCCACCGAACCGCCGGCCTGGGTGATCTCGTAGGGGCTCATGGAGGCGTCGCCGACGAAGACGACGCGGTAGTCGGGGCCGAAGGTGCGGATGAGATCCGTCGTGGCGGTGATGTCGACGCGCCGGCGGCGATTGTCCTTCCACACGCCTTCGTAGAGGCAGTTGTGGAAGTAGAAATATTCCATGTGCCGAAATTCTGACCGGGCGGCGGAGAAGAGTTCCTCCACGACACGGATGTGATCGTCCATCGAGCCGCCGACGTCGAAGAACATCAGGAGCTTGACGGCGTTGCGGCGCTCCGGCCGCGTCTGGACGTCGAGATAGCCATGCTCGGCGGTGGAGCGGATGGTGCCGGAGAGATCCAGCTCCTCGGCCGCGCCTTCGCGCACCCAGCGGCGCAGGCGTTTCAGCGCCACCTTGATATTGCGGGTGCCAAGCTCGACGCCGTCGTCGAGATTCTGGAAGTCGCGGCGATCCCAGACCTTGACCGCACGGCGGTGGCGCGAGGTTTCCTGGCCGATGCGCACGCCTTCCGGATTGTAGCCATAGGCGCCGAAGGGCGAGGTTCCGGCGGTGCCGATCCATTTCGAGCCGCCCTGATGCCGGCCCTTCTGCTCGGCCAGCCGCTCGCGCAGCGTTTCCATGAGCTTGTCGAAGCCGCCGAGCGCCTCGATCTCCCGTCTTTCCTCTTCGGTGAGATGCCGCTCGGCGAGCTTGCGCAGCCATTCTTCCGGGATGGCGGTCGCTTCGACCGCTTCCCCTTCGGCGCCTCCGCCGATCGCTTCGACGCCGCGGAAATAATCCGCAAAAATCTGATCGAAGCGGTCGATGAAGCGCTCGTCCTTGATGAGCGTCGTGCGCGCCAGATAATAGAAGGCCTCGACGTCATAGTCGGCAATCCCCTCTTCCATTCCCTCAAGCAGCGACAGGAATTCCCGGAGCGTTACCGGAACTTTCGCTTCCTTCAGTTTGAGGAAGAAGGGAATGAACAAGCCTCAGGTCCTTTCCTGGCCGATCTCCTCCAGATCATACGGCGTGGTCTGGTAGATCTCGTTGATCCAGTTGCCGAAGAACAGATGCGCGTGACTGCGCCACCGGTTCTGCGGGGCGATTTCCGGGTCGTTATGCGGGAAGTAGTTGTGCGGCATCTTGATCGGCACGCCCGCATTCACATCCCGGAAATATTCGTCCGCCAGCGAGGTGGAATCATACTCCACGTGATTGAACATGTAGAGCCGGTTGCAGGCCCGTTCGTGCACGAGGCAGACGCCCATCTCGCTCGAATCCATCAGGATCTGCAGGCCGGGCACCTTTTCGATGTCGGCGCGCCTCACTTCCGTCCAGCGCGAGACCGGAATGGCGAAATCGTCGGAGAAGCCGTTGAGATAGACCGAGGAGGGCTTCAGGTTCTGGTGGCGGTAGACGCCGAAGGCCTTTTCCGTCAGCGTATATTTCGGCACGTTGTGGAAATGGTAGATTGCCGCCATCGCGCCCCAGCAGACGTTCAGCGTCGAATGGACGTTGGTGGCCGTCCATTCGAAGATCTCCTGCATTTCCTTCCAGTAGGTGACGTCCTCGTATTCCAGCAGCTCGATCGGCGCGCCCGTGATGATGAAGCCGTCGAATTTGCGGTGCTTCACCTCTTCCCAGGTCTCGTAGAAGGAAAGGAGATGTTCTTCCGAGGTGTTCTTGGCCTTGTGGGCGCCGATGCGCACCAGCGAAAACTCCACCTGCAGCGGCGATGCGCCGACCAGGCGCGCCATCTGGACCTCGGTCTTGATCTTGTTCGGCATGAGGTTGAGAAGCCCGATCTGAAGGGGGCGGATATCCTGACGGAACGCCACCGTTTCGGTCATCACCCGCACACCCTCGCTCTGGAGGGTTTCAAACGCGGGGAGCGTATCGGGAATCTTGATGGGCATTGCTTCACTCGCCAAATACAAAAAAACCGGCCGCGATGAATCGCTACCGGTCCGCACGCGGCCCTTTAGCGACTTATTTAACGTGGCTGCAAGCCGGCCGGCCAAATCACCACGAGGGAAATTTCATAAACCTGTCATTCCGGCGGGTCAATGGGCTAATGTTCAGCTGTTGCGGCCGCGTTCCGAGGTCGGCCGCAGCTTACAGACGGTCGAGTAGGGCTTCCATGTCGTAGCCCAGATGTTTCCGTGCCTCGGCAATCGGTATCCAGGAAAAATGGAAGCAGATGGGCTCGCCGCCGCCAAAAGGCGTTGTCTCGACATGATGCCATTCGGCCGGCGCGGCTTCAGGCACTTCGCAGCGAAAATAGTGCCGTCTGTGATGATGGCAGCGCCCGTTCTTTTCAAACCGGTAGTCACTGACGCCCAGCGGCCGCAGCGCTGTTGCGATCAGTCCCGTTTCCTCCTCGAATTCGCGCGCTGCTGCCAGAGCCAGATCTTCGCCGACCTCGACCGTGCCGCCCGGAACCTGCAGCTCGATGGCCGGAAAATCCGGCTCGTCGAAGACGAGCAGATGCCCGTCGCGAACGGCATAGATCAGGACCTTGACCGCATCCGGCTGCATTACTTCCCCTGCCCGCGCGCCATGAAGGCCAGGCGTTCGAAGAGATGGACGTCCTGCTCGTTCTTCAGCAGCGCGCCATGCAGCTTCGGCAGCGCGTTCTTCGCATCGGCGCGCAGCGTTTCGGGATCGACGTCGTCGGCGACCAGCAGGCGAATCCAGTCGAGGGCTTCGGAGGTCGAGGGTTTCTTCTTGAGGCCGGGCACCTCGCGGATCTCGAAGAATTGCGTCAGCGCCGCGCGGACGAGCGCCTGCTTGATGCCGGGATAATGCACCTCGACGATGCGTGTCAGCGTCTCCATGTCGGGAAAGCGGATATAGTGGAAGAAGCAGCGGCGCAGAAAGGCGTCCGGCAACTCCTTCTCGTTGTTGGACGTGATGATCACGATCGGGCGGATGGCCGCCTTGATGGTCTCTGCGGTTTCGTAGACATGGAATTCCATGCGATCGAGCTCCTGCAGGAGATCATTCGGGAATTCGATATCGGCCTTGTCGATCTCGTCGATCAGCAGCACGCATTTTTGCGGCGCGGTGAAGGCCTGCCAGAGTTTGCCCTGGCGGATATAGTTGCTGACGTCATGAACTCTAACGTCGCCGAGCTGGCTGTCGCGCAGCCGCGAGACGGCGTCGTATTCGTAGAGGCCCTGCTGGGCTTTCGTCGTCGATTTGACGTTCCATTCGATGAGGTCGAGTCCAAGGGCGGCTGCGACCTGGCGGGCCAATTCGGTCTTGCCGGTGCCGGGCTCGCCCTTTACAAGAAGCGGTCGCTCTAGCCGGATGGCGGCGTTGACGGCCACCATGAGATCCTTGTCGGCGATGTAGTCGGCAGTTCCTTGGAATTGCATCGGAAGGCTTTCTCAATCTTTCGGGTGCAAGCTATTCCCTCACCCAATTCGGTTCAAGGCGCGAAACGGTGTATATAGGAACGTGATCGCACCTATCTGCTGCAAGGATGGACATGAGGGCGGGTCATGATTAACTGACGGGACGCGTCGCAGGGAAGTGCTGATGGCAGTTGAAAAGCAAGCCAAGCCGAATATCCAGGGAAACGAGCAGGTCGGGTACGATTTGAGCCTTTTCTTTCGGCTGAGGATGATGTTCTCCGCCTTCTGGAATTCGCCGGTCCGCCTCAAGATCATTTCCCTGACAGTTGCGCTTTTCGTGATCATTCTGGGCACGGCCTACGTCCAGGTGTTGCTCAACAACTGGAATGCGCCCTTCTACGATTCCCTGGCGCGTCGCGATATCTCCGCCTTCTTCCATCAGCTCGGCGTCTTCGGCATCATCGCGGGATCGCTGCTCGTCCTCAATGTCATTCAAGCCTGGCTCAACCAGATGACGGCGCTCTACATGCGCGAGGGGTTGGCGCGGGATCTGGTCAATCAGTGGCTGCAGGCCAAGCGCGCGCTTCGTCTCGCCTCTTCCGGTTTGATCGGCGTCAATCCCGACCAGCGCCTGCATGAAGACGCCCGCAATCTCGCGGAAAGCACCACGGGACTTGCCATCGGTCTGGTTCAGGCGACGATCCTGCTTTTGAGTTTCATCGGCGTGCTCTGGGAACTTTCCAACGGCATGGTCTTTCACCTCAAGGGCATGAGCTTTTCCATTCCCGGCTATATGGTCTGGGCGGCGATCCTCTATGCCGGATCGGCATCGTTCCTCAGCCAGTTCGTCGGGCGCCGCCTGGTGCGGCTGAATGCGGATCGCTATTCGAAGGAAGCTGAACTGCGCTTCGCGCTCATGCATGCCAATGAGCACATGCCGGCGATCACGATCGCCGGCGGCGAGGAGAACGAGCGCAGGCGGATCAATATCGACATATCGGCCGTGCTTGCCGTCATCCGCCAGCTTGCCATCGCCAACACCAATCTCACCTGGGTTTCGGCCGGTTACGGCTGGCTGGTGCTGATCATCCCGATCCTCGTGGCGGCGCCAGCCTATTTCTCCGGCGGGTTGACCTTCGGTCAGCTGATGGTCGCTGTCGGCGCCTTCAATCAGGTCAATTCGGCGCTGCGCTGGTATGTCGCCAATTTCGGCCCGATCGCCGAATGGCGAGCGACGCTGATGCGCGTCACCGATTTCCGCAAGGCCCTGACGGAAATGGACGACAAGACGCCGATGCCGTACACCCTCGTCTTCGACAAGGCGGCTCCCGGCACGATGGTCTGGACCGATCTGGAGATCTCGACGAAGACCAACGACGAGGCGACGGAAAACGGTTTCAGGATCGCGGAAGGCACGGTCACGATCAATGCCGGCGAGCATGTCATGATCAATGGCGATCATGGCGTGAACCGCAGGCTGCTGTTCGAGGTGCTGGCGCATCAATGGTATAGCGGCTCCGGTACGGTCAGCCTGCCGCCGATGGAAGACATGATGTTCGTGCCGCACACGCCCTATGTGCCGACCGGCACGCTCCGGGAGGCGATCTGCTTTCCCGAGGACCGGGACGCCTACGACGATGCCGCCGTCGATGCCGTTATGGATAAGGTCGGGCTCGGCCGCCTGAAGAATCGCCTCGACACGCAGGCCCGTTGGGATCGCTTGCTCGATACCGAAGAGCAGAAGGCCGTCGGCTTTGCGCACCTGCTGCTGGCGAAGCCAAAGTGGGTCGTCTTCGACGATGCCCTCGAAGGGCTGGAGGCCGAAGTGCAGGCGAAAGCTTTTGCCCTATTGGCGGAACTTGACGATGCGACCCTGATCTATATCGGCCGCTCCGATGCTTTCATGCACGCCATGTCACCGCGCGTCCTGCATCTGCAGGCTTTGGCTCCGCATGAACACAGCACCGATATGCAAGCGCCTTCCGAAGCTGCCGCTGTGGCGGAGACGGACGAGAAAAAGGCCAGCGCGCCGTAACGCGGCGGCGCAGTATCGCAAAGCGTCCCGGATGGTGCTCGGCTATCAGCTGGCCCAAAATGCAAAACGCCCCGTCACGAGGACGAGGCGTTTCTTATGCAAGCAGGAGGCCGAGGCTCAGTCCTTGGCGCGCTCAACGTAGGAATTGTCTTCCGTTGCGATGACGACGCGGGTGCCGGCTGTGATGTGCGGCGGCACCAGGGTGCGGATGCCGTTCGACAGTATGGCGGGCTTGTAGGACGAAGATGCCGTCTGACCCTTGACGACCGGTTCGGTCTCGGTGATTTCGAGCGTCACGTGGCGCGGCAGCTCGAGCGCCAGTGGGATGCCTTCGTGGATCGACAGGATGCAGGTCATGCCTTCCTGGAGGTAGGCCTTCTGGTCGCCCATGGTTTCGACGTCGACGACAACCTGGTCGTAGGTGGCCGGGTTCATGAAGTGGAAGCCTTCGCCGTCTTCATAGAGGTACTGGAAGTTCACGTCTTCAACGAAGGCGCGCTCGACCTGCTCGGTGGTGCGCCAACGCTCGGACACCTTCACGCCGTCGACGATGCGGCGCATGTCGACCTGGGTGACCGGGGTGCCCTTGCCCGGATGAAAGTTCTGTGCGGTGAGAACGACATAGAGCTTGCCGTCGACGTCGAGAACGTTGCCCTTGCGGACGGAAGAGGCGATGACCTTGACCATAAGACTTCCTTGTAACGCTGCGTTTTGCGTCGTAGAGGGACTGTCAGAATGCTCTCCGAGACGCAGCTTTTGTTTGCTTGGGGGCGCAACTACCCTAAATCAACGGAAATTGCCACCCCCCAACGCAGCCGGTGCGCGGAAGAAAGCCAGGAATGAAGCCAAAGACGAGCAAAGCGTCCCCCTGGTGGTCCCGCAATGTCCATGCGGACCGGCGGCCATTCCTCATCGGCCGCAATGCCATCCAGGCGGCACTGCGGATTTTCTTCGCGCGCAACGACTTCATCGAGGTCGATACCGCAACGCTGCAGGTGTCGCCAGGTAATGAGGCGCATCTGCATGCCTTCGAGACCGAAGCGCTGACCATCGATGGCAAGGCATCGCCTCTCTATTTGCATACGTCGCCGGAATTTGCCTGCAAGAAACTGCTTTCGGCCGGCGAGGAGCGCATCGCCTGCTTCGCCCATGTCTATCGCAACCGCGAGCGCGGCCCGCTGCACCATCCGGAATTCACCATGCTGGAGTGGTATCGGGCCGGCGAGAGCTATGAGGCCCTGATGGCCGATTGCTCCGCGCTTCTGGCGCTGGCGGCCGAGACTGTTGGCGCGAAGAAGCTCACCTATCGTGGCGCCGAGACCGATCCGTTCCTGCAGCCCGAACGCATCAGTGTGGCCGCCGCCTTCGAGCGCTATGCCGGCATCGACCTCTTTGCCTCCATCGGCTTGGACGGTTCGACGGATCGTGAGCGTCTGGCGGCGGATATGCGCAAGGCGGGCATCCGCGTTGCCGATGACGATCTCTGGCAGGATCTCTTCAGCCGGGTGCTGGTCGAGAAGATCGAACCCAATCTCGGTTTCGGCCGCGCCACGATCCTTGACGAATATCCCGTTTCCGAGGCCGCACTTGCCCGGCCATCCGCCACCGATCATCGCGTCGCCGAACGTTTCGAGCTTTATGCCTGCGGCGTCGAGCTTGCCAATGCCTTCGGCGAGCTCACCAATGCCGGAGAACAGCGCCGCCGTTTCGAGATCGAGATGGCCGAAAAGCAGCGCGTCTACGGCGAGACCTATCCGCTGGACGAGGAGTTTCTGGAAGCGCTTGCCGTCATGCCCGAGGCGAGCGGCATCGCACTCGGCTTTGACCGGCTCGTGATGCTGGCAACCGGTGCTTCGCGGATCGAGCAGGTGCTATGGGCCCCCGTTGCGGAGTACGGCATATGAACGTGATGCGCCCCATCCGGACGGTCGGCGAGCTTGAGCGTGCCGGACTGATCGATGCCGATCAGGCAGTTGCGCTCGAAGCGGTGGCGGAGCGCTATGCCGTTGCCCTGACGCCGACCGTGACGCGCCTGATCGATCCGACCGACCCGGCCGATCCTATTGCCCGGCAGTTCGTGCCCGATGCGGCTGAACTTATCGTCACGCCCGATGAGCGTGCCGATCCGATCGGAGATCATGCGCATAGCCCCGTCGAAGGCATCGTGCATCGTTATCCGGATCGCGTGCTCTTGAAGGCCGTGCATGTCTGCCCGGTCTATTGCCGTTTCTGCTTCCGCCGCGAGATGGTCGGGCCGCAGGGGCTGGGCACGCTGGACGGCGATGCGCTCGACGGCGCCTTTGCCTATATCCGCGAGCGCAAGGAGATCTGGGAGGTCATCCTCACCGGCGGCGATCCGCTCGTGCTTTCTCCGCGGCGGCTGGAAGAGATCTTGAGGCAACTTGCCGATATCGACCATGTGAAGATCGTTCGTTTCCACACGCGCATCCCGGTCGTCGATCCCTTGCGGGTGGATGCCGCGTTGATCGCGGCGCTGAAGGCGAGCGGCAAGACCGTTTATGTGGCGCTGCATGCCAACCATCCGCGTGAACTGACGGAGGAGGCACGCGCCGCCTGCGCAAGACTGGTGGATGCGGGGATCGTGCTTGTCAGCCAGTCGGTTTTGCTGAAGGGCGTCAATGACGATCCGGACGTGCTGGCGGCGCTGATGAAGGCTTTCGTCGAAACGCGGGTGAAGCCTTATTATCTGCATCATCCCGATCTTGCGCCCGGCACCAGCCATTTCCGCCTGACGATCGCCGAGGGACAGGCGATTGTCGCCGCTCTGCGCGGGCGTATTTCCGGCCTCTGCCAGCCGACTTATATCCTCGATATCCCCGGCGGCTATGGCAAGGCCGATATCGGTCAGAGTTCGGTTCGCGAGTTGGGCGAAGGCTGCTATTCGATTTCAGACTATCGTGGTGGCGCGCATGTCTATCCGCCCGAAGGCTAGAGCGTGGCATCGCAAGTCTATACTTCGACTGACGCTCTGATTGTGATGATATTTTTCAAATAAAACGTTGTGGCGAATTCGGGTGCGTTAACCTTCTCTGGTATCGGTCCTTTTCAAAAGTCATCACATCTTAATATTAGACTTATTTAATATTTATGCGTGAGCCGCGATTTAGATGGCTTACGTTTGGTAAATTTCAATCGTAAAAGTCTCGAATATAGCAATTTCCTACAAACTATAAGTTGTTTGTATTTACCACGTCGCTTAGTGGAATGTTCTATTTTGCCTGTTACTTCTTGGCGAAAGATAAGACTGTGTAACTGCGGTTATGCTTGTCATTGCCAGAAGGGACTAGACTATGAACAAGACGATTCGCGATTTGCTGGCCAAGTTCGGCGCTCTTCCCGTTGCTACCGATCAGATCGAAGACGATGCTGATCTCTACGCAACCGGACTGTCTTCTTTCGCTTCCGTACAGTTGATGCTTGGCATCGAGGAAGCCTTCGACATCGAATTCCCGGACAATCTTCTGAACCGCAAGTCCTTCGCCAGCATCGCTGCGATTGAAAGAACTGTCGGCATGATCCTCGACAGCAGAAAGGTCGCATAATGACTGCGGCGGTCGCTTTACTCGAGGTTGGGACGGGCGAGGGAGCGGCGGTACGCGCCGCCCGTGTCGCAGCGATCGCCAGCCAGCACGCCGACGCCGTCGATGCCGACGGCCGGTTCCCACGTGAAGCCGTCGACGCCATGCGCGCCGAAAAGCTTCTCTCCATCCAGATTCCCGCCGATCTCGGCGGCGAAGGCGCGTCGATGACCGAAATCGCCGAGCTTTGCTCGATCCTCGGTCAGGCTTGCGCTGCCAGCGCCATGGTCTTCGCCATGCATCAGATCAAGCTTTCGAGCCTGGTCGAGCACGGCGCCGAAAGCGACTGGCACCGCGACTTCATGCGCCGTATCGCGCGGGAACAGCTGCTGCTCGCTTCGGCGACGACCGAGGGCGGGATCGGCGGCAACCTGCGCAACAGCATCTGCGCGATCAAGGTCGAGGGCGACACCTGCTACCTCGAAAAGGATGCGACCGTCATCTCCTACGGCGCCCATGCCGACGCCATCCTGATCACCTCGCGCAGCCATGCCGAGGCTGCCTCCTCCGATCAGGTGCTGACCTGCTTCCTGAAAGACCAGTACGAGATCAAGCGCACGGTCGAGTGGAACACGCTCGGCATGCGCGGCACCTGCTCCGACGGCTTCCTGTTCAAGGGCGAAGCTCCGGCCAAGCAAATCCTGCCGAAGCCGTTTGCCGAGATCGCCGCGCAATCGATGCTGGCAAGCTCGCATCTTCTCTGGAGCGGCGTGTGGTACGGCATTGCTGCCGACGCGGTTTCTCGCGCCCAGGCCTTCGTGCGTGCCGCTGCCCGCAAGTCTCCCGGTGCGCCGCCGCCCGGCGCGCTGCGTCTCGCCGAAGCCTCCAGCATGCTGCAGATGGTGAAATCCAATGTGGTTGCCGGGCTGAAGGCCTATGAAGAGGCGAAGCTCGACGCTGACCGTCTGTCGTCGATGGCCTTTGCCGTGGCGATGAACAACGTCAAGATCGCCTCGTCTGAGATGATCCTGCCGATCATCAACCACGCCATGCTGATCTGCGGCATCATGGGCTACAAGAACGGTACGCCCCACAGCCTCGGCCGCCACCTGCGCGACGCGCATTCGGCGCAATTGATGATCTCGAATGACCGCATTCTCGGCAACACGTCGACCATGCTGCTCGTCCACAAACAAGATACCAGCCTGTTGGGGTAATCGTCATGGATATGCAAACATCGTTTCTCGACCGTCTTTTCGATTCCGGCCTTTTGATCGACACCGGCGTTGATGGCCTCTATGGCCGCAGCGGCCAGTTCGAAGACGTTATTGCCGCTTTCGAGCGGCTGATCGACACGTTCGGCGGTGCCGATGGCGCCGAAGCCATCCGCTTTCCGCCCGGCATGAACCGCGCCTTCTTCGAAACGAGCGGCTACATGAAGAGCTTCCCGCAGCTCGCCGGCACGGTGCACAGCTTCTGCGGCAATGAGCTCGACCATATGAGCCTGTTGAAGTGCATGGAAGTCGGCGACGACTGGACGAAGGATCAGCAGGCGACCGATATCGTGCTGACGCCGGCGGCCTGCTATCCGCTTTATCCGACGGTTGCCAAGCGCGGTGCCATTCCTGAAAACGGCGCGCTCTACGACCTGCAGTCTTATTGCTTCCGCCACGAGCCCTCCAAGGACCCGGCCCGTCAGCAGCTCTTCCGCATGCGCGAATATGTCTGCATGGGCAGCGAAAAGCATGTGACTGACTTCCGCCAGAGCTGGATGGATCGCGGTGTCGAGATGATGAAGGCCGTTGGCCTCGACGTGACCATCGACGTCGCCAACGACCCGTTCTTCGGCCGTGCCGGCAAAATGCTTGCCAACAACCAGCGCGATCAGAATCTGAAGTTCGAGCTGCTGATCCCGATCACCTCGACTGCCAAGCCGACCGCCTGCATGAGCTTCAACTACCACCAGGATGCCTTCGGCACGAAGTGGGGCCTGAACTTTGCCGACGGCAGCGTCGTGCATACGGCCTGCGTCGGCTTCGGCCTGGAGCGCATCGCGCTGGCGCTGTTCCACACCCATGGTCTCGACGTCAAGGAATGGCCCGAGAGTGTGCGCAAGGCATTGTGGGGCTGATCGCTTCCATGGCTGCCGTCTTTCAGAGCCTTGACCCCTCCGCCTACAAGCCACATGCGCTGCATGATAGCGAGCGCATGTGGCCCGAGACGAATTGCTACATCGATCTCTGGATCGAGGTGCTTTCGAGCCTGAAGCTGCCGCCGGAAGCCATGCTCGGCTTCACGGTAGGTCAGGATTTCGAAGGCGACCAGTTCACTTTCTTCAAGGTGCCGCTGGAGGATCTGGAAGCGCTTTACGGAGTGCGCTGCACCGAGCTTGCGATCTACGACAAGGTTGAGAACCATGTCGCCGAGCAGATCGGCCGTGGCCGGCTCTGCCTAGTGGAGATGGACTCCTTCTTCATGCCGGACACGCAGGGCGTCGGCTATCGCCGCGAGCACGGCAAGACGACGGTGGCGATCAACCGGCTCGACATGCAAGGCCGCACGCTCGATTACTTCCACAATGGCGGCTTCTTCCAGCTGTCCGGCGAGGATTTCGACGGGCTGTTTCAGCTGCATTTGACGGATGAGGATCTGCCGTTCCTGCCTTACACGGAATTTGCGAAATTCCCGGATAGGGCGCCAGCTGAAGCCGCAATCCATCAGACGGCACGACAGCTCTTGTCTTTCCATTTCCGCCGCCGCCCGCAGGCCAATCCGATCCGCGCCTTTGCGGAGGTTTTCCCCGCGCAGGTGGAAGCGATCGCTGAACGGCCTTTCGGCTTCTTTCATAAATACGCTTTCAACACCCTGCGCCAGCTCGGCGCCAATTTCGAGCTTGCCGGCAGTCATTTCGACTGGCTCTCGGCCGATCTGTCCGAAGCGGCGGCTGAGGCACGGAAGATTTCCGAGGCGGCGAAGTCGGTGCAGTTCCAACTGGCCCGCGCCATCACGCGCAAGAAATTCGAGCCGCTGCGCACAGCCCTTGATCCTGCCGCAGATGCGTGGGATGCCATGATGGGCGAGCTCGAACGGAAGCTTTGATCGGCTTCCATTCGATCGTCATAAGGCTGGGTTATTTCTGAACATATTGGGGCGGGGGAAATCCCCGAAAAATGTCATGGGCGGGCGCTTGGCGGATCTCGGCGGTGCAATGCGGCTGAGCGAAGGATGGAATCTGGTACTGACGGATGCAGGCACCTGCATCTTGCCGTCAGATGTGCCGCTGACCTCTGGCTTCATTCCGGCACCCGTGCCAGGCACTGTGGCGGAAGCGCTGGAAAAGGCCGGGCGTTTCGACCGGACGAAACCTCAGCCTCTTAACGAACGCGATGCCTGGTATATATGCCGTCTGGTGGATGCCGAGGCCGGTGAGGCGGTTTTGCGGCTGGAAGGGCTGGCGACGCTTTGCGAAGTTTTCCTCAATGGCCAGCAAACCCTCGTTTCCGAAAGCATGTTCGAAGCGCACGACGTCGACGTCACGCTGCTTGGTGGCGACGAGCTGGCGCTTTGCTTCCGCGCGCTGGAGCCGAAGCTTTCCGAGCCCGGCCCGCGTGCCCGCTGGCGGCCGCAGATGATCACGCCGCAGGGCTTGCGGACGGTGCGCACGACGCTGCTCGGCCATATGCCCGGCTGGTGCCCGGAGGTTCACGCGGTCGGCCCGTGGCGGCCGATTTCGCTGTTGCGGCCGAGCGCGCCCGTCATTCGTGATCTCTCCTTGCGGTCGGATTTGCTCGAAAACGGCGAGGGCAGGCTCTATGCCTCGCTTGCGGCCGAGGGCGATATCAACGAGCTGGTGCTGAAATGCGGGGAGACTGAGCAGGCGTTTGAGAAGGATGGCGGCGGTCGCTACACGGCAATCCTGAAAATTCCCGATGTGGCGCCGTGGTGGCCGCATACGCATGGCACGCCGCAGCTCCATGATGTCTCGCTCATCGTCGATGGCGCCGAATACGCGCTTGGAAAGACCGGCTTTCGCCGGCTGTCGGTCGATCGCGGCGCTGATGGCGAGGATTTCGCTGTGATCGTCAATGGCGAGCGGATTTTCTGCCGGGGTGCCGTGTGGACGACGGCCGATATCGCGCGCCTGCCCGGCGGCCGCGAGGATTACGAATCCTGGCTGCGGCTGGCAGCCGAGGCCGGCATGAACATGATCCGCATCGGCGGCACCATGGCCTATGAGACGCCGGACTTCTTCCGCCTTTGCGACGAGCTCGGCCTGCTGGTCTGGCAAGATTTCATGTTCGCCAATTTCGACTATCCGAAGAATGACAAAGCCTTCAATGCCCATGTCGAAACGGAGGTTTCACAGCTTCTGAGCCGTACCCGCCTCTCGCCATCTCTGGCAATCCTTTGCGGCGGCAGCGAGATCCACCAGCAGGCGGCGATGATGGGCCTGCCCGAGCAGTTCTGGAAAAGCCCTGTTGTCGAGGAGATCATCCCGCCGCTGGTGCAATCGCTGCGACCGGATGTGCCCTATGTGGTCAATTCGCCCTCCGGCGGCCCGATGCCGTTTTCTTCGAATGTCGGCGTCACGCATTACTATGGTGTCGGCGCCTATATGCGGCCGCTTGCCGATGCCCGTCGTGCCGATGTCCGCTTTGCCGCCGAGAGCCTGGCTTTCGCGCATGTGCCGCAAGCCCGCACGCTTGGACAGCATCTGCTGGTTCCTGCAGTCCATAGCCCACTATGGAAAGAGCGCGTGCCGCGCGATCGCGGCGCATCCTGGGATTTTGAGGATGTGCGCGATCATTATCTTCAGGAACTCTATGGCTTCGAGCCCAACAAGCTGCGGCGGGAGGATGCGGATCTCTATCTCAACCTCTCGCGCGCCGTGACCGGCGAAGTGGCCGAGGAGACCTATGCCGAGTGGCGCCGCCATGGTTCCGGCTGTAACGGGGCGCTCGTTTGGACGCTGCAGGATCTCTTGCCCGGTCCGGGCTGGGGTGTGATCGATTCGACCGGAGAGCCGAAGCCGGTCTGGTATGCGCTGCGCCGTGCCTTCCGGCCGGTGCAGGTGCTGCTCACGGACGAAGGCACCAACGGTCTCGATCTGCATATCATCAACGAGAGCGATGCGGCGCTCGATCTCACGGTCCAGGTCTCCTGCCTGCGCGACGGCCGTCAGATCGTCGTCGGCGGTGGCCGCGATCTGGTGCTCGAGGCCCGAGGCAAGCAAAAGATAGCATGCACTGATCTTTTCGGCGCGTTCTTCGACACGACCTACGCCTTCCGTTTCGGCCCGCCGTCGCATGATGTCACCGTGGCGCGGCTGACGGTGCCGGCAACCGGTGCTGTCATCGCCGAAGCCTTCTATTTTCCGCTTGGACGCACAAAGGCGTTTCACGATGCCGAGATCACGGCATCGGCAGTGCTGGAGGGCGAGGATTGGTTCCTTGATCTCAGCACCGATCGGCTCGCGCAGTCGGTGCAGATCGATCTGGAAACCTATCGGGCGGAGGATGACTGGTTCCATCTGGCGCCGGGCAGCGGCCGGCGCGTTCGGCTGCATCGGCGCGATGGCGTTCCGGCCGATGTCATTCCGTCCGGCCAGATCCGCTCCATCGGCAGCCGGCGGATCGTCGAGGTTTGATCGATCCGCAGCATGCTTCGATTATAGCGTCACGCCGTCCGGGCCGAACAGATGGCAGCGCTCGGGATCGATATGGATGCCGACCGTTTCGCCGGCGCGGATGCTCTGCTGATCTTCCAGCGCGACCGTCAGTGCCTGGCCGCCATGCAGCGTGACATAGAGGATGGTCTGGCCGCCGAGGTGCTCGACGAGATCGACTCGGGCATCGCCGAGCCCGACACCACGGTCACGGACATTCAGATGTTCCGGGCGGGCGCCGAGGGTGACGGGTTGTCCTGGCTGCAGGCCGCCTAGCCGCCGCGGCAGGCGCACCGTCTGGCCGGCGAGATCGATGATGGCGGAACCGTCGTCGGAGGCGACGATCTTTGCATCGAGGAAGTTCATCTTTGGCGAGCCGATGAAGCCGGCGACGAACTTGTTCTTCGGTTTGTTGTAGAGGTCGAGGGGAGCGCCGACCTGCTCGATCTTGCCGCCATTGAGCACGACGATCTTGTCGGCCATGGTCATGGCTTCGGTCTGGTCGTGGGTGACGTAGATCATGGTGTTGCCGAGACGCTGGTGCAGACGGGCGATCTCGACGCGCATCTGCACGCGCAATTCGGCGTCGAGGTTCGAAAGCGGCTCGTCGAACAGAAAGATGTTGGGCTCGCGCACGATGGCGCGGCCGATGGCGACGCGCTGGCGCTGGCCGCCGGACAGCTGCTTCGGCTTGCGCTGGAGAAGCTGGGTGATCTGCAAGATTTCGGCCGCCTTTTCGACGCGCGGCTGGATCTCGTTCTTCTTCATGCCGGCGGTTTCGAGGCCGAAGGCGAGGTTCTTGTAGACGGTCATGTGCGGGTAAAGCGCATAGGACTGGAAGACCATGGCGATGCCGCGCTTGGACGCGGGGACATCGTTCATGCGGCTGCCGTCGAGATAAAGGCCGCCGCCGGAAATCGGCTCGAGACCGGCGATCATGCGCAGCAGCGTGGACTTGCCGCAGCCGGAGGGGCCGACGAAGACAGTGAATTCCCCCGGCTCGATTTCCAGGTCGATCCCGTGAACCACCTGAAGCTCGCCATAGCGTTTGATAACCTTCTGCAGCGATACGCTTGTCGCCATGGGCGCCTCCTCCTTGTTTCTGATGGCTCGCGGGGCAATGTTCATGCCGGCCTCCAGCTCTTGTATTTCTTGGCTTCCGGCCCGACGGGGAAGCGGACTTCGGTGCGGGTTTCCGACGATTCATAAAATGCCGTGACCAGTTCCAGCGCCTGGCGGGCATCGGCCGTCGTCACCGGAAGCGGTCCGCCCGACACAAGCGCTTCATGGAACAGCCTCATCTGCGTGTTGAAACGGTTCGGGATCGGCGACCAGTTGGCGAGCAGCGCATCGATCTTGGAGGCAATCTCGTCATTGGCGGGAACGATCTTCCAGGGGTCCTGGCCGGGGCTGTAGGGCTCATGGTTGCTTTCGATCAGGACGTTTTCGAAGGCAAGGCGCAGGCGGCTGATCTGCTCCTGGGACCCGAGCGTGGCGCTGATGGTGGCGAGCGCGCCGTTTTCCATCAGCAGGCTGGCACTGGCGCAATCCTCCACCTCGATATCGTTGACCCGGGTGGCGACGCGGCCGAAGAGGCCTGCGATCGGCCCCATCAGATAGGTGAGCATGTCGTGCAGGTGAATGGAGTGCGTCATAAGCACGCCGCCGAGTTCGGTCTCCCACTTACCACGCCAGGGAACCGCGTAATAATCGGCGCCGCGCACCCAATGCGTCTCCGACGTTGCGACATAGGGCTTGCCGGCAAGGCCTGAAGCGATGATGCGCTTGGCTTTCTGGATGCCGTCGCCATAACGGTACTGGAAGATCGGCATCAGCCGGCCCTTGGCGGTCCTTTCGGCGGCGATGACGGCATCGACATCGGCGAGCGATCCCACGAGCGGCTTCTCGCAGACGACATGCTTGCCGGCTGATAGCGCCTGCATGATGAGCTGGAAATGCGAGCCGGGCGGCGTGCAGATATCGATGATGTCGATATCGGGCATGGCGAGGACTTCGGAGAAATCCTTGACGCGCTTGGCAATACCAAATTCGTCACCGACCGCGTTTAGGCGTTCCTCGTTCAGATCGCAAAGAACGGCCACCTCGAAGCGATTGGCATGCGGCAGATAGCCTTCGACGATATGGGAGCGGCCGATGCCGAGGCCGATGATCGCGACTTTCTTGATGTCGGACATATCGAAATTACCTCTGAATGTTCTTGAGCGATGTCGCTTCGGCCAGCGCCTGCGCCTTCAGCGCCAGCTCCATCGCCTTGAAGCAATGTTCCTGACCCATCGCCGTTTCCGTACGGTCCCTTATGTCGGCGGCAAGCTGACGGCCGTAGGGCAGGTCGAAACCGGTGCAATCGATATGCTGCATGCCCTTGCGATCGGTGAGGAGGAGGTGATCGGTGCCGGGGCGACCGGCGACGTCGATATATTTGCGCAGCTCGATCGTGCCTTCGGTGCCGACGATAAAGAGGCGGCCGTCGCCCCAGGTGGAGAGACCGTCCGGGGTGAACCAGTCGACGCGGACGTAGCCCGTGACGTCAGGCGTGCGCAGGTGGAAATCGCCATAGTCCTGCAGGCCGGGCGTATCGGGATTGGCGCGGTTCGACACAGTCGCCGACAGCACTTCGGCTTCGAGGGAATCGGCGAAAAACAGGAACTGCTCGCATTGATGCGAGGCGATGTCGGTGATGATGCCGCCGTAGCGCTTGCGATCGAAGAACCAGTCCGGCCGGGTCGGCTTGCGCAGCCGGTGCGGGCCGAGGCCTGTCGTATGAATGACCTTGCCGATGGCGCCTGCCTTCACCAGCTCGCCGGCCTTGACCGTCGATGCCGTCTCGAAATGCTCGGAATAGAGGATGGAGACGATACGCTTGGTTTCGGCCTGCACCTTTTTGACATCCGCGAGCTGATCCAGCGTCACCATGCCGGGCTTGTCGAGCATGACGTCCTTGCCGTGGCGCATGGCTTCAATGGCAAGGCCTGATCGCTCGCTGGAAATGGCGGCACTGACGATCAGCGCGATCGAACTGTCCTCCAGGATTTCTTTTCTGTCGGCGACACGTTTCGCTTGCGGGAAACGTCCGGCAAAGATGGCGGCGAGATCGTCTTCCACCGCATGGAAGGCGACGAGTTCGGCGCCGGCCCGTAGCATGACGTTGACCTGGCCGTAGATGTGATCGTGATTGAGGCCGATGGCGGCAAAGCGCAGCGCGCTCATGCGACATTTCCTTTCAATGGGTTTCTTTGGTTACGGTCCCAAATCTTGGGGTATTCGGGACCGCGGGTTCGTAGTCAGCGCTTGAGGCCGGCGGTCGCGATGCCGTCGATCAGCAGCCTCTGGAAGAAAAGGAAGATCAGGAAGACCGGGATCAGCGACAGGCTCGACATGGCGAACAGGCTGCTCCAGTCGGAACTTCCGGTGGAGTCGACGAAGGAACGCAGGCCGAGCTGCACCGTGTAGGTATTGATGTCGGAGAGGTAGATCAGCGGCCCGAAGAAATCGTCCCAGGTCCAGATGAAGGAGAAGATGGCGGCCGTCGCCATGACCGGCAGCGACAGCGGCAGCATGATGCGCCAGTAGATACGCCATGGGCTGCAGCCGTCCATCATCGCGGCCTCGTCCAGCTCGCGCGGGATGCCGCGGAAGAACTGCACCATCAGGAAGATGAAGAAGGCGTCGACCGCGAGGAATTTCGGCACGACGAGCGGCAGCATCGTCTTCACCCAGCCGAGCTTCAGGAAGAGGATATATTGCGGGATCAGCGTGACGTGATAGGGCAGCATCAGCGTGCCGAGCATCAGCGCGAACCAGAAATTCTTGCCCCAGAAGTTCAACCTTGCGAAGGCGTAAGCGGCCAGCGAGCAGGAGACGACGTTGCCGATGACCGAAAGAACGGCGATGACGGCCGAATTCCAGACAAAGGTGCCGAAGGTGACCTGGCCGCCGAACCAGCCGCGGGCATAGGAGCTGAAATCGAATTGCGACGGGATCAGCGATGCCGTGCCGAAGATCTCGTTCTGATCCTTGATCGAGCCAGAGAGCATCCACAGCAGCGGATAGAGCATCACGATCGACGCGGCGATCAGGGCGATGTGGATGAGGACGGAGAGGAACCACGGGCGCTCGCGCGGCGGCTTCATGTCCTCGGCAAAATGGGTGAGCTTCGCGTCAGTCATCGTAATGGACCCAATAACGAGCGGAGAGGAAGGAGAAGGCGGTGAAGATGGCGATGATAACAACCAGAACCCAGGCGAGGGCTGCGGCGTAGCCCATGCGGAAATAGCCGAAGGCTTCCTGGTAGAGATAGAGCGTGTAGAACAGCGTCGAATCGATCGGGCCGCCGGTGCCGGATGAAATCACATAGGCTGGCGTGAAGGCCTTGAAGGCATCGATCGTCTGGACCACGGCGTTGAAGAAAATGACGGGCGTCAAAAGCGGCAGGGTGATCTTGAAGAAGATCCGCACTTTCGAGGCTCCATCGAGGCTGGCGGCCTCATAGAGATCGGTCGGGATCTGGCGCAGGCCGGCGAGGAAAATGATCATCGGAGAGCCGAACTGCCATATGGCGAGGATCACCAGCGTGTAGAGCGAATAATCCGGATTGGAGATCCAGCTTGGCCCGTTAATGCCGAAGGCATACCAGAGCAGGGTGTTGACGATGCCGTCGGCATCGAAGATCTGCCGCCACAGCACCGCGATGGCAACGCTGGAGCCGAGCAGCGACGGCAGGTAGAAGATGGCGCGATAGACCGGCAGGCCCTTGATGCCGCGATTGAGCAGCAGCGCCACCAGCAGCGCGAAGGCTAGCTTCAGCGGCACGGAACAGACGACGTAGAACAGCGTCACCTTCATCGACGACAAGAATTTATCGTCGGCCGTTGCAATCCGCACGTAATTGTCGATACCGACAAGGTTCGGCGACTGGAGCAGATTGTAGTCGGTGAAGGAGAGATAGAGCGAGGCGATCGCCGGCCCGAGGGTCAGGCCGAAAAAGCCGATAAACCATGGCAGAAGGAAGAGGTAGCCGGGCGCGTTGCGCGCGAAAGCGCTCGGCGCCTTATAGGTGGTTTCCACGCGCAACGGCGCGGGCGCACCGACGGCCAAGCCGCCGGCAACGCTCTTGCTGTTTGTACCCACGGTATCAGCCTCGCGTAATGTTTGCTGCTGCCTGTTCGGTGAACTTCGTGCCAGCGTCCTGCGCGCTGGTCTTACCGAAGGCCACTTCCTGGGCGATCTTCGTCAATAGGAGCGCGTTTTCGCCGGCGCCGTTCGGTGGAGACGGCGGCAGCGCTCCGACATGCGGCGTCAACCGGCCGATATAATCGACCACCTGCTTGCTCGTTGCGTCGAGATCCGGGGTCAGGAGGTCGCGTATCTTTGGCGACGGCGGAATGCCGCGCTCGACGCCGAGCGTCTTGGCGCCTTCCGAATCCTCCACCAGATAGTTGACGAAGGCGACGGCGGCATCCTTGTTCGCAGATGTTGCCGAGACCGACATCAACATGGAGGGCTTCAGATACTGCCCGGGTTTGCTGTCCGCACCGGCGACCGGAAAGGAGACGATGGCGAGCTTTTCCTTGCTCAGGCCCTGGATGGCCACGAACTGGTTGGAATGGGCGAAGCTCATCGCCGCCTTCTTGGTGACAAGCATGTCGGTTTCAAGCGTCTGCTGGTCGAGCGCCTGGACGTCGGCCGGAACGCAGGCGCCGCTCTTGCGCATATTTCCCCACAAGTTGAACCACTCGGTCGCGTCCTTGGCCTCGAAGGCGAGCTTGCCGTCCGTCGTATAAAGCGCCTTGCCGCGCTGGCGCAGCCAGCATTCCAGCGCCGGTTCGTTGCCGCTGGCATCCCCTGTGCCGTAGAAACCGCGCCGCTTCTTGGCTGATGTCACCTTGGCGCAGGCATCGCCGATCTGCTCCCATGTCATGGCGTCATGCGGCGGCTCGACACCGGCTTCGGTCCATGCGGCCGAGTTGACGACGACCATGAAGGAATTCACGCCGAGGCTGACGCCGTAGATCTTGTTGTCGACCTTGCCGGAATCGATGTTGGCCTGGCCGAAATCCTCGATCTTGAGGCTCTTGCCGAGATAGGGCGTCATATCGAGCAGCGCGCCGCGGCGGGCATATTCGAAGATGTAGCGATAATCCATCTGGATGAGGTCGGGGGCGTTGCCGCCGCCCGTCTGCGTGGCGAGGCGAGTCCAGTAGCTGTCCCAGCCGAAGGATTCACCGGCGATGGTGATATCCGGGTTCTTGGCCTGATAGGCCTTCACGGCTGCAAATGTGCGGTCGCTGCGCTCCTTCGATCCCCACCAGAGAAGGCGCATTGCGGTTGCCGCATTGGCGCGTGATAGTCCAATACTGCTGAAAGCCAGCGTAGCTGCCATGCCGGCAAGCATCTGCCGGCGGTCGATCGTCAACGTCATCCTGGTCTCCTCCCCAGCGAACCGATGATTTACGAACTGCTTGCATGATATAACTATTTGGTTACAAGTTGGATAGAAACGCGACCGCTGTCAAGCGCCAATCGTGTGACAATCAAAACGGGGCATGCGGGAGCCGATGGCATCCGTCGCTGAAAGCACCGGTCAGGAAGGAGATCGTCCATGGCGGGTAGGGCGAGGCAACAGACTGAAAATACAGCGGAAGCGAGTGCGGACAAGAGCGCCAAGCCGCGCTCGAAGAAGGTGTCGCGCAATCCGCAGCGCACCCAGGAGACGATCCTGGACGCGGCGACCGAGGAATTCGCCGCGCACGGCTTCGGCGGCGCGCGGGTGGATGCGATCGCGGCGCGGGCGCAGACCAACAAGCGCATGCTCTATCACTATTTCGGCGATAAGGAGGGGCTTTATCTCGCCGTGCTGGAGGCGACCTACGCGACGATCCGAAATGCCGAAAAGCAGCTTGATCTGGCGCGTCGCCATCCGGAGGAGGGGATGCGGGAGCTTGCCTTGTTCACGTGGCGGCATTTCCTGGCGCATCCCGAGTTTCTGAGCCTGCTTGCCACCGAAAACCTGCATCATGCGCATTATCTGCAGCGATCGGAAAAAGTCTCGGTCATGCATTCGCATCTGATCGACGAGCTTGCGGATGTGCTGCGTCGCGGCGAGGCGCTCGGCATTTTCCGGCCGGCCGTTGACCCGATCTCCGTCTATCTGACAATTGCGGCCCTCGGCTATTTCTATCTGTCGAACCGTCACACGCTGTCGACGATCTTTGCCCGCAAGCTGACGACCCCGGATGCGCTTAATGCCTGGGGCGAGCACATCGTTGCCGTCACTCTCGCTTCGATCCGGGTATAGATGCCGGAAATACCGGACTTCCGGCACTTTCGAGAAATTTCCAAAAGGCGATTGACAAGGTCGGAGGTTACGCGCGATCTTGTAACTATATGGTTACATTGCTTGGCCGGCCAAGCATTTGCTTTTCCTGATTCTGGAGGGAATCAGGGCATGGAGGATGATGATGAATCCTGTCGTATCGGCACCGTCCGTCGTTTGCCATAAGGCGGAACGATTGGCCGACGGTACAACGGCTTCTGCAATGGCCTAAATAGCCCCTCACCCCAGCCCTCTCCCCGTTGAAACGGGAGAGGGGGCGCCACAGCAAGCCAACTCGCTATCTCTATCGTGAGTTGGACATAGGCTGAAAAACTCCCTCTCCCCGCAGGCGGGGAGAGGGCTGGGGTGAGGGGCCATGCGGATTTACCCCTATGCAAACAGACTTGCCTGACAATCACGGGAGCCGACCAGCATCATGAACGATCCATTGAACATCAGGCTTGTCGAGGCCGACGCATTCGAGCGCCCGGTCAAGCTGCGGCTTCCCTTTCGCTTCGGGGCGGCGACCTTGCGGGAGGCACGGCAGATTTTTCTGCGTGTGCGTATCGAGGATGCGCAGGGACGCGCGGCGCAGGGGATGGCGGCCGAGTTGATGGTGCCGAAATGGTTCGACAAATCGCCTGAACTTTCCAATGCCGACAATGAAAACCAGCTGCGTCGCTCCCTGGCCTTGGCGCTCGATGCGCTGAAGAATGCCGGATCGGGAACGGCCTTCGGCCTGCATGCGGCTGTCGAGGCCTCGCATCACGCCCGCGCGGCGGCAGAGAAGCTGAACGGGCTGGTCGCCTCCTTCGGTCTTGCGCTTGCCAATCGGGCCATCCTCGATGCGCTCTGCCGGTTGGAAGGATTGACGATCGCGCAGGCGGTCAAGGCCAATCGTCCCGGCATCGATGCCTCCACGGCGCGCGATCTCGCAGGCTTCGATCTCTCCGGCTTCCTATCGACGCTGGAACCATCGGCGAGCCTTGCCGCCCGCCATACTGTCGGCCTGGTCGATGCCATCGTCGCTGGCGACATTCCGGCTGGCGAGCGGCTGAACGACGGGTTGCCGGAAAGCTTCGAGGAGGCGATCGACGCCTATGGCCTGACTTTCTTCAAGGTGAAGGTTTCGGGCGTTGCGGACGCCGATATCGACCGCCTTTGCCGCGTCGCTGCCGTCATCGACGCCAAAGTGCCCTCTTATTCGGTGACACTCGACGGCAACGAGCAATTCTCATCCGCAGAGGCTGTGGCCGATCTGCTGGCCCGTGTGAAAGAGGAGCCCAGATTAGCGCGATTTGCGGCATCGATCCTGTTCGTCGAGCAGCCTATCGCCCGCGCCCATGCCTTCGAGAAGCCGGTCAAGGTGCTTGCCGCCTTCAAGCCGGTGGAGATCGACGAATCCGACGCCGATATCGATGCTTTTGTGACCGCCAGAGGGCTCGGCTATAGCGGCATCTCCTCGAAATCCTGCAAAGGGTTCTATCGCTCGCTATTGAACCGGGCGCGTGTTGCCCAATGGAGCGCCGAGGACGGCATTGCCTATTTCATGTCGGCGGAAGATCTGACGACGCAAGGGGGCCTTGCCGTGCAGCAGGATCTGGCGCTCGCCTCCCTGATCGGCATGACGCATATCGAGCGCAACGGCCATCACTATGTCGACGGCATGGCCGGTGCGCCGGAGGCGGAGCAGGCGGCCTTCGTTGAGGCTCATTCCGATCTCTACCGCATCAGCAATGGCCGCACGCGGTTGCGCATCGAGGCGGGACAGCTTGCCATCGGCTCCGTTGTCAATTCCGTTGGACTTGGTTCGTCCGCGGAACCGGATTGGGCGGCGATGGAGAGGTCACGGATGTAGGATTTTGGTCGAGGTCGTGAGGGTTTTGATCCCTCTCGAGCATGGCCCCTCACCCTAGCCCTCTACCCGCTCGCGGGGAGAGGGGACGACGGAGGAAGACGGTCGAATTCTCAGCTCGGATCGCGGCTTTGGTTTGGTAGGGAAAGCTCCCTCTCCCCGCAAACGGGGAGAGGGTTGGGGTGAGGGGCACACCACGGAGATCAATTCAGGCCGCAAGGCCTCGTCATCGCTGTTTGCAGATTCTGGAGGAGCAGATGCAGTCATCGAAGAAACGTTACGTTCTGGTCGGAACGGGAAACCGCGGCGCGACCATGTGGGGCAAGGATCTTGTGGAGCGCTGGAGCAACGAGGTCGAACTCGTGGCAGTCTGCGACCTCAATGCCATGCGCGCGAAGCGGGCGTTGGAGTATATCGGTGCATCCGTGCCCGTTTATACCGACTTCGACGAGTTGTTGCGGGTGGAGAAGCCGGATCTCGTCATCGTCTGTACCCGCGATTCCACCCATGACGATCTGATCGTCAAGGCGATGGAAGCCGGCGCCGATGTCATCAGCGAAAAGCCGATGACGACGACCGTCGACAAGATCAAGCGTATCCTCGATGCCGAGGCGCGCACGGGCAAGCGGCTGGATATTTCCTTCAATTACCGTTTCGCGCCGACCTCCGCGAAGATCAAGGAGCTGATCAATTCCGGCGTCATTGGCGACGTCACCTCCGTCGACTTCCATTGGTATCTCGACACCAGCCATGGCGCTGACTATTTCCGCCGCTGGCACGCTTTCGTCGAAAATTCCGGCAGCCTCTTCGTTCACAAGGCGACGCATCACTTCGACCTTCTAAACTGGTATCTGGATTCCGATCCGGAGAAGGTTTCAGCCTTTGCCGATCTCAAGCATTACGGCCGCAAGGGTCCGTTTCGCGGCGAGCGCTGTCGCAGCTGTCGCTACAAGGGCGAGTGCGACTACTATCTCGACATCAGCGCAACGCCATTGCTCGAAAGCCTCTATGAGGACCCGTCAATCGTCGATGGCTATGTGCGCGACGCCTGCGTCTTCCGCGAGGGTATCGACATCCCCGATACGATGGTTGCTTCCATCCGCTATCGCAATGGCGTCAATGTCTCCTATTCCCTGAATACTTATATGCCGATCGAAGGGCATCATCTTGCCTTCAACGGCCATAAGGGGCGCATCGAGTTGCGCCAATACGAGAAGCAGCATTGGACGACGCCGCCGGCCGATGAGATCGTCGTGATGAAGAATTTCGGCGATGTCGAGCGCATCTGGGTGCCGCACTCATCGGGCGGGCACTATGGCGGCGACGACCGGCTGCGCAACATGCTCCTGCGCTCCGGCCCGAACGATGAGCTCAAGCAGCGCGCCGGCTCGCGGGCAGGGGCGATGTCTGTCCTCTGCGGTATTGCCGCATTGCAAAGCAGCCGCACAGGCCAGCAGGTATCGGTTGCCGATATCTGGGGCGAGGACGACGGCTTGAATCTGCTGGAGCCGCGGCCCTGAAGCCTCGGCTCCTTAATCTTCGCGAATCTTCATCCTGACCGGTTGTCGAGATCAATTGCAGCCGGGCAGCTGCTGCGCATAGATTCTCGTCATGCCGTTGAAGCGTCTGGCGCCGGCGAGAGCGGTCGCATTGCCGCGCCATGACCCCTGCAGATAGCCCTTGGGGCCGGAGTAATAGGCGAGATAGAGGCTGTAGGAGTCGTTCAGCGGAATGCCGGTCTGCTGGTGCGTCTGGTAGTGATACCAGCCGACGAAGTCGATGGCGTCGGAGAAGTTGGTGCGGCTTGCCGTCCAGTTGCCGGTCTCGCGCTTGTACTTGTCCCATGTGCCGTCCAGCGCCTGCGAGTAGCCATAGGCCGTCGTCGGCCGCTTCCAGGGAATGAAGCCGAGCAGATAGCGGCGCGGCGGACGGGCGCGCGGCCGGAAGCCGGATTCGGTATAGATCGTCGCCATCAGGATCGGCACCGGCACGCCGTATTTGCGCTCCGTGCGCTCGGCTGCCCGCTGCCAGTTGTTGAACCAGCCATCGCGCTGGTCGAAGATCGCGCAGATGTTGCGGGTGCGCGATGGTGCGGTGGCACAGCCTGCCAGCACGCCGAGCAACATCACGGCCAGAATGGAAAGGACGCGGGTACGCATTACTAGAACCTCTTCATTGCTGCGCCGCGCGTCTTTCAGGCGCGCAAAGGACGCAGCAACAACTTTGTTGGCGCATGATCCTTTTCAAAAATTCGAGGTCGAACTTTTGAGATCATGCGCTAGGAAGAGTGCTAGCGCGGAATGATTAAAAACGGGTTGTCTGCCTGTGCCGAAATGGGGCGATTTCAGGGTGTTTTCATGAATTTGCTGCGCCGCATCATGCCATGCGCGCCATGTCCTCTCGGCGCACCTCGTAGAGCAGCGGCCTGCCTTCGATGAAGCGGATGGTTTCGTCGACCGCCATTTCCCCAAGCCGCGCCCGTTCCAGGCCGACAGCGCCGGCAATATGCGGCGTCAGGAAAACATTGGGCAGCTCGTAGAAAGCCGATGCCGCTTCTGGAATTTCGGGGTCGGTGACGTCGATGATTGCGTCGATGTGGCCGGTCTTCAGCACACGGATCAGGGCGGCTTCGTCGACCAGGGCGCCGCGTGCCGTGTTGATGAAGGTTGCTCCATCTTTCATCATCGACAGGCGGCGCGCGTCGATCATATGCCGGGTGGCGGGCAGGGAAGGCGCGTGCAGCGAGACGATATCGGCCGATGCCATCAGCGCGTCCAGTTCGGCTTTTTCGACGCCGAGGCGCGCCGCTTCGGCCGCATCGACCATCGGGTCATAGAGCAGAATGCGGTAGTCGAAGGGAGCAAGCAGTTCGATCACTCGCCGGCCGATGCGCGAGGCGCCGATGATGCCGATGGTGCGGCCGTAGTTGCCGATGGCGTCGGCCTGCATCGGTACCGTCCGTTGGCGGTTGCGGTCGGCAACGTAGAAATCGCGGAATCGAAAGACTTTCTTGCCGGCAAAGATGATGGCGGCAAGCGTGAATTCGGCAACCGGCAGCGCATTGGCCTGTGCCGCATGGCTGACCAATATACCGCGATCGAACAGGCTGTCGCCGAGCAGCCCCTTCACCGTACCGGCGGCATGGACCACCAGCTTCAGGTGCGGCGTCTGTGCGAGCGCGGCGGCGTCGATCGCCGGCGAACCCCAGCCGGTGATCAGGATTTCGGTTTCTGCCAGCAGCTTCGCCGCACGCTCGTCGTCGAAGCGTTGCATAGGCGTGGCGTCAAGTAAGCGCCCGACGGTGCCGAGACGCTGAATAAGCGTCTCGGGCAGAACATGCTGTGTGCGCGATGGCTGCATGGCAAGGGCAATGGCCGGGTGGCCGGATAGAAATTGCATCATGGCAGGCGACCGGGTGCCTGGATGGCGCTGACTGTGATCCCCTTGTCGGCCATGAGGCCGCGAAGGGCATCAATATCGGGCTTGGCGGGCGGCTTGGTCCAGGCATGATCGACGGCGGACGGGTCCTTCTCCGCAAGTACTGCGGAGACGAGAATGGTCTCGCCCGCCGGGATCGTGCCTCGCAATTGCGGCACCAAGGTCTTTGCGACGATGAGGTTGGTGTTGGGTGGCGCCTTCTGGGCGAGGCCCTCCCTAGAGATCGTCGAGCCAAGGTCGAGAATGCCGCTGAAATCCTCCTCGCCGATCGCGTAGGCGGCGCCCGTCTCGGATGAAAGCGTGTCGGCCTCGAGATCGCGCCTTGCGATGGCAAAGCCGCCTTCGGCTGTCTGCAGCGGACGCGGCGTATTGATCTTGTGCAGGCGGACATGCCAGGGCGCGGCCGGCAGCAGCCATGTCTCCACCGTCACATCCGGATAGGGCGACCATTTTGCGTAGAGCGTATCGCCAGCGAGCTTGGCTTCCTCATTGGTTTCGCGCACGCGGTAGTGCAGGCCGTCGTCACTGAAGGCGAGCATGCTGTCGAAGGCGCCGCCGGCAAAGATGCGCTCGTCGCTTTCGACGCTGAAGCCATAGCGGGCGGAGTAGGCGAATTTGGAATACTTCTCCGCGCCGAAGCGCATCTGCTGGTTTTCCTGGCCGCAGGAGAGCGCCACGACATCGGCCTTGCTTGACATCAGGACCATGCCCGGATGTTTTTGCGGGATGATAGCCGGCTCATTTTCCGACGGCTTTTCTTCCGCCATCCAGAATGGGTGCGTTTCCGGCAGCGCCAGCGGCAGGAAGGCCTTGAAGGCCCAATAGGGCGAGCCGGCGGAATTGTAATTCTCCGACATCAGCAGGTTGGGATAGGCAAAGCCGATCGGCAAGGTGCCGTCGCGATGGGCGATCGGCTTGTCGGCCCACCAGCGCAAGTGCCTGAGGCAGAGGCCCTTGATCTCACCCCATGGCAGCGCCTCGACATCGGCGAAAGCGAGCGCCGACCAGAAGCCGGCGCAGGCGAAGCGATAGGTGAGGCTCCGGCCGAAGGGGATCGTGGCGCCATCAGGCGCAAACCAGTGGCGGAAATCCTCGGCGAAGAGGATTGCGCGCTCTCGGTAACGCTCGGCGCGATCATCTTTGACGAGCTTGGAATAGATCAACCCGTAAAAATGCATGGCGAAGGGAATGTAGTGATCGATGCGCCGGACATTGCCGTCGCGATACCAGCCATCGGCGATGTAGAAGCCATCCAGTTCGTTCAGGTAGCTTTCCGTGAGGCTACGGTCAAAGGAGACGCCGAGGCGGTCTAGCGCGATATCGACGAGGATGCGGAAGAACTTCCAGTTGTTGTCGGCATAGTCGAAGCTGCGCGCATGCTTGAGGTAAGTGACGAGGTTGTCGCGCGCGAGCTGATCGAGCGGCTCCCAAACCTTTTCAGGCACGAGGGCAAGGGTAAAGCCGAGGGCTGCAAGTTCGACCATGCGCTGATCGCGGCCGTGGAGCGTGCCCCAATATTCCGGGTGTTTCGGATCGACGCCGTTGGCGAGGCCTTCGGCGAAGCGGTCCCAATGGCGGAAGTCGCCGCCACCGGCGCCGAGCGGTGCCAAGCCCCAGAGCGGACGGGCAAAGCCTTCGAGATCGGCGGCGGTGCGGTCGAAATGGGCTCCTGCGCCGTCGATGCGGACGCGGGCATTGCCTTGCGAAAAATAGGGTAGCAGCGGATCGAAAAGATCGGTCAGCGCGCGGCGCATGTCGGTTAGATTCTTCAACGGATTGCCGGCAAGCGGATTGGCGCTGGCTGGGTCGTAGATCATCGGCGTGGCTCTCTCGATTGTTTCCGCTTTGGGGAAGGCTCAGCTTTCGGGTGGAACGGTGCCTCCGGCGATCGGTTGAACGCCATGGCAGATTTGGCGGGCCTGCGCGTCACGGTCGCGGAAGCGCGCGACCATCAGGCCGATGGCCTCCCGCCCGAGCGCTGCGCGGTCGACGCGCATGGTTGCCAGCCGGGGGTTGGTCATCAGTGCGCAGGGAAGATCATCGAAGCCGACAATGGCGAAATCCTCCGGCACGCGCAGGCCGGCTTCGATCGCGGCGTCGAGCGCACCGACGGCAATGAAGTCGTTCATGCAGAAGGCGGCCGTATAGCCCTCGCCCGCGGCGAGGATCTCGGCGGTCTTGTCATGGGCCTCATGGCTGGAACTGCCGCGAAAATTCATCGGCACGATCCGGCCCTCGGCGCCTTCCACCGAAGCGACTGCCGCCTCGAAGCCACGGATGCGCTCGCGGATCGTCTGGCGGTGCGAGCCAGTCAGATGCAGAATGCGGCGGTGGCCGGCATCGATCAGACGGCGCGTCGCATTATAGGCGCCGAAGAAATTCGAGGGCGAAACGCCATCGAAGCGCAGCTTCGGGTCGGTGCCGTTGACGAGCACGGTTGGCGTGCCGCTTGCCTCGAGCCAGCGGCACAGCTCTTCAGAGGGGTCGATACCGACGAGAAACAGGCCTTCGGCGCCGGCGGTCTGCAGATATTCCTTTACCAGGTCCGGCTCCGTCCTCGCTTCCCGGACAAGGCGGATGTCGAAGCGCATGCCGCGCTCGGCAGCCCCAGCGCGCAGACCTTCCAGAATGCCTTCGTAGAAAATGCTCAGGCCGCCCGTGACGCTGTCGCTGGCAATCAATGCGAGGCCGCCGGTTTCGGCTTCCGTTGTTGTCTTCAACGGATAGCCGAGATCGCTCGCCACCTTGAAGATGTGCTGGCGGATCGTCTCGCTGATGCCGGGTTCGTTGGTGAGTACACGCGACACGGTGGAAACGGAGACGCCGGCTGCGGCAGCAATGTCGGCCTGTCGGATGCGTTTGGAGCGGATATCGTTCATATCGCAAACGGTATGCAAAATTATGCAAATTTGCAATAGAAAGATTTTTTATTGCGCAATGCTGTGAAGTTGCATATCGTCGCGCCACTTGTCCGCTGAAGGCGTCGGGGAGATCGTCGCGGACGACAACGCAAGAGAAGGAGGAATCTCATGCGCATGAACCGCCGTTCTTTCATGATCGGAACAGCCGGAGCCGCCGCGGGTCTCGCATTCGGGGGAGGGGCAATGCCCGCCTTCGCCGATGCCACGCAATTGCGGGCGATGTGGTGGGGCTCGCCGGACCGAGGCAAGCGCACCGTCGCGGTTGCAGAGTTGTTTCACAGCAAGAATCCGGATCTGTCCGTCATTGGCGAAAGCATCAGCGGCGACGGTTATTGGACCAAGCTTGCAACGGGTATGGCCAGCCAGAACATCGCCGATGTCTTCCAGCTCGAGCCGAGCACGATCTCCGACTATTCCAAGCGCGGCGCCTGCATGCCGCTCGACCAGTTTGTGCCTTCGACGCTGAATATCGACAATTTCGGCAAGGACGTGCTGAAGCTGACCACGGTCGATAACAAGCTTTACGGCGTCGGCCTCGGGCTGAACTCCTTCGCGATGTTCTATGACGAGGACATGTTCAAGAAGACTGGCCTGACGCCGCCCGGCCCGACGACGACATGGGCGGAATATGCCGATCTCGCCGTGGAAATGACCAAGGCCGCCGGCAAGCGCGGCTATTGGGGCGGACCTTACGGAGCGCGCTATAACTATGTGCTCGACGTCTGGCTGCGCCAGCGCGGCAAGAGCCTCTTCACCGAGGAGGGCGGGCTCGGCTTCGGTGTCGATGACGCCAAGGAATGGTACAGCTACTGGGAAGAGCTGCGCAAACGCGGCGGCACCGTTTCCGCCGATGTCCAGACGCTCGACCAGAACGTCATCGAGAGCAACTGCCTCGCGCTCGGAAAATCGGCGATCGGCATGGCCTATTCCAACCAGCTCGTCGGCTACCAACTCGTGGTCAAGAGCAAGCTCGCCGTCACCATGCTGCCGCGCGAGAAGAAAGATGGCCCCTCCGGCCATTATTATCGCCCGGCCCTGATCTGGAGCGTCGGCGCCACCAGCAAGAACGGCGAAGCAGCGGCGAAGTTCATCAACTTCTTCGTCAACGATGTCGATGCCGGCAAGATTCTCGGCGTCGAGCGCGGTGTGCCGATGTCACCCGCCGTGCGGGCTGCCATCCTGCCGACGCTCAATCCGGTCGAGCAGCAGACGGTGCAATATATCGAGCTGTTGAAGGATCAGGTCGGCACCTACCCCGTGCCGGCACCGCTCGGTTCGGGAGAGTTCGACCAGAACGTCGCCCGCCCCGTCGCCGACCAGCTCGCCTTCGGCAAGATCACGGTCGCAGAGGCGGCGAAGCGGCTGGTGGAAGAAGGCGCGACGAAGCTGAAGCGGAAGAGCTGATTGGGGCGCGTCGGAGGCTCTTGATGGGCGTCCGGCACCCCCCTCTGTCACTTCGTGACATCTCCCCCACAAGGGGGGAGATTGTTGGGAGTTCGTTGCGCCTCCCAACTATGCAATGCGCTTCAGTCTCTACTGATGCAATGTTGGTTTGAGGCAGGTGGTCAATCTCCCCCCTTGTGGGGGAGATGTCCCGAAAGGGACAGAGGGGGTATCGCATCCTCCTCGAATTCCTTATCAACGCCTTCTCCCCAATCTTCACCGCGCCGCCCAATTGGCGCCGCGGCGGAAGATGGTCTTCATCTGCGGCACGTCGAATTCCTTGGCCTGGTGGCCGAGCGAGGAGTAGAAGACGCGGCCCTTGCCGTATTTGCGCTTCCAGGCGACTGGCATGACGACACCGTCGATCCAGTAGGCATGATCGCCGGTGAAGGTCGTGGTTGCCAGCACCTCGTTCGACGGGTCGACATGCATGTAATATTGCTCCGACGTGTAGGGGAAATCGGTGATCCCCTCCATGATCGGATCGTCCGGCCGTGTGATATTGACCGTGTAGTCGATGATGTTGCCGGGATGGGCGACCCATTGGCCGCCAATGATGAACTGGTACTCGACGCTTTCGCGGAACGAGTCGCCCGCGCCGCCATGATAGCCGGCAATGCCGACGCCGCTTTCGATCGCGGCGGCAAGGTTCTTCACCTCCTCCTTCTCGATCTTCGACATGGTGACGATCGGCACGATCAGGCTGAGATCGTGGATCGATGGGTCGGCGAAGGCCTCGGTGCTGTTTTCGAGGTAGACCTTGAAGCCATCCTCTTCCAGCATGTCGCGGATAATATGGGCGCATTCCTGCGGTTCGTGGCCGCTCCAGCCGCCCCAGACGATAAGTGCTTCACGCATGATGATCCTCCTGAAATTGTACTGTTAGCGGCCGATCTGCCCATCCACGAGGGATTCGGACAGAGGGGCCGGACGCTCCGTTTGCGTCGTGATGGTGACCGTGCGCCCGCTGTCGGAAGCCGTCTGGAAGGCTTCCATGACCTCGAGCACGTGCAGCGCCAGGCTGCCATTGGCGCGGTGCGGGCGGTTCGAGCGGATGGCATGCGCCATGTCCGCGACGCCAAGCGAGCGGTAGTTGCCATCGGCGTAGGGCGCGGCGATCTCGCGCTCGGCGAATTCGCCGCCCTTCTTGAGGAATTCCACCGGGCCACCGAAGCGGTTCGGATCGGGCACGATCAGCGTGCCCTCAGTGCCGTAGACTTCGAGCGGCACATGCTTGTGGCCGGCGACATCGAAGCTCATGCCGATCTGGACGACCGCGCCATTCGCAAAAGCCATGACGCCGGCGACATGCGTCGGCACATGCACGGGGATGTGTTCGCCGTTGCGCGGCTCGCTGGTGATGATGCGCTCCTTGCGCGGCGTAACGGTAAAGCCGGCGACCTGGGAGACGGGGCCGAGCAGGTTGACGAGGTCGGTGATGTAATAGGGACCCATATCGAGCATCGGGCCACCGCCGACTTCGTAATAGAAAGCCGGATTCGGATGCCAGCGCTCATGGCCGGGGCACATGAATGTGGCGGTGCCGCCGACCGGGGTGCCGATCGCGCCTTCATCGATGATGGCGCGGGCCGTCTGGTGGCCGCCGCCGAGGAAGGTGTCCGGGGCTGCGCCGATCCGCAGGCCCTTGGCGGCCGCTGCATCCGCAAGCTTCTTGCCTTCGGCGAAATTGATGCCGAGCGGCTTTTCCGAATAGGTGTGCTTGCCGGCATCAAGCGCCTGTAGCCCGACAGCGACATGTGCCTTCGGAATGGTCAGGTTGACGATGATTTCGATCGTGGGATCGGCCAGCAGCGTGGCGATATCGACGGCCTTCAGGCCGAATTCGGCGGCTTTCGCCTCGGCGAGCTCGCGATTGAGGTCGGCGACGCCTTTGATGTCGAGAATGGGAAAGGATTTCATGGCGGTGAGATAGGCGCCGGAAATGTTCCCGCAGCCGATTATGCCGATACCGACCTTATTCATAAGCTTCCTCCAAATGTATTGTCTTTGTTGCTCTGCGGGATCACAGGGCCGGTGCCGGCCCCGTCGTCCCCCAAGGCGATTCGTAGAGTTCGCGCAGCGCCACGACCGCGGCGCCCTGCGCCCAGGTCTCGTCGGTCGACTGGTCGAACACCAGCTCCGTCACGCCTTTGATCGACGGCGGAATGGCCAGCGAATAGGCCTCCCGCAGGCTGTCGAGGAAGGGCTGGCCAAGCGCCAGGCTCGATCCCACCAGAATGACGCGGGGCGGGGCAAACAGCGTGACGATATTGGCGAGCGCCATGCCGCAGGCCTCGCCGGCGCGGGTGGCCGCGCCGATCAATGAGATATCCTCGGCATCGATCAGCGTCTTGGCATGGGTCATTCCGCGGCCGAGGCGGATGGCTTCGGCAAAGCGGCCGCTGGGCTGGTCGCCAAGAATGGCGCTTTCGCCGGCAAGGCTTGCCAGGCGGATGATGCCCTGCGGCCCCATGCCGAGCACGAGATCGCCGAGATTGTGGCTGAGGCCGCCGGCGCCGCGAAAAAGCTGGCCGCCATGCAGCACGCCGAGCCCCAGCGTCTGTTCCAGCGATACCAGCACCATGTCGTCGAGGTCTCTTGCCTTGCCGAACCAGTGATGGGCGAGCGTGATCGCGTGCGCATCGCTTTCGACGATGGTGGTCACGCCCAGTCGCTCGGACATTTCCTTGGCGAAGTCGACGCCGCTTTCGCGAAAGATCGGGCTGGTGCGGACATGGCCGGTGCGATGCTCGACGACGCCGGGCAGACCGAGGCAGACGGAATCGATCTCGTCCAGCGCCAGATTGGCATCGACGACACAGCGGCGCACACCATCTTCGATCAGATCGGCGATGACGCCGATCGGCTGGCGGTCGACGCGCAGCGCCAGCGTCAGCGTCGAAAGAACCTCGCCGCAGAAGTCGGTGACGACGAAGACCATGCGGTTGGCGGCGATTTTCGCGCCGACGACGCGCACGGCATCGGGATTAAGCTCCAGCATGACGCGCGGCCTGCCGCGGCTGGCGGACTCGCGCAGATCGCCTTCGGTGCGGGCGAGAATCAGCCCGTCGTCCAGCAAGGATGCCGTGATCGCCGACACCGTGGTGGTCGAAAGCTGGGTGCGGTCGCTGATTTCGATACGTGCGATGGAGCCGGCCCGCCGGATCGTATCCAGCACATTGAAGCGGTTTATCGCCCGCATAAGCTCGGGATCTGCTGTTTTCATGAGATTCGTGCCGAATGACGGACCCGCTCGGCTGCGGCCTGGTATTTTTAACGGAATGCGAATTAAATAACCTATGGTCGTTGCCCAATGTCAAGCCGTTTTGCTGCCAATCTGCCGAAAATTTAGCGGTGGCGGTTGACATTTCACCAAAGCTCCGTTGAATTATTCCGCATAAGGGAAAAAATATTGAGGCTCTTGGTTCCCTTGGGAGGAGAAAATCATGATCCATCTACGTGGGGCCAAGGCCCTTCGCATTGCCGCTATTGCCGCGACGAGCGGGCTGGCGATTCTGGCCGCCGTCACGAGCGCTGCCGCCGAGACCACCGTGAAGTGGCTGCATCTTGAGGCCAATCCGGCTTACGTCGCCATCTGGCGCAAGATCGCCGACGAATATCAGGCCAAGCATCCCGGCACGAAGATCGAGATGCAGTTCTTGGCCAACGAGGCCTTCAAGGCCAAGCTGCCGACGCTTCTGCAATCGAAGGATGCTCCGGACCTGTTCTATAGCTGGGGCGGTGGTGTGCTGAAGCAGCAGCAGCAGACCGGCACGCTGCTCGACCTGACCTCGGCGATGGATGCGAAGGACGGCGCCTGGAAGAAGAGCTACAATCAGGCTGCGATCAAGGGCCTGACCTTCGATGGCAAGATCAGTGCCGTACCCTATCAGATGGGCACCGTTTCCTTCTTCTATAACAAGGCCCTCTTCGCCAAGGCCGGCGTCGACGCCGACACGATCAAGACCTGGGACGACTATCTGGCCGCGGTGAAGAAGATCAAGGCCGCCGGCATCGTGCCGATCGCGGGCGGCGGCGGTGAGAAATGGCCGATCCACTTCTACTGGAGCTATCTCGTCATGCGCGACGGCGGCCAGCAGGTGTTCAACGATGCCAAGAACGGCAAGGGCAACGGCTTTAACGATCCGGCCATCATCAAGGCCGGCGAACAGCTTGCCGAACTCGGCAAGCTCGATCCCTTCCAGCCGGGCTATCTCGGGGCCACCTGGCCACAGACGCTTGGCGTCTTCGGTGACGGCAAGGCGGCGATGATCCTCAGCTTCGAGACGACGGTCGCCACCCAGCGCGTCAATTCCGGTGACGGCAAGGGCCTGGCGGACGACAATATCGGCCGCTTCGCCTTCCCGGCTGTGACTGGCGGTGCGGGCGCACCAACCGATACGCTCGGCGGCCTGAATGGCTGGGCCGTTACCAAGAAGGCTCCGCCTGAGACCCTCGACTTCCTCGCCTATCTGACGAATGCCGAGAATGAGCGCACCATCGCACAGGCCGGTTTGATCATTCCTGTCGCTGTCGGTGCGGAAGACGGCATCAAGTCACCGCTGATGCGCGGAGCAGCCGATCAGCTGGCGCATTCGACCTGGCACCAGAACTTCTTCGATCAGGATCTCGGTCCTTCCGTCGGCCGTGTCGTCAACGACATTTCCGTCGGCATCGTCTCCGGCCAGATCACTCCCAAGGATGGCGCACAGCAGGTCCAGGACGCCTTCGAACAGGACCAGCTCTAGCGGCATCCGGCGCCGGCCACTCCCTTGTGCCGGCGCCGGTTTTTCTTTGAACTGCAATTGTCGAGACCGCCCATGACCGATGTCAGCGCCACGACCGCTATCCCTGCCGTCGCAAGATCAAGGCCTGCCGCGAAGCGAAAATCGCCGGCGGCGCGCGGCCGTATGCCGGTTATCCTGCTGTTCCTGCCTCCCGCCATTCTGCTTTTCACCATCTTTGTCATCCTGCCGATGGGGGAGGCGGCCTGGTACAGCCTCTATCGCTGGAACGGCTACGGCCTGCCGACGGAGTTTGTCGGCCTGCGTAATTTTGAGGTGCTGTTCAAGAACGGCGCGTTCCTGACATCGCTCAAGAACAATGCGCTGATCATCGTCGTGTCGATCGCCATACAGGTGCCGCTTGCCATATGGCTCGCGACGATGCTGGCGAACCGCATACGCGGCGTCGTGCTCTTCCGGCTGATCTTCTTTCTGCCTTACGTGCTGGCCGAAGTCGCCGCCGGCCTGATCTGGCGCTTCGTCTATGACGGCGACTACGGCCTGTTTGCCGCGATCGCGCATTTCCTCGGCACGCCGACGCCCTACGTGCTCGCTGACAAGGATCTGGCGATGTATGCCGTGCTCGGCGTCATCGTGTGGAAATATTTCGGCTTTCACATGATGCTGTTCATCGCCGGCATGCAATCCCTAGACAAGAGCGTGCTGGAGGCGGCCGAGATCGATGGCGCCACCGGCTGGCAGAAGTTCCGTTACGTGACGCTGCCGCTGCTCGGCTCGACGCTGCGTCTCTCCGTCTTCTTTGCTGTCGTCGGATCGCTGCAACTCTTCGACATGATCATGCCGCTCACCGGCGGCGGCCCGTTCAACTCGACCCAGACGATGGTGACCTTCCTCTACAATTTCGGCGTCACCCGCATGCAGGTCGGTCTCGGCAGCGCCGTCGGCGTCGTGCTGTTCGTGATCTGCGTCACCCTCGCCTTCGGCTACAAACGGATATTTATGCGCAATGACTGATCTGGCCTCATCCGTTCGACTGACCACCGGCACGAAGATCTATCTCTATGTGTCGCTGACGATCATTGCCGCCATCGTGCTGATCCCGCTTTTGACGACCGCGCTCGGCGGCTTCAAGACACTCGGCGATCTCCGCACCAATCCCTTCGGCCTGCCTGTCGAATGGCATTTCGAGAATTACACTGGCATTCTCTTCGGCGATCGCTACTGGCGGCAGATGATGAATTCGTTGATCATCGCCGTTCTCACAGTGTTCCTGACACTGTCGGTCTCGGCGATGGCTGCCTTCGCCTTCGCGCATGTAAAATTCTTCGGCTCGAACTTTCTGCTGAACTATTTCCTGATCGGCCTGATGTTTCCGGCGGCCACTGCCATTCTGCCGCTGTTCATCCGCATCCGTGATCTCGGCCTGCTCAACACCTATTGGGGCGTGGTGTTGCCGCAGGTGGCTTTCGGCCTCGGCATGAGCATCCTGCTCTTCCGGAATTATTTTCGAAACCTTCCGGAAGAATTATTCCAGGCCGCCTTTGTCGACGGTTGCGGCTATATCCGCTTCTTCTGGCATATCTCGCTGCCGCTTTCGCGGCCGATCATCGCGACCGTCAGCATCATCTCCTTCGTCGGCAGCTGGAACAGCTACATCCTGCCGCTGATCATGCTGAATTCGGATTCGATCTATCCCTGGCCGCTCGGCATGATGGTCTATAGCGGCGAGTTCGGCACGGAATGGGAGCTGGTGCTCGCGTTCATCACGCTCACCATCCTGCCCACCATCATCGTTTTCTTCCTGGCGCAGAAGCACATCATTGCCGGCCTCACCGCCGGCGCCGTGAAATCCTGAGCCTTACTGGAGCACAAACAAATGGCATCCGTCGAACTGCACAATATCCACAAGGCTTATGGCGCGCTCACCGTCATCCACGATGTCTCGCTCTCGATCGACGACGGCGAGTTCATCGCGCTCGTCGGCCCATCCGGCTGCGGCAAGTCCACGCTGCTGCGAATGATCGCGGGGCTCGAGGAAATCACCGATGGCGACGTGTCGATCGGCGGGCAGGTGGTCAACGCCATGACGCCGCGCGAGCGCAACATCGCCATGGTCTTCCAGTCCTATGCGCTCTACCCGCATATGACGGTCGCCGAGAACATGGGCTTCAACCTGAAACTCTCGGGCGAGACCAAACCGGTCATCGAGCAGCGGGTCAACGAGGCCGCGCGCATGCTCGATCTCACCAAGCTGCTCGACCGCAAGCCGGCGCAGCTTTCCGGCGGTCAGCGCCAGCGCGTCGCCATGGGCCGCGCCATCGTGCGCAATCCCGCCGTCTTTCTGTTCGACGAGCCGCTCTCCAACCTCGATGCAAAGCTGCGTGTGCAGATGAGGTCCGAAATCAAGGCGCTGCATCAGAAGGTGCAGACCACCTCGATCTATGTCACCCACGACCAGATCGAGGCCATGACGCTCGCGGACCGTATCGTTGTCTTGAACCAGGGCAGGATCGAGCAGCAGGGCACGCCGATCGAGCTCTACCGCAAGCCGGCCAATCTCTTCGTTGCCGGCTTTATCGGTTCGCCGGCCATGAATTTTCTCGATGGCGTGGTGGAAGGTGTCGAAGGTGCGCCCGCCGTGCGGTTGAAGGACAGCACGCCGATCCGCATCGCCGGGGAACGCAAGGTGAAGGCGGGCCAGAGCGTGAAGGTTGGTCTCAGGCCCGAGCATCTGAGCCTTGCAAGCGGCGGTTCGCCGCTCACCGGCCAGACATTGCTCGTCGAGCCCACCGGCGCACAGACACATGTGCTCTTCGACCTTGCCGGCGAACAGGTGACTGCCGTGGTCGATGGCGAGGCGCCGGTGCGCTACGGCGAGCCGCTCAACGTCTCGGTCAATCCGGAGCAGGTCTATGTCTTCGATGCGTCGAGCGGTCTCGCCCTCTAAGTGACGATATCGATGGAATCGATGCGGTCGGGGTAGAAGGCCATATAGTCCTTGATACGGCCGACCGAAGGATAGGGGCTTTCATAGGTCCAAATCGCGTTCACGGAACGCTCGCCGCCGGCGGAGATGCTGTAGTAGGAGCACTCGCCCTTGTAGGGGCAATAGGTCGTGTGGCTGGTCTTCTCCAGCAGCGACATGTCGACATCCTTGCGCGGGACATAAACGACGGCAGGATAGGACGCCTCTTTGAGCGACAGCGCCTCGCGCGTGTCGGCAATCACCTTGCCGGCGACGGAGACGGTGACATGCGCCTGCTTTTCCTCGATCGTGATCGGATGATCCGGACCGGGGATCTTGATCGGCTTTTCGGACATTCTCGTTCTCCTCAGCTTTGATAGTGCTCAGCGGAGCGTGGTTCCGTCGTGACTATGTGCCCCTGCCCCTTATCTTAGCCTCTCCCCGCATCGCGGGGTGAGGGGCCAGGCATGAGGTTGCGGCAGCAGGAGACTCGCCTGACGATCTCAATTCAAAAGCATATAGGAAACGTTCTGCCGATTATCAGGCCCTTTGCGGCAGCCGCGCCTTCGGGGCTCCCCAGCGCAAGCCATCCATCAGCAGACGCACCAGCCGGCGGGAGCGGTCATACCATTCCGGCGAATTCGGCATGGAATAGGTGCCCGACAATGCGTGCAGCACATCGGTGCTGTCGACATCGGCGCGGATCGCGCCGGCGGCGATCGCCTTTTCGATCAGGCCTGCGAGAGCGATCGGCACCTTGCCGTAGCTGTCGGCAAAGAGTTTGGAATTGCTGTTGATAAGGATGCGCAGGCTCTCGGCCATGCCGCGCTTGGTGGCGATGTATCCGACGAAGCGGTTCATCCATTCCTCCAGAGCCTCGTCCGGAGCCCGCTCACGAGAAAGCTCTTCGGCCGCATCGCACAGCGCCTCGACTTCGTGATGATAGACCGCCTCCACCAGATGTTCGCGGCTTGGAAAATGCCGGTAGAGCGTCCCGATGCCGACATCCGCGCGCCGCGCGATATCCTCCAGCGAGGCCGCGGTGCCATGGCTGGCGAAGGCCTGCGCGGCAACGTCGATCAGTTTGTCGTAGTTGCGTCGTGCATCGGCGCGCAGACGCCGGCTTTCATTCGGCAGCTTGGGTTCCGGCAACGGCTTGCGCGCCAATTTCTGCTCCTTGCGGATCGCTGCGTGACGATGCCAGTCATTCGCGACAGATCGTGCGCGGCAACATCTTCTCCATGGCGATGCACTGCAGGATTGTTAGCGCATTCGGCATCGACGCGCCATTGTCCGCTGCGGGAATCGCGAGGGATAGATCGGGCGCCGGATTTTTGGCCGATTTACGGAGACGGTGCGCCGAAGTGGCTCGGTCCCGGGCCCGGACCGAAACTCGGCCCAAGGCTGGGTCCGAAGTCAGATCCCGAATTCGGCCCAAAGCTCGGGCCTTGATTGAAGCTGGCGAAGGGGGCGGCAGGATTGTCGCGCGCTGGCGGAACGTCGAGATAGCTCATGATGTTCTCGACGTGGCTCACCTGCGAGCGCAGGCTGTCGAGCGACTTGCCGGTCAGATTGGTGCCGGCGGGCAATTGCGCCGTCAGCGGGTTTTCGTAACGGCCGTTGACCCGCAGTTCGTAATAGAGGTGCGGGCCGGTGGAGTAGCCCGTCGAGCCGACATAGGCGATAACCTGTCCCTGGGTGACGCGCTCGCCGACACGCAGATCCGACGGCGTCGACGAGATATGGGCATAGGTGGTCTCGTAGCCGCCGTCGTGGCGGATGCGGACATATTTGCCGTAGCCGGTTTCCCAGGAGATCTTTTCGACGACACCGTCGCCGGCGGCCTGGATGGGGCTGCCCATCGGGGCGCGGAAATCGACGCCGTTGTGGAATTTCCTCACGCCGAGAATCGGGTGAATACGCCAGGCAAAACCGTCGCCGAGCGTGCCGTTCGGCACGGGGCGATGCACGAGGACCTTGGCGATCGAATGGCCGCGTTCATCGTAGAATTCCGAAGAGTCTTCGCCATCGTTCTTGTGCAGATAGAAGCGATGCGTATCGCCGTCGGCGTGGAATTCGATGAACATCAGTTCGCTCCGGCCGTCATCTGCCTTGCGGAAAAGCAGATCGACGCTGTCGGGAGCATCGTCGATGCTGGTGAGCGAAATGCCCTTGGCCTTGGCGAGCTTGATGAGCTGCGAGGCATATTCCTTGGTCAGACCGGCTCTTTCGAGCTTTTCGCCGACCGTCGTCTCGTCGCTTTCGTCGACACCCTTGAGATCGACGGCGGCGACCTCCGTCGAAGACGGGGCGTCGGCCTGGCTCTCGCTATAGAGCGTGGAAAACAGCCTGTCGTTGGCCATCGGCACGAAACCGTTGGCATCGTCGCGGGCAACGACGCGTTCGGGCGTCTTGTCGCCGCTGAGACGCGCCATGATCAGCTTCGGGCGGGCATTGGGGCCCTTCTTCTCAAGCAGCAATTCCAGGCTGTCGCCGGGGGAAACGGTGTCGGTCTCCAGCGCGCGCTGCAGCTCGTCGCCGGCATCGCTGCCGAGGCCCGCGGATGCCAGGATGTCCTGCAGATCCTGCTTGTCCTTCGGCATGGAGACGAGCCTGTGGAATTCGCGGCCGGTTTCGCCGGTGGTGGCGCGCGCCACGCTGACATTCAGCGGCACGCCGCGAACCGGGAAGCGCGAGCGCCGCACCGCATCATAGCGCGTGGTGGACTGAGGATAGATGCCGTGGCGGATATCTGAAAGCGACGGCGGCGAAAACACCACCTTGTCGGCCCGTTCCTCGCCATAGGCGGCGTTGATCGCGCCTGCATTTCCGCGCACGAGGGCGGTCTCCTCGGATTTGAAGACCAGCGTCGTGCGATGATAGGTGAAAATTCGGGTTTCGCCGCTGGAGAGCTTTTCGGCCACCTGGGCAAAGCGGGCGCCGTCGAAGCGCTGTCTTGCCGCCAGACGACCGGCTTTCCGCATGGCCGGCTGAGGGCGCGCGAGCTGGGCGGTACGCACCGGCGTTGCCCGTTCGATCGTATGACGGGCGAGCAGCGGATAAACGATCGTGGCGAGCAGGCCGAAAGACGCGGTGCCGGCAAGACCGATGGCGATCAGATGGCGCAGATGGGCGGAACGCGGCAGAAATGGAATATGAAAATCGTGATGCGGCCGCGCCTGGATCGCAGCCTCTGCAGGAAATTGAACGCGCAATGGACTTTCGGCCATGAAGTGAGGAACCCTGCAGATTGCGGTGGGCCCAAACTAGGGCAAATCATGGCAAAATCTAGGCAAATATTACGAGTCTGTTAATTGCCGTGATCGTCCACAGGGCCAGATTCGCGCGTTCAGGGTGATTCGTCAACCGACGATGGTGTCGTAGAGCAGTTTGAAGTTCAGCACCAGGATGATTGCAGCAACGATCCACGAGAGAATGGCTATGCTTCTGGAGACGGTAAAACTGCCCATTTTCTCGCGATTCGTGACGAATTGGACCAGGGGAATGACGGCGAAGGGCAATTGCATTGACAGGACGACCTGGCTCAGCACCAGCAGGTTGGCAGTGCCTTTTTCACCATAAATGGCGGTCACGAACACAACCGGAATAATTGCGAGGCTGCGGGTTAAAAGTCGTCTTGCCCAGTGCGGAATCCGCAGCCGAAGGAAGCCTTCCATGACGATCTGGCCGGCAAGTGTGGCCGTCACCGTAGAATTGAGGCCCGAGGCAAGCAGCGCGACGGCAAAGAGCGTCGAGGCGATGCCGAGACCGAGCAACGGCGACAGCAGTTCGTAAGCCTGACCGATCTCCGCCACATCCGAGTGGCCGGTGGTGTGGAAGGCGGCGGCCGCGACGATCAGGATGGCAGCGTTGACGAAGAGCGCCAGCATCAGCGCGACGGTGCTGTCGACCGTCGCCCACTTGATGGCATCGCGGCGGCCTTCTTCCGTGCGCTTGTAGGCGCGCGTCTGCACGATGGAGGAGTGCAGATAGAGATTATGCGGCATGACCGTCGCGCCGATGATGCCCATGGCGATATAGAGCATCGCGGGGTTTGTGACGATTTCGGGCGATGGAATGAAGCCGTGGAGGATTGCCGCGACCGGCGGCGCGGCCGCGGCGATCTGGACGGCAAAACAGATGGCGATGACAGTCAGCAGCGCGATGACGAAAGCTTCGAGATAACGAAAGCCCTTGCTCATCAGAAGCAGGACCAGGAAGGCGTCGAGCGCAGTAATCAGCGCGCCGCCGATCAACGGGATTCCGAAAAGCAGCTGCAGCGCGATGGCCGTGCCGATGACTTCGGCAAGATCGCAGGCGATGATGGCGAGTTCGCAGGCCAGCCACAGCGCCAGATTGACCGGGCGCGGATAGTGATCGCGACAGGCTTGTGCAAGATCGCGGCCGGTGGCGATGCCGAGCCTTGCGGAAAGCGCCTGCAGGAGGATCGCCATCAGGTTCGACAGCATGATGACGGTGAGGAGCGTGTAGCCGAACTGCGCGCCACCAGCGAGATCGGTCGCCCAATTGCCGGGGTCCATATAGCCGACCGAGATCATGTAGCCCGGTCCGACAAAGGCGATCAGGCGGCGCACCCAGCTGCCGGTATGGGGAACCTTCACGGTCGCGTTGACTTCGGGCAGGCTCGGACGGTCGTCCTCCTCGCGACTGGCAAATTGCCATGCGCGCCGCTGCGTGGCAGCTTCCTGAACTTGCGTCATGCGGGGCTCCGGGAGGATCATGCTGTGATGCTACCAAACAAATATGACCGATATCAGAATTATGCAACGGGCTATATTTCAATGGTTGCTGCATCCATGCTGCTGAAAGCGCTGGCCTGTCGGTCGTTTGCCCATATCGGGGAGCTTCGAGGGGGCAGGGCTTCAATCGGCGCGGCAATCTTTGAGCCTGCGATGGGAAGGTCGGATCAAGCCGGGGATTGCGAGGGAGGGAGGCGGTACGGTTTGGTGGAGAAATGCCGGCCCGTCTTCGAGCGAAGGAGGGTCACAGCCTACCGTCGCGCGACGGTGAAATGGCGGGTTTGAGCGCGGGCTCAATCTTGTGTCACCCGGAAAGGCCTTCCGCCATTCCGGATGGCGAAAGGCGAATTACCGTCAGCGCTTATTCTGCGGCGTCGTGCTTGGAAATGGAATCGCGAACGACGCCGTATTGGCTGCCCCAGCGATCGGTCATTTCGGCGCGGATGTCCCAGAGATCGGGAAAGAAGCGATGGCGCGCGCCCGCCTGCAGCAGCTCGACGGGGCGTCCCTTCAGCGATTTCGAACCGAGCCCGATGGAGCGCTGGATCAGGTACATGTGGTTGGCGCGGAATTTCTGGAACAGTTCGTCATATTCCACCAGCGCTTCGGCGACCACGTAGCTGTCGCCGTGGTCGTATTCGCCGTCATAGATGTCGGCGATCGTGAGACCCGGCGCATCTAGATAGTTCGCCTTGAAGGCGTGCCAGAGATCCGGCGGCATGCGAAGCAGAAAGCCGAAACCGGGCGATTCCTGGCCGCTGCCATTGCCGAGCTGCAGGCGGATTTGCTGATATTCCTTTGGCGACATGGTTTCGAGAAGATCGAGCTGGGTCGTCATCATGCGCATGATCCGATGAACTCGGCCCATGAGGGTGACGACGCGATGCGTATTGCGCTCCTCCATGAAGGCGATGACGTCGACCAGCGTGTAGGCCATCAGCTTCATCCAGAGTTCTTCGACCTGATGGACGATCTGGAACTGCAATTCGTCGCCGTTGACCATGCCGTTCAACGGCTTCTGACAGGCCAGCAGCTTGTCGCATTGCAGGTAAACGCCATAGTCGCGCATTTCGGGCGCCTCGATGCGCGCGTAATAGTCTTTCTTCTGCATCTTCGTTCCCTTTGTTCGGCTCTTCGCCGCCAAGCATGTTTGCCCTTTCTCAAGGATACGAATTTCGGCCCGAACATTGTTCCTATTTGTCATTCAAGATCGGGAAAATAGAGTACGATCGGTCATATTTTCCTGAATGGAGAGAACGATGGAATTGGATGCGCTCGACCACAAGATCATTGCTGCGCTGGAGGCTGATGCCCGCATCTCCTTTGCCGCGCTTGCCGATCTCGCCGGTCTCAGCAAAACGCCCTGCTGGAAGCGGGTGAAGGCGCTGGAGGAGGCAGGGGTCATCAGGGGGTACAGGGCGCTTCTCGACCCGGCCCGGCTGGGCTTCGGGCTGGAGGCCTTCGTGCAGGTGTCGATCGATGTCGAGCGCTTCGATGCCTTCGAGGCTGCCGTGCGCCGCCATCCGCTGATCTGGCGCTGTCATGCGACGACGGGCGAGGCCGATTATCTCCTGCATATCCTTGCGACAGACATGGCCGCACTCGACCGGCTGCTACGGCAGGAACTCAACCGGCTTCCGGGCGTCCGGCATACGGTGACATCGATGTCGACGCGGGAAATCAAGTCGGACATCTCTCTTGCCGAGGCCGTGCGCCATGCCGGCGCGTGAGGCGCCCTGCTATCCCTGGCTTTGCTTCCAGCGTTTCAGCTTTTGTCCTTATTGGAGGCGGCCAGCGGCTTTCGCGCCGCGCATGGAGCCGATGAGGCTGCGTATCAGCCGCTCGCCGATATCGACCAGGGGGAAGGATTTGCTCGACCGGAGCCATTCGGCCAGCAGGCCGTTCATGGAGCACTGGATGGCGCGAGCGGCGGTGTCGGCGGTCCATAGCGGCGCAAGCGGGCTCTGCTGGTCGGCCATCTCTATCAGTCGCGTCAGCTTGCCGAACATTTCGTGATTGGCGGTCACTATTCTCTGGGCTGCATCGGACAGGTGCTCCGTGAACTCGCAGCCGAGGATCATGATGGCGAAGACCCGCTGCTGCTGCTCGTCGTTGGCAAGGGTCTGCAGCACCTGGATGGCGCCTTCCTCGATCAGCCCGAGCGGATCGTCGTGGCCATGTTCGATCGCATAGTCGACGATGGTTTCCTGCGGCAGGCGAATTTCCCTGTGCAGTGCCGTGAGCACCTCGGCCTTGTCCTTGAAATGCCAGTAGATCGCGCCGCGCGTCACGCCGGCGCGCTGTGCGATCTTTTCGAGGCTCGAGCCGCTGACGCCGTTTTCATAGAAAATCTCGGCGGCGGCAGTCAGCACTTCCTCGCGGGTCTTGGCGGCATCTTCCTTGGTTCTGCGCATGCGCCTCCTCAAAAATTCCGCGGGCGAAAAGGGGGATTTCGCCTCGCTCTATGTCGCTGATTTCATGCGCCAATGTTCTAGACCCGCTTGAGGTTCCCGACACCAGACACGAAAGCCACGTCGATTTGGTATTTACAATCATTCATGTATGTTTGTATATTGCAGCGCAACAAGAATGTCGAATCTCGCGGTGATTTTCCCATGACGACGCATAAATCCCTCCTTCTGCGCAACAGTCTCCTTGCGGCCGGACTGCTCTTTTTCTGCGCGTCTTCCTCCCTCGCGCAGCAAGCCGGACAGATGCCGCCGCCACAGGTGACCGTGGTCGACGTCAAGCCCCAGACCGTGGCGCTCTCCTATGAATATGCTGCGCGCATCTCCGCCTTTAGGCAAGTCGACGTGCGGGCGCGCGTGGGCGGTATCCTGTTGAAAAGAAACTTTGTCGAAGGCGCGGAAGTGAAGGCCGGCGATGTGCTGTTCCTCATCGATCCGGCGACGTACAAGGCAGCGCTTGCCCAGGCCCAGGCGCAATTGCAGCAGAGCCAGGCGCAGCTGACCCAGACCCAGCGCGAAGAGAAGCGCAACGTCACGCTCTTCCAGCAGAATGCTGCGACACAAAAGGCGCGGGATGATGCGATTTCGGCGCGGGAGCTGGCGGAGGCGGCCGTTGCGGCTGCGCAGGCGCAGGTCCAGACGGCACAGCTCAATCTCGACTATACGCAGGTCACAGCCCCGGTCGGCGGCATCACCAGCCTCGAGCAGGTCTCCGAAGGCAGCCTCATCGGCACGACGGGCGATACCGGGTTGCTCACCAGCATCACCCAGCTCGATCCGGTCTACGTCAACTTCTCCTTCTCGGATACCGAAGCCGCCGAAGTGCGCAAGCTGATCGACATGAAGAAGGCCAAGGGCGAGGCGCCTAACCTCGGCGTCAAGATTTCCTTCGGCGACGGCTCGACCTACGATCACGATGGCGTCGTCGACTTCACCTCTTCGACGATCGACGTGTCCACAGGCACGCTGCAGGCCCGCGCCGTGGTCGACAATCCCGATCGCCGCCTGCTGCCGGGTCAGTTCGTCCGGGCGAAGGTAACGGGTGTTTCGCTCGACAATGCCATCACGATCCCCGAAGTGGCGCTGATGCAGAGTCCGCAGGGGCAGTTCGTCTACACGATCGACCAGGAAGGCAAGGCGCACATCAACCCGGTGACGCTCGGCCAGAAGGTCGGCAATAGCTGGCTGGTGCTGTCTGGCCTCAAGGCCGGCGACAAGCTGATTACCGAAGGCATCATCAAGGTGCGCCCGGGTGCACCGGTGCAGGCGACGGCCGATGCAACGCCTAAGGACGCGAAGAAGGTGGCGCAGAACTAATGTTAGGCAACAGATTCTTTATCGACCGCCCCGTTTTCGCGGCGGTGATCTCGATCGTCATCCTGCTTGCAGGTGCGGTCTGCATTCGCATCCTGCCGATCGCGCAATATCCCGAGCTGACGCCGCCGCAGGTGGTGGTCACCGCAACCTATCCCGGCGCCAGTGCCGAGACGGTGGCGCAGACCGTTGCCGCTCCGCTGGAGCAGCAGATCAACGGCGTCGAAAACATGCTCTACATGCAGTCGACGAACTCCAACAGCGGCGCCATGCAGATCACGGTGACCTTCGCGCTCGGCACGGACCCGGATCAGGCAGCGATCAACGTCAACAATCGCGTCCAGCGCGCGGTATCGACCTTGCCGCAGGACGTGACGCGCCTCGGCGTCGTCGTGACGAAGCGGTCGACCTCGATCCTTGGCTTTATCGCCATGTATTCGACCGACAGCCGCTATGACCGCACCTATGTCGGCAACTATGCGCTGCTCAACGTCGTCGACGACCTCAAGCGCATTCCGGGCGTCGGCGACGTCAATCTGCTTGGCGATATCGACTACTCCATGCGCATCTGGCTGCGGCCGGACAAGCTGGCCCAGTACAATCTGACGCCGAGCGATGTCGCGACCGCGATCCAGGAACAGAATTCGCAGTTTGCCGCCGGCCGTTTCGGCGATCAGCCCAGCAACAATCCGCAGGCCTTCACCTATACGGTGACGACGCAAGGACGCTTGCCCGACGTCGATGCCTTCGGCGAAATCATCCTGCGCTCGACGGCGAACGCCGCGACGCTCAGGCTGAAGGACGTGGCGCGCATCGAGCTCGGCACCAAGAGCTATTCGGTTCAGAGCAGCCTCAATGGCACGCCGGCCATCCCGATCGCCGTCTACCTGCAGCCGGGCGCCAATGCCCTGAACACGATGCAGGCACTCAAAACGCGCCTCGACGAGCTGCAGAAGTCGTTCCCGCAGGGCGTTGCCTATGAAATCCCCTACGACACGACGAAGTTCATCCAGGTGTCGATCGAGGAGGTGATCAAGACCTTCATCGAAGCGATCCTGCTCGTCATTATCGTCGTCTTCGTCTTCCTGCAGAACTGGCGGGCGACGTTGATCCCGGTCATCGCGGTGCCGATCTCGATTATCGGCACGTTCGCCGGCATGTATCTGCTCGGCTTCTCGATCAACCTTCTGACCCTGTTCGGATTGGTGCTCGCCATCGGCATCGTCGTCGACGACGCCATCGTCGTGCTCGAAAACGTCGAGCGTCTGATGACGACAGAGAAATTGTCCCCGAGAAAGGCCGCGATCAAGGCGATGGGCGAAGTGACCGGGCCGGTCATCGCTATCGTGCTCGTGCTCTGCGCCGTCTTTATCCCGGTCTCGTTCATGGGCGGGCTGGCGGGCCAGATGTACAAGCAGTTCGCCGTCACCATCGCGATCTCGGTTACCCTGTCCGGTATCGTGGCGCTGACGCTGACGCCGGCGCTCTGCGCGCTAATCCTGAAGCCGGGCCATCACGAGCCGGTCCTGCCGTTCCGCATCTTCAATCGCGCCTTCGACCGGTTGACGGCTGGCTATGCGGCAGGCGTCGCCTTCTTCCTGAAGCGCGTCATCGTCGGCTGCGTGCTGGTGGCGGGCCTGCTCGGCGTCACCGGTTATCTCTTCTATACGCTGCCGGGTTCGCTGGTGCCGGACGAGGATCAGGGTTCGCTGTTCCAGATCGCCATCCTGCCGCCGGCCGCCTCGCTGACGCGTACGCAGGCTGTCATGGACGAGGCAATGGTCAACACCCAGAAGCTGCCGGGCGTCGAGAACGTCTTTGCAGTCTCGGGCTTCGACCTCCTGTCCGGCGGCCTGAAGAGCAGCGCTGGCGTCGCGTTCGTGACGCTGAAGGACTGGAGCGAGCGCAAGACGCCGGAACTCGATGCCCGCAATCTCGCAGGCCCGATGATCGGCGCCAACATGGGCATCAAGGATGCCATGGTGCTGGCCTTCAATCCTCCGCCGATCATGGGTCTTTCGACGACCGGCGGCTTCGAGGTCTATCTGCAGGATCGCAGCGGCAAGGGTGTCGCCGGTCTTTCCGATGAGGCGCAGAAGCTCGTGGCGGCCGCCTCCAAGCGACCGGAGCTGGCTGGTGTCCGCACGACGCTCGACACCAACGTCCCGCAGTTCCGCGCCGATCTCGACCGTGAAAAGGCCAAGGCGCTCGGTGTGCCGATCAACTCCGTCTTCGATGCCATGCAGGCAACCTTCGGCAGCCTTTACGTGAACGACTTCACGCTCTATGGCCGCAACTATCAGGTCAACCTGCAGTCGGAAGCGCCGTTCCGCGAATCGCCCGACGATCTGCGTCAGGTCTTCGTCCGCTCGGACAGCGGCAAGATGATCCCGCTCGACACCCTCATCAAGGTGACGCGCTCGATCGGTCCGGACCAGCTCGAACGCTACAATGCCTTCAATGCCGCCAAGATCACCGGCAATCCGGCGCCCGGCTATACGTCAGGCGACGCGATCAAGGCGATGCAGCAAGTGGCGGCCGAGACGTTGCCGCAGGGCTTCCAGATTGCCTGGACGGGCTCCGCCTATCAGGAGCTGGAGACCAGTGGTGCCGGCACGCAGGCGATGATCTTCGGTGTCATCATGGTGTTCCTGATCCTCGCTGCGCAGTATGAAAAGTGGAGCTTGCCGCTCGCCGTCATCACCGCGATCCCCTTCGCGCTGTTCGGTGCGTTGCTTGCCACCTATCTGCGCGGGCTGACCAACGACGTCTACTTCCAGATCGGCATGGTGACGCTGATCGGCCTGGCGGCAAAGAACGCCATCCTGATCGTCGAGTTCGCGGTGCTGAAGCGCAAGGAAGGCATGGGTGCGGCGGAAGCCGCGCTCGAGGCGGCGCGGCTGCGCTTCCGCCCGATCGTGATGACCTCGCTCGCCTTCATCCTCGGCGTCGTGCCGCTCGCGATCAGCAGCGGCGCGGGCTCGGCGAGCCGCCATGCCATCGGCACCGGCGTCATCGGCGGGATGCTCGCGGCGACCTTCATCGCCACCTTCTTCATCCCGATGTTCTATCGCCTGATCGCCTGGAAACAGCCGAAGCCGGTAGAGGACGATGAGGACGAAGCCGTCGACCATCGCCCGCATGCGCAGGCGGCGGAGTGACGAGGTCCTAAATATTCGCCACGCATCAAGAAAACAGGCGGATCGCAGCAATGCGGTCCGCCTGTTTTCTTTAGATGGCAAATCAGCGCTCACATCGGCGGCACGGTGCCGTTGAGGCCGACGGCGACGCGGTCGGCGGAGACCGTGGTCCCGTCCGTTTGCTCGCCTGTGATGAAGACGCCGGCGCCGGGTTTCAGATCGGCTTTCGTCGCCGGCGCCAGTGTTACGACGGGCGTGCCATCCGGTATCTTGATCTTGCGTTCGCCGCCCTTGTAGGTGAGCGTCAGGGTCGGGCCGTTGACGGAGGTCACGGCATTGGCGACCGTCGCATTGGTCATAGAACTGTTCGGCTGCGCATCCCAGGGGCGGTCGCCTTCGCCCGTTCCCTTCATCGCGGCCGGGAATATCACCACTTCGATCGCGCCATTGATGCCGCTATCGGTCGGCTTCGAGGCGATACCGACGAAATCGCCGGGCTTGATGTCGGCGATGGCGGCCTTGACGACACCACCGACGTTCAGACCCGATTTCAGCGCAACGCTGACGTCCTTGCCGTCGCGGGATTTGACTTTGAGGGTATCGCCATCGAGGCTTTCCACGGTGCCGCGCACCCTTACCCGCTCGGCAGCGTTGGCGCTTTGCAACGCGGCGAGCGTTGCGACGGAGAGCGTAAGCGCAACCGCGATCAGACGTTTGCGATGCATGGGCAGTGTCTCCCTTGAATGTCGACCGTGCGATCGGCCGGTCGTCTACGATGAGAAATTTGCGGCCTGTCTGCAGGATCTTTGCCATGCCTTACGATGGGCATAGGGCATCTGCGCCACGATCCTATGCGCCGGCTGCCCCATTCGCCATTCAAACAAGCGTGAGACGGCCTTCTTGGCCGGCGAGAGGAAAAATTTCGGGAAAAGGGCAAATATTCGCCAGAACATAAAGCATTGATTAACGTTTGCCGTTAGACTGCGCCGGTTATCTCGAATTCCCTATCGCGCGTTGCGCAGGGCTGGGGAGATTGGAGAACGAAATGACCGCGATTCGTCCACTTTTGATCGGAATCATTCTGATTCTGGCATTGGTGTTGATTGCGCTCAGCATCCTGCTGGTCGATCCCGTCCAGCCCTTCCGTCAATCGGAAAGCCTGATCCCGCCGCCGACAGAATCTCCGCAGCGTCATTAGAATAGGTCTGAAAACGTGGTCAGCTTGCGGGTGTAAAGCGCGCAACGAGGCTATGGAGATCGCCGGGATAGGTGAGACGGACATGCGTTATCGGGCCGGCCGCGCTCCAGGTGCGGCGTTCGACGACAAGGCAGGCCGTACCCTTCTGGATATCGAGATTGGTGACGGCGTCGCCTTCGGCCGATATCGCGCGGATCTGGTTTTCGGCGGTGCTCCATGGCACCTGGTTGAGCAGCCAGGGGCCAGGCGGGAGTGTCTCGAAATCCGCCGTTGCCGCCTCCGGCACCGCGTCCAGATTGATAACGCGATTTTCCAGGCAGAAGGGGCGCGGGCCAGCATAGTGGATGCAGGTGATCTCTATCACCGGGATAGAGCCGACGAACTGCAGTCTGCGCGCGTCTTCCTGCCGTCCGCGCCGTTCGGCAAGCTTTATCAGCCTGTGCGAATAGGGCAGGTTGAGCGACAGGACCTCAGACTTGATGTCGTGGATCTCAAGCACGGCGGATTGCGCCTGCGGATGCGTGACGAAGCTGCCCGAGCGCTTGCGCCGCTCGATCAGACCGGCGCGCGCAAGCTGGGTCAGCACTTTGTTCACCGTCATGCGCGAGCAGGCATACTGCTCAGCCAGATCCATCTCGAATGGAATGCGATGGCCGGGCGGCCAGGCGCCGGAGACGATCTGACCCTCGATGTCGCTGAGGATGCGCTGATGCAGAGTCGCCTCTTTGCTCGTGGTCATACCGTCCGTCTGTTTCGTGTGAGACATGGGATTTACCGGACGTTATTTAGGGGCCAATCAATGGGAGGAAAAGCGGTTTTTAACCAATGAGTTCGGCCATCGCTTTACGGAAGCGCGCAGAGATCGCCTCTCTCTTGCCGTGGCGCCCTGCTTCGACCTGCTTGCGACCGAGAACCCAGACACCATCGACCTTGACGCCGCCGGCAAAGGTCCAGTGATCGAGGATGCGGTCGCCGGAGAGGTAAGGCACGGCGCTCGTGTCGAGCGAAACGATGTCGGCATGGTTGCCGACGGCAAGACCCGCGGGTGCCTTCAGGGCTGTGCCGCCGCCCGCCAAGGCGCCGTCGAACAGCATGCGGGCCGTCGAGCCGCCGGTCGTGGCGATGACGTTACGGGCGCGACGTGCGAGGCGCTGCGAATATTCGAGCTGCCGCAGCTCCTCGGGCACCGAAATCAGGACGTTGGAATCCGAGCCAACGCCGTAGCGGCCGCCTTCTTCGAGGAAGAGCGGCGCTTCGAAAACGCCGTCGCCGAGATTGGCTTCGGTGATCGGGCAGAGGCCGGCGATCGCGCCGCTTCTGGCCATGCGCCGGGTTTCGTCCTCGGTCATGTGCGTGGCATGGATCAGGCACCAGCGATCATTGACAGGCGCGTTGTCCAGCAGCCACTGCACGGGGCGGGCACCCGACCAGGCGATACAGTCTTCCACTTCCTTCACCTGCTCGGCGACATGGATGTGGACCGGCCCGTCGCCGGCGATCGGCACGAGCTTTGCCAGCTCTTTCGGCGTCACGGCGCGCAGGCTATGCGGCGCGATGCCGAGTTCGGCGCCGGGCAGGCGGCTGGTGACGGTGCGGCAGCCTGATATCAGCGCTTCGAAGCTCTCGATCGAATTGATGAAGCGACGCTGGCCCTCGATGGGCGCGGCGCCCCCGAAACCGGAATGGGCATAGAAGACGGGGAGCAGCGTCAGCGCGATGCCGGTCTCGGCGCTGGCAGCGCCGATGCGCTCGGCGAGCTCGGCGATATTGGCATAATGGCTGCCGTCCTTGTCATGATGCAGATAGTGGAATTCACCGACGCGGGAGAAGCCGGCTTCCAGCATCTCCATGTAGAGCTGCGCGGCGACGGCCTCGACATGATCCGGGGTCATCGACAGGGCGAACTTGTACATGACGGTACGCCAGCTCCAGAAGCTGTCGTTTGCCGGGCCGCGGACTTCGGCAAGGCCGGCCATGGCGCGCTGGAAGGCATGGCTGTGGAGGTTCGGCATCGCCGGCACCAGAACATCCTGCCTGCTGTCACCGGCTTCGGCTGCGACATCCGTCGCAATGGCGGCGATCCGTCCGCCTTCGAGGGTCAACCGCACATTCTCGTGCCATCCGTCGCCAAGCAATGCAGTGCGTGCATGAAGTGTCGTCATGGTCTCACCCTTTCCTTTTGGACGCGGAGTCCAAAATCCCTCTTGTCAGCCTTTCGATTATGTATATACATTATGAGCCAACGAGGAAAGGCGTAAAGCTGATGGGTGGGAACAATTTTTCCGACAATGGCAAGGAAAACGGCGCGGCAAGCCGCGTGTGGCGCAACGCGCGTCTCGCGACCTTGAAAGAAGGCGAGGCCCGGCTCGGCACGATCGAGAAGGGTGCGATCCTGACGAGGGATGGCCGCATCGTCTTTGCGGGCAGCGAAGCCGACTTGCCTGATACCTCCGGTGCCGAAGCGATCGATCTCGAGGGACGCTGGGTGACCCCCGGCCTCGTCGATTGCCATACGCATATCGTCTATGGCGGTAATCGCGCCCGCGAATTCGAGATGCGGCTGGAAGGCGCAAGCTATGAAGAGATCGCGCGGGCCGGCGGCGGCATCGTTTCCTCCGTCAATGCGACCCGTGCGCTTTCCGTCGATGAACTCGTTGCCGTCGCGCTGCCGCGGCTCGATACGCTGCTTTCCGAAGGCGTGACCACCATCGAAGTGAAGTCCGGATACGGTCTCAGCGTCGAATCCGAGCTGAAAATGCTGCGCGCCGCGCGTAAGCTCGGCGAAGTTCGCCCGGTTCGTGTCGTCACTTCCTATCTGGGCGCTCATGCCACGCCGGCCGATTACAAGGGCCGCAACGGCGACTATATCACTGATGTCGTGCTGCCGGGCCTTAAGCAGGCTCATGCCGAAGGGCTCGTCGATGCGGTCGACGGCTTCTGCGAGGGCATCGCCTTTTCGACAGCGGAAATCGCCCGCGTTTTCGATCTTGCCAAGTCGCTTGGCATCCCGATGAAGCTGCATGCGGAACAGCTCTCCAATCTCGGCGGTGCGAAGCTTGCCGCTTCCTATGGCGCGCTGTCAGCCGATCACGTCGAATATCTGGATCAAGACGGCGTCAAGGCAATGGCTGCTTCCGGCACTGTTGCCGTGCTTCTCCCCGGCGCCTTCTATGCCATTCATGAAAAGCAGAAGCCGCCGGTGCAGGCGCTGCGTGATGCCGGCGTGCCGATCGCGATCGCAACGGACTGCAACCCCGGCACGTCGCCGCTGACCTCGATGCTGTTCACCATGAACATGGCCGCGACGCTCTTTGGCCTGACCGTGGAAGAATGCCTTGCCGGCGCGACGCGCGAGGGCGCGCGTGCCCTTGGGCTGCTCTCTGAAACGGGCACGCTCGAAGCCGGCAAGTCGGCCGATTTTGCCATCTGGGATGTCGAAAGCCTGGCGGAGCTCGTCTACCGCATCGGCTTCAATCCCCTCCATGCCCATGTCTTCAAGGGAAAAAGGTTCAACCGATGACCGTCGTTCTCCACCCCGGCTCCGTTTCGCTCGCGCAATTGGCGGCAATCTACTGGACCGGTGAGCCGGCCAGGCTCGATGCCTCCTTCGATGCCGGCATCGCCAAGGCGGCCGCTCGCATCGCTGAAATCGCCGCCGGCAACGCGCCGGTCTATGGCATCAACACCGGCTTCGGCAAACTGGCGTCCATCAAGATCGACAGCGCCGATGTTGCGACGCTGCAGCACAATCTCATCCTCTCGCATTGCTGCGGTGTCGGCCAGCCGCTGCCCGAGAATGTCGTTCGTCTTATCATGTCGCTGAAGCTGGTTTCGCTCGGACGCGGCGCGTCCGGCGTGCGGCTGGAGCTGGTGCGGTTGATCGAAGGCATGCTCGAAAAGGGCGTCGTTCCCGTGATCCCCGAAAAGGGTTCCGTCGGCGCATCGGGCGATTTGGCACCGCTCGCGCATATGACCGCCGTCATGATGGGTCATGGCGAAGCCTTCTACGCCGGCGAACAGCTGTCCGGCGCTGCAGCGCTCGAGAAGGCCGGCTTGAAGCCGGTCGTGCTCGCCGCCAAGGAAGGCTTGGCACTGATCAACGGTACGCAGGTTTCGACCGGCCTTGCGCTTGCCGGCCTCTTTCGCGCCCATCGCGCCGCGCAGGCCGCCCTCATCACCGGCGCCATGTCGACCGATGCGGCGATGGGCTCCTCAGCACCGTTTCATCCCGATATCCATACGCTGCGCGGCCATAAGGGCCAGATCGATACGGCCGCTGCCCTTCGCGGCTTGCTCGCCGGCTCTGTGATCCGCGAAAGCCATATCGAGGGCGACGAGCGCGTACAGGACCCCTATTGCATCCGCTGCCAGCCGCAGGTGGATGGCGCCTGCCTCGACCTTCTGCGCTCCGTCGGCCGCACGCTCGAAATCGAGGCCAACGCCGTCACCGACAATCCGCTGGTGCTTTCGGACAATTCCGTCGTTTCCGGCGGCAATTTCCACGCCGAGCCCGTCGCCTTTGCCGCCGACCAGATCGCGATTGCCGTTTGCGAAATCGGCGCGATTGCGCAGCGCCGTATCGCGCTGCTCGTCGACCCCGCGCTGAGCTATGGCCTGCCGGCCTTCCTCGCCAAGAAGCCGGGCCTGAACTCGGGCCTGATGATTGCCGAAGTGACCTCGGCGGCGCTGATGTCCGAAAACAAGCAGATGTCGCATCCGGCCTCGGTCGATTCGACGCCGACGTCGGCCAACCAGGAAGACCATGTGTCCATGGCCTGCCATGGCGCGCGCCGCCTGCTCGGCATGACCGAAAACCTCTTCGCCATCATCGGCATCGAGGCGCTGACGGCTGCCCAGGGTGTGGAGCTGCGCGCACCGCTGGTCACCAGCCCGGAACTGAAGCTTGCAATTGCCGCCATCCGTGCCGCCGTCCCTTCGCTGGAGGTAGACCGCTACATGGCAAACGACCTCAAGGCCGCCAGCGATCTGATCGCTTCCGGCGCCCTCAATGCCTCGATTTCAACCGACATCCTGCCTTCCTTGGAGATGTGACATGACCAACCCACGCCATAATATCCGCGAAATCCGCGCGCCTCGCGGCCCGGAGCTCAACGCCAAGAGCTGGCTGACCGAAGCGCCGCTGCGCATGCTGATGAACAATCTCGATCCGGACGTTGCGGAAAACCCGAACGAGCTGGTCGTCTACGGCGGCATCGGCCGCGCTGCCCGCACCTGGGACGATTTCGACCGTATCGCCGCGACGCTGAAGACGCTCAACGAAGACGAGACGCTGCTCGTGCAGTCGGGCAAGCCGGTCGCCGTGTTCCGCACCCACAAGGATGCGCCGCGCGTACTCATCGCCAACTCCAACCTCGTGCCGCACTGGGCGACCTGGGATCACTTCAACGAGCTGGATAAGAAGGGCCTTGCCATGTACGGCCAGATGACGGCCGGCTCGTGGATCTATATCGGCACGCAGGGCATCGTGCAGGGCACCTATGAGACCTTCGTCGAAGCCGGTCGCCAGCACTACAACGGCGACCTCAAGGGCAAGTGGATCCTGACCGGCGGCCTCGGCGGCATGGGCGGCGCACAGCCGCTCGCAGCCGTCATGGCCGGCGCCTGCTGCCTTGCCGTCGAGAGCGACGAAACCCGCATCGATTTCCGCCTGCGCACCCGCTATGTCGACGAGAAGGCCAAGACGCTCGACGAAGCGCTTGCCTTGATCGACAAGTGGACGAATGCCGGCGAAGCCAAGTCGGTCGGCCTGCTCGGCAATGCCGCCGAAATCTTCCCGGAACTGGTGAAGCGCATGAAGGCCGGGGGTCCGCGCCCGGATATCGTCACGGACCAGACCTCTGCCCACGACCCGCTGAATGGTTACCTGCCGGCCGGCTGGACCGTTGCCGAACACAGGGCCAAGCGCGAGAGCGACCCGAAGGCCGTCGAAGCCGCCGCCCGCGCTTCGATGAAGGTTCACGTCGAAGCCATGGTCGATTTCTGGAACGCCGGCGTGCCGACGCTCGACTACGGTAACAACATCCGCCAGGTCGCCAAGGATGAAGGCTTCGAAAACGCCTTCGCCTTCCCGGGCTTCGTGCCGGCCTATATCCGCCCGCTTTTCTGCCGCGGCATCGGTCCCTTCCGTTGGGCCGCTCTCTCGGGCGATCCGGAAGATATCTACAAGACCGACGCCAAGGTGAAGGAACTCACCCCCGGCAATACTCACCTGCATAACTGGCTCGACATGGCGCGCGAGCGCATCGCCTTCCAGGGCCTGCCGGCGCGCATTTGCTGGGTCGGCCTGGGTGATCGTCACCGCCTCGGCCTCGCCTTCAACGAAATGGTCAGGAACGGCGAGCTAAAGGCGCCTGTCGTCATCGGCCGCGACCATCTCGATAGCGGCTCGGTTGCTTCGCCAAACCGCGAAACGGAAGCCATGAAGGACGGCTCGGATGCCGTTTCCGACTGGCCGCTCTTGAACGCCCTACTCAACACCGCGTCCGGTGCGACCTGGGTGTCGCTGCATCACGGCGGCGGCGTCGGCATGGGCTTCAGCCAGCACTCCGGCATGGTCATCTGCGCCGACGGCACGGATGATGCGGCCCGCCGTCTGGAGCGCGTTCTCTGGAACGACCCGGCAACCGGCGTCATGCGCCACGCCGATGCAGGCTACGATATCGCGCTTGACTGGGCCAAGCAGCAGGGCCTGCGCTTGCCGGCTATCCTGGGGAACTAAGATGAAGCTGTTACGCGCCAGTGATCACAAGCGCATGCCCTGGAAAAACGGCGGCGGCGAAACGGTGGAGATCGCCGTTTCGCCCGACGGCGTGGGGCTTGCCGACTTCGACTGGCGCGTCAGCATGGCGACCGTTGCTACGGACGGGCCGTTCTCGGTCTTTCCGGGCATCGATCGTACGCTATCCATTCTCGATGGCGAAGGCATGACCCTCTTCATCGAGGGGCATGAGGCCAAGCGCCTGACGCAGGCGAGCGAGCCGCTACCCTTTGCGGCCGATGCGCCGACCTCGGCAACCTTGATCGATGGCACGATCACGGACCTCAATGTGATGACGCGGCGGGGACGCTTCACCCATTCGGTGCGGCGCGTTTCGGTCGATGGTGACTGCGAAATCGCGTTGACGGGCGGTACGGGCCTTGTTCTTTGCCATCGCGGCAATGCTGAAATCGATGGCATGGCGCTTGCTTCGGGCGATTGCCTGCTCGTCTCGGACACTAACGCCGACCGGCGCTCGATCGCGGGCAAGGCGCTGCTGTTCCAAATCACGATCGCGGCTATATAGTCGGCTATCTTCCGTCCATGGCTTGACTCCTGCTCAGCTCGCTTATCCTATTTCTGTGCCGCAGAGAGGATAGCTGCATGAGCGACGACCAGATTCCCACTGACAGCAAGCTCACGACTTCCAAGCGCCGCTGGGCGGCGGAGGGCAAGTTTCTGACGGGTCGTGTCAGCCGGCCCGAAACCGAGCGGCTGCCGCCGGGGCAGCATCTCGTGAAGAACTGGCCGGTGCTCGATCTCGGCGTGCAGCCGCAGATTTCCCTCTCCAGCTGGCGGCTCGATGTCTTCGGCTTCGTGGAAAAGCTGTTCAGCCTCGATTGGGCGGCTTTCCAGGCGATCGGGCAAAGCACCCATGTCAGCGACATTCATTGCGTGACGACCTGGTCGCGCTACGACAATCGCTGGGAAGGGGTTTCGACGCGCGATCTCCTCGATCTCGTTATGCCGACGGCCGAGGCGCATCATGTGCTGCTGACGAGCTATGACGGCTATACCACCAATCTGCCGCTTGCCGATTTCGCAGCTGAGGACGCCATCCTCGCCACCGCCTGGGAAGGCCAGCCGCTGACCGGCGAACATGGCGGGCCGATGCGGCTCGTTGTGCCGCACCTTTACTTCTGGAAGAGCGCCAAGTGGCTGAACCGCATCGAGCTCATCGGCGCCGACCGGGCCGGTTTCTGGGAGAAGAATGGCTATCACATGTATGGCGACCCCTGGCGGGAGCAGCGTTACTCGGACGATTGACCCTGGGATGGCTGTCCGGGCAAACGGCGCTGCCAAGCAACCCTCGCAAGCATCGCGGCTTCTTTGTCACCGTACCGATTTTTGATGGCGTCGGTCGTGGTTGCGACTTTGCAAGCCGCCGTCATCGGCGTATTCAATGATCCTATCATTATTGCCGGCAATCTCCGGCCTGTTTGAACGTCATTTTTTGAAATTCACGTCATGACCGTCGCCCGGACCATAGAGCAGCCTTCCGAAGACAATTTCGGCCGGCAATCCCGCATCATCGCCTTTGTCGTCGCCGTCTCCTTTTTCATGCAGTTTCTGGACGGTACGATCATCACGACCTCGTTGCCGCAGATGGCGGTGAGCTTCGGCGTCGAGCCGGTGTCGATGAGCATCGGCATCACGGTCTATCTGCTGACCATGGCGGCCTTCGTGCCGCTGGCCGGCTGGGCGGGTGATCGCTATGGCGCCCGGCGGGTGTTCTTGGCATCGATCGCCATCTTTACCATGGCGTCGCTGTTCTGCGGCCTCTCCGGCAATTTGACCGAGTTTATCATCGCTCGTGCGGTTCAGGGTCTGGGCAGTGCGTTGATGACGCCTGTCGGACGCATCATCGTGCTGCGCAACGCGCGCAAGTCCGATCTCGTCAATGCCATGTCGATGATCGTATGGCCGGCGCTGACGGCGCCCGTCATCGGCCCGGTGCTGGGCAGTTTCATCACCACCTACCTGACCTGGCACTGGAACTTCCTGATCAACATCCCGATCGGTATTATCGGCCTTGGTCTCGTCCTGCGCTTCGTGCCCGATCAGCGCGAGGAAAAGGTCGCACGGCTCGATGTCGTCGGCTTCCTGCTATCGGCGGCAGGGTTGACCTTTTTGCTGGCCGGTCTCGAATTCGTGGTTCAGGGCACCACCGCACTCGTGGCCAGCGTCGGGTTGATCGCAGTCGGCGTGGTCTTTTCCGTTATTGCCACCCGGCATTTCCTGAAGGTCGACGAGCCCCTGCTCGATCTTTCCGCCTTCAAGGTGCAGACCTTCGCCATGTCGACGCTTTCGGCGGGAACGGCGAGCCGGGTCGCGATCAACGCCACGCCTTTCCTCATCCCGCTGCTCTTCCAGGTGGGCTTCGGCAAGACGGCGATCGACGCCGGCACCTATCTGCTGTTCTATTTCGCCGGCAACCTCGGCATGAAGGCAATCACGACGCAGATGTTGAGGATTTTCGGCTTCCGCAACGTGCTCGTCGTCAACGGCCTGATCTCGTCGGCGAGCATTGCGGGATGTGCGTTCCTTTCGCCGTCGACATCTGACCTTCTGATATATTGCCTGCTATTTATTGCCGGCCTTTCACGATCGATGAATTTTACGGCGCTGAATACGCTGGGGTTTGCCGATATCCATGCTGCGCAGCGCAGTTCCGCCTCGACATTGTCGAGCATGCTGCAGCAGGTTTCGCTGTTGCTGGGCGTTGCCGTCGCCGCCGCCGTTCTCAATCTCTCGCGCACTTTTCATGGTGGGGAAACGCTTTCGCTCGTCGATTTCCGCTGGGCTTTCCTCGCCGTTGGCCTTATCGGTGCCATCTCCGCACTGCGTTTCATCAGCCTGCCGCATGATGCCGGCGCAGAGGTGTCCCGCCACAAAGTGAAGCCCTGATCAAAACCTTCAAATTCTTAACGATATTGACAGGCAAGCCGCTGTAAAAATGGCTCGCCAATTCCCATATGAAAATCGCGTCAACTCCCACAGGAGCCAGTCCCATGCTGCTCAGAACCCTCGCCATCTCCGCTCTCGTCGTCGCCATGTCCAGTGCCGCCATGGCGGAGCAGGTGCATAAGCATCATCCCAAGCGCGTCAATCGCGTTAATGTCGAGGCGCTGCAGACCGACATCGGGAGCGTCGATCATTCGAAGGACGCCATCCTCCCGAACGGGGTTATCAATACCGACCCTTCGGTGACTGGCCCGATCCGCGCGGGTGACACGATTTCCCGTCTGCAATGCGCTGCCGCACCGAACTCTGTCGGCGCGCGCGCGAGCGCATTTTCCGCAGGTTCAGCATCGCTTTGCCCTTGATGGCAGTATCGCATCGAGCTGCTTAGGCCGGCTCGATGTCCGTCTGCTTGAACCCGTCGCTTTTCGACAATAGCGGCTGGCGATAATAGCGAACGCAGGCATAGGTCATGCAATCGTCAAGGCTGAGGCCCGCCGAATGGCGGCCTTGGCCAAAATGCTCATATGCTTCAGCCGCCAAAGCGGCGGCACGGGGCGGAATTGCGAGCAACTGAATATTCATCAGTTGCAGGAATGTGCGCACTGCTTCGCCGGCCTCGGTCGGCGACAATCCCAAAGCGGTGGAAACCTGGATTGCGGCGTTGGCTGCGACAAGCGGCGAGGTCATTCTGACCGTTGCCGGCTGCATGCGGATGGCGAAGGCGCGCGCCTCCTCTTCGTCGGTCATCATCGCCGATAGCACGGAAGCGTCGATGAACATCAAATCTCCTCCCTTGCGACGGAGCTTTCGTCCTTGGCAATGGCCTTCCGCTTGAGATTGCGGCAGAAGGCGACGGCGACATCGGCGAGAGCCGGTTTCGTCAGTTCTTCATCCAACGCCTTCTGCAAGGCGAGCCGCACGGCTTCCGTCTTGGTGGAGCTCTTGGTCAGCGCCTGATAACGCCGTGCCAGACGGTCGATGGCGTCGTCCTTGATGTAAAGCGGCATAGAATATCCTTTTTTCCAAATATGAATATCCATAGGCGGTGTCGCGCGCGGAGGCAATTGCATCCTCACCTGCCGCGACCTGCGACATTCAATCCGGTTACACCCGTCATATTTAGATGACGATCATCATCTAACGTGCTAATCGTATCAGCAAGATGCCGTTTGCAGACTGTGAGGAGATGTCATGTCCGCTATCGATCCCGTCGTCATCGTATCCGCCACGCGCACGCCGCTTGGTCGTTTCCAGGGAGACCTTTCGCCATTGCAGGCGCCGGAGCTTGGCGCGCATGTCATCCGCGCCGCGCTGGATCGTGCGGGTCTGGCGGCGGAGAGGGTGGATGAAGTTCTGTTCGGCTGCGTCCTGCCGGCGGGGCAGGGGCAGGCGCCGGCCCGGCAGGCTGCTCGCGGGGCCGACCTGCCGGATGCCGTCGGCGCCACCACCATCAACAAGGTCTGCGGTTCCGGCATGAAGGCGACGATGCTGGCGCATGATCTCATCCTCGCCGGTTCGGCCTCGATCGCGGTTGCCGGCGGCATGGAATCCATGTCGAATGCGCCGTATCTGCTCGCCAAGGCGCGCGGCGGCTATCGCATGGGCCATGACCGCATCTTCGACCATATGATGCTCGACGGGCTGGAGGATGCCTATGAGAAGGGCCGCTCGATGGGCGATTTCGGCGAGATGGCGGTCGAAGCCTATCAGTTCAGCCGCGACGATCAGGATGCCTATGCCGTCGAGACCCTGTCACGCGCCCGTGCAGCTACCGAAAACGGTGCCTTTGCGGCCGAGATCACGCCGATTTCGGTCGCCGCCAAGGGCGGCCCGGTGACGATTGCCAAGGACGAGCATCCGCAGAAGGTTTCGCCGGAAAAGATCCCGATGCTGAAACCTGCCTTCCGCAAGGACGGCACCATTACGGCCGCCAGTGCCTCGGCCAATGCCGATGGTGCTGCGGCGCTCATTCTGACGCGCCGCTCGATTGCCGAGCGCGAGGGGTTGCCGATTCTTGCCGAGATCAAGGCGCATGCCACGCACAGCCAGGAGCCGGCCTGGTACACCACCGCGCCGATCCCGGCGATCCGCAAGGTGCTCGACAAGACCGGATGGAAGATCGGCGATGTCGATCTCTTCGAAATCAACGAAGCCTTTGCCGTGGTTGCCATGGCCGCCGCGAAGGAGCTCGGCATTGCGCGCGATCGCTTGAACGTCAATGGCGGCGCCTGCGCGCTCGGTCATCCGATCGGCGCCACGGGCGCGCGGCTGATCGTGACGCTGCTGCATGCGCTGGAGCGCCAGGGCGCGCGGCGCGGCGTTGCCGCGCTCTGCATCGGCGGCGGCGAGGCGACGGCGATCGCTGTGGAACGGGTGGGGTAAGAGAATTCGGGCAAGTCAGTTGCGTTTGCCGATGCCGCGCTTGCGGGCATGGCCCCTCATCCTAGCCTTCTCCCCACTCATGCGGGGAGAAGGGACGACCGTGCAAGGCGGCGAATTTGCGTGAAAGATCGTAGGCTATCGATTAAGACTCCCTCTCCCCGCATGCGAGGAGAGGGCCGGGGTGAGGGGCAACGTGGCACGCCCTCTCAGGGCAGCTAAACATAGACCAATTCGTAGACGTGGGATTTCTCGCCCTTCTTGCTCACCCACTCGCCTTCAGGCGGGTAATCGGCATCTTGCTCGGGAAATGGCACGTTCCACGGTCTGCCGAGCAAAACCCCGTCTTTGTCGTCCCAAACGCCCCAGCCGAAGCCTGGCTGAAAGCTGGTCCAGAGGTCGGCGTCCTCACGCTGATAGCCGATCTTTCCGTCGGGCAGCTGTTTGCGATGAAACGTATAGACCAAGTGGTCGCTTCGCCGCCTCAGCTGAAATCGATCCCTGTTCATGCCCCATCCGCTGTCTTGTTCATAGCAAGGATACTGTCATCGGGCACCAGAAGTGTCCAATTTGCCAATATTGCCCTATCGAGCCAACCGCAGCCGGAGCGCATTGGCAATGACCGAGACCGAGGACAGGCTCATCGCGGCCGCGGCGAGCATCGGCGACAGAAGCAGGCCGAAGACGGGATAGAGCACGCCTGCGGCCAGCGGCACGCCGAGCGCATTATAGCCGAAGGCGAAGGCAAGGTTCTGCTTGATGTTGCGGATGGTCGCTTCCGAGAGGCGCCGTGCCCGGACGATACCGTTGAGGTCGCCCTTGACCAGCGTAATCCCTGCGCTTTCCATGGCGACGTCGGCTCCGGTGCCCATGGCGATGCCGACATCGGCGGCGGCAAGCGCAGGTGCGTCGTTGACGCCGTCGCCCGCCATGGCGACCATGTGGCCGTTTGCTCTTAATTCGTCGATCAAAGCCTTCTTGCCCTCGGGCAGCATGTCGGCGCGCACTTCGTCGATGCCGAGTTCTCTGGCGACCGCAGCGGCGGTCTTGCCATTGTCGCCGGTCGCCATGACGATCTTCAGGCCGCTCTCGTGCAGTGCCTTGATCGCTGCTGCTGTGGTCGGCTTGATCCGGTCGGCGACGGCGATAAGGCCGGCCAGCTTGTTGTCGATCGCAATGAACATCACGGTCTTGCCTTCGCCGCGCAGACGCTCGGTTTCGGTCTTCAGGGTTTCGGTGGAAACGCCAAGGTCGGCCATCATCGCTGCGTTGCCGAGCGCGATCGGCGTATCGCCGGCGCGGCCTTCCACGCCTTTACCCGTGATTGCCGAGAAGCCGGAGATATCAACAAAGCTGGCCCCGCGGCTCTCGGCGCCGGCAACGATCGCTTCGGCCAAAGGATGTTCCGAGCCGCGTTCCAGGCTGGCAGCGAGTGAGAGCAGATGTGCCTCGTCGGCGCCCGCTGTGGTGACGACGTCGGTGAGATTAGGCTTGCCTTCAGTCAGGGTGCCCGTTTTGTCGACGATCAGCGTGTCTACCTTGGCGAAGCGCTCCAGTGCTTCCGCATCGCGCACCAGCACGCCCTCATGCGCGCCCCGACCTGTGGCGATCATGATGGACATCGGCGTTGCCAGCCCAAGCGCGCAGGGGCAGGCGATGATCAGTACGGCGACGGCGGCAAGCAGCGCATGGGCAAGCCGCGGCTCCGGACCGACGAAGGCCCAGACGGCAAAGGCGAGGATGGCGGCGACGACGACCGCCGGCACGAAGATGGCGGAGACGCGGTCGACCATCGTCTGGATCGGTGCGCGCGAGCGCTGCGCCTTGGCGACGAGTTCGACGATGCGCGAAAGCGTCGTGTCGGCTCCGACCTTTTCCGCCTGCATGATGAAGGTGCCGTTCCTGTTGATCGTGCCGCCGGTCAAGGCGTCGCCTTTCGTCTTCTCTACCGGGAGAGGCTCGCCTGTGATCATCGATTCATCGATAGTGGATTGGCCTTCGACGACGGAGCCGTCTACCGGAACGCGTTCGCCGGGGCGTACGCGCAGCTGGTCGCCGGCCTCGATCTCCTCGACCGGCACATCGGTTTCGCCGCCACCAGCGCCGATACGCCGCGCCGTCTTCGGGGCAAGGTCGAGCAGGGCGCGGATGGCCGAGCCGGTGCGTTCGCGGGCCTTCAGTTCCAGCACCTGGCCGACGAAGACCAGCGCGACGATGACGGAGGCCGCTTCGAAATAGACGGGCACGCTTTCGCCATGTCCACCGAACGTCATGGGAAAGAGACCGGGGGCAAGTGTGGCGACGACGCTGTAGACATAGGCAGTGCCGACGCCGAGGCCGATCAGCGTCCACATGTTGGGACTGCGATTGACGAGCGAATTCCAGGCGCGGCGGAAGAAGGGCAGCGCCGCCCACAGCACGACCGGCGTCGCGAGCACGAGTTCGATCCATGTGGCGAGGGGTTCGCCGATCCAGTCGCGCACGGGCAGGCTGATCATCGGCCCCATGCTGATGACAAGCAGCGGCAGCGACAAGGCGGCGCTGATCCAGAGGCGGCGCGTGAAATCGATCAATTCCGGGTTCGGGCCGTCATCGGCGGCGGGGACACCCATCGGCTCCAGCGCCATGCCGCATTTCGGGCAGTCGCCGGGATGGTCGCTGACGACCTCGGGGTGCATGGGGCAGGTATAGAGCGTGCCCTTCGGCGCCGGTTTTGGCGCGGGCTTGTTGCCGCCGAGATAGGAGGCCGGATCTGCCTCGAACTTGGTCTTGCAGCCGGTCGAGCAGAAATAGAATTTCTCGCCCTGACGCTTCAGGAAATGGCGCGCGGTGGCGCGATCGACCGACATACCGCAGACGGGGTCCTTGGCCGTGAGGTAGCTTTCCGGCGCAGCCTCGAACTTTGCGCGGCAGCCATCGCTGCAGAAATGGAAGGTGCGGCCATGATAATCCAGCGACGGCTTGCCCGCTTTCGGATCTACGGTCATGCCACAGACGGGATCGCGGATCACCTCGTCCTGAGCTTTGGCGTCATCATGACGGTGGGGGGCGTGACCATGATGGCTGTGATCGTGCTCGTCGTGCGGTGTCATATCATGCTCCTTTGCCCGAGGGGCGTCGGATAGGTTTATGAACCTTCCCATCGCTGGAAGGTCAAGACGAAAAATAGTGATTGCCATCCACAGTTCACAGGGCCTCCTTCCTATCCCCCTTAACGGCGCGATGATAGGTTCCGTAAGAACGATGCAACGGTGTGATTCCAATGCGATATGATCTGACCACGTTGCCGCTTGCCGCGCTTTTGCCTGCCCTCGTCAAGGCGGAGGACATGCTGGCGCGGCTTGACGAGCGCGTCCTCAGGCACACGGTAGCGGACGGTTTTCGTGAGCGCGGGCATTTTTTCGATGCCGCCGGCGCGCTCTGGGTCGGCGGCGAACTCGTGCATGTGGAGGATCTCGTCCTGCACGATGCGCGCATGGACACGCGCACGCCCACGCATGAGCTCACCATCGCGCACGCGGTGCTGCGCAGCCGGCGCCGCCTTTGGACTGCCGATCCTAACTGGGGGCTGGAACCGGCCGGTCTTGCCGTCCTGCGCGGCGATGTCGGCGAGGCTGAGGATGCAATGGCGCCGCGTTCGACGCTCCCCGATGCCATGGAGCCCGACGAGCCGGAGGAAGATGAGGATGACTTCGGCGTCGATTTCGCCGAGATCGACGCCATCCTCGCGCGCTCCGACAAGATCCTGAACGGCGGCGTTCCGGAAGCCCGGCAGCCGACCGTCGATGTCGAAGACCCTTTGGCGCTGGTCCGCGACGAGGATTGGGATGAGGGGCAGCGGCTGGAGAGCTGGCGTGCCGTCATCCGCGAGGCCGATCTGCTGCCTGCGGCCCTCGGGGCGGCGGTGCTTTTCGACGCGTGGGAACGCATCGAGCCGCTGCGTCGGCAGCATTGGCTCGGCGGCTTGCTGGTCAGCGCCTATCTGCGCAGCCGCGGCAAGGTCACCTCGCATCTCTTCTGCCTGAATGTCGGGCTCAAAGCCGTCCGGCACGATCGTCGGCGTGCGCCGGATCGCGTGACCCGGCTGACCGCCTTTCTGGAGGCCATGGCGCTTTCGGCCGATTCGGGCTTGAAGGAGCTCGATCGCCTTTCGCTCGCCCGGCTGCAGATGGAGCTGCGGCTGAAGGACCGGCGATCGAACAGCAGCCTGCCTGACGTGATAGACATCGTACTGTCGCGGCCGATCGTGTCGGCGAAGATGATTGCGCGCCACGTCGGCGTTACCTCCAGGGGCGCTCTCAATCTGGTGGCTGAGCTCGGGCTGCGCGAGATGACGGGCCGCGGCCGCTATCGGGGCTGGGGCGTGCTTTGATACAAAATAGCGGCCGATGCGAGTAAGCGGCGGAGGCCTTGCAACCACAACCCTAGTTTTTCGTCCAATATTACAGTTTGTGACGCTAAGTAGCGCTAAAATGGACAAAATTTAATGGCTATACCAAATTCCTAAGCGACGAGATGCAAGCTAAGGTCGCGCCATGAATTACGGGGGATCGCAGATCACCTAGTGCTTTGAAGAAAGGTGTATGAATGGCTCGGACGTTTCGGGTCGTGGTGTGGTTGGCTGTGATTGGCGCGGTGGGGTACGGTGCCTATGCAACACGCGATCGTTGGCTTGGGCCGGCAGAAAAGCTGCTCGGCTATCAGAATGCTGCGGCCCCCGGGGACCAAGCCCAGGGCGGACGCCGTGGCGGCCAGGGGCAGGGCGGCGGACGGCGCAGTATGTCGCAGTTCAGCGGGCCGGTTCCCGTGCTTGCCGCCGATGCGACGACGGCCGATGTGCCCGTCTACATCAACGGCGTGGGATCGGTGAAGGCGCTGAATACCGTGACGGTGCGTGCGCAGGTCAGCGGGCGAATCGTCGCAATCAATTTCGTCGAAGGCCAGGATATCAAGAAGGGCGACGTCATCGCCCGCATCGACGATTCCGTCTACAAGGCGCAGCTCGACCAGGCGATTGCCAAGAAGGCGCAGGACGAAGCCCTGCTCGCTGGCGCTCAGCGCGATCTCGTGCGTTACCAGCTGATGGTGAAGAGCGCCTCCGGCACACAGCAGCAGGTCGACACGCAGACGTCATTGGTGGCGCAATATACCGCACAGGTCCAGGTGGATGTGGCGGCGATCGAAAGCGCACAGGCGACGCTCGACTATACGACGATCAGGGCCGCCTTCGACGGGCGTACAGGCATCCGCAACGTCGATGTTGGCAATCTCGTCAGCTCGTCGGATGCGACTGGGATCGTGACGCTCTCGCAGATCAAGCCGATCTCCGTGCTGTTTTCCATTCCGCAGCAGCAGCTAGCCCGCATCAATGCGGCAAGCGCGGCCGGAACCCTTGCCGTTCAGGCCATGGGCAACGACGGTGAGACCGTGGTCGACAACGGCTCGCTGGGCGTGGTCGACAATCAGATCGATCCCACCACGGGCACGGTCAAGCTGAAGGCGAATTTTCCGAACGACAAGCTCGCGCTGTGGCCTGGCGCCTTCGTCAATGCCCGCCTGCTGGTGGAGACGCTGAAGGGTGTCACCGTCATTCCGAGCGGAGCCGTACAGCGCGGACCGAACGGCACCTTCGTCTATATCATCGGCCAGGATCAGAGCGTGGCGATGAAGTCCGTGAAGGTGCGGCAGCAAGACGATACGTTGGCCGTCATTGCCGATGGCGTAGCGCCCGGCGACAAGGTGGTGACCACAGGCTTCGCTCGGCTTCAGAATGGATCGAAGGTGCAGATTTCGACCAATCCGGATCAGGCGTCGCCGGCTGCTCCGTCAACCGATAGTAACGCCCAGCCGGTCGCTGAAAACGATCCGCAAAATGGCGGCGCTGGCACCGCCAATGCCAGCGAGCGCCCGCATCGCCGTCATAATGGACAGGGCGGCCAAGGCGGTCAGGGTGGCGCGGGCAGTCACAATGGTCATCCCGGCCAGGATGGTCAGCCGGCAGCTGCCGGCACGGAAGGTGCCGATAAGAGCGGAGGCTCGGCTTCCAACAATTCCTCCGCTACGCCGACACAGCAACAATGAACGTCTCGTCGCTCTTCATTTCCAGGCCGATCGCCACCTCGCTTCTCGGGGTGGCGGTTCTGTTGGGCGGCATTCTGGGGTTCCTGTTCCTGCCGGTCGCGCCGCTGCCGCAGGTGGATTTCCCGACGATTCAGGTGACGACGCAGCTTCCGGGGGCTGATCCGGATACGATGGCAGCGCTGGTGACGGCGCCCCTGGAGCGGCCGCTTGGCCAGATTCCGTCGCTCGCCTCCATGACGTCATCCAGCGCTTTCGGCATCAGCCAGATCACGCTGCAATTCGATCTCGGCCGCGATATCGATGGTGCCGCGCAGGACGTTCAGGCGGCGATCAACGCCGCCGGTTCGACACTGCCGCGCACGCTTCCCTATCCGCCGACCTATTCGAAGGTGAATCCGGCCGATACGCCGATCGTGACGCTGGCGCTGCGTTCCAACAGCTACTCGATCCGCGAACTCAGCGACTTCGCCGATACGATGATGGCGCAGCGCCTAAGCGAAGTGTCGGGGGTCGGCGACGTCAACATCCAGGGCGGCGTCAAGCCGGCCATCCGCATCCAGGTGGACCTGCCGCGCCTTGCTTCCTATGGTCTTGCCCTCGAAGACATCCGTTCGGCCATCACCAATGCGAGCGTTGCCGGCGCCAAGGGCTCGCTCGACGGCACCCAGCAGAGCTTTACGCTTGCGGCCAACGACCAGATCGTCGATCCCAACATCTACAGATCCGTCATCGTCGCCTATCGCAACAGTGCGCCGGTGCAGCTGAAGGATGTTGCGACCGTTGTCGAGGGATTGGAGAACAATCGCGTCGGCGCCTGGTATCAGGGCCAGCCGGCCGTCATTCTCGACATCATGCGCCAGCCGGGCGCCAACGTCATCCAGACGGTCGAAAATGTCCTGCAGCAGATCCCGAAACTGAAGCAGGCGATGCCAGCAGGCGTTTCCCTCGATATCGTCAACGACCGCACCGAGACCATCCGTGCCTCGATCCATGACGTGCAATGGACGCTGGTTATTTCCATCGGCCTCGTCATTCTCGTGGTGCTGCTCTTCCTGCGGACGATGACGGCGACCTTCATTGCCGGCGTTGCGTTGCCGCTGTCGCTGATCGCGACCTTCGGCGTCATGTGGTTCGCCGGCTTCAGCCTCGACAATCTCTCGCTGATGGCGCTGACCATCGGCACCGGCTTCGTCGTCGACGATGCCATCGTGATGATCGAGAATATCGCCCGCCATATCGAAGAGGGCGAGAACCCGATGCAGGCGGCGCTGAAGGGCGCCGGCGAAATCGGCTTCACCATCATATCGCTGACCGTCTCGCTCGTTGCCGTCTTCATCCCGCTGCTGTTCATGACTGGCATCGTCGGGCGCATGTTCCGCGAATTCGCGCTGACGCTGACCATCGCCGTCGTCGTGTCGGCCGTCGTCTCGCTGACGCTGACGCCGATGATGTGCGCTCGTATCCTGCGCAAGCCTAAGGAGCGCGAAGGCGGCTTTCTGGCCGGCGCCGATCGCTTTACGGATTGGATGATCGAAGGCTATCGGCGCAGCCTCGTCTGGGCTGTCGATCGCAGCGCACTCATGCTGCTTGTGACGGTGGTGACGCTCGCCGCGACCATTGCGCTCTATATCGTCATTCCCAAGGGTTTTCTGCCAGCGCAGGATACCGGCCTCATCACCGCCGTCATCGAGGCCGAGCCGACGACCTCCTTCGAGACGATGAAGCAGATCCAGGCCTCGGTGGCTGACCGCCTGCGCAAGGATCAGGATGTCACCGGCGTGGTTTCGGTCATCGGTTCCAGCGCCAGCAACCTAACGCTGAATACGGGCAATCTCAGCCTCGTGCTCAAACCGCGCAACCAGCGCAATGCCTCCGCCGATCAGATCATCGATAGGATGCGCGGCGAAGTCACCGGTATGCCGGGCATCCACGTCACCTTCCAGAGCGTGCGCGACATTTCGATCAGCACCAGGGCCAGCCGCGCACCCTATCAATACACCCTGACGGGTACGGATACGAACACGGTGGTCGACTGGTCGCAGAAGCTCGCCCAGCGCCTGCAGGAGAGCCCGAAGCTCATCGATGTCTCCTCCGAAGTCGAGATGGGCGGCGGGCGCATCTTCGTCGATGTCAATCGCGAGACCGCCTCGCGGCTCGGCGTATCGATGCAGGCCGTCAGCGATACTTTGAATGATGCCTTTGGACAGCGTCAGATCGCGACGATCTACGGCCAGGCCAACCAGTACCGCGTCATCCTGGAGGCGGCGCCGCAGTATCAATCTGACCCGAAATCGCTCGACAAGCTCTATGTTGCCGGTGCCAGCGACACGCAGGTGCCGCTCAATGCCTTCACGACGGCGACTTTCACGACCGCACCGCTGGTCATTAGCCACGACGAGCAGTTTCCAGCCGTGACCCTCAGCTTCGATCTGGCCAAGGGCGCGTCGCTCAGCGACGCCATCGCCGAGATCAAGGCGGCGGAGCTTGACATCGGCATGCCCGACAACATCCAGCGCAAATATTCCGGCGACGCCGAGGAGTTCGCCTCTTCGCTCGCTGGCGAGCCCTGGCTGATCCTGGCCGCTGTCGTGACGATCTACATCGTGCTCGGCCTGCTCTATGAGAGCGCCGTGCATCCGGTGACCATTCTATCGACGCTGCCGTCGGCCGGCGTCGGCGCGTTGCTGGCGCTGATGCTGTTCGGGCAGGACCTGTCGATCATCGCGCTGATCGGCATCGTGCTCCTGATGGGCATCGTCAAGAAGAACGCGATCATGATGATCGACTTCGCGCTCGAAGCGGAGCGCAAAGAAGGTCTCGAGCCGCGCGAGGCCATCCTGAAAGCCTCGATCCTGCGTTTCCGGCCGATCATGATGACGACGCTTGCCGCGCTCTTCGGCGCCTTGCCGCTGGCGCTCGCTCAAGGCACAGGTGCGGAACTGCGTATTCCGCTCGGGATCACCATCATCGGCGGTCTCGTGCTGTCGCAGCTCCTGACGCTCTATACGACGCCGGTCATCTATCTGGCCTTCGAACGCCTGCGCGCCAAGGTCGTCGGCCGCACCAGCGGTATGCCGAGCGCCGAGATGGACGAACTGGCGGGTGGTGAGACATGAACATCTCCGGGCCGTTCGTCAAACGCCCTGTCGGGACGACGCTTCTGGCGATCGGGCTGATGATCCTCGGCATCGTTGCCTATCGCTTCCTGCCGGTCGCAAGCCTGCCGACGGTGGACTTGCCGACCATTGTCGTCTCCTCCAGTCGTCCGGGCGCCGACCCCGCCAGCATGGCGGCAAGCGTTGCGGCACCGCTCGAACGTCATCTCGGCACCATTGCCGGCGTGACGCAGCTGACCTCCGTTAGCTCGCTCGGCTCCAGCACCATCATCGCGCAGTTCGACCTCTCGCGCAGCGTCGATGGCGCGGCCCAGGATGTGCAGGCGGCGCTGAATGCAGCGGCGACCGATCTGCCTGGAGATCTGCCGACCCTGCCGTCCTTCCGCAAGATCAATCCGGCTGCAGCGCCGGTGCTGATCCTGGCGCTGACATCGGATAACGTCTCTCCGAGCGCTATCTACGATGCGGCTGATACGGTGGTCGTGCAGCGCATTTCGCAGGTGGATGGCGTCGGCGGCGTCACCGTCAGCGGCGCCGACCAGCCGGCTGTGCGGGTCAGGCTCAATCCCGATCGGCTCTCGGCCATGGGCCTGTCGCTCGATGCCGTCCGCACGGCGATCGTCAATGCCAGCGTGCTCGGACCCTTCGGTTCCATCGACGGAGCCTCGGGCGCGTTCTCGCTTGCCGTGAACAGCCAGTTGCGGACGCCGGAAGCCTACGGGCGGATCATCGTCCAGAGCGGGGACGGCACCGCTGTGCGCCTCTCGGATATCGCCACCGTCGAGCCAGGCGTGCGCAACAGCCGTTCGGATGCCTGGTATGACGGTAAGCCGGCGGTGTTGCTCAACATCACCAAGCAGGCGGATGCGAACGTCATCGCCACCGTCGACGGCGTCAAGCAGCTCATCCCCGAGCTGCAGCGGCTCATTCCCGCCGGTGTGAAAATATCGATCCTTTCCGACCGCACCACGACGATCCATGCCAGCGTCAACGACATGCAGTGGACGCTGCTTGCCACGATTTGCCTGGTCATGGCCGTCGTCTTCGTGTTTCTGCGGCGCGCGACCCCAACGGTCGCGGCCGGCGTCACCGTGCCGCTTTCGCTTGCCGGCACCTTTGCCGCGATGTGGCTCTTCGGGCTGTCGATCGACAATCTCTCGCTGATGGCGCTTGCGGTCTCCGTCGGCTTCGTTGTCGATGATGCCATCGTCATGATCGAGAATATCTATGCGAATCTCGAAACCGGCATGAAGCCGATGCGGGCCGCGCTCGAAGGTGCCAAGCAGATCGGCTTCACGGTGGTTTCGATCAGCCTGTCGCTGCTGGCCGCCTTCATCCCGCTCTTCTTCATGGGCGGCATCATCGGCCGCTTCTTCCAGACCTTCTCGCTGACGCTCGGTTTCACGATCGTCGTTTCGACGCTGGTGTCGCTGACGTTGACGCCGATGATCTGCGGCCATCGCCTGCGCCAGCACGATATCGATGCCAAGCCTGGCCCGTTCGGACGTGTCGTCGAGGGCACGTTGGGCGCCATCATCGGCTTTTACGGTCGCACGCTGCGGGCGGTGCTGCATCACCGTGTCCTCTCCGTGGTCGTCATCATCGCCTGCGTGGTCATGACGGCTTATCTTTACGTCAAGGTTCCGAAGGGCTTCATCCCGCAGGACGATACGGGCTTCATTCAAGGCGGGACGCAGGCGGCGACCGATATTTCCTATCCCGCCATGGTCAAGCTCCAGCAGCAGGCTGCGGATATCGCCTCGAAGGACCCCGCTGTGTCGGGCCTCGGCTCCTCCGTCGGCGGCGGCGGCTTTTCCAGTTCCATCAATCGCGGACAGCTCTATATTTCGCTGAAGCCGGAATCGGAGCGCGCGCCGACGGCCGAGGTCATCGATCGGCTCCGCAAGCAGCTGATGGCCGTTCCCGGGCTCAGCACGTTCCTGTTTTCACCCGGCGATATCCGGGCTGGTGCCCGCCAATCCCAATCGCAGTATCAATTCACGCTATGGAGCGCGAATTACGACGAGCTGGTGGAATGGGCCCCCAAGGTGATGGAGCGCCTTCAGGCCATTCCGACGCTCACCGATGTCGCGACCGACAGGCAGCCTAACGGCCTGCAGGCGACCGTCAATATCGACCGCAGCCTGGCCTCGCAGCTCGGCGTCAACATCCAGTCCATCGATTCCGCGCTCAACAACGCTTTCGCGCAACGGCAGATCTCGACGATCTATACGCAGCGCAACCAGTATCGCGTGGTATTGGAGGCCGACCCGAATTATGCGCTCGATCCGCAGGACATTTCGAAGCTCTACGTGCCGGCTTCGGGCGGCACGCAGGTGCCGCTGAGCGCGGTGGCATCGATCGACCGGACTTTGGCGCCGCTGGTGGTCAATCACCAGGGGCAATATCCTTCCGTCACCATCTCCTACAATCTGGCGCTCGATACGCCGCTGCAGGTGGCGAACGATGCCATCCAGAAGGCGGTGCTCGACATGCATCTACCCGATACGTTGCATGCGGATTTCGCGGGCGATGCGGCGAGCGTCAGCCAGTCTTCCGGCAGCCAACCGCTGCTGCTGCTGGCGGCGTTGCTGACGGTCTACATCGTTCTCGGCATCCTCTACGAAAGCCTGGCACACCCGCTGACGATCATCTCGACGCTGCCGTCGGCCGGACTGGGTGCTCTGCTGGCACTTGCCATCAGCGGCACCGAACTGACGATCATCGCCTTCATCGGCATCATTCTTCTGATCGGCATCGTCAAGAAGAACGGTATCATGATGGTGGATTTCGCCCTGCAGGGCGAGCGCATATTCGGGCTGTCCTCGGAGGAGGCCATCTATCAGGCGTGCCTTAAGCGTTTTCGCCCGATTTTAATGACGACGCTCGCCGCATTGATGGGCGCCATCCCCCTGATCATCGCCACCGGCCCCGGCTCGGAACTGCGCCGCCCGCTCGGGATCACCATCGTCGGCGGTCTCGTCGTATCGCAGGTGCTGACGCTCTATACCACGCCGATCATCTATCTGATGCTTGCCAAGCTGCATGCGAAATGGTCGCCGAAGCCGCAGCCAATCGCACCGGTTCCGGCTTCGGCCGGCTGACGCGGCCCACCTCCCGGACAGCGTGCCGAACTGGCTTGTAGTCCGCGCGTGGCCAACGAAAGGCGAGGCGGTCTCTGCTTGAACGCCCATACTGCCGGACGATGCATGATGATGAAGAAATCCCGGACGTAAAGGATCTTCGGCTCTCGTGAAGTCAAAAACAAAGGGCTCCCGTGACAGAACGGGAGCCCTTTGTTCGAAGTGATATCTGCCCCGCCCGCCCTTCTCTATCGAAGGCGGGCGGTGCTTCGTTTAGTGCGTCGCGCCGCTATCCGGCGCCGGCGTTTCCTGTGTCGTCACCGGACCGATCCTGCCCTTGAAGACGCGGCGGACGGAGACGAAGAGCAGCGGGATGAAGAAGATGCCGAGCACGGTTGCCGAGATCATGCCGCCCATGACGCCGATGCCGATCGAGTTCTGGCTGCCGGAACCGGCCCCGTTGGCGATCGCCAGCGGCAGAACGCCGAGGATGAAGGCAAGCGAGGTCATCAGAATCGGTCGCAGGCGCTGTCGGGATGCTTCGAGCGTCGCGTCGATCAGGCTCTTGCCCTGGTTCTGCTGCTCGATGGCGAATTCGACGATCAGGATGGCGTTCTTGGCCGCCAGGCCTATGGTCGTCAACAGACCGACCTTGAAGTAGACGTCGTTCGATTGGCCGAACAGGGTTGCGGCCAGCAGCGCGCCGAAGATGCCGATCGGCACCGACAGCATGACGGCGAGCGGGATCGACCAGCTTTCATAGAGCGCTGCAAGCGCCAGGAACACAACCAGGATGGAGATGGCGTAGAGCTGGCTTGCCTGGTTGCCGGAGAGCTTTTCCTGCGCCGACAGGCTGGTCCATTCATGGCTGAAGCCGGGCGGCAGGCTCGTCATGATCTTGTCGATCTCGTTCATGGCGTCGCCGGACGAGACGCCGGGAGCCGCGGAACCGAGGATTTCGACGGCGGACGAGCCGTTATAGCGTTCCAGGCGCGGTGAGCCGTAGTTCCATTCGCCGCTCGAGAAGGCGGAGAACGGTACCATGTCGCCGCCGGAGTTGCGCACGTACCAGCGACCGAGGTCCTCTGGCTGCATGCGGAAATCCTTGTCGGCCTGGACGTAAACTTTCTTGACACGGCCACGGTCGATAAAGTCGTTGACGTAGGTGCCGCCCCAGGCCGTCGACAGGGTCGTGTCGATGTCGGAAAGGGTGATGTTCAGCGCACTCGCCTTTTCCTGATCGATGTTTACGGAATATTGCGGCGTGTCTTCCTGGCCGTTCGGACGAGTGCCGAACAGCTTGTGGTTTTGTGCCGCGGCCCCAAGCAGCTGATTGCGGGCCGCTATGAGTGCTTCATGGCCGGCGCCGTTGATATCCTTGATGAAGAAGTCAAAGCCGCTCGAGCTGCCGAAGCCAGGGATTGCCGGCGGCGCCAGCGCAAAGACGCTGCCGTCCTTGATCTTGGAAAAGGCACCCATGGCGCGGCCGGCGATGGCTTGCGCCTTCGACTGCGGCGTCTTGCGCTGATCGAAATCCTTCAACCGGACGAAGACGAGGCCGACATTCTGGCCCTGGCCGCTGAAGCCGAACCCGGCGACGGCAAATGCGCCTTCGACATAGTCCTTCTCGTTCTTGAGGTAATAGTCCCTCACCTGATCGAGCACGGCCCAGGTACGGGAGTCCGTGGCGCCCGGAGGGAGCTGGACGGCCGTCAGCAGAATGCCCTGGTCCTCGTCCGGAAGGAAGGAGCTCGGCAGACGATTGAAGAGATAGCCGACACCGACACCAATCAGGACGAAGATCAACAGGAAGACGGCGCTGAGCCGGATCATGCCGTGGACGCCGCGCCGATATCCGCGTGTTCCCCGCTCGAAATTGCGGTTGAACCAGCCGAAAGCACCCTTTTGCTTTGCCCCATGTTTCGGTGTCCTGAGGATGGTGGCGCAAAGGGCCGGCGTCAGGATCAGGGCGACGATGACGGACAGCACCATCGCCGAGACGATCGTCACCGAGAACTGCCGGTAGATGACACCGACCGAACCGGAGAAGAAGGCCATCGGGAT
>NZ_RAIN01000014.1:0-155378 GCF_003610155.1 Rhizobium sp. WW_1
GCTCTCGCCGTGATCGTGCTCTTTGCGCTTGGGGGTCTGTTCCTGTGGATGGGCATAGACGGCTATCATATCGCCAGCGCCATCGATGGCGAAGGCCCGTCCAATCCGCTTCTGAAGACGGTCGAGCACAGCGCAGGGGCGTGGCTTACCAACTACGGCACCCATCCGTGGATGATGATCGCGCCGGTTCTCGGTTTCCTCGGCGCGGCAGCCGCCTTGCTTGCCATGCTCGGCCGGCGAGAAGTCACGGTGCTGCTGTTCAGCAAGCTTGCCATTTTCGGCATCATTTCGACCGTTGGCTTGTCGATGTTTCCCTTCCTCTTGCCGTCATCGCTTGATCCACGCTCCAGTCTGACGGTCTGGGATGCTTCGTCCAGCCATCTGACGCTGTTCATCATGCTGGTCGTCACCATCATCTTCCTGCCGATGATCCTGGCCTACACCGCGTGGGTCTATCGCGTGCTGTGGGGCAAGGTCGACGAAGAGACTGTCAACGACAAGGGCGGTCACGCCTACTGATCCTCAAGGAGATTTTACATGTGGTACTTTGCCTGGCTTCTCGGCTTCCCCCTCGCGGCGGCGTTCGCCGTTCTCAATGCCATGTGGTACGAACTCGTGGACGATCAAGCGAAGGCGAAAGCCGCGCGCGCTCAGGAGAAATGAACAAAACCTCCGTCCCGACCCAAATGGAACCTTGCCACAGGATTGGCACGTCAGCTGAAGCCGGCGTGCCGAATTTCGCGATAAACCAAGGAGGACATTCATAGCAGGTCTTCGCTGCTTGAGACTGCCTGGATGATCAAATCAGTTCATTATGCCGTCAATTGCAGCAGTAACTGTCCGCGCAAAACATCCATCAATTGAAAATATTGCGACATTTGGCCTTGCCGGGGATGAAAACCGGGGCCGGCGCCTCTACATAATTCGAGTTGTATGCAACAATATGCGATCAATGCCGGTCCCAATCCCAGCTTAGGCCCGGTCCCGGTGCGGAGCATGAAATGAAAGACTGGCATCCCGATCTCAGCCGCTCCTCCAGCCCCCGCTACATTGCCATAGCAGACCTGATAGAAATGGATCTGCGCACCGGTGTTCTCGTCGCCGGCGACAGGTTGCCGCCACAGCGTGCGCTTGCCAAGCGCCTCGGCATCGACTTTACGACGGTGGCGCGCGGTTACGTCGAGGCTCAGAAACGCGGTCTGGTGGACTCGCATGTCGGGCGCGGGACTTTCGTGACGGGCAGGCAGGAAAGGGAGCGCCGCAATTTCATCGTCGATGCCGCTCCCGATCCGCGCCGTGCTGTCGCGATCGATTTTTCGATGAATCTGCCGCCTGAGCCGAGCGACCCCGATCTTCTTGCCCGCATGCGGGAAGGCATGTCCGTGGTGGCGGCGGATCTGGTCCCCTTGCTGCGCTATCAAGGTTTTGGTGGCACCGGCATGGACAAGGAGGCTGCCAGTGCATGGCTCAGCCGCCGCGGCCTTTCCCCGGCGCGGGAGCGCATCTTCGTAACTCCCGGCGCGCATCCCGCCTTGCTGGCGATCTTCGGCCTGCTCGCCAAATCGGGTGAAACCGTGCTTTCGGAGAGCATTACCTATCCCGGCATGCGTTCGATCGCGGCGCAGCTTCGGCTCAATCTCGCAGGCCTCGCCATGGATGAAGAAGGCATTTTGTCGGAAGCCTTTGCCGAAAGCTGCGAACGGCTGCGACCGAAGGCGCTTTACCTCAATCCGACGCTGCAGAATCCGACCACTCTTACGATTCCGCAGAAGCGCCGGGAGGCGATCGCCGCCATTGCCCGCAAATATCGCGTGCCGATCATCGAGGATGACGCCTACGGCTTCATTCCGCTGGATGCGCCACCGCCAATGGCGGCAGTCGCGCCGGATCTGACCTGGCATATCGGCGGATTGGCGAAGTGCATCGGAGCCGGTCTGCGCCTCGCCTTTGTCGTGGCGCCGGACACGAAGTCGATATGGCCCTTCGTGAGTGCGATGCGCAGCAGTAGCGTCATGGCGTCGCCACTCAACATGGCGCTCGCGACACGCTGGATCGAGGATGGCACCGCCGACGGCATTCTGCGTTTCATTCGCACCGAGGCTGCCGCCCGTCAGGAGATGGTCGCAGACATCTTGCCGGCCGGCAGCTACAGGGCCGATCCTATCAGCTTCAATATCTGGCTACCGCTCGGCGGCGGCTGGACGCGCGCTATCTTCAGCAGCCATATGCGCGATGCGGGCATAGGCGTTGTCGCAAGTGATGCTTTCACGGTGGAGGGCACGGCACCCGAAGCGGTGCGCGTTTGCCTCGGCGGTCCGATCGGTCGCGACGCCTTGAAGGGTGCGCTGAATTTTATGGCCCATGCACTGCAAGGGCCGCCGGAAATGGCCGCGTCCTTCTTCTGATATCCTTGCCGGAATATCGTTATTGATTGGACGGAGACAGGCTCCGGCGCGGCGGTCGTTTTCCTTGATCCGAGCGGCCTCCACTGCGTCATTCTGACTGATGGACTTATCATTCGCGTTCATTGTACCTATATTGGATGCATTCAATATTAATATTGATCGCAGTCGTTCAGGAAATTGATCGAGGAGTGATGCTGTCATGGATGCCGATTATCCCCCGCTGAGTCCGTTACAAACAGGCATTCGCTGCCGTTGTCCGCGTTGCGGGCAGGGGCGTCTGTTCGATGGGTTCTTGACCCTGCGCAAGGAATGCGAAGCCTGCGGCCTGGATTATTCCTTCGCAGATCCCGCCGACGGGCCGGCTTTCTTTGTCATTTGCTTTGCCTGCATCCCGAGCGTGCTACTTGGCGTTTGGCTCGAGGTGGCGTTCTCGGCGCCGGTCTGGGTCCAGTTTCTGGTGACCGGTCCGTTCATGCTGGCGACCTGCATTCCGCCCTTGCGACCGTTGAAGGGCTGGCTGATTGCAAGCCAGTATTTCTACAAGGCGGAGGAAGGTAAACTTGTCCGGTTGCCGGAAAGCGATACGCCACATACGGCGAATTGAAGAGTGGCATGCCTGCCTGGCGCCGAAAGGCAGCCAAGTTGGTCCGTCATCGTGACGTTTCGACAGCATTTTTGCTGATTGTATAAGGGTCGGCGATAGCTGGCCTACGACGCCCATTAGCGAGCATAGAGCAGTATCGCGCCATCCACCCTGGAGCGGCGGCGTTTGCCAGCGTGTGATCCTCACATGTCGGAAACACTTATCCACTTGACGGATATCCTACAAGTCAATAGGTTCGCTTCCAATCTCGGTTGGGAGTCCGGTTCTATGGTCGGCAAAGTCATACAGCCATTGACGCGTGCACCGCTGTTGCATGTTTCCGTGCAGGAGAGCCTGCGCAGCTATATCGCCGACAACGGCCTGCAGCCCGGCACCATGCTGCCAGCGGAAGGAGAGTTGGCGACGCAATTGGGCGTCAGCCGAAACTCTCTCCGCGAGGGTATCAAGGCGCTCGAATCCCTCGGTGTGCTGGAGACGCGCCGCGGTATCGGCATCTTCGTCAAGGCATTCTCCTTTGCGCCGCTGCTCGACAATCTCGCCTACGGTCTCGGCGATGCGCTGCGGCACATGGAGGAAGTGCTGGAGATCCGCCGTACGCTCGAAGTCGGCCTGATCGGCAAGACGCTCGAGATGATCGGGCCGGAGGATCTGGCCGAATTGCGCGCCACCACCGATCGTATGCGCGCCCATGCCGAGCGCGGCGAGCCCTTTGCCGAAGATGATCAGCTCTTTCACCGCCTGCTGTTTCGTTGCCAGGGCAACGAGACCTTCGTTCGCCTGATCGATGTCTTCTGGCTCGCTTTTTACAAGGCGTCCCGCTTTTTCGATCTGGACGATGTCGATCCCATGGCCACCTGGCGTGACCATGAAGCGATCGTCGATGCGCTGGAATCCAAAAATCTGAAGGAGGTGCGCATGCGCCTCGACCGCCACTACGAGGGAATTTCGCAGGTGATAGCCAACAACAAGAAGAAATAGCCATCACGAACAAGGGGAGGAGGATATTCATGAGGAAGACTTTTCATCTGTCGACAATCGCGTTGGGAGCATTGCTGTCGGCCACCGCGATGCCTGATATGAGCGGCATGGCTGCGCCTGCCGTGGCTGCCACGATGTCCGGTGGATTCGATGTCGGTCCGGGCGGCTTTCAGGGCAATTTCAATCCGCTGGCAGCAACGGCCGGCCTCACCTGGCTCAACACCTATTTCGAGCCGCTCGTCAGCTATGACGAAAAGCTGCAGAAGATCGTCGGCGTGCTTGCTTCCTCCTATGAGGTGAGCCCGGATCAGCTGACCTACACGTTCAAACTTGCCGATGCCAAGTGGCACGACGGCAAGGCCTTCACGGCCAAGGACGCCAAATTCACCGTCGATCTTGCGGCGAATTCCAAGACCGGCTCGGTCTTTGCCGCCCGGTTTAAGCTCCTGTCATCCGTAGAGACGCCGGATGATCATACCCTTGTCGTCAAGCTGTCCGCGCCGTCGGCGAGCCTCCTCGATACGCTGGCCAAGATCATGGTTTTGCCCGAGCATGCGCTTGCTGCCATACCTGCCGATCAGCTTGCAAAGAGCAGCTGGTGGTCGACGTCGCCGATCGGGACCGGGCCATTCAAATTCGTCAAATATGTGCAGGATCAATATGTCGAGCTGACAGCGAATCCCGACTATCGCGGCGGCAAGCCGGTACTGGATCGGCTGATCAACCGCTATTTTGCCAATCCGGCCGCGGCGATCTCGGCGCTGCGGGCAGGTGAGATCCAGTTCACCTATGTCGATTCCAACGATGTGCCGACCTTCAAGGACGACAAGTCGTTCCAGGTCATCGAGGGCGATTCCTTCGTCGTCAATTATCTCGGCTTCAATCAGGATTCGCCGCTATGGAAGGATCTTCGCGTCCGTCAGGCCGTCATGCACGCCATCAATCGCGATGCGATCATCAAGAGCCTCTATGGCGGCGCGGCCAAGCCCGCCAATTGCGCTTATGTGGCCAGCCAACTCGTGCCCGATGGCATTGACGCCTATCCCTACGATCCGGCCAAGGCCAAGCAATTGCTCGATGAGGCCGGCTGGGACAAGATCAACGGCGACAAGCCCATCGCCCTGCTGACCTATTACAACACGCCGCTTGCGACGAATGTGCTCGCAGCCGTGCAGGCGATGCTCGCGCAGGTCGGCATCAATGTCGTGCCGCGCGCCGTCGATGCGCCGACCTACAACGGCATCGTGCTCAACCCCAAGGCCGACGCGTCGCAGTTTCAGCTCGTCTATGCCGGCCTGCAAAACGGACCCGATCCGAGCAACATCAATACCGGGCTCAACGAAAAGCAGATCCCTCCGGCAGGGGCCAATGTGGTGCGGGCACGCATGCCCGATCTGACCAAGGCACTCGATGCTGCGATTGCCGAGACGGATGCCAGCAAGCGCGATCAACGCTACCAGGATGTCTGCAAGGTCATGAACAAGGACCTGCCCTGGGCGACCATGTGGGTGGCGAACCGTTATGGGGTCGTGTCGTCCAAGGTGAAGGATTTCGTCTGGACGCCGGCGCCCGGCGGCGGCCCCTACATCGCGCATCCGGAAGCGTGGAAGCTCGCAAACTAGAGCAAATCCAGGAAAAGCGCGCAGCGGTTTTCCGTCGGGAATTGCGTGAAACAAAGAGATAGAGCGGTTCGGAGAGTCCGTGAAAGGCTGAACCGCTCTGGGTTTTCGGCCGCCCGTAAATGCGGCCGGCGCCTTCCTCGAAACATAGGTTCGATATGCTTCACTATGGTCTCAGGCGTCTTGTGATCGGCATCGGCATGCTCGTGGCCCTGAGCATGCTGGTCTTCGTTCTGCTGCGGTTGACGCCGGGCGATCCGATCGATGCCTATATCGATCCGAGCACGCCCCTGTCGCCGGCTGCCATGGCCGATCTGCGCGAGCGCCTCGGTTTGGATCGGCCGCTGCCGCTGCAATATGTCGGCTGGCTGCTGCAGGCGTTGCAAGGCAATCTCGGCTATTCCGTCAAGCGAGCCGATCAGCCGGTCTTGACGCTGGTGCTGTCGCGCATCGGCCCGACCGTGTTGCTGATGGGCTCGGCCCTGGTCATGGCGGTCATTGCCGGCATTGCCGCGGGGGTTATCGGTGCCGTCAGGCGTAATTCGGTGACGGATATCTCGCTCTCCGTGCTGGCGTTGGCCGGCATATCGAGCCCGGCGTTCCTGAGCGCACTGCTTGGCCTTTATATCTTTGCCGTGCGCCTCGGCTGGCTGCCTTCAGGTGGTATGCTGACGCCGGGCGAGGACTTTTCCGTTGGCGACTTGCTCCGGCATCTCATTCTGCCGGCTTCGCTTCTGGCGATCGCCCAGGCGGCGCTCATCATGCGCTACATGCGGGCGTCATTGCTGGAAGTCCTCAATCAGGACTATGTGCGCACGGCGCGCGCCAAGGGGGTGTTCGAGTTCTGGGTGATCGTCAAGCACGCCCTGCGCAACGCGCTGCTGCCTGTGGTGACGGTCATCGGCTCGACCATCGGGCTTGCGATCGGCGGCGCGATCTTCGTCGAAAGCGTCTTCAACTGGCCGGGCATGGGCCTGCTGCTGGTCGACGCGGTCACGTCGCGCGACTATCCCGTCATCATGGGGGCGACCCTTGTCATCGGCGCCTGCGTCATCGTCGTCAATCTGCTGACCGACCTCGCCTATGCGGTGATCGATCCGCGCATCAAGGTGGGCTGAGCGATGCTGGCGCGAACCGAACGACCAAGCCACGGCCCGCTTGCCCGAGCCTTCGACCGCTTCCGGCTGAACGGGGCCGCCCTGTTCGGCGTTGGGATCGCCGTGCCGCTGCTACTGTTGATCGCCACCTATCCGCTATGGTGGCGGTTCCAGCCCAACGATATCGATCTCCTCGCCATGAACGCGGCACCCAGTGCGACCCATTGGTTCGGAACGGACGGCGTCGGGCGTGACGTCTTTGCCCGAGTGCTCGAAGGCGGCCGCATATCGCTGATGGTTGCGGCAGGTTCCACCGTCATTTCCGCCATTATCGGCTTCCTGTTCGGCTTCGTTTCCGCCTTTGCCGGGCGCTGGGCGGATGCGCTCAGCATGCGCTTCGTCGATCTGGTCATGACCTTGCCGCCGGTCATCTTCCTGCTGGTACTCGCCTCGATCACCGGCACCGGCATCCTTCCGACAATTCTTGTCATATCGCTGCTGTCCTGGCCGCTGCTTGCCCGCATGGTGCGCTCCAGGCTGCTCGAGTTGCGCGAGCGCGATTTCGTGACGGCGGCACGTGGCATGGGTGCCGGGCTGCCGCACCTCCTACTGCGCCACGGCATGCCGAACTGCATCGATATCCTGGTGGTTTATGCCACGACGCAGGTGGCGAACGCGATCCTTTTGGAGGCCGGGCTTTCCTTCCTCGGGCTTGGCATCGCGCCGCCCGCAGCGAGTTGGGGCAACATGCTCAATGCTGCCCGCTCCACTGCCGTTCTCGAACAATATCCCTGGCAATGGCTGTTTCCCGGCGCCGCGCTGGTTCTGGCCGTCCTTGCCATCAATTTCATCGGCGACGGGCTGAGGGATGCCTTCGATCCGCGCGCCGAACTTCACTGAACCGAAGAAAGAAAGAGACAATGAGCAAATTCAAGGGCGTGGTGCCCCCCGTCGTAACGCCGCTGAACGACGATTTCACCGTGGATTACCCATCCTATACGCGGGTGTTGGAGCATCTGATCGATGGCGGCTGCCACGGCGTCTTCGTGCTGGGCTCCACCAGCGAAGTCATCTTCCACGACGAAAGGACGAGGCAGGAGATCATCGAGCATTCCGCCAAGATCGTGAACGGGCGAGTGCCCCTGCTGGTCGGGACCATCGATCCCACGACCGACCGCGTGATCGCCCATTCGAAAATCGCCAAGGCGGCCGGAGCCGACGCTGTCGTCGTGACGGCTCCCTTCTACACGGTGACCAGCCAGTCTGAGATATTGGATCACTTCCGCTATATAAGAGATGCCGTCGATGTGCCGCTGGTTGCCTATGACATTCCCGTCTGCGTGAATGTAAAACTTCAGCGCCAAACCGTGGTCACCCTCGCAAAGGAGGGGACCATCATCGGTTTGAAGGATTCAAGCGGCGACGATGGCAATTTCCGCTATGCGCTGCTCGATCTTGCCGATCACAAGGATATCTTCTTGATGACCGGCTCCGAGATCGTCGTCGACAATGCGCTCCTGATGGGCGCGCATGGCGTCGTGCCCGGCATCGCCAACGTCGATCCGCATGGCTATGTCCGGCTGTGGGATGCGGCACAACGCGGCGATTGGGTCGCGGCCCGGCGCGAGCAGGAGAGGCTTTGCCGCCTGTTCGAGATCGTCTGGGTCGCGCAGGGGCGCGTCAGCGGCGGCGCGGCCGGCATCGGCGCCTTCAAGGCCGCGATGAAGAGCCTCGGCATCATTGATACCGCGGTCATGCCGCGCCCGCGCGCCGCGCTGAATGCCGAAGAAACGGCCAGGATCGATGCGATCCTGAAAAACGCAGGGCTGCTCTGAGCATGATGACGCCGGCTGCCCAACCCGTTCTCGATATCAGGGGACTGAGAACGGTCTTTCGCACCCGTGGTGGCGAATTGACCGCCGTGCGCGATATCGACCTGACCATTGATGCCGGCGAGACGCTGGCGCTGGTGGGCGAGTCCGGTTCGGGCAAGTCGGTGACGAGCCTATCGGTGATGCGGCTTCTGACGCGCAATGTCGGGAAGATTGCGGCCGGCGTCATCAGATTGCGGGATCGGCAGGGTATCGTCAACGACCTCGCCGCGTTGGATGATCGCCACATGCGCGAGATCCGCGGTGGCGATATCGGCATGGTGTTTCAGGAGCCGATGTCGAGCCTCAATCCGGTGCTGACCATCGGTGATCAGATTGCCGAGCCGATCCGCATCCACCGTGGGGCGGATCGTGCAAGCGCAATGCGCGAGGCGATCGCACTGCTGGACAGTGTCGGTATTCCGGATGCCAAACGCCGCGTCCGGCAATATCCGCACGAACTGTCCGGCGGCATGCGCCAGCGCGCGACCATTGCCATGGCGCTTGCCTGCGATCCCGTGCTGTTGATCGCCGACGAGCCGACGACGGCGCTCGATGTCACGATACAGGCGCAGATCCTCGATCTCATGCAGCGTCTGCAGCGGGAGCGCGGCATGGCGATCCTGTTCGTCACGCATAATCTCGGTGTGGTAGCCGAGATCGCCCATCGGGTCGCGGTCATGTATGCCGGGCGGATCGTCGAGGAGGGGCCGACCGAAGCGGTGTTCCGCAATCCGAGACATCCCTATACCCGTGGGCTTCTTGCCTCCATGCCGCGGCTTGGCGAGGCGACTCGGATGCGGCAGGCCGGCAAGCAGCTCTATGCCATTCCCGGCGTCGTGCCGGGTCTGACGCGAATGCCTTCGGGCTGCGCTTTCGCGCCGCGTTGCGCGCATGCGATCCATGCTTGCAGCGAAGCCGTGCCGTCTCTCGAAACCGTCGAGGCGAGCCATGCGAGCCGCTGTATCCGCTGGCGGGAGATTTAGATGACCGAAGCGCTTGTCTCCATCCGCAACCTTGCCAAGGATTATGTGTCCCGCGGTGCAAAGCTTTCCATTCTTCGCGATATTTCCTTCGATATCGGAAAGGGGGAAGTCGTTGGGCTCGTCGGCGAATCCGGCAGCGGCAAAACGACGATCGGCAGGTCCATCCTGCGGCTGGTCGAGCCATCGGCGGGCAGCGTGCGTTTCGACGGCACCGAAATGACCAGGCTCGGGGCCGGCGATCTCAGACGGATGCGGCCACGCATGCAATATATTTTTCAGGACCCCTTCGCCAGTCTCTCGCCGCGCATGACCATCGGCGAGATCCTGACGGAAGGCTTGAAGATCCAGCGTATCGGCAGCCGTCTCGATCGGATGGATCGCGCGCGGGCAGCGCTCGAACAGGTGGATCTGCCGGCAGAGGCCATCAATCGCTACGCCCATGAATTTTCCGGCGGTCAGCGCCAGCGGATCGGGATAGCCCGCGCACTTGCGCTCGGGCCGGAATTTCTCGTCGCCGACGAGCCTGTCTCGGCACTGGATGTTTCCATTCAGGCACAGGTCATCAACCTGCTGCGCGGCCTTCAGCAGCGGCTATCGCTCACCATGCTGTTCATCTCGCATGATCTTGCCGTAGTCGAATATCTCTGCGACCGCGTCATCGTCCTCTATCTCGGACGCATCATGGAGATTGCCTCTAGCGCCGATCTCTACGCCAGACCGTCTCATCCCTATACACGCGCTCTGCTATCGGCCATCCCGTCGCCCGATCCGGATCGCAGGCGCAACAGGCAAATCCTGAAGGGCGATATTCCAAGCGTGGCAAATCCGCCGAGCGGCTGCGTCTTTCGCACGCGCTGTCCCCTGGCGCTCGACGCCTGCGCAGCGGCAGTGCCGCAATTGCGCGAAGTTGCGCCGGGGCAGTTCAAAGCCTGTATTCGCGACGATCTTGATTGATCCAGCTCTGAGCTGATGCAGGCCTCTTGGGCAATGCGGCTGACCATGCCGCACTGCACATTTGATCAAAGATGCCACCCTCCATGTCAAAAAAGTATCGGTCGAGCGTACAGGGCGTAGTAGCGGAGGGTTGCTGCTAGGGGTAGATTTACCACATAGAAGACGCGATGGCCTCTGGGAGGAGGCGCCGTAACCGTAGCAACACGGACGGACGAAAGGAGGCTTGCCGATGAATCCCGATTTGGAAGTTGTCGCGATCGGCAGCGGCGAGTCCTTCAAGGCCTGGGAACATGGCTATCCCTACCGCACGGTTCGCTGGCATTTTCACCCCGAATATGAAATCCATCATGTCGTCGCGACGACAGGCCAATATTTCATTGGCGACTTCATCGGCGAGTTCGAGCCTGGCAATCTGGTGCTGACGGGGCCGAACCTGCCGCACAACTGGGTCAGCGACGTGCCCGTCGGCGTCACCCTGCCGCTACGCTGCCGCGTCCTGCAATTTTCCGAATCCTTCTTTGCCGATGCCAGCAAGGTCTTTCCCGAACTTTCGGCCTGCGCCGGTATTCTTGAGACGAGCCGGCGCGGCGCGCTCTTCACGCCCGAAACCGCTGCCATCGTCGGCCCAATCCTTGGCGAGCTGGTGGAGGCGTCAGGCATTCGCCGGATAGAACTCTTCATGAACATCCTTGATGCGATGAGCAGCGCACAGGGCACGCAGACGCTCGCGAGCGCCGGCTATCAGCCGGACCCATCCGGCTTCATGTCGGCCGGCGTCAACCAGGCGCTCGCTTTCATCAATGCGCATCTGACCGAGCCGTTCAGCGAGTGCGATCTGGCCGAACTGACCGGTCAGAGCCCGAGCGCCTTTTCACGCAGCTTCCGCCGCCATACCGGCATGGCGCTGGTGCAGTATGTCAATCGGCTGCGCATCAATTTTGCCTGCCATCTCCTGATGAGCAAGGCAGAGATGACGATCACCGACATCTGCTTTGCCGCAGGCTTCAACAATATCTCGAATTTCAATCGGCGTTTTCTGGATCAGAAGGGCATGGCGCCTTCCCGGTTTAGATCGCTCCTGGCACAGCACGCGCGCGCGGTGGAGGCCGCCTAACAAAAGGGAGGACAGGGAGGAAAGGCAGAATTCAGGACAAGCGAACGGGCAGGCAGCTTTGCCGCTCGAAGGAAAAGGCTTGTCCGAAATTTACCGCCGCCTCGGTCGGATGACCGCCGGCGGGAACGCATCAAACAAGAGAGCATCGCGTGCGGACAGCCGCGATGATCGAGGGAAACTATTACCATTTGGAACGGAGAAATTCCAATGAACCATTTCGCATTGAAAATCGCCGGCGCTGCGGCGCTTGGCCTCGGCCTTCTGGCCGGCACCTCTGCCTTCGCGCAATCGGCCAAGGTGACAGACGCGACCGTTGCCTTCCTCATGCCCGACCAGAGCTCCACGCGCTATGAAGAGCACGACTTCCCCGGCTTCCAGGCGGAGATGAAGAAGCTTTGCGCCGGCTGCAAGGTCATTTACCAGAATGCCAATGGCGATGCCTCACGCCAGCAGCAGCAGTTCAACTCGGCGATTTCGCAGGGTGCGAAGGCGATTGTGCTCGACCCGGTGGACTCAACGGCCGCTGCTTCGCTGGTTAAGCTCGCGCAAAGCCAGGGCGTGAAGGTCATCGCCTATGACCGCCCGATCCCGTCGGCTGCTGCCGACTACTATGTCTCCTTCAACAATGAAGAGATCGGCAAGATGATCGCCAAGTCGCTGGTCGATCATCTGAAGGCGAAGGGTGTGAAGGCGGGCGATGGCGGCCTTCTCGAAATCAACGGTTCGCCGACCGATGCGGCCGCAGGCCTGATCAAGAAGGGCATTCATGCCGGCCTCGCCGATGGCGGCTATCCGGTTCTGGCGGAGTTCGACACGCCGGAATGGGCGCCGCCGAAGGCGCAGCAATGGGCGAGTGGCCAGATCACCCGTTTCGGCAAGAAGATCCTCGGCGTCGTCGCTGCCAATGACGGTACGGGTGGTGCAGCGATTGCAGCCTTCAAGGCCGCAGGCGTTGATCCGGTGCCGCCGGTGACGGGCAACGACGCGACCATCGCCGGTCTGCAGCTCATCATTTCCGGTGATCAGTACAATACGATCTCCAAGCCGAGCGAGATCGTTGCCGCCGCCGCCGCCAATGTCGCAATCGAGTTGCTCTCCGGCGAGACGCCGAAAGCCGACACGAAACTTTTCGACACGCCGACCAAGCTCTTCACGCCGGCCTTGGTTACGTCCGAGAACCTCAAGGCCGAGATCATCGACAAGACCGTCAACGGCAAGCCGATCCAGACGCCCGCACAGCTCTGCAACGACCGTTACGCCGATGGCTGCAAGAAGCTCGGTATCGGCGGCTGAGTTCTGCCTCCCAAGCTCCGGCCGCTTCGGCGGCCGGAAACCGATAGAATTCTAACCCGAGAAGGTGGCTGGTCATGAGTGACGCTTCCGATCATCGAGCCCCGGATGGCGAGCTTGTGCTCAGCCTCAAAGGCATCTCCAAACACTTCGGCGCCGTCTCGGCACTGACGGATATCAACCTCGATGTTCACGCCGGCGAAGTGGTGGCGCTTGTCGGCGACAACGGCGCCGGCAAATCGACGCTCGTCAAGGTTCTGGCCGGCGTCCACCAACCGAGCGCCGGCACGATCACGTTCCGCGGCAAGCCGGTGACGCTCAGCGACCCCGCAACCGCGCTCGATCTCGGTATTGCCACCGTCTTTCAGGACCTGGCGCTCTGCGAAAACCTCGATGTCGTCGCGAACATCTTTCTCGGCCGAGAATTGAGCCCGATGAAGCTCGATGAAACGGCGATGGAGGTTCGGGCCTGGACACTGCTCAACGAGCTTGCAGCGCGCATCCCGAGTGTGCGCATCCCGATCGCATCGCTGTCGGGCGGCCAGCGACAAACGGTGGCGATTGCCCGCTCGCTGCTGCTTGAGCCGAAGCTCATCATGCTCGACGAGCCGACTGCCGCACTTGGCGTCGCACAGACCGCCGAGGTGCTGAACCTCATCGAGCGCGTCCGCGACAAGGGGCTCGGCGTCATCATGATCAGCCATAACATGGAGGACGTGCGCGCCGTCGCCGACCGCATCGTCGTGCTGCGTCTCGGCCGCAACAACGGGATTTTCTATCCCGACACGTCAAACCAGGAACTGGTCAGCGCCATCACCGGCGCGACGGAAAACTCCGTGTCGCGACGCGCGGGGCGGCGTCAGGCCCAACAGGAACAAAGAGAAGGGGGCCAGCCATGAGCGAGAACGGCAAGCAATCCACCCTGCTGCTCGATCGCAGCGACGTTCGCGTCAACCATGATACCGGGCTTGCGGCCACCATCCGCTCGTCGATCGACAAGATCCGCTCCGGCGACCTCGGCTCTTTGCCTGTTGTCGTCGGGCTTGTCATCATCTGGACGGTGTTCGGTACACTCAATCCCATATTCCTTTCGAGCAGCAATCTCGCCAACCTGCTGTTCGACGCTTCGACGGTCGGCATCATCTCGCTTGGCATCGTCTGCGTGCTGATGGTCGGCGAGATCGATTTGTCCGTTGGCTCGATCAGCGGCTTTGCCTCGGCCATGGTCGGCATGCTCTGGGTCAACGAGGGCTGGCCGGTCGCTCTGGCGATCCTGGCCGCGCTCGTCGTCGGTGGTGTGATCGGCGCTATCTATGCGGTGCTGTTCAATCGGCTGGGCATGCCGAGCTTCGTTGCGACGTTGGCGGGTCTTCTCGCCGTACTCGGCATGCAGCTCTATCTGCTTGGCGCGACCGGTTCGATCAATCTGCCCTACGGCTCGGCCATCGTGAATTTCGGCCAGTTGCTGGTCATTCCCCGTCCGCTCGCTTACGTCTTCGCGCTCATTCCGGGTGCCGTCTTGCTCATCACCGGCTTGAGCGCCGTGCGGCGGCGCAAGCAGGCAAACCTGTCGGCACCTTCCGTTAGCGGCCTGCTGATCAAGGCCGCTGTCATCACGGTTGCGCTAGAGTTCGTCGCCTTCTATCTCAATCAGGATCGCGGCATCCCCTGGATGTTTGCCCTGTTCGTTGTGCTGGTTATCGTCATGGACTATGCGCTGACGCGCACCCAATGGGGCCGGTCGATGTCCGCCGTTGGCGGCAATCGCGAAGCGGCACGGCGTGCCGGCATCAATGTCAGGCGGATCTATACCAGCGCCTTCGTGCTCTGCGCCATGTTCGCAGCCCTCGGCGGCGTCCTGGCGGCGGCACGTCTTGCCTCAGCCAGCCAGCAGGCGGGGACCGGCGACGTCAATCTGAATGCGATCGCCGCAGCCGTCATCGGCGGCACCAGCCTCTTCGGCGGTCGCGGCAGCGCCTATTCGGCACTGCTCGGCATCATAGTCATCCAGTCGATCGCCAGCGGCCTCACCATGCTCGATCTGTCGTCGGCGCTTCGCTACATGATCACCGGCGCGGTTCTTGCCATTGCCGTCATCGTCGATTCGCTCGCCCGTCGTTCCCGCGCCTCGCATGGGCGTGGCTGATTTCTTCAAGAAGGTAAGGATTGTTATGAGACAGGATTTTGCCGGCAAGGTCGCCGCCATCACCGGGGCTGCGTCTGGAATTGGCCTGGAATGCGCCAAGTCGCTATTGAACGAGGGCGCCAGCGTCGCCCTCGTCGACCGGGCGGAAGAGAGCCTGAAAAGCCTTTGCGCCGAATTGGGGCCAAACGCCCATCCGGTCGTCGTCGATCTTCTGAAGCCCGAAAGTGTCGCGACCATGTTGCCGCAGATTCTCGACAGGTTCGGCAAGCTCGATATCTTCCATGCCAATGCCGGCGCCTATATCGGCGGCGAGGTAGCAGAAGGCGATCCAGATGCCTGGGACCGGATGCTGGACCTCAACATCAACGCCGCCTTCCGTTCGGTCCGCATGGTGCTGCCGCACATGATCGAACGGAAGACCGGCGATATCGTCATGACCAGCTCGATCGCTGGTCTCGTGCCGGTGGTCTGGGAGCCGATCTATACGGCATCCAAGCACGCCATTCAGGCCTTCACGCACACGGTGCGGCGTCAGGTTGCCAAGCATGGCATCCGGGTCGGTGCCGTGGCGCCGGGGCCGGTGGTGACGGCGCTGATCAGCGACTGGCCGCAGGCAAAGCTCGATGAAGCGATTGCCGCCGGCGGTCTCATGGAGGCGACGGAAGTGGCGGAAGCTGTGGTCTTCATGCTATCCAGACCGCGTAACATCGTAATCCGGGATCTGGTGATCCTGCCCTTGAGTACGGATCTCTGATGACGGCACCTTATTTCATTGGCATCGATGTCGGCACCGGCAGCGCCCGGGCCGGAATTTTCGACGCACATGGCCATCTGCTCGCCGCCGCCAAGCGGCCGATCACCATCTGGCACGAGGCCGGCAGCATCGTCGAGCAGTCGAGCGAGCAGATCTGGAGGGCCGTCTGCGATAGCGTCAAGGAGGCTGTCGCAACGGCGAAGGTAGCGGCCAGCGATGTCGCCGGTATCGGCTTCGACGCGACCTGCTCGCTGGTCGCGGTCAAGGCCGACGGCGAACCCGTGGCTGTAGGCCCTTCGGGGGATGCCGATCGCAACATCATCGTCTGGATGGATCATCGCGCCGCCGGCGAGGCCGCCGAGATCAACGCCGGCGACCATGCCGCGCTGCGTTATGTCGGTGGTCGCATCTCGCCTGAGATGGAGACGCCGAAGCTCCTGTGGCTGAAGCGAAAGCTGCCGCAATCCTTTGCTGCGACCGATCATTTCTTCGATCTTGCCGATTATCTGACCTGGCGCGCGACGGGTTCGCTGCAACGGTCGGTCTGCACGGTGACGTGCAAATGGACCTATCTCGCCCATGAGAAGCGTTGGGATGCCGCGTATTTCAAAAACATCGGCCTGGGCGAGTTGGCGGACGAGGGTTTTGTGCGGATCGGCACCGAGATCGTCGAGCCGGGGACTGGGCTTGGCGAAGGCTTGAACGATGTCGCCGCGCGTGATCTCGGCCTCGCGATCGGCACGCCGGTCGGCGCGTCGCTGATCGATGCCCATGCCGGTGGTGTCGGGACGCTGGGCGGGCAGGGGCCGGATGGAAGGGCGGATGTCAAAAACCGGCTCGCCTATATCTTCGGCACCTCGGCCTGCTCGATGGCATCGAGCGAAGGGGCCGTTTTTGTCGATGGTGTCTGGGGTCCGTATTTTTCGGCCATGGTGCCCGGTCTCTGGCTGACCGAGGGTGGTCAATCGGCCGCCGGCGCTGCGATCGATCATCTCGTCAGCATGCATCCTGCTACTGGCGAAGCGCGCCAGAAGGCCGAAGCGGAAGGTCTTTCGCTGGTTGCCTGGCTCGACCGGCAGGCCGTGAAGGCAAGCGGGAGCACTTCAGACGCTGTGAAGCTCGCGCAATCCATTCAGGTCGTTCCCGAATTCCTCGGCAATCGCTCTCCCTATGCCGATCCGGATGCGCGTGCCGTCATCTCTGGTCTAGGATTGGAAACCGGCATTGAAGACCTGGTCGCACTCTATGTCGCCGGCCTCTGCGGTATCGGCTATGGCCTGAAGCAGTTGCTCGAAAAGCTGGGTCAGGATGGCATTGACTGCGATCTCATCATTGCAAGCGGTGGTGCCGCCCAGAGCGGTCTTGTGCGCCAGCTGCTGGCGGATACGACAGGCAGGCCGGTCGCTGTCGCGGATACGGAGGAGCCGGTTCTTCTCGGTGCGGCCATGCTTGGCGCCACAGCTGGCGGTCATTGCGGCTCGCTCGTTGAAGCCATGGCAACCATGTCGCGACTGGCGAAGCAGTTCGAGCCGGCCGATGGTGCCATCAAGACGTTGCATGAGCGGCGCTACGAAGCTTTCGAACTGCTGCAATCGGCAGATCGCAGCATTCGCGCGCTGATGGCGTCGTAAGTCCCGCCCTCAGCCGCGGTAGCGCAACGCCTCCAGCACCACCGCAAAGGCGGAAGACGGCTGGCGGCGGCTCGGATAATAGAGATGGTAGCCCGTCCATGGCGGGCACCAATCCTCCAGTACGCGGACGAGGCGGCCGCTTTCGATGTGCGGCCGCACCAGGCCGTAGGGCGCATAGGCCAATCCGTAACCATCGACGGCGGCGGCCAGCACCTGCCTGACACCGTTGAACGTGATTTGCCCGTCCACGCGCACCCGCAGTTCTTCGTTGCCCCTTTCGAACTCCCACACGTAGTTGCCGCCATGCGTCGGGAGCCGCAGGTTGACGCACGTGTGAGCGGTCAGGTCCTGAGGGACGATTGGTTTGGTGCGTCCCTCGAAATAGGATGGAGAACCGACCACGGCAAACGGCTCATCGGGCGCGATGCGGACGGCAATCATGCCGTTGGCAACCGTCTGGCCGAGGCGCACGCCGGCGTCGAAGCGCTCCGCGACGATATCCGTCAGGCCGTAATCGTTGATGATCTCGACATGGATGTCAGGATAATCCTTAAGCACGCTGGCAAGCTTCGGCCAGATATAGGTATCGACAGCATAGTCGACCGAGGTGAGACGGATCGTTCCCGCCGGCTTTTCTCGGAGCTCGGTGACGGCAAAGAGTTCGGCTTCGATTTCCTGGAAGCGCGGCGTCAGTGATTGCAGCAGGCGCTCGCCCGCCGGTGTCGGGCTGACGCTGCGCGTGGTGCGCGTCAAAAGTCGGACGCCCATGCGCTCCTCGAGCTGCCGCACCGTGTGGCTGAGTGCCGATTGCGAAACGCCGAGCTGGGCCGCAGCGCGCGTAAAGCTCCGTTCTCTGGCGACGGCGAGAAAGAATAGCAGGTCGGTGACGTTTTCGCGTAGCATCTATGAGTGTCTCTCATATGTCAGGCGATGCTCTTATCATGGAATGAACGAGTCATATAGCGACCGTATGGGAGCGAAAGGCCAAAACACAGATTCGGCAGCCGTTCTGCTGTTTCGGCCCGCTACAGTGGGACGCGATATTTATCACTCGGGTTCATAAGTCTATGCGAGCGTGACCCACTACTGCTCCGAAAATTGTGGGCTAGATTAGCCTCATAAAGTCGAGCCATTGCGGCTCATCGCCAGAAAGGACGTCATCATGGATATCAAGAGGAACGGCACGCAGCCCTCGGGCAAAGGTCCTTCGGACTGGTTCACCGGTACCGTACGCATCGACCCGGTCTTTGCCGCCAATGAGGCGCGCAGAGCCGCAGCCGGCAGCGTCACGTTTGAACCAGGCGCAAGGACTGCGTGGCACACCCATCCGCGCGGCCAGACCCTGATCGTCACTGCCGGCTTCGGTCTCGTTCAGCGCGAGGGCGGCCCGATCGAGGAGATTCGCCCCGGAGACGTCGTCTGGTTCGAGCCGGGCGAGAAGCACTGGCATGGCGCTTCGCCGACGACAGCCATGACCCACATCGCCATCCAGGAACATCTTGACGGTAAGGTAGTCGATTGGATGGAGCATGTGACGGACGCCCAATATCAGGGAAAGTGAGGTCGAAGACGATGACGGAAGGTATCAAGGACAAGGTCGTGGTCGTCACGGGCGCGAGCAGCGGCCTCGGTGAGGCGGCCGCCCGCCGTCTTGCCAAGGATGGCGCCAGGCTCGTTCTCGGGGCGCGGCGCATCGATCGCCTGCGGGAACTGGCAAAAGAGCTTTCGTTGGGCGAGGGGGCCGTCGTCCAGACGGATGTTACGGATCGCGCGCAGGTGAAGGCGCTCGTGGACCACGCTGTCAGGCAGCATGGCCGTATCGACGTGCTCATCAACAATGCCGGTCTAATGCCGAGCTCTATGCTGGAGCGCCTTCACATCGACGAATGGGATCGGATGATCGACGTCAACATCAAGGGCGTGCTCTACGGCATTGCTGCTGTTCTTCCCTATATGAAGGAGCAGAAGAGCGGGCATATCATCAACGTTTCCTCGGTAGCTGGGCACAAGGTCGGGCCGGGCGGGGCTGTCTACTCGGCGACGAAGCATGCCGTGCGGGCACTTTCCGAGGGTCTGCGCCAGGAGGTAAAGCCGCACAATATCCGCACGACGATCATCTCGCCCGGTGCTGTCGCAACCGAGCTGCCGGACACCATCACCGATCCGGATGTCGCCGCCCGCATCAACGAGGTCTATAAGGGCGCGATATCGCCGGAGGCATTTGCCAGCACCGTGGCTTTCGCCATAAGTCAGCCGCAAGATGTCGATATCAACGAGATCCTGTTTCGCCCGACGGCACAGGTCTACTAAACGAAACAACCGGCCGGCGAGGCATTTGCGACCTCGCAGGCCGCGTCAAACGGGGACGAAAGAAGAGCTCATGATTCGGCTTGTGATTGGCGCGGCACTCGCGCTTGCAGCGCTTACCTGGTCCAATGCGCAGTGCATGCAGATGCCGACGGGCTTTTCCCTGCCGTCGAGCAGCGTATTTGCGGCTGATTAAACCCGGCCGCTAGTTGGTGAATGTCGCCATCACGGTGATGCTGGCCGTAGGCAGATCAGCATTCGCCCGCATCGCCACGCTATCCTCGATCCATTGGCCCGAATCGAGGATATCCGATGACTTCCCCTAAGCGTCCCATGCCGAGCGAAGCCGGGATCTCGCAGTTCATGGAAATCTGCGATTCCTTCTATCCGCCGGACGCGGTAACGGCCACGATCGCGCAGCAGCGTGAATGGTATGATGCCTTATGCGCCCGTTTCGATCGTCCCTTGCCGGAGGGCATGCAGACCAGCGATGAAGTCGTATCCGGAACGATTCCCGTCAGGCATTACAAGCCCGTCAATATCCGTACGGCAACACACCTGCTCTATCTCCACGGCGGCGGCTTCGTCGTCGGTTCGCTTGAGAGTCATCATGCGATCTGCGCCGAAATTGCCGATCATGCCGGCGCCGAACTGATCTCTGTCGACTATCGACTGGCGCCGGAGTATCGCTGGCCGGCGCAGACGGATGACTGTTTCAGCGTGCTCAAACAACTGCTCGCCGAGAAGAAATCGGTCGTGCTGATCGGCGACAGTGCCGGCGGTAATCTAGCGGCGGGATTGGCGGTGCGGGCGAAAGCTGAGGGGATTTCGGGAATTGTCGGCCAGATTTTGATCTATCCGGCACTCGGTGGCGATCTCGTCTCCGGCTCCTATCAAGAAATGGCCGAGGCACCGGGTCTGACGACAGCGGATGTCGCCTATTACCGCACTATTCTACAAGCGCCCGAAGGCGATCCGGTCTCCGGTCCGCTTCTTCTGCCGTCCGTCGCCGATCTTCCTCCGACTTTCATCACGGTGGCGCACTACGATCCGCTGCGCGACGACGGCCGCAACTATGCGGCTCGCCTCGCGCAGGCCGGCGTCGAGGTGTGGTTTCGCGAGGAGCCGCAGATGGTGCATGCCTGGCTGCGGGCACGGCATATGAGCGAGGGCGCACGCGCCGGCTTTGCCGCCATATGCGCGGCGGCAAGCCGCTTTGCTGGCTCCCGCTGACCTACATCAGGTCACGCGCGATACGCTTCTCCTCGAATATCTTCCGGAAGATCTCGGTCTCGCCCTCATAGGCAACGACGGAGGCGCTGATGACCCAGTCCCTCGCAGTGCAGGATATGGATGATGTCGCCACCGTGCGGACGAACCAGCCGGGACGTTGCATGTCGCACGTCCATGTCGAGATACCCGTCATCGACAGCGGGTCATCCGGCGCGATCGACCAGGTCTCCTCGCGCAATTGCCGCGTCGAAAGGCCGGTGCCGGGATGTTCGGAAAGGCCGGTATCCTCATGGATTTCATAGCGCGTGACGCCGGCCGAGAGATCGCGCATCACCTGTCGCTTCGTCGAACCCGCTGCATGTTCGATATACTTCGGCAGCGGGTTGGGATTGTCAGGCTGCTTGACCTCGATGAGCTCATGCGCACCGAGCTGAGGCAAGGCGAGGCCGATGGAGGCGATATCGATCGTCAGGCCGGGATCTTCCGGCGGCGGCAGCACCATCGGCCAATAGGCCGTCGACAGCGACAGGCGGATGCGATGACCCTTGCGGAAACGATAGCCGCAGGCATCGAGTGTTACCGTCACTCGGACCAGCTGACTCTTAATCAGTGGCTCAGGCGCGGCATTGCCATTGCGATGGGCGAGATTGAGCACGCCGAAGGAGACGCGCGTCGCCGTGCCGTCCGGATGGATATCGACAAGCCTTGCGCAGAGATTGGCGGTTTCGGCGTCGCACCGCAGCGTCAAGGTGACGACCGGGCGGCCGAGATAATCGTGATCCTCGACCAGCGGCGCGGTCTGGAAAGTCAGCGACCCGGCGTCGTCGATACGCTGGTCGATCGCCATTTCCGCATCCGGCTTCAGGGTGAACCATTCGCCCGAGGCGGTGCCGGTGTCGAGCGGCGAGCGCAGATAGACCGGATGTTCCGGCGCATGCGGGATCGGCATGCCTTCCATCAGCGTGCCGAACTGCTCAACGTAGAAGCACTGCATCTCCGGCTGGCGCCATTCTGGTTTGGCGATCCAGAAACCGGGATCGAAATCGCGGCGTTTTGCGGGTTTGGCTGCGTCGAGAATATAAGCGCGCACGGATGGCATGGCCTCCGCGCCGTTGCGCTCGCCGCGCAGCCAGTGGTTCCACCAGGCGATGGCCTCTCCGTGGAAATCGGCGCGCGGCTTCGGCCAGGCGAAATGCGGATATTTGTGAACCCACGGACCGATCAACGCCTTCGCCTTATCCCCGAGCCCTTCGACCGCCAGTAGCGGCGTGTTGCGATAGCCATCCGCCCAGCCGGCGATGACGATGGCCGGGATATCGAAGCCGGCGAAATCCTCGCAGATCGAACCATGGCGCCAGAAATCATCGCGACGCTGATGCTGGAGCCATTCCTCCATGAAGAAGGGTTCCTGCTCCAGGCGTTCCAGCCACATACCCCGCCAGTCGTCGCCGACGATGGCCGGATCGGGCGAACGCGATTGATAGCCGAGCATGGTCGCCGCCCACGAGAGCTGGGCGGAGAGATGGCAGCCATTCTTGTAATGGATGTCGTCATTATAGCGATCGACCGTGGAGGCGATCGAAATCACCGCCTTCAACGCCGGAGGCTTCAGGGCCGCGACCTGCAGGCAATTGAAACCGCCCCAGGAAATACCCATCATGCCGACGGAGCCGTTCGACCAGGGCTGGGCCGCGATCCAGGCGATCAGCTCGCAGGCATTGGCAAGCTCAAGCTCTGTATATTCGCCGTCGATGATGCCGCTGGATTCTCCGGAGCCTCGGATATCGACGCGGACGCCGGCGATGCCGGCTGCTGCAAAGACCGGGTAGGTGGATTCATCGCGGGGGCTCGTCCCGTCGCGCTTGCGGTAGGGCAGGAACTCGAAGACCGCCGGCACGGGATTGCTCTCCGCGCCATCGGGCATCCAGATGCGGGCCGCAAGCCGGGTGCCGTCCTTCAGGGTGATCCACTGATTTTCGATGGTGGTGAAGCTGCGCTCAGTCATGATCATATATATCCCGAAGAGGCTTATGCGTTAAACCATACGCGGCTGCCGATGTAGCCGTTGGACAAATCGTTGCCGATGTCGTCGACATATCCCTTCAGCGTTTTCGAAGAGGCCATGATGTAGTCGTTGAAGACGGGCAGGATGAGGCCGCCATCGTCTCGCACCATCAGAGCCAACTGTCGATAAAGCACCTTGCGCTTGGTGTCATCGAGCTCCGCCCGTGCCTGCAGCACCAGCTTGTCGAAGTCAGGGCGCTTGAAACGCGTGTCGTTCCACTCGGCGCTCGATAGGTATGAGGTGGAATAGCGCGAATCCTGGGTCGGGCGGCCACCCCAGAAGGAGGCGCAGAAAGGCTGCTTGTTCCAGACATTGGTCCAGTAGCCGTCTTCCGGTTCGCGCTTGACGTCGATCTTGATGCCGGCCTTGCTTGCGCTTTGCTGGAACAGGATCGCCGCATCCACGGCGCCCGGAAAGGCTGCGTCGGAGGTCAGCAACTGAACCGGACGATCGAGGCCCGATTTCTTGAAGTGGAAGGCGGCCTTGTCCGGATCATAAGACCGCTGTTCGATATCGGTCGGGGCCAGAGCATAGTTGGAGTTGACCGGATAGTCGTTGCCGATGGTGCCGTAGCCGCCCAGAACCTTATCCAGGATCGACTGGCGATCGATGGCATATTTCAGCGCGAGACGAAGATCGTTGTTGTCGAAGGGGGCCGTGTCGCAATGCATCAGGAAGCAGTAGAAACCCTTGCCTGCGTTCCGGACGATGTCGACAGTCGGTGCCCGCTGCAGCATCGGGACGGTCTTCGGATCGACATTGTTGACGAAATGCACCTGGCCTGAGGCAAGCGAGGCGATGCGGGCGGTGTTGTCGTTGATGACGAGGATTTCGACGCTGTCGACAAAGCCGCGGTCGGAGCGCCAATCCTTAGGGTTCTTCTCGAACGTCGCGCGAACGCCGGGTTCGAAGCTCTTCAGAATGTAGGGGCCCGTGCCGATGGCGGCCGCCGGCTTTTCGACGCCGCCCTTCGGCTGGATGATCAAGTGGTAATCGGTCAAGAGCAGGGGCAGGTCCGCATTGCCTTCGGAAAGCGTCAGGACAAGATCCCCCGCCTTTTCCTCGATACCGGTGATCGAGGCCATGAGCCCGAGAGCGCCCGATTGCGAATTCTTGTCCGCGTGCCGCTTCAGCGTCGCGACGATATCGGCGACGGTCATCTTGCTGCCGTCGTGAAACTGCACGTCGTTGCGGATCTTGAAGGTCCAGACCGAGGCGTCGGCCGACGGCGTCCAGGAGGATGCCAGCGACGGCAAGGGAGCGCCGGTCTTGGGATCGGATTCGACGAGCGTATCGCCCCAGAGGCGGCCGATGACGAACAAGACGGTTGCGCTATAGGTCGCCGGGTCGAGCGCATCGCTGGTGGCGCCGCCTTTGAGGCCGAGCTTCAGGTGGCCGCCATGCTTGGCTTCCTGAGCGCGGGCATCGCGCGGCATTAGAAGACCGGAGGTGAGGGCCGGCAAGGCACCCAGCGCGACGGCGCCACCCAGGAAGTGGCGGCGACCGATTTTCAGCTGTGAAGATTGATCCTTTTCATGCGTCATGACAGTTCCCTCGTTTTGCATTTTGTAGGTGGGAACGTAGAGGTCGGGCCGGCTCACGCAATTTCGCGACTTGACGCATCTTTAAGCAAGTTTACGCTAGTCTTTCCAAGACGGAGCCGCCGATGCCTTATCTGGTCGAGAACCTGAAAATTGCCTGCGCAACGCAGCGTTCCATTTCGCATCTGTGCCGTGCAATCGATATCAACCGGCAGCAATTTAACCGATACATCAACGGCCAGACGAGACCGTCCGCCCATAATCTGGCGCGCATCGCCAAGTATTTCGATCTCGATGCAGCCGATTTCGGCCTTGCTCCCAAGCTCTTTCGCGAGCGCCTTCGCAAGCCGGCGCTCAGCTTCAATGAAAGTTCAGAGCTGTTGAAGGCGTTTCCCGGAAATCTGACTGCGCTCAGGCGCCATATCGGCTATTTCCAGACCTACCATCGCTCGCCGTCCTGGCCAGGGATGATCGTCTGTTCCTGCAGTCGGCTCGTCGAGCAGGATGGGCTGGTGCATGTCAAATCGATGGAGCGCCTGCGGGACCCTGGAAACGGCATCCAGCAGTTTTCGAAATATGTGGGCTTGGCAGCCTTCTATCGCAATCGGATCTTCATCACCGAACGCGTCGTCGGCCCGAATTCCATGTTGTCGCAGACGATCTTGCTGCCGTTCGATGAGCACCAGCGCGTCTATCTGCGGGGAACAACCATGGGGGTTTCCTGGCGAAAGGAAAACCTGCCCTATGCGTCCCGAATGATTTGGCGGCATGTCGGCGCTGAACCGGACCTGCGTGAACTTCTTTCGCGCTGTGGTCCCTTGCCACTGTCATCGCGCCAGCTGCCGCCAACGGTGCGCTCCTTCCTCGCCGATCCATCTGCCGAGGTGTATGCCGTGCCAGCGGAATATTGACGACCTCGATTGTCGGGTTCGTCCATTCGGCACGACGGCTCTCCAAGGATGACACCGCTTGCCCTTGCTACCGAAGAGCCTGCCTTCGGCCAGATGGGAGCCAATTTCGGCTGGTCATTCGATTGCTCAATGACGCAGACCATAAAATACAAGAGCAAGTTGTGTCTTTACAGAATATATTAATGATCGCTTTATAAGAATACTGTCTATAATTGCATTAGTGACGCATGCTTCGATACTCGAGGGCGCTTAAATGCTTTTCTCTGTGAAAACAGATGCGGATTCCAGCCACTGTGCCTATGTCAGCGATCTGCTTCGTCGGGAGGCAAAGATCGATCTGGAGCACAAGGCTGACATTCCAGATGTCGTTTCAGTCAATCGGTCCCTGAATTTCATCAAGCGCTTATGGAGTGAAACCGGGGAGGAGTGGGATGTCAATGTATTCTATCGTCATCGCACCCTTGACGCACTCAGCCTTGCAATTTCCGGTCACGAAGACCTCTCATCCCAGCCGAAAATCGTAGAACTCCGCGGCGGGGAAGGTGCGGTGCCGCTACTGCTATTTGCCGGCGGCGCAAGCTGCTTTCTGGAGATGCAGCAACTCATCAAGGAAATCCGCTTTCCCGGGCCGATCCTGGGTATCGCTTTGACGGACTTTAATCGCGATCGTCAGCATCCGGCAACAGTCCAGGATGAAGTTGCAGAGACGCTGAGAACGCTGCAGGCAGCAGGGATAGGAGAGCCCTATCGATTGCTGGGTTATTCTTTCGGCGGTGTTTTTGCCTTGGAGCTTGCGCGCGCCTTGAGAGCGCAGAAGAAGGAGATCGCGTTTCTCGGGATGCTCGATACCCCGCTGGGTGAGCAGGAATGGCCGTTGATGCTCTGGGGCAAGTTCATGTGGCAACGCTGGAGGAGAGCCAGAACCAGAAAGAAAAATCTCACGAAGAGTGGTCTTCGCCCGTCCGGCCAGCAACTGACAAAGCCAAACCGGCTGGCTATCGGGCGACGAGAATATTTCGCAAGAAAGCTGAAGCCGCTCTCGTTCCGCTATGCTGATCCGCACACGGCCTACTACCCGGAACTGGCACCCCAATGGATGGGAGAATATCCCCCACATTATGATGCCGCCGCCCGGCAACTCCTGCGCATGAAAGGCGTTTACAAGCCAGATCGTTACGACGGCGAGCTGACTTTCTTTCGCAGCGCTCAAGGCTCTCCTGTCGATTGCGATCCGAAATCCATATGGAGGCACCTTCTGGTGCATGCGGAGTGGGTCGATGTTGCCGGCAATCACCAGAGTATGATCGTTGGCCGCAATGCCAGCGCATTGGCTCTTGAACTCAGCACGCGCCTGACGCGCTGAGCCCTCGATTTACATGAAAGCGAGCAAACGCCGAACGGCGGGAGTCGAGGACGCCGAAACTTCAGTTTCCGGCGCTCTCCATTCTCCGCGTCGTCAGCACGCGCTCCAGCCAGCCGATCTCCATCTCGGGCACGGATTTCAAGAGCAGGTCGGTGTAATCGTCGAAGGGCGGTGAAAGTGCTTGCGACTTCGGGCCGAAGCGCACGAGCTTGCCGCGATGCATCACGGCGACGCTGTCGGCGATGGCGCGCACAATCGCGATATCGTGGGTGATGAAGACGTAGGAGAGGTGTGCCTCCTCCTGCAGCTTCAAGAGCAGTTTCAAGATGCCCTCGGCAACCAGCGGATCGAGCGCCGATGTCGGCTCATCGCAAAGGATGAGTTCCGGCTTCGCGGCAAGCGCTCTGGCGATGGCGACGCGCTGCTTCTGGCCGCCGGAAAGCTCGGCCGGATAGCGATCGATGAAGCCGTTGCCCATCTCGATCAGATCCAGCAGCTCTTTCACGCGCGCGGTCTTCGCTGCGCCGTGCAGACCGTCATAGAAGGTCAGCGGACGACCAATGATGTCGCGCACAGTTTGGCGCGGGTTCATGGCGGTATCGGCCATCTGGTAGATCAGCTGGATTCGCCGCAGCTCATCCCGCGAGCGGTTCTTCAAGGCCGGCGTCAGCGGCTTGCCGTCGAAGGAGATCCGCCCGTCGCTCGGCGGCAAGAGGCCGGTGATGACACGGGCAAGCGTCGATTTGCCGGAGCCGGACTCGCCGACCACAGCCAATGTCTGGCCTTTAGGAACATGTAGAGAAACATCATGTAATACCCTGAAACCATTGGAGTATTGCGCGCTTATGTTCTCGACCTTCAAAAGCGCGCTGGATTGGTCGGCAGCCTCGGGCCGTGCCTCCTGGCGGACGTTGACGAGGGCGCGGGTATAATCCTGGCTTGGCTCCTCGATGATCTGCTTAACGCTGCCATATTCCACCGTCTTGCCGTGCCTGAGCACCATGATGTCGTCGGAAATCTGGGCGACGACGGCGAGGTCATGGGTGATGTAAAGCGCGGCGGTGTGTGTCTCTTCGATGGCGTGCTTGATCGCCGCCAGCACATCGATCTGCGTGGTGACATCGAGCGCGGTCGTCGGCTCGTCGAAGACGATCAGCTCCGGGTTGGAGCAGAGCGCCATGGCGGTCATGGCGCGCTGCAGCTGGCCGCCCGAGACCTGGTGCGGATAGCGATCGCCGAATGTTTCGGGGTTTGGCAGACCAAGCACCCGGAAGAGATAGAGCGCCCGCTTTTTTGCCTCCTCCGTCGTCATCAGGCCGTGCTTCACGGTTGCCTCGATCACCTGCGCGCCGAGCCGATGCGCCGGATTGAAGGCAGCGGCGGCCGATTGGGCGACATAGCAGACCCGCGCGCCGCGGATTTTGCGGATGCCCGATTTGCCGAGCGGCAGGATATCGACACCGTCGAGCAGCACCTGACCGCCGGTAATCTCTGCACCGCCGCGGCCATAGGCGAGGGCGGAAAGACCGATGGTGGATTTGCCGGCGCCGGACTCGCCGATCAGGCCAAGCACCTTGCCCTTTTGCAGATCGAAGGAAACGCCATCGACAATGGTGACGCGTTTCGGCGGCTCGCCCGGCGGATAGCTGGTTGCCTCGATCTTGAGATCGCGAACGGAAAGAAGCTCAGGCATCGCCACGTCCTCCCTTGAGGCTGGAGGTGCGCCTTAACAGCCAGTCGACCACCAGATTGACACAGATCGCCAGCGCCGCGATTGCGGAACCCGGCACGAGCGCGGCGGAGATGCCGAAGATGATCCCGTCCTTGTTGTCCTTGACCATGCCGCCCCAGTCGGCCGCCGGTGGCTGGATGCCGAGGCCAAGGAAGGAGAGGGTAGAGAGGAACAGGATCGAGAAGGCGAAGCGCAGCCCGAATTCCGCCAGTAGCGGCGACAGCGTATTCGGGAGGATCTCGCGGAAGATGATCCAGATCTTGCCTTCGCCGCGCAGCTTGGCGGCTTCCACGAATTCCATGACCGCGACATCGAGCGCCACGGCGCGACCGAGACGATAGACGCGGGTGGAATCGAGGATGGCCATGACGAGGATCAGCACGATCAGGTTCTGTGGCAGGACCGCAAGGACGACGAGCGCGAAGATCAGCGTCGGGATCGACATCATCAGATCGTTGAAGCGCGAAAAGACCGTGTCGATCAATCCGCGCGAGACGGCGGCGGTAAAACTCAGGATGATGCCGAGCGAGAAGGAGATGATTGTCGCCGCCAGCGCGACGAAGAGGGTCGTGCGGGTACCATAGATCAGACGCGACAGGATATCGCGGCCGAGATTGTCTAGACCGAAGAAATATTGCGCATCGGCGGGCTGCCAGACATTGCCGACGACTTCCGTCTCGCCGTAAGGGGCGATCCAGGGGGCAAAGATCGCGCAGATAAAGGCGATCAGGATACCGATGATGCCGATCCAGGCGGTGATGGGGATATCTCTCAATCTCATCGTGGATGCCTCAGACGTGGGTTGGCGACGATGGCGAGGATGTCGGCCGTCATGTTGAGGAAGATGTAGACGGCGGCGAAGATCAGGCCACAGGCCTGGACCACGGGCATGTCGCGTACAGTCACCGCGTCGACCATGTACTGGCCCATGCCGGGATAGACGAAGACGACTTCGACGACGACCACACCGACGATGAGATAGGCAAGGTTCAGCGCAATGACGTTGATGATCGGCGCCAGCGCATTGGGCGCGGCGTGCTTGACGATGGCGCGGAAGGCGGAAAGGCCTTTCAGCTCCGCGGTTTCCATATAGGCCGACGACATGACGGAAAGAATGGCGGCCCGTGTCATGCGCATCATGTGCGCAAGCACGACCAGAACCAGGGTTGCTGTGGGCAGCGCGATCGCGTTCAGCCGGTCGACGAAGCCCATGCCGTCGAAGACCGTCGCCGGGAAGGTCGCAATGCCGAATTTCACCGAGAAGAACATGATGAGGAGATAGCCGATGAAGAACTCCGGCAGCGAGATTGCCGCCAGCGAAATGACGTTGATGATCTTGTCCGGCATACGGTTCCTGTAGTGGACGGCCAGCATGCCCAGGCAGACCGCGAGCGGCACTGAGATCAAAGCGGCAAAGCCTGCCAGAAACAGCGAATTGCCGAGCCGCTTGCCGATCTGCTCGCTGACGGAATTCTTGCTGGCCCAGGAGGTGCCGAAATCGCCCTGAACCGCATTGCCGAGCCATTCGACATAGCGGGTGACAACGGGCCGATTGAGGCCGAGCTCCTCGCGGATATTGGCGACCGCCTGTGGCGTCGCCGACTGGCCGAGATAAGTGGTGGCGAAATCGCCGGGCAGGGCTTCGAGCCCGCCGAAGATTAGGATAGAAACCGCAAAGAGCAGGATGATGCTGAGCACGCAACGCTCGATAATAAGGGACAGCAGCGGAAAACGCTGCTTGAACCTCAGCCCGGGCAGAACGGTTCCGGGGGGCTGATTGGACATGGCCGATGCCTCGCGCTTAGAGCGGTTCCCTGCTTCAGGGAATCGGTGAGCCGCTCAATCTTGTTGTCTTACGCAATTCCGGGCGGAAAGCAGCTACGCAATTTTCCGGGATTGCCGTAAACGTCGGGGGGACCGCGAAGGGCTTTCGCGATCCCGGCTGCGTCAGAGGTGAGGGCGTTATCGCCCGGCTTCGGGCATCAGGCGTCCAGCCAGACGCGGTTGGCGACGTAGCCGTTCGACATGTCGTTGCCGATGTCGTGGACGTAGCCCTTCACCTGCTTGGTAGAGGCGTTCACGAAATCGTTGAACATTGGCAGGATGACGCCGCCTTCGTCGCGCACCATCATCGCCATGGCGCGGTAAAGCTCCTTGCGCTTGGCCTCGTCCAGTTCGGAACGGGCCTGAAGCAGAAGCTTGTCGAAGTCGGGGCGCTTGAAGCGCGTGTCGTTCCAGTCCGCCGTCGAGAGGTAGGCGGTGGAATACATCTGGTCCTGCGTCGGACGGCCACCCCAGTAAGAGGTGGAGAAGGGCTGGACGTTCCAGACGTTCGTCCAGTAGCCATCACCCGGCTCGCGCTTGACCTCGATGTTGATCCCGGCCTTCTTGCAGCTTTCCTGATAAAGGACGGCTGCATCGACGGCGCCCGGGAAAGCCACTTCCGACGTGCGCAAGAGGACCGAGCCGCTGTGGCCGGACTTCTTGTAGTGGAAGGCAGCCTTGTCGGGATCATAGGCACGTTGCTCGATCCCTTCGGGGAAGAGCGCATAGGTGCTGTTGATCGGGAAGTCGTTACCGACCTTGCCGTAGCCGCCTAGGATCTTCTTGACCATGGTTTCGCGGTCCATGGCGTATTTCAACGCCATGCGCAGGTCGTTATTGTCGAACGGCGCCGTGTTGCAATGCATGATGAAGACGTAGTGGCCACGGCCGGCGGTGGACAGGATGTCGACGGTTGGTGCACGCTTCAACAGATCCACGGTCTTCGGGTCGACGCGGTTGATGTAATGGACCTGGCCGGACGAAAGTGCCGCGATACGCGCCGTCGCATCGTTCATCGTGATGATTTCGACGCTATCGACGAAGCCGCGATCGGTACGCCAGTCGTCCTTGTTGCGCTCGAAGGTCGCGCGCACACCGGGCTCGAAGCTGACCTGCTTGTAGGGGCCAGTGCCGATCGAGGCGAGCGGATCGTCATAGCCGCCATTCGGCTGGATGACGAGGTGATAATCGGTCAGAAGCAACGGCATGTCGGCGTTGCCTTCGGTCAGCGTCAGGACGAGGTTGTCGCCGTCTGCCTTGATCTCCTTGATCGACTTCACGACGCCGAGCGCGCCCGATTCCGATTTCGCGTCGGTATGGCGCTTGAGTGTGGCGACGACGTCCTCGATCGTCAGATCCTTGCCGTTATGGAACTTCACGCCCTTGCGGATCTTGAAGGTCCAGGTGGCGGCATCCTTCGACGGTTCCCAGGACTCGGCGAGCGAGGGAACGGCAGCACCGGTCAGCGGGTGGGATTCCACCAGCATGTCGCCCCAGCAGCGGCCGATGACGAACATGACCTGCGACAGGAATTTTGCCGGGTCCTTGGAATCGGTCGCAGCACCGCCTTCAAGACCAAGCTTCAGATGACCGCCGCGCTTCGGTTCGGCTGCCATTGCACTTTCGGTAAAGAGTTTGTCGGCGAGCGCCAAAGTAACGCCCGCAGCCATTGCGCGTCCCATGAATTCGCGGCGGTTCAGGCCGCCCGCCGCGACGCGGCTTGCCAGATATTTCGTGTAGTCGTTCATTCCCCTGTTCCTTCTTCTTGCCGTGTTGACAAAACTCACGAGCAAGCCACTTCACGTTCCGGTTTCCTCTTCCGTCTGAAGCCTGTTGCCCGCGATCATGTGGGAAATTGAGCGGTTGCCGCCGCCTCTATCTTCCTTTCCAGATTGGGGGCCGCTTCTCCGCAAAAGCCCTTGCGCCTTCCAATTGATCTTCGCTCGAATAAAGGACGTCGACGGTCGCAAACTGCCTCTTGGTTATCTTGTTCATGGCAGTCTGAAACGTCGAACCCTCCGCTTCACGAACGATCTCCTTGATCGCCGCATAGACGAGCGGTGGCCCGCTTGTGAGCAGGCGGGCGAGTTCCCAGGCCCTGTCCATCAGCTTGTCGGCGGTGACGATCTCGTTGACGAAGCCCCAGCGATGGGCCTCCTCGACATTCAGCCAGCGGCCGGTCAGCAGCATGTCCATGGCGATGTGATAGGGGATGCGCTTCGGTAGCTTGATCGAGGCCGCGTCAGCGACCGTGCCGGAGCGGATCTCGGGCAAGGCGAAGGTCGCGTGCGGGGCGGCGATGATCAGATCGGTCGATAGCGCGATCTCCAGCCCGCCGCCGCAACAGATGCCGTTGACGGCGCAGATGATTGGCTTGTTGAGATCGCGCAATTCCTGCAGGCCGCCGAAACCGCCGACGCCATAATCGCCATCGACGGCGTCCCCGGCTGCGGCAGCCTTCAAATCCCAGCCGGCCGAAAAGAATTTCTCGCCGGCACCGGTGACGATCGCGACGCGCAAATCCGGGTTGTCGCGAAAGTCGCGAAAGATCAGGCCCATTTTCCGGCTGGTCGCCAGATCGATGGAGTTCGCCTTCGGCCTGTCGATGATGACCTCAAGGATGCCGTCTTCGCATCGGGTTCGAATGGGGTCTTGCAACTTCTGCTACCTCCTTCGCCGGATGAGGGCGTCAGCGGCAATGACGCCGCGAGAATCTGGTAGGACCATCAATGGATTAATGTCCAGTTCCTCAAGCTGTGCGGCATTCTTTACGACATATTCTGCCGTTGATACGACGGCATCAGCAACGATTTCGAGACTGCTTCCCGCATTGCCGCGATAACCCTCGATCAATTTTCTGACCTTCAGGCGAGAAATCCTCTCCAGGACCTCGGCTTTCGTCACCGGCAGCGGCAAAACGACGGAATCTTCAAGCAATTCCACGAGGATTCCGCCAGCACCGACCGTCAAGGTCAGGCCGACGACCGGATCGCGGACCGCGCCGACGATCAGCTCGGCGAGCGGGCGCTCGACCATCTTTTCGACCAGGAATCCTCGGGCAAAAGAAGCCATGCCCTCGGCCGCATCCCCGACAGCATTCCTATCCCATAGGTTGAGCTTGACTGCGCCGACTTCGGACTTGTGCTCGACGCCGAGCGCCTTGAGCGCAACGGGGAAACCGAGTTGCTCTGCACGCTCGGCTGCCTCGCGTGCCGTCGCGGCGGTCTTGCCCAGCGGGACAGCAAGGCCTGAGGCTGCAAGCTCGGTTTTGGCTTCGGCCTCGCTCAAAGTTGCGACTTCACCTGCCTCGATGCGTGCGCTGAGAAGCGGGAATGGCTGCGGCTTCTTCCAGGCACTGGCGATGCCACTGGCAATATCTGCCGCCACCAGTGCCTCGCTGATGCCGCAGAGCGGCACGATGCCGGCTTCGGTCAATTGCAGGGCGATCGTCTCCGGCATGTTTTCCGGCAGCGTCGCCAGAATGCCGGCGCGGGCGCCGGTCTGCTTGGCGGCCGCAGCCACGGCAGAGACCGTGATCATCCAGTCCGCCCCGTCGCAGCGATCTTCGCGCGGGAAGTCGAGGACAAGCAGATTGAGGGCGTAGTCGCCGGCGAACATGGCGCTGAAAGCGTCTGTCTGCCGTGCCAGATCGCCCCAGACGAAGGTATGATAATCAAGGGGATTGGAGAGCGTCACCATCTGGCCGAGGCTTGCACGCAGCGCCGGTAGCTGTTCGGGTTTGAGGGCGCGAAATTCGACATTCCTGCTGACGGCAGCATCGGCCATCAGCGAGGCCTCGCCGCCCGAACAGCTCATCGAGGAGATCGCATTGCTGTCGAGCGGACCCGCGACATGCAGCAGTTTCAGCGTTTCGATGAGTTCGGGCAGTGTCGTGACGCGGCCGATGCCGAGGCGGTCGAGAACGGCACCCGCCACCGCATCGCTGCCGGCAAGCGAGGCTGTATGCGAGACGGTGGCGCGCTGTGCCTGTTCGGATTTGCCGATCTTCAGTGCGACGACGGGCTTCTTCAACTCCCTGGCGCGCATCGCAAGCGCTTCCAGCGCCCTTACATCACCGAAGCCTTCGATATGCAGGCCGACCGCCGTGACGCGCGGGTCCTCAAGAACGGCCCGGGCGAGGTCAGACAAGCCTGTCTGTGCCTGATTGCCTGCGGTCATCAGGTAGCTGATGGGCAGGCCGCGCCTCTGCATGCTGAGATTGATGGCGATGTTGGAGGATTGTGTAAGGATAGCGACGCCGCGCTCGGTTCTGACAATGCCATGCTGATCGGGCCAGAGCAGCGCGCCGTCCAGACCGTTGATCATGCCGTAGCAGTTTGGTCCGACGATCGGCATGGTGCCGGCAGCCTCGATAAGCGCGCGCTGCAAATCCGCGCCGTCGGCCAGTTCCGCGACGGCTTCGCTGAAGCCCGAGGCGTAGCAGACCGCACCGCCGGCCCCTCTGGCTGCGAGATCGCTGACGATATCGATGGTCAGTGTCCGATTGACACCGACGAAGGCGGCATCGGGCGCATCCGGCAGTTCTGCAACAGACCGGTAGCAGCGGCGGCCAAGCACGCTCTCCTGTGTCGGATGCACCGGCCAGATTTCGCCGGCAAATCCCATGAGGTCGCATTGCTCGATGACGCGTCGTGCCTCTCGGCCGCCGAAGACGGCGATGGTTCTAGGTCGGATCAGGCGGTCGAGCGAGCGCTGCGTCATGGGCTCATGCTCCGAACGGTCGAAGCAGATCGCGGCTGATGATGTGCCGCTGGATTTCCGATGTGCCGTCCCAGATGCGTTCGACGCGGGCATCGCGCCAGAAGCGCGCGAGCGGCAGGTCGTCCATCAATCCCATGCCGCCGAAGATCTGGATTGCCTCGTCGGTGACGCGGGCAAGCATTTCCGAGGCGTAGAGTTTGGCCGAGGCGATCTCGCGATTGGCAGGCCGGCCGGCATCGAGCTTCCAGGCGGCGGATAGCGTCAGCAGGTCGGCGGCGTCGATCTCGGTGATCATGTCGGCGAGCTTGAAGGAGACGCCCTGATTGGCGCCGATCGGCTTGCCGAATTGCTTGCGCTCTGCTGCATAAGGCAGAGCGAGTTCGAAGACGCGACGAGCACGGCCTACACAGGTCGCGGCAACGGTCAGGCGTGTTCCGTAGAGCCACTGATTGGCAAGGTCGAAGCCGCGATGTACCTCGCCGAGTACCTGCGACTTTGGCAGGCGGCAGTCGGTGAAGTTCAGGATAGAATTGTGATAGCCGCGATGGGAAACGGAGTCGTAGCCCTTCACAATGTCGAAGCCCGGCGTGCCGCGATCGACTAGGAAAGCCGTGATCTTCTTCTTGACGCCATGGCGAGTGTCTTCCTCGCCGGTGGCAGCAAAGACGATGACGAAATCGGCGACATCGGCGTGTGAGATGAAATGCTTCGTGCCGTTGAGCACGAAATCATCGCCATCCTGCCGTGCCGCGCATTTCATGCCGCGCATGTCGGAGCCGGCATCCGGCTCGGTGATGGCAAGCGCATCGATCCTTTCCCCGCGCACCGCCGGCAGGAGATAGCGCTCGCGTTGCTCGCCCTCGCAGGCCATGAGGATGCCGGAGGGGCGTCCGAAGAAGACGGTGAGCCCTAGGGAACCACGACCAAGCTCGCGCTCGACGAGCGTGAAGGTGACATGATCGAGCCCGGCGCCGCCGATTTCCTCAGGGAAATTACAGGCGTAGAAGCCGAGTTCGATACATTTGCGCTTGATATCCTGCCCAAGATCGAACGGCACGATACCGGTGCGCTCGACCTCGTTTTCGTGCGGATAGATCTCCGTCTCCACGAAGTCCCTGACCGTCCTAACGATCATCTCCTGTTCTTCGCTGAGTCCGAAATTCACGATCGCTTCCTCCTAGCGTTTTTGTCCCACATGACGGCCGGCTCCCTCCGGCATGGCAAAGACTGCGTGCGCGGCTGCAATCGGCCTCAGCTTCGCCAGCACCTCCTCCGATGCGGCAACGGCTTTGCCCGCTTTCGCGTCGACATGCAGCAGCATCTGCTCCGCGGTGGCGATCAGATCGCCACTCGCAGTGTCGTGCAGCGCATGGAAGACATGCAGCCGCTTTTCGTCGGATGCGAGGATCTGTGCGGTCGAATGGATGGCCTGTCCGAGCTTGGCTTCGCCGAGATGGCGGATGTGGGTTTCCACTGTGTAGTAGCTATGGCCGCGCTCGACATAATCGAGATCGACGCCGATCAGGCGCAAAAGCGCATCCGATGTGTCGCCAAAGACCTGCAGATAGCGATGCTCGGTCATGTGCCCGTTATAGTCGACCCATGCGGGGCTGACCTTGGTGTCGATCAGGCGTAGCGGTCTTGTAACGTCCGGCGTCTCTTTCTTGCCCCCGCCGGCCGCCCAAAGATGCTGCTCGAAATCCTTCAGCAGCTTGCCGGCGCCCCAGCCCTTGCCGCCGTGGCTACCTTTGAGGCTCTGGAGGATGCCGACGAGATTTTCGTCGCGGATGCGCTCGAGTTCGCGGATCGACAGGCCGTCTGCCTGTTCGTCCGACTGCTGGCCGATCTTTTCGACAAGCGTGTCGTCGAGATCGACGACATCCATCAGTTTTGTCCAGTTCCATTGCAGGGCGGGGCCAAACTGCGCCAGGAAGTGCCGCATGCCCGCTTCGCCGCCGGCGATGCGATAGGTTTGGAACAAGCCCATCTGCGCCCAGCGTAGGCCGAAAGAATAGCGGATGACGTCGTCCAGCGTCTCGACGGTGCAGATATCGTCCTTGATAAGCCACAGCGCCTCGCGCCAAAGCGCTTCGAGCAGGCGGTCACCGACGAAAGCCTCGATCTCCCTGGCGATATGCACGCCCTTCATGCCGATGGGCGGCAGCCGCTCCATCGCCGCCTGGATCGTGGCGGAACTGGTCCTTTCGCCGCCGACGATTTCGACGAGCGGCAGCAGATAGACTGGATTATAGGGGTGGGCGACGAAGAGACGCTCGGGATGGCGCATGTCGCGTTGCAGGTCCGTTGGCAACAGGCCCGAAGTGGACGAGCCAATCAGCGCGTCCGGCTTTGCCGCCGCGTCGATCTGCGTCAGCACGTTGCGCTTGAGATCCAGCCGCTCGGGCACGCTTTCCTGAATCCAGTCGGCGCCATCGACCGCTGCTTCCAGCGTATCCTTGAATGTGAGCCTGCCGCGCGGCGGAAGGGGAGCGCCGGTCAGCATCGCATAGGCCTTTTCGGCATTGGCGAGTACTTCGCCGACGATGCGCGTTGCCTCCGGATGCGGGTCGTAGACATCGACATCGATGCCCGCGAGCAGGAAACGGGCGATCCATCCGCCGCCGATGACGCCGCCGCCGATGCAGGCCGCCTTGTTGATCTTCGTCATCGTGGCCTCAGCGCTTCGTCAGTTTCAGCTTCTTGCGGACATCTTCTGGGCCGATGATGCGCGCGCCCATGCCCTCAATCACCTGGACCGCCTTTTCAACGAGCTGTGCATTGGTTGCGAGCATGCCCTTGCCGGCATAGAGATTGTCTTCCAGCCCGACGCGGACATTGCCGCCGGCAAGGATCGCTGCAGCCGGATAGGCCATCGCGTTGCGGCCAATGGAAAAGGCCGAGAAGGTCCAGCTTGTGGGAACGTTATTGACCATCGCCATGAAGGTATTCAGGTCGTCGGGCGCCCCCCAGGGGATGCCCATGCAGAGCTGGATGAGGACCGGGTCCTCGATCAGGCCCTCCTCGGCAAGCTGTTTGGCAAACCAGAGATGACCGGTGTCGAAGGCCTCGATTTCCGGGCGCACGCCGAGATCGGTCATCTTCTTTGCCATGGCCCTCAGCATCGAAGGCGTATTGGTCATGACGTAATCGCCGAGGCTGAAGTTCATCGTGCCGCAATCGAGCGTGCAGATCTCAGGCAGGCATTCGGCAACGTGGCTGACGCGCTCCGAAGCGCCTGCCATGTCGGTGCCTCTTGCATTCAAGGGCAGGGGGCTTTCGACATCGCCAAAAATGAGGTCTCCGCCCATGCCGGCGGTCAGGTTCAGCACGACATCGACATCGGCAGAACGGATGCGATCCGTGACTTCCCGGTAAAGTTCGTTGCGGCGGCTGGCAGCGCCCGTCTCGGGGTCGCGGACGTGGCAGTGAACCACTGCCGCCCCAGCCTTGGCGGCGTCGATCGCGGACTCCGCGATCTGCTTGGGAGTGATCGGAACATGGCTGGATTTCGAAACCGTGTCACCGGCGCCGGTCACGGCACAGGTGATGAAGACATCGCGATTCATCGCAAGAGGCATTTTTGTTCTCCCTCGTATTGAAGACATTACGAGCCATGAGACGCTGTCATGCTTTGCATAATCGGAAACATTCGATACAGTTTCGGAGCGACCGGAGAAATGCTGAGTGCTGACATCGGCCAATGAGACGCTCGACATCGATCTCCTGATCCTTCCGGAGACGAACCTGATTTTGATCGCTTCGGTGATCGAACCGTTGCGCGGAGCCAATCGCATTTCCGGAGCGGAGCTTTATCGCTGGCGTCTGTTCACGCCGGATGGTTCTCCGGCGGAAACGACGAGCCTCATCCCCGTGCCGGCTTCCTCCGGCTTTCGGCCGACATCGGACACCACGCCGCTTTTCGTGCTTGCGAGCTACAATTGGCGACGCAGCGCGACACAGGCATTGAAAATGCAGCTGTCACAGACGGCGCGCCATCGATCGATGGTCGCCGGCATCGAATCCGGCACCTGGCTGCTTGCCGAAGCGAGCCTGCTGGACAACGTTTCCGCTGCCGTCCACTGGGAGGATTACGACGATTTCGCGCTCGCCTATCCGCATGTGCGTGCCGTCAGGGATCGCTACGTGATCGATGGCAAGCGGATCACCACCGCCGGCTCCCTGCCGACTGTCGATCTGATGTTGGAGATCATCCGGCGGCGACAGGGCTATTCGCTGGCGCTCGAGGTTAGCCGCCTCTTCATCTACGAGCCGGCGAGCACACAAAGCGCGACCGAGCTCTCGCCGTCGACGGCCGGTCTGCGCATGCGTGATCCGAGGGTCGCTCAAGCCATCCGCCTGATGGAGGATCATATCGAGCAACCACTGGTGCTCACGCGTCTTGCCCGGCGCGTCGGCGTCAGCGCGCGTCACTTGCAGGCGCTGTTCCAGGAGAGCATCGGCGCGCCGCCGCATGTGCATTATCTGGCGTTGCGGCTGAATGCGGCTCGGCGCAAGGTCATCGAGACGAAGGCATCCTTTGCGGAGATTGCCGACGCAACCGGCTTCAACTCGGCATCGGCCTTCTCGCGTAGCTATCGCGCCAGCTTTTCCGAAAGCCCTTCCGGCACGCGCCGCAGGCTGCGCCGGCGTGTCACGGCTGCAGGAGGAGACTCGACATAGGCTGGAAGGCTTCGCGCACCATTTCCGCCAGTTCGCGGATCGCTTCGCTTGAATGATAGGGGTTGCGGCGAAGCACGACGCGCGAGGAATCGACCGGCGGGAAACCATCGTCGCTCGTCAACTCCCGGCAACCATGAGGAATGTTGCTGCGCGACAGCGTCGTCACGGCAAGTCCGGCGGAAACGGCGTTCTTCAAACCGGAACTCGTGTCGGCGATGAAGGCGATGCGGTACCGCCGCCCGATTTGCTCCAGTGATTTGAGCGCGAAGTCGCGGCACCATGTCGAGTCGCGGTAGACAGCGATGGGCAGCGGCACCGCCTCATGCACGCGATGGACCAGCGACGTCACCCAGACCGTGGGATCGACACACAGAACCTCACCCTTGTTCTGGTTGCTCCAGTCGAAGACGACGGCCAGATCCAGTTCGTCTTTCTCCAGGGCAGCCAGGTTGTGCGCCGTGTAATCGCAGGAGACGGTCACTTCGACGGCCGGGTGTCTGATCGCAAAGGCTGACAGCGCCGCCGGAAGCACGGTCTGGCTGTATTCCTCCGGAATTCCGATCCGGACCGGTCCGTCGAGCGGCTTGGTGCGAATGTTCGCCGCCGCCTCGTTCAAAAGTTCGATCACGCGTTGGGCATAGGGAAGCAACTGAATGCCGGCACGAGTGAGAACGGCTCCTCGTGCGCTTCTTTCGAAGAGCGTTTCGCCGATCGAATCTTCCAGCCGCTTGATCTGCGCGCTCACCGCCGATTGGGTGCGGCCGATCCTGTGGGCAGCCGTGGAAAAATTGGATGTCTCGGTGATGACGAGAAAGGTCCGCAGCAGGTCGCTTTCGATGGGGTCGCGCATGGGAGGTCACAAATATTTCTGATAGCTATTATCTCTACTATTCGTTTGCCTGATGTCAAATATCGGCGCAGAGAAGGGGTGTTCCTTCTTTCCTCGAGTCCATACATGACATTCCAGTTTCCGACCCGCTCCGCTTTTGCCAGCGATTATGAGAGGGGCGTTCTACTCGTGGCTACAGCCATGCTCGCATGGAGCTGCAGCGGTATCTACGCGCGTCTTCTGACCACCGACATCTGGACGACGATCGCTTGGCGGTCGCTGTTCGGCGGCCTGTTCTTGCTGATCCCCAGCTTTTTCCTCGAAGGTGGGTTTTCAAGGCGGCAATGGGCCTCGGTCTTTCATCCGGCCGGGCTGGCGATGCTTGCCTGCCAGACCATCAGTCAGGCGTGCTTCATCGGTGCGCTCTATACGACCACTGTCGCAAACGTCACGATGATCTATGCGACGGCTCCGTTCATCGCCGCGTTCCTGAGCTGGATCTTGCTGAAGGAAGGCGTGGCAAAGCGGACATTGATTGCCGGCGCTATATGTCTGGTCGGCGTCGCCGTCATAGTCGCGTCGTCCATTGGCGGGGGCACCGGTATCGGCGATCTGCTGGCGCTTGGCATGACCGTCAGCTTCGCTCTCATCATCGTCATCCCGCGGATTGACCCCAGCATTCCGATCCTGCCCTCGAGCGTCGTCAGCGGACTTGTGACATTCGTGATCTTTGTGCCCTTTGCCTCGGCGAGTTCGGTGGACGTCAACAATTGGCTTCTGCTCGCGGCTTTCGGGGCGACGAATTTCGCGCTGGCCTTCGTCCTCTTCCTTTTCGGATCGAGAAAGATGCCGGCCGCCGATGCCGCGTTGATCAGCTCGATGGAAATCGTATTGACGCCGTTCTGGGTTTGGCTGTTCTTTTCGGAAGTGCCGCCTGTGGCCACATTTATCGGCGGGGCGATCATCTTCGCGACGATCGTCTGGCACACGGCCATCGATCTCAGGCATAGCCGCCGTCGTCGTGCGCCGGTCTAGCGGGCTATAGCCATATAGGCTTCCATCTCGGCAAAGATGGGAGCCTTAGTCGCGATTTCGCAAAAGCGATGAAGGCGACATGACCTCCAGCGTCCCTTGTTCCAGCCCTATCAGGTGAGGATGCTATGCCTTGGCGGAACCGCCAAAGCCGTCATGATTCTGAAACAAAATGTAACAACTAATAACACCCAGTTACGCCCGAATCGGTATATTCCCGTCATGTTTGAACGAGAGGTCGCTTGATGCAGGCTAACCATGTCCCGTCCCCATCGCAGGCCGATGTGCTGATCTGTCTCGATAATCAACAGGTTGCGTCCCGCATCGGCTCGGTTCTGACGGAGCAGGGATTGTCGGTGACCGCCATACCGGCAGCGGGCATTCAACAGTGGTTCGAACCAAATGGCTGCAAGCTTGTCGTCACCCACACAGCGATGATCGGCGATGTGCGCACGCGGCTGAACCTGCCGATCGTCAATCTAGAAGCCTTCATCTTCGATCGCCCGGATCATGTGGCCGAGGGCGCTGCGCGTCAGTTCGATGGCGAGGCGTTCGTCAAGCGGGTGTTTTCCGTCATGAGCGGCACGCAAAAGCGCGCCGCCGTCTGATCGGAGGCGCCTGGCGCTTTAGCCGTCTTCTATAGTCGTTGCTGGCTCGCCTTGTCGAAGAAATGCAGGTTCGGAGTTTTCAAGGAAATCCGGATCGCCTGGCCTGGTGCGAGTTCGGCCCGTTCGCGCATCACCCACGTCAATTCCCTGCCTTCCAGATCAAGTGCGACATGCGTTTCCGAGCCCGTTGGCTCGACGACCGTAACCTTTGCGCTGACGCCGCCTGCCGATGCAAAGGAAATATCTTCCGGACGAACGCCCAGAACGACTTCGCGGCCATCGGATTGTGCCGGGGCGCTGGCAAGTTCGATACGTGTGCCGGTTGGCAATATCAATTCCGGCGAGGCGCCCCCGGTGATCTTGCCTTCGAGGAAGTTCATGGCAGGAGAGCCGAGGAAACCGGCGACGAAGACATTTCTCGGGCGATCATAGAGCTCGAGCGGCGAGCCGACCTGCTCTACCTTTCCGCCCTGCAGCACGACGATCTTGTCAGCCATGGTCATGGCTTCGATCTGATCGTGGGTCACGTAGACGATCGTCGTCTTCAGGCGCTGATGTAGCGCCTTGATCTCGGCGCGCATCTTCACGCGCAGTTTGGCGTCGAGGTTGGAAAGGGGCTCGTCGAACAGGAAGACCTTAGGGTCGCGCACGATGGCGCGGCCCATGGCGACGCGTTGGCGCTGGCCGCCGGAAAGCTGGGCGGGTTTGCGCTCCAGCAATGGCTGCAAGCCCAGTATCTTCGCAGCTTCGCCGACCTTCTCGTCGATCTCCGCACGCTTTGCGCCGGCAAGCTGCAGCGCAAAGCCCATATTCTGTGCCACCGTCATCTGCGGGTAGAGCGCATAATTCTGGAAGACCATCGCAATGTCGCGATCCTTCGGCGGCAGGTCGTTGACGACTCGGCCGCCGATCGAGATCTGCCCGCCGGTGATATCCTCAAGCCCCGCGATCATGCGCAAGAGCGTTGACTTGCCGCAGCCCGAAGGACCGACGAGAATGACGAATTCGCCGTCCGAGATTTCAACATCGACGCCATGAATGATGTTTACCGCGCCGTAGGACTTCCTGACGTTCTTGATGGTCAATCCGGACATGACATTCCTTCCTTCTCGATCGATCAGTGCTTCTTGCGGATGCGGAGCGCCTGGTACGGCTTGCCCGGCAATTCGACGCCGAAGGCGGCATCGGCTTTACCGCCGCGCACGATCGCGCCGTGGCGGGTCGGATGCGGGATCGGCGCTTCGACCTTCTTGGCCGGCGTGATCGTCATCGCCCATGTGTCGATGATGTCGACGTCATAGTCGGTTCCGTCCTTCGGCAGGCCGGTGGACCAGATGACCGGCTGATGTTCGCCGAGATAGATGTAACTGACATCACCGTCGCGTGCGCCGGAGACGCGGGTCCAGGGCCATTCGCCGAAGGACGCCATGGGCTCGAGGCCGTTGACGACATCCTGTTCCAGGAGATCACGCAGGAAGCCGATGCGCTTCCAGGCTTCGCCGCGCAATTCCCCGCCCTTCGCCCACCAGATCAGATCTTCCGGATGCGAATAGGTTTCGCCATGGCCGGCATAGCCGCCGCGTGTGACTGTGATCCAGAAGCGATGCACCAGCTCTTCAGCCGTCAGGTTGCCCCACGACTGGATGATGTTGCCTTCATATTCGGGCTCGTCGTTGACGACAGGTTTGCCATAGGCCTCGCGCCATTCCTGCGTGCGCTTCACGTCCCAGTTCTGAATGCAGGTATGGGTGACCCAAGGCTTGCGATGATCGAAGTTCATCGTCGGCTCGCCGTTATGGATCGACTTCAGATGGCCGTAGGGGTCATTTTCTTCGAGAATGTGGAAATAGCGGTCCCACTGCTGCAGCGGCTTGGTATCGAGCAGGAAATCATACTCGTTGGCAAGCGCCCACCAAACATTGCGATAGGCGGCAAGGCGCGCTGCGAGATAGGCGACGTAGCGGAAATCCTGTTCGGCGGACATGTCGGCATAGCCCCAGCGGTCGTAGGGGTGGAACATGATGATGTCGGCTTCGATGCCGAGATCGCAGAGTGCTGCGACCTGGCGCTCGAAATGGCGGAAGAGGATGGGGTTCGGACGATCGAAGTCTTGCTTGCCGTCGACGCCCTTTTCGAAGCAGGCATAGAGCGGCTCGTTGACGTTGTAAGGATAGTCCTTCGGGAAGACGCCCATGCGGATCTTGTTGAAGCGAGCCTTCTTCAGTGTCTCAAGCGTCTGCGCCTGCATCTCGAGTGGCTGGTGTGTCCAGGCATAGCAGGTCGTGCCGAACGACAGGAAAGGCTTGCCGTCGGCATGGGCGAAATGGAACTTGTTGTGGACATGCACGGGGCCGTGGTTGCCCTTGGATGGCTTGGTGGCAACGAAAGAGCCGGTCTTGCCATCCAGTTCCGATGTCTTCGAGCGTGTCCGGAATGACCAATCGCCTTCATTGTCCGGCATGAAGCGAACGCGGTAGACGCCGTCGCCGTCATAAAAACCGGGCACGCGGACTTCGCGGCTGTTCTGGCTGAAAACGGCATCGAATGCCACATCGAGATAGGGATTGTCGTGGGAAGGACCATTGAAGGCCGCTTCGAAGATCCCCCATTTTTCGACGGACGCGTTGGACATGATGTTCTCCTCGGAAGATATATGGATGGTTCGACCGCTCAGCCCTTGACCGCGCCGGAGGTGAGGCCGGAGACGAAGTAGCGCTGGAAGATCAGATAAACGATGGTGGCCGGTAGGACCGTCATGACGATAGCCGCATTCAATTGGCCGTAATCATTGGAAAACTGGCCCTGGAAGGACATGAGCCCGAGCGGCAGCGTCCACATGTGCTGATCCTGCAGCAGCACGAGTGCCATGGCGAATTCGTTCCATGTCGACACGAAATCCAGGATCAGCAGGGCTGCGAGCACCGGCAGGCAGACCGGCAGGAAGATGCGGCGGAAGATGGTGAAGTGGCTGGCGCCATCGATCAGAGCGGCTTCCGACAGCTCCTTTGGAATGCCTCTGAAGAAGCCATGCAGGATAAACACCTGATAGGGCACGCCGAAGGCGATATAGGGGAGGATGACGCCCGGATAGGTGTCGATGAGCCCGAGCGAATTGACCAGCGTGAACAGCGGCGCCAGCATGACCTGGAACGGGATCATGGTGCCGAAAACGACCAGAAGCAGCAGCAGCTTGCTGAACCGCAGGCGGATCTTGGCGAGCGCATAGGCGGCCATCGCAGAGAGGATGAGCCCGAGCGGAACCTTGATGACGGTGATGATGGCGCTGTTCAGGAAGGCGCTTGCAAAATTGCCGCGGCCCCAAGCATTTGAGTAGTTCTCGAAGGCCGGATCGAGCGGCGGCATGAAGGCGCCTGTCGAGGTCACGTCCGCCTGGTTCTTCAGCGAGGTGAAGACGATGAAGATAAAGGGGGCAAGCCAGATCGCCGCAACGACTAGGAGCGCGATCCACAAGCCGATCAGGACCGGGTCTCGCTTGCGCTTGGCCGGTGCGACGGTTTCAAAGCCGTCGGATATGGATGTGGCCGATGCTGCCGTCATTGCTCGGCCTCCTCATGTTTTTGCGTCCAGCGCAGGTAGGGAATGACGACGACGATGGTGATGAGCAGCAGAACAACCGAGATCGCAGCACCGCGGCCGAAATCGAAGATCTGCATGGCCTGTGTGAAGGCCCAGAGCGCCAGCATCTGCGTCGACTGCGCCGGACCGCCGCCGGTCAGGCCGTAGACGATGTCGAAGGCCTTCAACGAGGAGATGACCGAAAGCACGAGCACGATGGTCAGCGTCGTTCGCAACGCGGGAAGCGTGACGTAGCGGAAGATATTCCAGCGTCCGGCACCGTCGATGCGGGCGGCTTCCACCAGCGTTTGCGAGACGTTCTGCAGGCCCGCGAGAAAGAGAACCATGGAGAAGCCGACAGACTGCCAGAGAAAGGCGACGAAGACGGAATAAAGTGCGATGTCCTTGTCGCCGAGCCAGTCCTGAATCCAGTTCTGCAGGCCCATCGACGTCAGGATTTCGGTGAAGAGCCCGAAGAAGGGATCGTACATCCACTTCCACATGGTCGCGACCGCGATCGGAGCGATGATGACAGGCAGATAGAAGATGGCGCGGAAGGTGTTGCGGGCAAAGAGCTTCTGATTGAGACCAAGCGCCAGCAACAGTCCGACCATGGGCGGAAAGATCACGCACATGATCGTCCAGATCACGGTGTTGCGGAACGCGACCCAGAAGACCGGATCTTGTGTGAAGATATATTGGTAGTTCGCGAGACCAACGAACGGGCGCTGCGGATCAAGGCCGTTCCATTTCTGGAAGCTCAGTACCACCACGTTCAGCATCGGATAAAGCGCGAAGATCGCGTAGATCAGCATGGCCGGCGCAAGCAGGATCGTTGCCTGGACGCGTGGATCATGTGTTCGATTGCGCAATGACATTCTGGTTGCTCCCGGCGGCAGCTGGCGCTTGGGCATAAGGGTGAGGGAAGCCGTCCGCCGCGATTGGCAATCGGAGTGGCGGCCTCCCTCGGTCGATCAGGTGCGGCCGGAGATGAAGGTCTGCAACTGCTTGGCAGCGTCGGCTGGTTGGATATTGCCGGAGGCGACGTCGTTGATCACCCGGAAGTATTCGGTGGTCACGTCAAGCGGGAAGGCCTGGTCGCCATTCATGTAGACCTTGCTGTAGGTCTTGAAGATCTCGAGCCATTTCGCCTCGAGCGGCTTCTGGTCTTTATACTGAACGTTCTTGTTGACCGAGATCGAGCTGATCTGGCCGACGAGATCCTGTTGCACCTTGGTCGACAGGAAGTAGTCGAGGAATTTGGCGGCGAGATCCGGATTCTTGCTCTTGGTGCTGACGTAATTGTATTCGGCAAAGCCATAAAGGCGGTTCGTATTCGTCGGGAACGGGATAACGCCGTAATCGTCGAGGTTGACCTTGCTGCCGCTCAGCTGGCTGACCAGCCAGTCACCTTCGAGCATCATCGCGGCGCGGCCGGCGACGAACAGCGTATAGGACTGCTGATTGCTGATACCCATGAAGGGCTTCAGCGTGTAATCCTTCGTCCACTTGGCAAATTCGGCAAAGGCGTCGGTGGCGCAGGGCTCCTTCGTCCAGTCGGTCTTCATCGCCATCAGCGCATCATGCTTGTCGGCGCCGCATTTGGTTTCGAGCAGAACGTCCATCAGACGCATGACATGCCAGTTAACCGAGCCGCCGAAGGTGAAGGCCGGAATGCCCGCAGCCTTGAGCTTGTCGGCTGCAGCCAGCAGCTCTTCGTAGGTCTTCGGTTCCTGGGTAATGCCGGCCTTCTGAAAGAGCTTCTTGTTGTAATAGATCGCTTCGCCCTTGAAGGTGAAGGGAACGCCATGCTTGCCGCCCGGATAAAGATCGGCAAAGGCGGCGGCAGAGGGAAGCAGCTCGTCGTTCCACTTGTACTCTGTGTAATATTTGTCGAGCGGCAGCGAGAGACCTGCCTTCACATATTCGCCGCCGAGACCGAGGCCGGCCCAGCTGAAATAGATATCCGGACCCTTGCTGGAGCCGGCGGCTACGCGAAGGGCGGTCTTGTGTTCATCGACGCCGCGCTGGACGATTTCGACATGGGTGCCGGGATTGGCGGCCTCGAAGTCCTTCGCCACCTTCTTCAGGGCGCCGTTGGCAGCGCCATTGTCGAAGTTCAGCGTCCACAGCGTCAGGTCTTCCGCGGCAACATTGCTTGCCGAAAAAGCAGCCGCAGCAATCGCAGCGGCGCCGAACCAACGCGCATATTTCGAGTTGATAGCCATCTCCCGTCCTCCTCTGAGCAAAGCTGAGGGCGGTTTTGACAAATAGTTGTCATCATGTCAACTGGTATGATGAGCTTATCAGCCGTATCGCATGAAGTGATCGCGGAGGCAGGTGATCACCACGACGGCCGATGCGGCGCCGGGGTCGATGTGCCCCAGGGCGCGTTCGCCGAGACGGGACGACCGCCCTTTCGTCGCGATCATGTCTTTCGTCGCCTCCGCGCCGGCCTCGCCGGCCTTGAGGCCGGTGGCTAGGGATTCGGCAAGCGACGAGCCTTGATCTCGGGCGGCACGGCAGGCTGCAGCCGCCGGCGCCCAGGCATCGACCATCGTCTTCTCGCCGATCTCTGCCTTGCCTCGGTCCTGAATGCCCTTGGCAAAGGCCGAAAAGATCTCGACCATATCGTCGTCGTTCAGCGAGCTCTTGCCTTTGGCGATCGCGCCCGCGCGCATGAGAGCTGTCGCATAGAGCGGTCCGGATGAGGCGCCCACGGCATTGAGGAAGGATTTGGCCGCCGTATTGAAGACCAGCGTCGGATCGGCGGTCGCCGGCTCCAGTTCCGAGACCGCCTTGGCGGCGGCGGCAAAGCCAAGCTCCATGGCTATGCCATGATCGGCATCGCCGATCACGCCGTCCAGCTCGCAAAGACGGTCCTTTTCGCGCGCTATCGCCTCGGCGATCCGCACGAATAGCGCTTGCAGGTCTTGCGTTGTAATCGTCGTCATCACAATGCCTCGCCGGAGCGGAACATGGCGCAATCGCAGGGATGATCGATCAGTCGCTGCAATTCGTCGTCCAGATGCATGAGCGTGATCGACGCGCCGGCCATTTCCAGCGACGTGCAGAAATTGCCGACGAGCGAGAGATGAATGATGATGCCGGCATCGTCGAGCATTGCCTTGAGCTTGCGCATCATGATGTAGAGCTCCATCAGCGGCGTCGAGCCCAGGGAGTTGACAAGCACGGCAACCCGGTCGCCACGCGCAGGCTTCATCTCCTCGAGGATCTTGCCGGCGAGCTCGTTCGTCACCTCATCAGCCGATCGCATCGGCCCGCGGGCGACGCCGGGCTCGCCATGAATACCCATGCCGATCTCCATCTCGTCGGCGCCGATCTCGAAATTCGGCTTGCGTGTTTGCGGCAGCGAGCAGGGCGAGAGCGCGACACCCATTGTATAAGTGCGTTCGTTCGCCCAGCGTGCCACCCGTTCGACATCGTCGAAACGATACATCAGGTCGCAGGCTGCACCGGCGGCCTTGAAGATGAAGACATTACCGGCGACGCCGCGCCGCCGTTCCTTCTGATCGATCGGCGCGGAGGCGATGTCGTCGGTCGTAAGCACGGTCCGCACCTCGATATCGTCCATGGCAAGCATTTCGGCCGCCATGTCGAAATTCATGACGTCGCCCGCATAGTTGCCATACATGAACAGCACGCCGGCGCCGCCATTGGCGGCCTTGGCGCATTCGATGATCGGGTCTGGCGGCGGCGAGGCAAAGACATTGCCGATGGCTGCGGCATCGGCCAGCCCCTTGCCGACAAAACCGAGAAATGTCGGCTCGTGCCCTGAACCGCCGCCGATGACCAGGCCGACCTTGCCGGCTCGTGCGCCACGATTTGCCACGATGGAGCGGGGTGATCCTTCAACGGCGCGCAGGTGGCGCGGATGCGCGGCCAGGATGCCCGCCAGCATTTCATCCACCGCGGCCGCGCCTTCGTTGATCAGCTTCTTCGTCTTCACGCAATTCTCCCAAATCATTCCGATTGTTGGGAGTAACATGCGCGTCTGCGATCGAAGGTCAATCCATCAAAGCGAGGGAAACCGTTGCATAAGCGTCGAGCGTCAATCTCGCATTTTCGGGCTGTTCCAGCAGGCGGAGTTTCTCCAACTCGATCTGTTGCGAGGCAGGTGTGATGTTGACCATATGAAGCTGTCTGGATCGCCCAGGCTGGGTCGTGATGAAGGCAAGAACGGTTGTCGAATCGGACGATAGGCATTCCTGCCACCGATTGCCGGCGTGGCGAGACAGGGTGGAGACCGTATCTAAAAGCGGCCGAGGCGTTCCAGGAGCAGACGGCTCATCGTCACCTGCGATCAATCCGAACGATCCGGTCAGCGCCGAAAGCGTTAGACATTCCAATCCGGCATCGAGGACGCTTGCGGCATAGCCAAGCGCAAAGGCTGCACCGAAGCGGCCATTGTGCCGCGGATCGCTATTGGCCATGGCGATGCGTTTGCCGTGTGGATTGTCCATCGTCCGGCTGCCATAGGGGTTCTGCCGCATCGGTATGGTCGAAGGACCGATACGGCAAGGCTTGTTGCCGTAGATGGCACGCACCGACCGCGTGATGAACGGGAGCGCCTCCAGTGTCTGCATGACGCTGAGATCGTCTGCGGCATGGACGATCGGGTTGGTGCAGTGAGTGATGAAGCCGAGCGTATCGGCAGGAACCCGTTTGCGATTGAGCTCGGTGAAATAGCTTAACATGCCGCCGCCGATACGGATGCCGGGAAAGGCGGTGTGCGCAGCCGCATAGATTTCTTCGAGAGGCGGGCATTCGGGCCATTTGCTGCCCGGTGGCGTCGATTGCCGGTCAACCGCAGGCGATATGATGATGGCGTCAGGTTTGAAGCAGGCGCCTCGCATCAAGGTTGCGATATGCTGCACTTCCGCAAGCGGTGAAACGCGGCATGGTAATACGATTTCCAGGGTCGATCGCCCGGCATGAACAGCCGAGATTGCCGCAAAGGAGTTGAAGGCATCGGCACCATGAGCTGCATCGGGATCGAAATGAAAGAGCAATTCCTGCGGTGCGATCTCGGCGAGCCGGCTATGGGCGGCAAGCGTCGCCTCTGCTTCTTCGGGCGTAATGACGAGCCCGATTGCGGGCATTGTGCCGGACTTCTCTCCCGGGCTAAGCGTGATCGAACGCTGAGCAGCGATAGTTGCTGAGGCGGCTACCGAATGCTGCATATCTCCCACGGAAAGGATGATCCTTTGACGTATGGGTTCGCCGGCGGGAATGCGGTAGGGCCAGGGCAGGGCAAGCGGGCGAACATAGGTCTTGTAGGAAGCATCCGACCAGTTGCGCTGGTCCTCCATTTCGAAGGTGTCGCCTTCCATGCGGCACTCGGCCGTAACGTACGGGGTGACGCTATGCGTGATCGCCCGCATGTCCTTGAAGGGCTGCCAGGGTTCGATAAGGTCGGGGAAATGCGTGTCGATGCGGTTGCCGTCGACATGCTCGATCGAGGTCGGCATACCGGCAACACCGATGATTGGATGCAGGATGCAGAAGCCACAGCGGTTGGTTTCGAAGCCGGTAGCCGATAGAGCCTCTGCCGAGAAAATCAGCGCTTCGCCGGCCTCGGCGGTAATCTGAACATCGATCGCAAGCGCGGTATCCTGTGGCCCGGTGCAATGGGCAACATAACGGACCGAGAAGCCATCCTCCCGCTGATCGATCCGCAGATCCCGGATTGTTGGCGCATATGTGCCCCAGTCGCGATCCCGAACCAGATAGGAAACCGCCCGCAGGACTTCGGCGGCGCCATATCTAATTGAGCGCAGGTTGCCGTCTTTGAAATCGGTAGTGAGCTTGCCCGCGCTCAGTCGTACCGGTGGCGTTTCGGTCTCGCGCGTGCCGTAGAGCTGAAACGGATCGCTGTCGGCCGTCATCGCAACATCGCTCCGATATCGATCGACCGCCTGGTTGCGGCACTTTCATAGGCCGCCTCGACAAGGGCGAAGGTCTTGAGATTGTCAGCGCCTGATGTGGATGTCTCACCGCCATGGACAAGACGGTCGGTCCAGTGTTGCTGGATCGCCAGGACGCTCTCTTGAATATTGTGCCAGGGACGCGAAGCCCAGGACAGTAGCTGCGGCGAAGCATCGGATACGCTGACGCCATCGGGGCCGCTGACCTCAAGACGATAGCCCTGCGACAACCGGATCGAACCCTTCGTACCGTCGAGTTCGATCAGCGTCTCGGGGAAGGGCTCGTTGGAAAGCCTTGAGGCATAGCTGACGTCGACAATCGACGTTGCGCCATTCTCATGATCGAGCAGCATAGTGGCGACATCCTCGCCTTTGATCCTCGGGTTGACCCGCTTGGCGCGAGCCGTCAGCGAGGTGACGTCGCCGAGGACGAAGCGGGCGATGTCGAGCGTGTGGATGCCGAGATCCTCGATGATGAAGCGCTCTCCCTCCGCAAGGTAAGGCTGGCCGGAGAAAACGTCGAAACCGGAACGAAAGGAGAAGCGCCCCCAGAAGGGTTCTCCGATCGCGCCGGATTCGAGGACGGCCTTGACGGCCTGGATGGGTGTCTGCCAGCGGAAGTTTTCATGCACCATGAGGGGTACGCCTGCCTTGGCGCAGGCTGCGACCATGGCCTTGGCATCGCTCAGTGTTTTGGCGAACGGCTTCTGGCAGATCGCCGGGATTTTCTGCGCGGCGGCCATCTCCACGAGCGCGCGATGGCTCGCGACTGTCGTTGCAATATCGACGAAGTCGAAGCCACCATCGGCAAACATCGCGGCGGCATCCGTATAGCGGCGCTCGATGCCGAACTGATCGCCGACGAGTTTCAGTCGCTCGGGGTCGCGGTCGCAGATCGCGACGATTCGCGCACCGTCTACGTCCCGCCATGCGTGCATCTGATTGATGGCAAAGAAGCCGCAGCCGATCAATGCGCCTTTGAGTTCCGTCATCTCAGCCTACCTTTGTCATCTGCGCGAGCGGCCGTAATGGCAGCCGGATTTGCTGCGAACGCCAATGGCATATCGCGGCGGGCATACCAAAGGCAGTGATATCAATTCGCTCGTTACGGCCATGATTTCCTCCCGGTGGTGGGATAGGCCCCATTCCCCGCAGGGCAGCAAGGGGAGGGTGACACCCTCCCCGAACTTGGATCAGGTGATGCGGCGGATGCTCTCTGCAATTTCCTGCGGCTCGAACACTTTCTTCCAATCGTCGCGCATCAGGGCAGGGATGCCGAATTCGATTGCCTTGTTGCAGGCATCGGAAAACACGCCGTCGACTTCCTTGAAAATGACGGCACCGAGCACGTTCATGTGGCCGAGCAGGAAGTCACGGGCGGCCTCGGCGGGAACGCCACGGGCAACGCATTCATCCATGGCCTGGCGCATGATGACCAGAAGAGAGGCGCAAACCGTCTCGGAAAGACCCGGCTCAAGCATCGCCATCTGCTCGACCGTAACGCGGTGCGAGCGCATGACGGGCGCCCAGATGACCTTGGCGATTTCTTCGCCGAGCGCATAGGCACTTTCCGGACCCTGCATCAGTGCCGAGACAATATGCTGCTTGGCAAACAGACCGCCGAAATGGTCCTTCTTCGCCTGCATGTCGGTCTCGTCGTTGAAGATCGGCGGATGGCAGGGATGGGTGACGAAATAGGTGAGGTCTTCGCGCTGCGGCAGATGGCCGGCGAAGGGGGCGGCGGCGTCGAGAGCGACGACCATGGTGCCGGGCTTCAGTTTGTCGACAATGCCGGCGGCGACTTTGCCGATCGCCGTATCCGGAACAGCAAGAATGACGACATCGGCGCCGTCGAGCCCGGCCTCTGCCGGCACGCAATCGATGCCAAGGTCGTTCTTCAGGCGCGCCTTGCCGGCATCACCGACCTCGACGTGGCGCACATCGAAGCGCGAGCCTTTCAGGTTTTTGGCGAGCCGGTAGCCCATTTTGCCGCCGGCGCCGAAAAGAGCAATTGCAGTCATATTAGTACCTCGTTCACTTTCGGATTGTGGTATCTCAAGTGGTATGATGAGTCAATGAGTATGCCAATGTCTCGCGGGCGAATATGAGGCTAGGAGGCCCTGCCGTCGCGGATCTGCGCGAAGTAGTCGTCGGTTCCGACCTGTCCGCCCTTCAGCGCGATCTGCAGGCCGTTGGTGGGCGTGTGGCTGCCGTGGGCCGTGCAAAGCGGCGAGCCCGGCGTCTGCGGCAATGGCAGTAGCGTCGTCAGCGCCTCCACGCGAAGCTCCTTCAGCGCATGACTTGATGTATCGCCGCCGGCAATGACGGCGCGTGTGAGGTTCTCTTCCTCGATCAATCGTCGCAGGATCGTGCCAAGGGCATGCCCGAGGCGATGGCGAGCGCCGGGAATACGGTCGATGTCGCCGCCACGATCGGCTGATGGGCCGAGTGCCGTATGAAGAATGACGCTGCGCCCGGCCTTCAGGCTAGCCATGCCTGCGGCAATTGCGGCGTCAAGCGCCTGCGCGGCGTTCTCGCCGATAAGCGCCAAAGGGTCGAGATCGATACCTTCAAAACCTTCGGCCGTGGCGTGGCGGATTTGTCGCTCGGTCGTCGGCGATACGCTGCCTGAAACGACCGCCAGGCGATCGGCATTGCCCGGAGAGGCGAAATCTGGCTTCTCACCGATCAGGCCCTCGCTCCGCCAGGCATTGATAAGGGCATATTCGACGCCGGAGGAGCCTGCGACGAAGGCGTTGTGATCGCTCACAAGGCGCCAGAGCTGGCGGCCCACGGCGGCCTGCGTTTCTGGACTGTCGACGTCAAGCAGCAGGATGCCGTCATCCTCTTGGGCCAACGCATCGATCCGCTGGTCAGCATCGGCAGTTCGGATCGTCACGATGTCGGCCAGGCTTATGGGGAGGGCGGTCTGCTTGCTCAAATGCACGGCCAGATCGGCTTCATCCATCGGCGTGACGGGATGCCGGCTCATGACCGGATGACGATCGATGCGGAACACCTGTCCCTGATAGGCCGCAAAGAGCTGGCCGAATGCGGTGTAACGCTTCAGCTGCGGTGCCCCGACCACGACGGGCACGACGGATTGCCGAAACACCGCCTTGCCGATTTCGATCGCCTTGCCGATGCTTCCGACCTTCGGGCTGGAATCGAAGGTCGAGCAGACCTTGTAGTGGCATATGGCCGCTTCGAGGCTGCCGAGCCACTTGAATACAGGCGTCAGATGCTCGTCCATCCATTGCGGCGTTTCGCTGCGGCTGGTGCCGGCGATGCCGATTGCGCGGCAATCCTTGAACCGCTCCAGCGTGGCCGCACTCGGAACGCCGAGAAAGAGAGCCGTCGGCACGCCGTTTGCGGCAAGCGCTTCCATGACGTCGGTCGAGCCGGTGAAATCGTCGCCGTAATAGCTGAGAAGAAGATTGGACATCGCTGTCAGGCGTCCTTGCCGTCACTGAATTTCGCGATCGAGGCGGCAAGCTCGGGATGGTCCCTGGCATAGTCGACAAGCGGAATATCAGAAACCGCCGCTTGCCAGGCCTGCTGGATCGCACGAACGCCGGCCGCAGGTCCGAAGGGATGGCTGACGATGCCGCCGCCGCAGAGATAGAGAAGATCAGTAGTCCGGCCGGTTCGCTGGTAGGTTTCGGGCGCCTGACCACCCCATTGGCCTGAGCCGGCAACCGGAAGTGGACAGTCGGATTTATCGAAGAGCGGCGTGCTGATCGCCCTGAAGGATTCGACAAAGCTGTCGTCCGGCTCCCAGTATTTGACCCTGATGCCGTTGATCTGGAATTGGTCGACGCCAAGCAGGCGCCAGAATTGTTGGTAGACCCTAAAATCCATGCCGGCGCCGGGGTGACGGGTGAGTACATCCCAGCCGTTGCGATGGGCGTGAAGGACAAGGCCCGAGCGCTTGCGCAGGAAGCTCATGCCGCCGAAGCCGATGGAGTTGATGTTGACGACCGCGCAATTGCCGCCGGCGTTCAGCACCAGATCGTGATTGCGCATCATCTGATCCGGATCGGCATGCGAAATGCCGAAGGCATACATCACCTTCTTGCCGGTCTTCTGCTCGTGATCGAGGATCAGCGGCATGATGGCCTCGACGCGCTCCTTGAGCGGCGAATAGGCCGGGCTCATCAGCTTCTCGTCGTCCTTGATGAAGTCGACGCCGGAGCCGATCAATTCGCCGACGAGAGCGGCCGTTTCGTTCGGCCGCAAGCCGAGCGCCGGCTTGACGATGGTGCCGATGATCGGGCGGCCGCTGACACCGGTCAGACGCAAGCTGCCGGCAACACCGAACTGCGGGCCGGGATGCGCATCGCGGAAGGCCTCCGGCAGCTTCATGTCGACGATACGGATGCCGGTCATGCCCTTGATCGAATAGACGCCGCCGATTGCAATCGTCATGAGCGCTGAAAGATCGGTGCCGATCGCATCCAGCGGGAAGGCGATTTCGACATCGGCGCGGTGGATCGTACCATGCCCGTCTGCCACTTCCGGCCAGGTCGGGCGATCGGTATCGGGCAGGGGACGGATCGCGACCACGCGGGCGGCGACACGCGCCTTGAGCTCTTCCGTCTCGCCCGGCACGGCAACGAAGGTGCCGGTCGACTGATCGCTGGCGATCTTGTGGGCCATCGCCTCGATGCTGCCCGGCGTCTCGATACGGTAGGTGATGGTGATTGACATAAGTGGCAAAATGCTCCTCTCGCCGACGATTTTCGCGTGGCGCAAACTGGTAATCTGGTATAATGAGTATTCCAACTTCTGCAACGATTTTTTTGCCCGGTTGCCGATAACGCGTTTCGAATGGGCTTCCGCCACAGCGGCCAAAAATGCATAAGGAAGGAAAAGCTTTGTGAAAGCGGGATTCCATGGGTCAGCCTGTCGAACAAATTGTACGTCGAAAGCTGTCTGACGAGGTCTTCGACCGGCTCGAGCGGTTGATCACATCGGGAGAGCTCAGGCCCGGCGACGAAATGCCATCCGAGCGTGTGCTCATGGAGCGCTTCGGGGTCGGTCGTCCGGCGATCCGTGAGGCCATGCAGGCGCTCGCCAATATGGGCCTGGTCAACATCTCTCATGGCGAACGCGCAAAAGTGCTTCAGCTCACTGCGAAATCGATCTTCCGGCAAGTCGACCTGACCGCGAAGATCATGCTGTCGCAATCGTCCGATTCGCTCGAACAGCTGAAGGGCGCGCGTATTTTCTTCGAGCGCGGCATGGCGCGTGAGGCTGCGCAGCGTGCGACCGGGAGCGATATCGCCGAGCTTCAGGAGATCATCGAGCGGCAGCGTGCGTCTTTGGGGAATGCCGAGGAATTCATTTCAGCAGACATGCAGTTCCACACGCGCATCGCCCAGATATCCGGAAATCCCATTTTTGCCGCCGTCAGCGAAGCCATGCTGGCATGGCTGAAAGCCTATCACACGGATATGTTGATCTGGACCGGCAAGGAGAAGTTCACGCTGGTCGAGCACGAGGAAATCCTCGCACGTCTTGCGGAAAACGACGCCGATGGGGCGGAGCAGGCCATGCTCAAACATCTGGAACGGTCGCGCGCGCTCTATACGAAATAGATCCGCCGGGCTGCGCTCCGCGCCAGCGTCGCAGGCAAGTCCTTCGTCGTAATTCCTCCCCAATCCCCGTAGATTCTGACGGCCTCCGAACGAGGTACGCGTGATGATCAATTTCTTTCAGCGAAACATGGCGCTTGTGCTCGCCCCCATCATGACGGCGGTCGCCATCACCCTTTACAATCTGACGTGCCTCCTGCTCAGGCATCACCATGCGCTCCTGCACGATCTGCATCGTGCGACAGGTGCCCTGATCCTTCTCGTCGTCTTTTACGGAATCATCCGTTACATGCAGTCCCTGCCGGATGAAGAAAGTTAGAAATACGGCAAACTCTGACATTCGAGCCGACAATTTCAGATAGAGTTCAGCCTTCGCGGCTATATCCTCGCCCTGTCATGACGCGGATTCGGCGATGCTTTCGGTAACGGTTGTCGATTTCGTGTTGTAAAATGCTTTTACAACAAGTTCGTCGCACCGGTCCGGTGCAAAGCCCCCATGAAGAACTGAGGATATCGAAACGTGGCTGATGTTTGTACGCAAGGCGTAGACACGGGCTTTGTTGCCCTGGGCTATGCCAAGATCGCATTTCTGGGTGTGGTACAGGGATTGACTGAGCTGCTGCCGGTCTCCTCGACCGCCCATATGCGCCTGGTGCCGGCACTGCTCGGCTGGCAGGACCCGGGTTCTGCCTTTTCGGCGACCATGCAGTTAGCGGCGCTTGCGGCGATCGTCTCCTACTTCTGGAGCGACGTGCGCTACGTCACCTTCGGATCGCTCGATGCCGTCAGGCGAAGGGATTGGCGCTCGCCTGCGATGCGGCTTGCGATCGCCATCGTGATTGCGACCGTGCCGATCGTCATTGCCGGCCTGCTGCTGTCGTCTTCCCTGAATGCTTGCGGAACGTCTTTCCGCAGCCTCTGGGTGATCGGCATCGCGTGCGTGGTCATGGGCTTGCTTCTGGCTGTTGCGGAGCTTTACAGCCGCCATCGCAAGAGCATCGAGCAGATGACGCTGATGGATGCTCTGTTCGTCGGCATCACGCAGGTCGGTGCGCTCGTTCCCGGCGTCTCGCGGTCGGGTTCGACGTTGACCGGCGCGCTTTTCCTCGGACTGAAGCGCGAGGAGGCTGCGCGGTTCTCGTTCCTGCTCGGCTTGCCCGCCATCGCGCTCGCCGGCCTGAAGGAGCTTTATGAACTCCACAAGGCACATATTCCAATGGAAGCCTGGTCGGTGCTGCTCGTCGGTCTGATCGTCGGCAGCATATCGTCCTTCATCACGATATGGGGGCTGATGCGCTTTCTGGAGCGCTTCTCGACCTGGCCCTTCGTCATCTACCGTATCGTGCTCGGCGCCGTCATTCTTTTCGGCGTGTTGACCATGGGTTGGGCTTGAGCGGCCTGTGCCATTCGGCCACCGCATAGAAAAGGGGGCGCCGCTTGTTGGAGCGGCGCCTTTTGTTTGAGGGTTTTACCCGAAGACAAGGCCACCATCGACGATGAGGTTCTGTCCGGTGACGGCCCGCGCCCAGGGGCTTGCGAAGAAGAGAACAGCGTCGGCCGCTTCCTCCGGCGTGGTGACGCGGCGCAGGGGGGTATTTGCGGCAATGATGTCGAAAACGGCCTCCGGCGTGGCGCTGCTCGCATCCGTCGTTCGCAGAAGTCCGCCGGACACCATGTTGACGGTGATCCCGAGAGGGCCGAGTTCGGCGGCAGCCGTTCGGGTCAGCGACAGCAATGCCGCCTTCGCCGCGGTGTAGTCGTGGTAGGGCACCACCGGATTCTGAAAGAGGTTGGTGCCGATCGTGACGATCCGGCCAAATCCCGCCGAGGCCATTGCCGGCCGCGCCGCCTGTATCAGGTTCAAGGCTCCCTGCAGCGCGGTTTCCAGCTGTATCGCCATCTCGGCCCAGCTCAACGCGTCCAGCTTCGAACGCGCATCGCCGTTGAAGCTGAAATCGGCCAGCGCGTTGTGCACGAGCGTCGTTGGTGCACCGAAATGCTCTGTCACCTCGGCGACAAGCCGCTTTGTATCTTCGAGTTTGCGAATATCGGCCCGAAAGGCTTTGGCGCGATCGCCAAGCAGGGCCGCGAGTGCCTCCGCCCGCTCGCGGCTGGCGCGATAATTGATCGCCACCTTCGCGCCCTCCCGGGCGAACGCCGTGGCGATGGTGGCGCCGAGACCACGCCCGGCGCCGGAAACGATGACGATCTGATCCTTGAGTGGCAGGCTCATTTCTCTACTCCTTTTCTGTCTGTCCATAGCGCATGGAAATGCTGCACGGGCCCGTGGCCGCTCCCGACGGAAAGTTGCTGCGCGGCGGCAACCGCGGCGGCGAGATAAGCCTTGCCGACGGCGACGGCTTCGGGAAGTGGCAAACCCTTGGCGATCTCAGCTGCTATGGCGCTGGAAAGCGTGCAGCCCGTTCCATGCGTATTCTTCGTCGGCAGCCGTTCGGCTTCGAACCAGGTCAACCTTCCAGCGCTTGCCAGCACATCCGGACTTTCATCACCTTCGAGATGACCGCCCTTAACCAGAACGGCGGAGGGGCCGAGCGTTGCGAGCGCTAACGCCTGGCGCGCCATGTCCTCGCGGCTCGTCGCCTCCGCCTCGTGCAGCAGCGCGGCTGCTTCGGGCAGGTTTGGCGTTACGACGGTTGCGAGGGGCAGCAATCGCGTGGTCAGCACGTCCACGGCATCGGCGGCGAGGAGCGCGGCGCCACCCTTGGCGATCATCACGGGATCGAGCACGACGGGCACGTCGCGATGTTGCTCCAGAATGTCTGCAACCGCGTCGGCGATCGCCGCATTTGCGATCATGCCGATCTTGACGGCATCGACGCGAATATCGGCAAAGATCGCCCGGATCTGGTCCGTGACGAATTGAGGAGGCACCGGATGAACACCGGAGACGCCTTGCGTGTTCTGGGCCGTCAACGCGGTCAGAGCCGCCATGCCATAAACGCCGCGGGCGGAGAAAGTCTTCAGATCGGCCTGAATACCGGCGCCGCCAGAGGGATCGGAGCCGGCGATGGACAGGACGTTGCGGATCATTGACGCGCCTCCTTGATGGCCTTTGCGATGAGGGCCGTTGCCGCTTCCGGGTTCGGTTGGCCGCATATGGCCGAGACGACCGCGAGACCGTCGGCGCCGGCAGACAGAGCATCGGCGGCATGTTCCGGTTTCAGGCCACCGATCGCGACCGCCGGAACCGGGCAGAGCTTGATGATGCGGGCAAGGCCTTCGAAGCCGATCGGTTGCTTGTGGTCGGGCTTGGTGGGCGTGGCAAAGACCGGACCGATCCCGGCATAGTCGACGATATCGGCATCGATGGCGGAAGCCAGGGCTTTCGTCTCCACCGAAAGGCCGAGGATCATGTCCGGGCCGATCATGCGGCGGGCATCGGCGGCATTCATGTCCTCCTGCCCGATGTGCAGGCCGTCGGCGCCGATGGCGATGGCTGCCTCGACATTGTCGTTGACGATCAGTCGGACATTCGTGCCATGCAGGATCTGCTTGAGGGCGCGGCCAGTCTCGACCATTGCTGTGGTCGAAGCGTCCTTATCGCGAAGCTGGATGATGGTAGCGCCGCCAGCGACGGCCGCACGCGTTGTCTCCACCATGCCGAGGTCACGGCACAGCACCGGATCGAGAACGAGATAGAGGGAGAGATCGAAGTCTTTCATGCGGCTGATATCCTTGCTGCGCGATCCAGCGCTTCCGGGGTAAGGCTGGCGAGGGCATCGAGAAAGCGCCACGAGAACGAGCCGGGTCCCTCTGCTACGGCTCCCGCCTGTTCGCCAGCGGCGGCAAAGACCGCAAGAGCCGTTACAGTGGCGTCGAACGGATTGCCTGGCGCTGCTGCGGCGAATGCGCCGACAAGGCAGGTCAGCGAGCAGCCGAGTGCCGTTACCTGCGGCATGAGGGGCGAGCCACCGGCAATGCGCTTTGCCTTTTGCCCATCCGTCACGAAATCTGTCACGCCCGTTACCGCGACCACGCAACCATGCTTTTCGGCCAGCAATCGGGCCGAATCTTCCGCCTGCTCGACTGCGTCGCGGCTGTCGACGCCTTGGCCGCGGCTGGCGCCGCCGGCAAGCGCGATGATTTCAGACGCGTTGCCGCGAATGATCGCCGGCTTTAGCTCGAGCAATTGGGCGACGGCCCGGCGGCGAAACGCGGTCGCGTAGTGCGCGACGGGATCCAGCACCCACGGCTTGCCTGTCGCGCTTGCGGAGCTCGACGCCGTCAGCATGCCCGAAAGCCAGCCGGACGAGAGCGTGCCGATATTGATCGTCAGCGCGCCCGATATGGCGGCAAACTCGCCGGCTTCCTCCTCGGCATGCACCATTGCCGGCGAGGCGCCGGCTGCGAGCATCACGTTGGCTGCGATGTTCATGGCGACGAAATTGGTGATGCATTGCACCAGCGGAGGGTTGGCCCGCATGATGCGAAGCAGATTGCCTGCTGTGGTCTGGTCTTGCATATCGCCCCTTTCAGGCGGGCGAGACGCGTAGGGACGACGAGCTGTGCTTCACGAGGTCCCGAGCGACTCCCTCCGCCAGCATGATCTGGTTCAGGTTCGAAGGGTGCTTCTCAGCCCGCCGGTTGGCGGACGCCCCTGTCTCTCATCTGTCTTCTTTTCGCAGACAAAGGCGGCGCTGTCATCAGCAAATCACAAAGGCCATTACGATGGCTGAACCGAGGCTTGCCCGCCTTTCGAGCGACCCATGCAGTGATTGCATGGGTGCAGTGATCCCTTAGCTCTGCAAAAGGCTGCGGGTTTCAACTATATGTTTCTCATCGAAGCGACGGGAGCGCCAAGCACGGCAGCTCAGCTTCGAAAACCCAAGGAAAGGGGATCATCATGAACGTAGCACGCTCTTTCAATAACTGGCGCAAGTATCGTCAGACGGTCGCCGAACTGGGCCGTATGTCCACGCGCGAACTGCACGACCTGGGTATCGATCGCGGCGAAATCCGCAATGTTGCCCGCGCAGCGATCGCTCGCTAACGGCCGCACCGGCTCCTTATAAAGCTGCATTATGCCAGCGCCTGTTCGTCCCGAGCAGGCGCTTTTGCTTTGTCGATATGGCTGATGGGTTCGGCCATGCATTCCGAGGATTGCACTGACCCAGCCCTCCGGTTTTCGCATAACGCATAACTGCCTTGCAAAGAAATGCCTATGAACTGAGCAAAAGATTGGTATGTTGTCTCCATCGAAGCGATGCATCTCCTCCCGCATCCCTTCGCTTGGCAATCGTCCTTATCCTCCTCCCAAGGGCGATTGCAGGAATAGCGGAACTCCTCCTCCCATCCGCTATTCGGTTCTCATAAAAGCCTGCCGCACCTCCTCCCGCGGCAGGCTTTTTATTTGTCGAACTATCCCATTAGCGGGGATCTCACGTAGCTATGGCGCAAAGAGATCCGTAGAAGCCCATGGCAGCAGCGCCAAACTGCGCCAGCGCATTGAAGAGTGGGCAATCTCCTCTCGCAAAAATGAACGGCGGCCACTATGTGCCACCTATGTAGCGCGCTACATCGAAGTTCGCCCCCAATTTGATTCCCGAAAAAGGAGGATGCCCATGACCGGTTCTGCCGAGTATACGCCGCCGAAAATCTGGACCTGGAACAAGGCCAATGGTGGCCAGTTCGCCAACATCAACCGCCCGATCGCGGGGCCTACCCATGACAAGGAACTGCCGGTCGGCCGCCATCCCCTTCAGCTCTATTCGCTGGGAACGCCGAACGGCGTGAAAGTCACCATCATGCTCGAAGAGCTGCTGGCGCTCGGTCACAGCGGCGCCGAATATGATGCATGGCTGATCAAGATCGGCGATGGCGACCAGTTCGGCAGCGGCTTCGTCGACGTCAATCCGAATTCGAAGATCCCCGCCTTGCTGGATCGCAGTGGTCCGAAGCCTGTGCGCGTCTTCGAATCGGCCTCGATTTTGATGTATCTCGCCGAAAAATTCGGAGCCTTCCTGCCGACTGAGCAGCCGGCTCGCGCCGAATGCATCTCCTGGCTGTTCTGGCAGATGGGCAGTGCTCCTTATCTCGGCGGCGGCTTCGGTCATTTCTATGCCTATGCACCGACGAAGATCGAATATGCGATCGACCGTTTCGCCATGGAAGTTAAGCGTCAGCTCGACGTGCTCGATCGGCGCCTTGCCGAGAGCGAATATATCGCCGGCAGCGACTACACCATCGCCGATATCGCCATCTGGCCCTGGTACGGCGGTTTGGCCAAGGGTTGGCAGTATGGTGCGGCCGAATTCCTGCAGGTGCAGGATTACAAGAACGTGCAACGCTGGGCCGAGCAGGTCTATGCCCGCCCAGCCGTCAAGCGTGGCCGCATGGTCAACCGCATGTCGGGCGATCCCTCCGAACAGTTGCGCGAGCGCCATGATGCCAGCGACTTCGACACGAAGACCCAGGACAAACTGGAAGCTGCCGGCTGATATCCGGAGATTCCTTTCTGAATAAATGAAGCCCGCGATCCCAAAGGTCGCGGGTTTTTTGTTGCCTCTGCCACCGGGCGTTGCTGGCCCCGGCAAGTCAGCCTCGCTCCATCTTGCTAGGCGTAATGTTCGGCTGCCGAGGTTCCCCCGCTCGGCACGAAACGCGCCGCGATCCTGCGAGGCGTTTCGACTTCGGCGAAAGAGGAATGCTTCCCCATGCGGCAAATTGCTGATGATCGTGCCTTGGACGAGAACATGAGCGCGGGCGCACTATCGCAGCGAGGAAGTGGGCAAAGAGATGCACTCCTCAAGCACCTCGTATCCGGCGGCGACGAGCGATTGGATTGCGACCCGGTCAGCGGATTGAACATGTATGGCTATGGGCCGGCGCCCCGGCCGGGCGATCTGGCTTTCGGCTCTTCAACGGCATCCACCATCTCTGCCGCCGCCTTTGCGGCCGTCGAATCCTATTACGCGGAGTTGGCGCGAGAGATGGAAGCAGGCTCACCGGCGGCCATCTACGATCGCGAAATCGGACAGGTGCGTGACGACCTGTTGCGTCTGCTTGGCCTGAGTCAGACGGCGGAGCCCCGGATCGACACGATCCTGGCGACATCGGGTACCGACATCCATCTCTTTTCGGCCGCACTGTTGGCGGGCGAGGACGAGCGGTCCTTGATGACCATCACGCTGATGGGCAACGAGACGGGCAGCGGCGTCATGATGGCGGCATCCGGGCGACATTTCATGAGCCGCGTCAGCAGCGAACAGACCGTCGGCAAGGGCGAGGAGCTGCGGCAGGGAGATGCGACGCGCAATGCCACCATTGCCGTCCGCAACAAGGACGGCTCCCTCCGTCCTGACAGTGAGGTCGAGGACGAGCTGCGTGGCCTCATCGAGCTCGCTCGTGCAGCTGGCCTCAGATGCCTGCTCGTGGTGACGGACGTGTCGAAGACCAGCCTGCTGGCGCCGAGCCTCGGTGCGGTCATGCGTCTGAAAGAGCGCTTCGGCACGATGTTGGATATCATGATCGATGCCTGCCAGTTTCGCCTGTCGGCGGCAACGATCCGCGCCTATCTCTCGCGTGGTTTCATGGTCGCAGTCACGGGTTCGAAATTCCTGGCCGGGCCAATTTTCAGCGGCGCGCTTCTCTGCCCGCCGCAAATCTCGGAGCGCTTCAGGTCTCTTATGCTACCCGCTGCCTTGGCGGATTATTGCGGGAAGGCGGAATGGCCGGAAGGCTGGATCGCTCGTGACGCCTTGCCGGGGCGGGCCAATCTCGGCCTGCTGCTGCGCTGGAAAGCTGCGTTGTTCGAGCTCGAACGTTTCGTCGGCGTTCCGGAAGACCGGGTGACAGCGGTTTTGTCCGCTTTCGCAGAGGCTGTTTCTCATCGCCTTGCGATCGATCCGGCCTTCGAACCGCTGCAGAGCCGGCGTTTGGACCGGAGTGAGCTATGGGGCGTGTCATCCGACCTCCGTTGGGATGAAATTCCCACCGTATTCTCGTTCTACCTGCGCAATTGCGCAGATGGTGTGATGCTGACGGCCCCCGAAATGGCGGCCGTCTACAAGGATCTGGCCGTCGAGGTAGACGAAATTGCATCGGTGCGGCTCGGACAACCGGTTCGCTGCGCCGATTTTGGCGAAGTACCCGCCAGCGCCCTTCGAATCTGCTTGAGCGCAGCGCTGGTCGTTGCGGCCAGCAAGAGCGATGAGGCGCTTGCTGCGTTGATTGCGCAGGCAATGAGGGTTCTGGATCGGACCGCCGAAGTGGCGGCCCGACAAAAGGATTCTTCCGGGACCAAGGATATACGACGAAGCGCCTGACGCGTGTCGCGCGAAACCGCTTCAGTTAACGTGTCTCACCGGCAGGTAATGGGTCAGGAACCCCGGCGTTCGTCGCCGTCAAAACCGGCGAAGTCGCCTCTGACGATGCCGTGCCGCTGGAGCTTGTCGTAGAAGGTCTTTCTGGGAATGCCGAGTGCCTCGATGGTGCGGCGAACGTCGCCATCGTTCTGCGACAGCGTTTCGCGGATGAGTTCGGCCTCGTAGCGCTCCACTCTGACGGGCAACGGCAAGCCTTCGTCCACCGCCGGCACTTCGCTGGATTTCGGCGTCGCCGCCGATTCAAGTCCGAGCACGAAGCGTTCGGCAAAATGCGAGAGTTCGCGAACATTGCCCGGCCAGTCGTGCTGCTGCAGATGGCGGCGCACCGTCGTGGATATGGCTGGCACCTCGCGCTTGAAGCGGCCGGCGGCGCGGTCGGCGAAATGGCCGAAGAGCAGGGGAATGTCATCGCGCCGATCGCGCAACGGCGGAATGGAAAGCGTGACCACGTTGAGGCGATAATAGAGATCCTCGCGGAAATCGCCGCGCTGGCGGGGATCGCCGAGATCGACTTTTGCCGCCGCGACAACGCGAAGATCGACGGGGCGGACTTCATTGGTGCCGAGCGGCGTCACCTCGCGCATTTCCAGCACGCGGAGCATCTGCACCTGAATGGCGGGCGGCATGCTTTCGATCTCGTCGAGAAACAGTGTGCCAGAGCTTGAGTGTTCGATGCGTCCGACGCGTTTCTTCTGCGCGCCGGTGAAGGCGCCGGGCTCATGGCCGAACAGCTCGCTTTCGATCACGGTTTCCGGCAGGGCACCGCAGTTCAGCGCGACGAAATTACCTTTCGCGCGGCGGCTCCAGCGATGCAGCAGGCTCGCCACCACTTCCTTGCCGCTGCCGGTTTCGCCTGTCACCAGCACATCGACATCCGTATCGGCGATCTGCCGCAGCGTATGGCGCAGGCGCTCGATGGCGGGGGTCTGGCCGATCAATGGTAGATCGCCCTGCGCCTGTTCCGCAGCCTGCCGCAAAGCCCGGTTTTCCAGGACAAGCCGCCGCTTTTCGGTCGCCCGCCGTACGCTCTGCACTAGCCGATCCGTGGCGAAGGGTTTGGCGATGAAATCATAGGCGCCATCCTGAATCGCCTGCACCGCCATCGGTATGTCGCCATGGCCCGTCATCAGAATGACCGGCAGATCGGCGTCGAGCGCCTTAATGTGAGCAAAGAGCTGCTGCCCGTCCATCTGCGGCATGCGAATGTCGGAGACAACGACGCCGGCAAAGTCGGCGTGCAGAGCCTGAAGCGCTTCGCTCGCGGCAGAAAAGGCGGAGACGGCAAAGCCCGCCAGCTCAAGCGTCTGCTTCGTCGCCCGCAGCAGATCCTTGTCGTCGTCGATGAGGAATACGGGGGAATTCTCGTTCATAGTGGGGCCTTGCGCAAATGGACGGTAAAGCGGGTGCCGCTGCCGTTGCTCTCGACGTCGATCCGGCCGCCATAGTCGACGACGATATCCTTGGAAATGACGAGGCCGAGACCGAGGCCCTTTTCCTTGGATGTATTGAAGGGCGTAAACAGCGAGTCGAGGATCGTTGCGGGAATGCCAGGACCATTGTCGGAAACCACGATCTCGACCTGCTCAGCCGTCTCGCGCACCGAAACCTCCACCCTGGCCTGGTCGCGTCCTTCCAGCGCCTCCAGCGCGTTCTGAAAGAGGTTGATCAGCACCTGCTCAAGCCGGATGCGGGTCCCGACAACGCTGAGCCCTGTTGGCGGCAATTGGATCTTGAGCGCATCCAGGCGGCCGGCAAAACGGCTCCTGAGCAGGATGACAGCCCCTTCGATCACGCTTCTGAGGTCCACGGGCTCGGGAGCGGTCCTGCCTTTGCGAGCAAAGGCTTTCAACTCCTCGGTGATGGTGCCGATACGCTCCGTCAGCGCCGCTATTGCTGAGAGGTTCTCTTTGACCGGCTGTGTCTGCTGCCTATCGAGAAAGACATTCGCGTTCTCCGCATAGGCCCGGATCGTCGCGACCGGCTGGTTGATCTCATGGGCGACGCCGGCGGCGACCTGGCCGAGGATGGCGAGGCGATTGGCCTGGACAAGATCCTGCTGCACGCCCTGAAGCTTGGCTTCCGTCGCACGGTGGTCGGCAATCTCCGCCTCCAGCCGATCACGGGCTCGGCTCAGATCCTCCGTGCGTTCAAGAACGCGGCGTTCAAGCTCTTCGCGCGCCATCCTGCTGACGGCGATTTGCATGGCGGAGACATCGCGCCGGCGCAGCAGGAAGGCGGCAAAAGCGAGGATCGGCAACAGTACCGTCAAGGTGAGAAAGCGCGTTTCGCGCACGGAGGAGGCGATCGCCTGATCGGTTGGGATCAGGTAGCCAAGCTGCCAGGGCGTCGATGGAATAGCTGTTGTCAGCCGTAAATATTCGGCAGCACTGCTCCCGGGTAGAACGGCGCGGACGATTGTCGCATCCGGGCCGACCTTCTCGGGACGACCGATCGGTAGCGGCGAGAGAGGCGCGGCACCGAACTGCAGGCTCTTGCGAATAGCCGCAGCCTCCTCCTGCGAGAGGGGCGAGGTCGTCATGAAACGCCAGGAGGGCAGGCTTGTGATGAGCACGACGCCTCGTTCATCGGTCACGTAGGCGGGACGGCCCGTTTCGCTCCAGTCGGCTTCCAACTGATCGAACTCCATCTTCACAACGACGACACCGAGCGCGGAACCGGCATCGCCGACGCGGCGCGAGATGTAGAGGCCGGGGCGATTGCTGACCGTGCCAAGCGCATAATGTTCGGCGGTTCCCGCCTCCATGGCTTTGCGGAAGTAATCGCGGAAGGAATAGTCGTTGCCGACGAAGCTCAAGGGCTCTCGCCAGTTGCTGGAGGCCATGGCGACACCGTCCTTGCCGGTGACATAAAGCACGGACGCACTGGTGCCGGAAACCAGGCTTTCAAGCTTGCGGTCGAGTGCGACGATATCGTCGGTGCGTTGGTTGGCGAGCGCATCCCGCACCTGTTGATCGTCGGCCAAGAGGAGCGGCAAGGCGCGGGGACGCTCGAGAACTGCTCGCAGCAGCGCGACCTTGAGATTTGCGTCCGTATGCCCCTGTCTTTGCAGCGTCTCGATAGCCGAAAGGCGGCCATAGAAATTGGCGCCATAGAGGCAGGCCGCAATGATGGCCGCACTTAGGAACGCGAAAACGAACCAGACCCGACGGGAACGCCGACCCAGTTGCTCGGGCGTCAAAAATCGTTCGTGGACCGGGCGCTGCAGCATCACCGCATTGTGCATGATTTCGCGCGAGCCGCAATTCCATCTGTGCGGATTACCGCACGCGTCGATGCCTTTCGATTGGCGGCATGAATTAAAATTCAACGAAAGCAATGTGTTAAAATGAAGGCGCCCATTTGGCACGGCCGTTGCAGGGAAGAACGGAACAGTCGGAGGCTGTTGAATTCTAGTCGTCGCCCGGAGGGCCGAGAGATCGGTTGGGCTTAACGGAGGACATCATGATTGCTCCCATCGCTGCCGCGGAAACGCGCGTCAAGCTTCCTTTCTATCGGCACCTCTACGTGCAGGTTCTCACCGCCATCGCCGCCGGCATCCTGCTCGGTCACTATTATCCGCAGCTCGGCACCTCGTTGCAGCCGCTTGGCGATGCCTTCATCAAGCTGGTGCGCATGGTCATTGCGCCCGTCATCTTCCTGACGGTCACGACCGGCATTGCCGGCATGTCGGACTTGAAGAAATTCGGTCGCGTCGTCGGCAAGTCGTTCATCTATTTCCTGACCTTTTCGACCCTGGCGTTGATCATCGGTCTCATCGTTGCCAACGTGGTGCAGCCGGGCGCCGGCATGCATATCAATCCGGCAACGCTGGATACCAAGGCCGTCAACAATTACGCGGCACAGGCCCATGACGCCTCGGTCGTAGGCTTCCTGATGAACATTATTCCGGACACGATCGTCGGCGCATTCGCCAAGGGCGACATTCTCCAGGTGCTGTTCTTTTCGGTCGTCTTCGGTATCGCGCTCGGCGCGGTCGGAGAGCGTGGCCGCCCGGTCGTCGACTTCCTGCAGGCACTGACCACGCCGATCTTCCGGATGGTTGCGCTGCTGATGAAATTCGCCCCGATCGGCGCTTTCGGTGCCATGGCCTTTACCATCGGCAAATATGGCATCGGCACGATTGCCAATCTCGCCTTCCTGATCGGCACCTTCTATGCCACGTCGCTACTGTTCGTGCTCGTCGTGCTGGGTGCCGTCGCCCGCTACAACGGCTTCTCGATCCTGGCGCTGATCCGCTACATCAAGGAAGAATTGCTGCTGGTGCTTGGCACGTCTTCATCGGAAGCCGCTCTTCCCGGCCTGATGAACAAGATGGAACGCGCCGGCTGCAAGCGCTCCGTCGTCGGCCTTGTCATCCCGACGGGCTATTCCTTCAATCTCGACGGCACCAACATCTATATGACACTGGCTGCGCTCTTCATCGCACAGGCGACCGACACGCCGCTGTCGTTCGGTGACCAGATCCTGCTGCTGCTCGTCGCCATGTTGAGCTCCAAGGGTGCCGCGGGCATCACCGGCGCCGGCTTCATCACGCTTGCCGCAACCCTTGCCGTCGTGCCTTCGGTTCCGATCGCCGGTATGGCGCTCATCCTCGGCATCGACCGCTTCATGTCGGAATGCCGCGCGCTGACCAATTTCGTCGGCAATGCGGTTGCCACGATCGTTGTCGCGCGCTGGGAAAACGAGCTTGACCAGACCAAGTTTGCCGCCGCCATGGCGGGGCAATTGAGCGAAGAAATAGAGGTGCCTGTTTTGCAGGCTGCTGAATAAGCTTCGCCACATTCTCCCAAGCATGAAACGGCCCCCAGCGGGGCCGTTTTCCGTTTCTGCATGGCGCAATCACTGTTTTGTGTTGGGGGTAGTGGCCGCCAATCAGGCCACGTCATCAACAGCGGCCTTCATAAAACTGTCACCGCAACGGCTCACAGCATCATACTGACAGTTGTGAATTTCGGGCGAGCCGTAAGCGGAGGGAGGGCAGCGTGTCACAGACAATTTTCGTGAGCGCAGGTCAGCCGGTCCCAGGGGGCATTTGCGTCGATCGACCGTGTCGCGAGTAGCCGCGCATGGGTTCTTCATCGTCAGCACAACAAAAGGCCCTGAGGCGTTCGGAGAGTTTTCTGTCCGAACTTGCCTCCCATGCGGATGAGCTGCTGCACGGCCGTTTCCATGAACAATACGCCGCCATTTGTTACAGGAAGGCGCCGGAGTGCGTTGATGCGCAAGTGCTCGTCGTCACCAGCCGGGAAAGCGGCAGGTGGGTCGTGCCCAAGGGTTGGCCGATCAAGGGCAAGAAGCCGCATGAGGTCGCTGCCATAGAGGCTTATGAGGAGGCCGGCGTACGCGGCAAGGTGAAGAAGAAGCCCTTTGGCTATTTCACCTATCTGAAGCAGCTCGCCGACGGCAATCGCGTTCCCTGTATCGTCGGGCTGCATCTTCTGGAGGTCGACCAGATGCTTCAGGATTTTCCGGAGCGAGGCCAGCGCCGCCTCGAATGGGTTTCCTTCATCGAGGCCGCCAGTCGCGTGCGCGAGCCTGAGCTCAAAGGGCTCTTGCTTGCGGCCGAGCGGAAGCTGCGTAAGGCAAAAGGCAAGAAGTGATTTTGCCGGGCAGACGGCATTGTCTTTCTTCTGCGGAGCTTCCTGAAGGGTGGAAACTTCGCAGCAAATAAGGTTTGGGGGCGTTCAGTTATTCCGTAACCGTGACGTGTTGTCGCTATCACAGAATATTAAGACGCGAAACGAGCCGAGAGCCAGGCGCTTGGCAGCTATGCGCTTGCGTGCTTGCCCTCGCCGCATTGATGCCTATATTGACGCAGCGTTCGGCCGCGTCTGTTTAGGCCGAGATGCCTCATGGCTGCAATAGCTGCCTTCACCCGGCAACGATTTGGCCGGCGGACGTTGGAAGGAGAAATTTCATGTCCATTACTCCAAACAATATCGATAGTTCAAAGGCTTCTACCGTTCCTGATGGTGAGATCGCTGCTGCCGTGCGGCAGGCGCGGGAAGCCATCGGTTACACGATTGACGATCTCTCCGAAACGTGTGGCCTCACCAGTGAGGAAATTACTGAAATCGAGGCTGGTGCCGAGGCTGATCCGGCGAAACTTCGCCGCATTGCCACCGCATTGCAGGTTCCGCCATCGACTTTCTTCATCGTTTGAACAGGCGGCGCACTTCGGTGCGCCCCTTTGAATCTCCGCGTGAGTCGCTCGCATAGGCTTCGCATGTGAACGATTGCAATCATAACGAGTTCCATCGTGCCTTCTGCGTGCTCGTCCACTCACATCGCGCGGGCGATGTCTCATCGAAGAAGCATTGAGGGAGTGAATTGCAGCAAGCTGCAATCCTGGATGGATAATAGGCCCTTTTGCTTCATGGTTTGCAATTATAGATAATCAAGCTTACGCAGACTGGAAGAAATTTGGCAGCGATCATAGGGCCATCTTCCGGCTTTTTAGGCGAAAACCCTCATATCTATACATTGAAAATAAGCCAGTATCAGGGCGTTTTAGGAGTATTTGCGCTTTCTGTTGTCGCGATACTGGTCAAACTCGTTTCAAAGTTTTAATCTGGCAATCTCGATTACCTTTTTGTTTAGTAGTACTTTTTTGATGCAGCATATAGCGACTATGCAGGCCCGTGCTGGGGTGGGTTTGGTGTCGCTTGTCGGGACATATGGGCATGGGGCAGAATGATAAGACTTCAGATGTCGAGCTGAATGTCGACACGCAATTGATTGGCTTGGCTCCCCCCGAAGTTAGCAGCCCTTCGACGAATATGGATGGTCGTGCAGCTTTGCCGCACGAGCCGCATGAAGAGGATGATGGCAATCTGGGCCGTGCAGGAGAAGTGACGATGTCGGGCGAAATTGCTCGTGACATGTCATTGCTTTCCAGGTTGGTGATGTGGCGGCGAAACGCAAAATCGGTAAATGCCGATGACCAGGATCAGACACCGCAGCCAGAGGCATCAATTGATCGCGCAGCGCTAGACTTCGTACCGATCGGGATCTCGTTGCAGGGCGATGAGCAGGTTCGTATCGTCAATTCCGTTGCGCAAGCCATCGAATGCCTTACCACGGAATGGCCTGTACGCTATGGAGACGCCTTCGAAGAGGCGTTGCAAGCCTGTATCGACAGCGTAAAAGGCAAAACTTCCCCCGAACAGGTTCGAGTAGCCCTCGTCAATGCGGCGAAGGCAGCTGGCATGCGCGTAACTCCCTGATACCTTCAAAATCTCTCGACTTGCGCAGCCTGGCGGCTACGGACGTTTGCCCGTCTATTGATTTGCTGGAAAAGCTGATGTCCATCGAAACTCGCGACTGGCACATCGAGGAGGCCCGACCGGTCCTTGAAGCAAGGCGACCGGGCCTCCCGACCATCGCAAATTGGCGGTTGCGATAGTTCCAAAGATGTGGCCCGCCACCGCTACTCCGTCCATACACAAAGCGACGGGAGAAGCCTGATTGCGTCTGGCGCCGGAAAGCCGATTTCACAGTAAGCTGATTGGTAACGCCGGCATGGAGTTTGTCTAAAAACGCTACGGCCAAGCAACGGGTCTAAGTCGTGTTTTGAACCCGTTGGGGGGGCCGTCAGCAAGACACATGGGAGTGTATTGTGCCGCGCGGCGGTCGGCGACGCTTTCGCATGAGATCGGTGAGAGGTGGGCTTTCGTGCCGTTGGGAGACCCGACGTTCCTTCAAAGGTCCGCCCCGTCGGGCCTCCCAGCGCAGCAGATCGATATCTGCAGTGGCGCTTAAAGCCTGAAGAAGGGGGCGTTTCCTGTCTATATTGAAAACGACACCTCACGTTTGATTACGTCATGCCGAAGTCCCTGGAACCGGCAGCTTCCCGTCGAGATGCGAAATTACCTTGGCCTGCTTTGTCCACATTCCGCATCCCGACGATGTCGCTCCATTCATCCCGGTCCAACGGCTCATGCTCCGAAGGGCATGAAACGCGCCGCTCTTGGAGATTCCATCGGTATAGAAGCAGTATATTCTCAATACATATTGCGACAGAATTGTACAAATAAAGCATACATTTTGGAAATATTTATTAGCAATCACGTATTTACAGAGATAATCGCGCCTATATTATGGCTTCAGCGTGAACTTTCGCAAGTTACATGTTGAATCGCGAATTCCTTCGAGGAGAGTTTTCGAATGCGCAAGTTTTTGGGATCTACCGTTTTCCTGCTGATGACGGTCGCAGCGAGTGCCGGCTATGCGGCGGATCTTGCCGTCTCCACGCCGCCTGAGGCTCCCGTCGAAACGACGCCGGTATTTTCCTGGACCGGTTTCTATGTCGGTGTGAACGCCGGTGGTGCCTTTGGCGGCAACGACGACGTCGGCTTCCATTCCTTCGGAAACTATCTTGGTAGATATGGCAAGCTTGACGGCTCCGGTTTCATCGGCGGTGGCCAGATTGGCTATAACTATCAGATCGACAACAACTGGGTGATCGGTCTCGAAACCGATTTTCAGGGCGGCGATATCAACGATTCCTTCAATACTGGCACGGCAAGCGCGTCGTCCAAGATCGACTGGTACGGCACATTGCGCCCGCGTATCGGCTATTCGTATGACAGGACGCTGTTCTACGGTACCGGCGGTCTTGCCTATGGTCATATCAACTACAAGGGTTCTGTCGCAGGTGTCGGCAGTTTCGATGACGACAAGACCAGGGCTGGCTGGACCGTGGGGGCTGGTGTCGAACACGCCTTCACCGACCACATAACCGCAAAGCTGGAATATCAATATGTGGATTTTGGTGGCTACAACGTGGGCGGAGATGCACTGTCGACGAAGGCCAGTTCCGACTTCCACGCCATTCGGGTCGGCTTGAACTACAAGTTCTGACGGTCGGCTTCTCGGAAAGATAAGCTTTAAATCTGAACCGGAGAGGAAAATCATATGGCTTTGATTGGCATCAACCTTGTGAATAACGGTACCACGACGATCAACAGCAGTAATGCTGGTACGTCGACGGATACGATCCAGCTCAATCTGGTTTCCAACGGCACGGTGGTAGTTGATGGTGTAAACGTTAATATCAGCAATCTCGTTGGCACAGGCGCGGTTTCGAGTACGACGATTGATGCCATCAACGGCGCCAACGTTACAATCAATGCCAGCCTTGCGAATATCGCCGCTGGCTCGACATACACTTACGGGATTGGCGCGGGGTCCAGCATCACCGTCGATGCGAGCACGCTCAACATCGGACTGCTGAACGGCGTCACCGTCGATTTTGCGAGCGCCAACGGAACTGGCCTGTTCGTCTACAATCCCGGCGGCGTCAATTTGAACCTGTCGACGCCTCCGAACGTCCTTAATGTTCAAAACGGCGACAGAATCGAAGTCGCTGGCGCGACTAGCGTGAGCCAGGTAGGCAACACCGTAACCTTCAATGAGACGGTGCTGGGGCTGCCCGTCGCTCTCGGCTCCTACACCATCCCTGCCGGTGTCACATACAGTTTCGATGCAGGCACGAACACTCTCACATTCACGAGCTGCTTCCTGCGCGGGACCCTCATTCATACGCCGCAGGGCGATATTCAGGTCGAGGATCTGCGGGTCGGAGATCTCGTCGTCACGCATAATGGCGTGGCGGAAATCAGATGGGTCGGCCGGCGGCGGATCGATCCCAAGGCGATCGACAAGCCGCGTGATACGCTGCCTGTAAAGATTCAGGCGGGCGCCATTGCGGAAAACGTTCCTTCCCGCGATCTCTACGTCTCTCCCGATCATTGCATGTTCCTGGAGGAATCGCTGATTCCGGCCAAATTCCTGATCAATGGGACGACCATCACCCAGGAAGCGACGCTGGCACCCTTCGAATATTATCACATCGAGTTGGAACAGCATTCCATCATCCTCGCCGAAGGTGCGCAGACCGAGACCTATCTCGATCTCGGTGGGCGCATGTCCTTCCTCGAGCCGGGCGTGTTGAGGTTCGGCGCGTTTCCAAATGCGGCAACGCGGACCTGGAACGATTGGTGCTATCCGCCGGTCTATGCGGGCAAGGTGCTTGAGCAGGCCCGCGTATCGCTCGAAAAGCGTGCCGAGGAAATGGGTTATCTCGTTCGAGAAGCCGCAGCATCCTGACAATAAGTGCAGAGCATCGAGGTACGGGCGGCGACGGCCGCCCGTATCGAAGCCGGCGATAGGTGCGAGACAGGGTTTTCGTCATCCGTTTGATCACGCGTCTTCGAATTTGCGTGTTGGCCATCGCCATTTGTCTGCCTCCGGTGTCTGGGAGTCATGAATGCGTCATGACGATACTGCTTCGCCTTACTCGCTTGATGCGGCTCGCATCGACGAACGCTCGCTGATCGAGAAATTTTCCGGCAAGACAGTTTTCTTCGACGGCGTGTTCAAAGGCGATTACAGCCTAGCGATTGTCAATCGCCATCTCGCGCAGGCGCTCATCGACTTGGGCGTCAATCTGACCTGCCACACCGCGGAAGACGAGTGGCAGGGCGATGCAACCCTCTCGGCCGCCACCGATATCATGCGGCGAATGCGCGATGATTATCCCTTCAACGAGACATTCGATATCCATCTGCGGAACACTTGGCCGCCGGTGACGCACAATATGGTCGGCCGGCAGAACGCCTATGTGGCTTTTGCCTGGGAAGAGCTTGAATTTCCGCAATATCTCGTGGATCGCTTTAATCATGATCTCGACCTCGTGACGGTGATTTCGAACTTCGTGCACGACAGTTTCGAGCGCTCCGGGGTGACGTTACCGGTGGAAGTCACGGGCAATGGCTGCGATCATCTTTCGGCAATTGCTGACGATGTGCCGTGCCCTCTGCCTGAAACCGGCCGCCGGCGCATCCTGCATGTGTCTTCCTGCTTTCCCCGCAAGGGCATTGATGTCCTGATCGATGCGTTCCTGCGCAGCTTCCGCGCGGATGATCCGGTCGAACTGGTCATCAAGACGTTTCCGAATCCGAACAACATCTCGGCGTCGGTTCTTGCCGAACGACGGGGCCGGCTTGCCGATGCGCCGCCCATCACGATCATCGACGAGCACTATGATGCGAGCCAACTGCGTGCGCTCTATCGCTCGGCTGCGATGCTGGTAGCGCCGAGTAGAGGGGAGGGCTTCGGCCTACCTCTGGCGGAAGCCATGCTGCTCGACATTCCGGTGGTCACCACGAATTACAGCGGCCAGCTCGATTTCTGCCGCCCCAGCACGGCCTGGCTGGTCGATTGCCACATGTCGGCCTCACAGGCCCATGTCGCGGGTTCCCATAGCCTGTGGGCCGAACCGTCCGTGGAGCATCTTGGGACGCAGATGCGCGCTGTGCTTGATCGCCCCGACGAGGCGCGCAGCCGGACAGAGCGAGCCAAAGCACTGTTGAAAGCACATTTCAGCTGGAGATCGGTCGCTATCCGCACGCTGGCCGCCCTTGCCAAATCTGCGCCGGTCGCGGCCGAAGCGCGGCGGAACTGGACGATCGATCTTATTTCTTCCTGGCAGCAGCAGTGCGGCATTGCCACCTACGCGCAGCATCTCTACGGCACGCCTGCATTCGAAGGCAGGATCGATCACATCTTCGCGCGGCGGATCATGGACGATGCCTTGCCAGAAACGCCTCCGCATACCACCGAGACTGCACCACGCAGCATATCGCGCCTGTGGGGCTACGATCTTGCTTCGCTCAAGCGGCTGGCGGGGCGCCTGGAGCAGGGGCGTGGCGAGGTCCTTTGGATGCAACATCATCCCGGCCACTTCTCGACGCCGGACATGGAATTGCTCATCCAGCCGATGGCGGCGACCGCTCATCGGCTGCGTGTGCTGACCATGCACAGCGTGAAGGAGACGTTGCGCGGGGGGACACTGGACTGGACCCGCGCGTTCAACATGGTCTTCGTGCATTCGGCGGAGGACGCGGCAGCGCTTTCAGCCGCGGGGCATCCGAACCCAATTGTCATGCCGCACGGTGTTCTCCTGCCGCCGGAAGACGCTCCGGCACCCGACCCCTCGCATTTTACCATCGGCACCTTCGGGTTCCTGATGCCCCACAAGAATATCGACCGTCTCGTATTGGCCTTCGCGGAAGCGTTGAACTACGAGCCGAGACTTCGCCTCAAACTGTTCAACTGCGTGGTCGCGAACGACGAATCTCGGGCGATGCGAGCCATGATCGAAAATCTGATCGTCTACCTCGGACTATCCGACAAGGTCATAGCGCGTTTCGATTTCATTTCCGAAGGAGAACTGCGTCGCGAGCTGATGACCTGCGATCTGCTCTCATTCCTCTATGGTCATTCGAGTGAAACGGCGACCGGGGCGGCTCGTATAGCAATGAGCGTCAATCGCCCGCTTCTGTGCTCCCGTTCACAGGTTCTGCGTGACCTGTGGCCGATCAGTCATGTCGTCAAAAGCACCGAGATAGACTGTATTGCGGAGGCGCTCGTCAGCCTTGCGCAAAGTTCCTCCCTGCTGGCGATGCTGGATCGCGATCGCAGCCAGGCGGCGCTTTGGTATTCCTATCCGCGCACTGCCGCGCGGCATGTAACAGCCATCGAAAAGATGTTGGAGGGCAACATTGACCATCGCCGAGTTGCATAGACAGCCCTTGAGTGTCCTGCCCAAAGACGTCTTCTCCCTGCCGGCAGAATCCTTCGTCGATGCCTGGGCAAAGGCGTTGGACCTGACGGAGATCGATCTGACCGAGGACGATCGCCTGTCGCTTGCGAACGCCATTCGCGGCGGCACCAATCGGCTGCGCGTGGTTGACGCGCTGAAGGCGCGGCGGCCCGTACCATTGTCGCTGAGCGGCCTTTCCGGCGTGCATGCGCTGCGCCGAGAACCGGATCAGTTCGCCATGGTCGAGAATTTCGTCCGTTTCGCAAAAGAGGATGATGCGGCTTTCCTGCGCTATGCCTTCTCGCGGATTTGCGGGCGCGATCCGACATCGGCCGAACGCCTGGGGCTAGAATTCGATCTCCGGCGTGGCGTCCTCACTCGAACGGCCGTTGTGAAGCGGATCGTCGCCATCGCGCGCCGGGATGGACAGACTGCCTATTGGGATACGCTGTTGCCCGATGATTATGGCAGCGAGCGTGAAGGTTCTGATCTATCCAACGCAAACATCTCGCCGTCGGGACTGCTGGTCAGCCCGGACGGGCAGGCAATGCTCGTGTTCGTTCGCGAGGTCGAGAATATCGGCTGGATGATCGCACCCGATCTGCTGCGTCAGCCTCTGCAGATCGATGATGGTAACTGGCGTGTGCAAGCTGGCTGGCTGCTGACGGGTCCTAAGCGCAGTTTTGCGGAAGGCGAATGGCTGCTGGATCTCGATCTGATCCAACCGCAGGCGGCCAAGCTCGATATCGAAATCGTCGCCAATTCCGGTCTCGATTTTCTGCAGGCCATAACGCTTGTCGGCTCGTTTTCGGGAACCGTATGCATGACCGTCAAGCGCGAGCATCGCTTCATCGAGCTGCGTGTTCGCATTCACGAACGCGCCCAGGAAGACCGCTGGCTGCGTCCCCGAAACATTTCCATGCGGCGTGTGCCATGAGGCGGGAGCTGCGGTTTGCATCGACGCTTCTGCGCGTCGGCCAGGGGAATGCGGCGGCCGAAACTCGCGCACCGGTCAACGTGCTGGCCGAGGCAGATGCCGCGCGCGACAGACGGGATTGGGCAACCGCGGCCTTCCATTATGAGCAGGCCGTGGAGCAATATCCGGCGCGAATATCGTTGCTCGTGCAGCTCGGCCATGCCCATAAGGAGAATGGGGATTTCGAAGCTGCGCTGGAAGCCTATCGGCACTTCCTTGAGGAAGAGCCCGACGATGTCGACATCCACCTGCAGCTTGGCCATCTCTACAACAAAATGAACGAGCCGGAGGCCGCGCTTCAATGGTACGAACGCGCCCATGCGCTTGCGCCCGGCAATGCGGATATCGCCGGCCATCTGGAGACGGCGCGCCTTCGGCTTTCGCGCGTCGATGTAGAGCGCAAACGCCAGAATGCCATGGAACTGATCCAGTCGCGGCGCTGGCCGCAGGCACGAGCGCAACTGCGTGATCTCGTAGACACGGATGGTGAAATCGACCTGATTGCGGTCTATGCGAACGTGACGAAGGAGGCCGGAGATTTTGATGAAGCGCTGCGGCTCTACGATGTCTATCGCCAATATGCGCAGAACCTCGATGCCGCCGCGGTGATCGATGTCGAGATCCAGACGGCCCATCTCTACAAAGCCATGCGGGATATCGAAGCGGCTCTGCGATATTATATCCGTGCGCGCGACGCGGAGTTCGACGTCTATGGCCATGTCACCGCGGATTCGATTACCGGTCGTGAGATCCGCGCCTGTATGGCGGAGATCTATACCTGCTTCTGGCATCCCGACTGATATCCTGATCGATAGGTTCGGGCCCGACGGAGGCTGCGGCAGGATCAGCCGCTTTCGTGATCCTTGATGGCCGTCACCATCAACCAGCCGAGCAGGTAGGCAAGGCTCAGGGACAGGAAGACGACCAGAATATTCTTGAGCGCATAGGGCATTTCTGCCTCGTCGGGCATCTGCGGGGGAACGATGATCTCGAGATAGAGTTGTTGGCGGCGTGCATCGCCTCTGGCGGCTTCCAGCGCATCGAGAGCAGCAACGAGCGCCTTGTTGGCAAATTCCCGCATCAGCACGAGACTTTCGTAATCCGCAATCCTGGGCGCGACGGAATTGTCGGAGCCGACCATCTTGGTTCGTTCATTCTCGATCTGCTGCTCCAGCGCGGCAATCTGGCTCGTCAGAAATGGGATGGAACTGCTGTCGGGCGCGGTCTTGCGCATTTCGGCAAGCCGCGCCCGCGTTGTCGCGAGCTCGGCCGTCAAATTGCTGATGAGATCGATCATCGACATGGAACTGGCGTTCGGATCGATCATGAGTTCCTTGTTTCTGAAATCCGTTATGTTTCGCTGTGCATCTATCACCCGCCGCTGAGCCTCCTGCACCTCGCTATCGGCGAAGCGAACAGCGTCACCGCGGGCACGGTCGTTTAAGCGGTCGAGCAGATCGCCGCCAAGCGCCAGCAATGTGGAATTCAGGTCGGCAGCGTCCTGCGCGTGAAAGGCGGTCGTGCGCAATACCGTGATGCCGGTCGTGTCGTTGTGGATGACCGAGACGCGGTCGGAGTAATAGCCATAAAGTTCTTCCTCGCTGTTGCTTTCCCAGAAGCGTGGAAAGCGGGTCAGCCAATCGGCCTGTGGACTGCCGAAGATCGCGCGCACGGGAAGCTTCAGGCCAAGCTCCTTCAGTGCCTGGCGAGAGCGGATATACTCCTGCACAGAGAAAGTATCGTCCTGCGAACGAGTTATACCGCTATTCTGCAACAGCGAGCCGAAGGCGTTGGACGATGGCGGGGCCGCCATGCGGACGACGAAAGACGCCTCCGAGACGTAGATCGGGGCGGCGACGAATGCGTAGTAGGCGCTGACGACAAGGGTAGGGGCGATGACGACCAACCAGTAGACGCCTAGTCGCTTGGAACGCTTGCGTTGTTTGCCGGACTTTGCCGGCCTGACGATCGATCGCACAAGTCTCCGGCGCAGAGGCTGTCGCTTGTTCTCGGCATCCGCCACCTTGCCTTGGGTTTCGGAGTCTATCAAAGCCATGACGGCGCCTTTCCTGATGGATGCAAGCCATTGCACATCAATGTTGCTGCGTCCTCGGCGGTAATTGTCCAAGTTCGACGCAATGAAAATTGAGCGAGAGGCCTTCGCCGGTATCGTTGGATCGTCGCTCGATGCCGATGGGACGACGAACAGGAGGCTGCCGCATGCATGACGTCTCGATAAATTCCGGTCGTGGCTCGCTGTTCATAACCGGATTGAAGATCCAGGGGCGCGTTCTCGGTGCGCTCATCATGCGCGAGATGCTCATCCGTTACGGGCGCGAAAACATCGGTTTTCTCTGGCTCGCGCTCGAGCCGATGATTCTGACGACAGGCGTCATGGTCATGTGGACGCTGCTTCATCACGAAGCACACGGATTGACGGTCGCCGCTTTCGTTCTGAGCGGTTACATGCCCCTGACGCTCTGGCGCCACATAAGCGGTCACGCCGTTTCGTGCCTGCGCCAGAATCTGCCGCTCATGTATCATCGCCAGATCCGTCTCGCTGACGCGCTTGTCGCCCGCGCGCTTCTGGAGATTGCCGGCACGACCGCGGCCCTCATCGTGGTCTACACCACCGCGCGTCTGGCCGGTTTCATTCCGCCCTATCAGGACCTCGGCCTGCTTTTGACCGGCTGGCTGTTCATGGCCTGGTTTTCCTTTGCGGTCGGCCTCATCTTTGCAGCCGGCTCGGAGCGGTTCGAGTTCGTCGAAAAGTTCATTCCGCCGTTCCAATATCTGACGCTGCCGATTTGCGGCATGTTCTTCATGGTCGCCTGGCTGCCGAGCGGCCTTCAGAAGTTGGCGCTCTACGTTCCCACCGTCCATTGTTTCGAACTTTTTCGCGCCGGCGTTTTCGGGGATACCGCGCAGACCTTCTTCGATGTCGGCTATCTCTTCAAATGCTGCGTGTTCACGACTGCTATCGGGCTTTGCCTCGTCAACATGGCGCGCAATCACATCAAGTTCGAATGAGAGGGCGATTTTCCGGCCCGTGACCGCGCTATAGCTTGGCATAGTGGGGCGCCTGGCTCTGGAATTCGAAGGAACGCAGCAGCGTTTCGCGTAGCTCGCGCCGGTTGGGCAGCGCATAGTGATTGAGGAAGGTTTCCGCCGATTCCGGCTCGCGCCCCAATATCCAGCGAAAGGCCGCGACGACGTCGTGGGAGTCGATCGGATCGCCGAAATGGCTGTGGGCGGGACTGCTGATTTTTGCAAAAAGATAGGGCAGCGCCCCATGCAGAATATCGAGGCTGAACCGATAGAGATTTGGATTCGACAAGGCTGTCCTGGTGAACGCCTCCATGAGACCGGAATAATTGGTGAGGATCGAAACTAGGTCGCTTGAACGCGGCAGTCCCCCGAAACCGCCATCCGCATGGAAGCGCCGGGCGATCTCCTTCCAGATCTCGGCTGAATAGTGCATCGGCGCAGGCCCGTAGAGCGCGGTGTCGTCGGAGTAGAGATCGATGGAGGGGGTCAATACCCGGCTGCTTTCGATATGCTCCAGACAGAAGTCGACGAGCATGCGCGACATAGGATAGCGCATCTGCCAGCGGCAGAAATCGATCATGTAGGTATTGCTGTCGATGAGCGTGCCACGATAGTCGGCTGTCGGCGGAACGTCGAGCAGGATCAATTCCGTGCCGGGAAGTTCCTCATTCACGAAATCGCTGAACGTCCGCATCGCCTCGATCACCAGCGTCCAGAATTCGTGACTGCCAAAAGGGACGATCTTGAAGATGCCGAAGGCCTGCCGCTGCAGGTCCGGGCTGGCCTCCAGTAGCTCGTAGGGCACTGTCAGCAAGGTGTTCCCGTGGCGCATGAGCGAGGCGCGGGTGATGCGGCTGAAATCAACGACGAGTGTTTTCGGCGCGGCCTGCTTCAGCCGGTCGCGAAAGCCCTTGCGTGCTTCGAACTGCAACTTCTTTCTGATCGGCTCCGGCCATCCGGAGATCGCCCTGATGCTGGCCTTTCGTTCGTCCATGAAGCTGGCGATGTTGATGCCGTAGCAAAAGAAGGCGACCCTGCTGCTCGGAAACGCATGGGCGACGAATTCCTCGCTCGGGCACGAGCCGTAATAGGCGATATCATCTATGTTGTTGATCCGCTTGTTCAATCATGTCTCCGTATTTGAACCGGGCATGCCGGCGCTTCATGCCGGAGCCCGTACGGCCGGGGGCTAGGGCTAGAGTGCCACCTCCCGCTGTCGCTGCTTTTTGGGCTTCGCCATCCCCAGTGTCAGTCCAAGCTGCTGGAGGCTTTCGTTGGTGCTCTCCGCACGCTCATCGTGAACCGCCAGAATGTTCGCAACGGTGCCGACCTGAAAATTCAAGTCGAGTTCCTCCGGCGTTGTCATCCGCGTCAACCTATCTTGGGCGCTGTTCCAGATGCGGTAGCCAAGTTCCGAGAGCTGGTGATGGATCGCGCCCGGCGTCGTTTTCGACAGAACGGAGAGCATGTCGCGGTTGATCTCCATCAACAGCGAGGGCTTGTGTGCCGAAAGGGTTCTTTGTGCGCCCTTCAGGAACAGGCCCTCGGCACCCTCGATATCGACCTTCATGACATCGGGCCGCAGGTTGCCGACGACGCGATCGAGTGTCTCGACTTTGGTCATGCGGCCGACCCTGGTGCCGGACGAATTCGTTATCAGCCGTGTCGCGCCTGCATTGACTGTGTCTTCGGCATTGTTCAGCTGGAGTTCCCCCGGAGCGTCGGCGAGGGCGAGCTGCCGGACGCTCACGCGGCCTTCAAAGCCGTTTTCCAAAATCGACCGGTTGAACAGATCCCAAAGCTTCGGCAGAGGCTCGAAGGCAAGGACCGTTCCCTTGAATGGCGGATTGGCCGCGATGGAGAGCGAGTAGTATCCGACATTGCCACCGACATCGATGAACTGTCCGGTTTCGGGCAGGATGGCCTTGACGAGGTCGACGTCGAACTTCTCGTACTCCCCGCTCATGATGCCAAAGGATATGTGATACTGGCGCAGATCGAGATACAATTTAAAATTGTACTTTGTCTCGAATAGAACAACAAGCGACTTCGGCACGAAATTATCGAACAGCAATTCGCTGTGGCGCTGATGGAATTCGTAGGAACTGAGAAAACGTCGACGATGTTCGTCTAGCGAAATGTCCGTCAGTTGCAGCAGATTCTGCCCGATGACATTGCGCTCATCCTCATTCATCGTCCGGCCGAGGATGAATTTATAGCAGTTCTCTATGTCGTAGAAACTTGTCACTTCGCTGCTCCCTCGTTTTCCTGATGATCCTGATCTGCCTTGTTGCTGTCTTGCGCCTGCATTGTTGCCTCCCCCCGCCAAGCGATGATCACTGCAACGCCGCCGACGGTGATGCTCTGTCGAGCCGCCGCAAGGCCCTTTGGGCCGCGTGGCGCCGAGCGGAGGGATCAGTGTCGATCAGCGTCTCCAAATCGTCGAAATGCGTGTCCCATCCGCTTACGGCGCTCGGCCTGGTTCGGCGTTGTGGCGAGGTGGCGATCATATCGAGCGCAGTTCTCCAGCTCAGCCCATCAAGCGGATCGAGGAAGATGGCCGGCTGGCCGGCCGCGGCCTCCCGATGGGCGCTGATGCTGGAGGCAACGACCGGTGTGCCGAGTGCGATCGCCTCGGCGACAGGCATGCCGTAGCCCTCCGTGAAAGAGGGGGCGAGAAGCGCGGCCGCGCCGCCGACCAGCTGCGCCAGTGCGGCATCCTCCAGGCCAGGTACCTCGATAACCAGCCCCGGCAGCGCCGGGCATCGTTCCAGCATTGCCAGAATGTGGCTGTTTTCCCACCCTCTCTTGCCGACGATCACCAACCGCGGAGCCATCGGTCCGTCGCGTTCGGCGAGGTATTGCCACAGGTGCAGCAACAGAATGTGGTTCTTGCGCGGCTCAATCGTTCCGAGCGTCACGAAATACGGCATTCGCGGGCGCGCCATGTCCGTCGGTGGTGACAGGAAGCACTGCTCGACGCCGGGCGGCAACACGGCGATCGAGGGAAGCGTCTTATCGCTCTCCTGGGCGAAAGTGCGCAGAGCGCGCGCCGTTACCTGAGAGTTGCAGAGTACCAGCGATGCGTGTTTCAGCACCGTCTCCATACGGCGGCGGTGCCGTTCCGGCTCTTCTGGTCTGACGAATTCCGGATGCGACAGCGGAATGAGGTCGTGGACATAGAAGACGCCGTTCCGGTCGGTCTCGCCGAGCCAGGAAAAGGCGGAGGTCCGCTCCAGCCGGCTGTGTGATACGTGGACGAAGGAGGCTTTGTCCGGCAGCATCAACCCATGGGCAAAGTGGTTGACGACGGCATGGGCGATCTTGCGCAGCGTCTGTGTATGTGCCTCACCCGCCTTTACTTCCGCTGCAGCCTGCCACCGGATCTTGCCATCGATGGCGGCAAAGATGCGATCGAGAAGCGCGGCCTGTGAGGGCGATATTTCCTTCGCCGCCCAGCGACTGTTGAGGATGGAGACCAGCCTGTCAGCCCGTTCGGATGGAACGGTAATGGCGCTGTTGTGTCCGGTTTCGACGAACCAGGATGGTTCGGGAAAGCCATCGAGATTAGTTGGCCTCGTCCGCTTGCGGCGCTCGTTCAGCCAGTTTGCATAATGAAGTTCGTAGCGATCTATGCCCGTTGGAGTCGGGCTATGCGCCCGCTCCATCAACCGCGAAATATCCATAACGACGGGCTTCGTCATGATTTTCGCGCCTCGATCATGTGAATGGCCTGCGCCAGCCAGCGGCGGCGCGATGGATTGGGGGCCATACCCTGGCGGGCGCGGTAAAGTTCGGCGACGATGTCTTCCGCCTCGCAGGGAAGATCGGTGATGTTCGACCAGTATCGCGGATAGAGGATGAGGGTGCCTGCAACGAGCGCGTCGAGTGTTAACATGCGCTTGCGCCTCAAGGAGACGACCGTATCGTGCGTGAGGCCCCAGCCGGCGTAGAAGGGCAGGCCATGACACCAAACCTCCTTTTCCCGCAGCAGCGCCTCGAACCCGATCTGCGACGTTGCGACATGAACTTCGTCGACGACACCGAGGAGATTGTCCAGATCGACATTGCCGATAACGAGATCGGCAGCTTGCGGAGGAGGGGATGGCGGCGGATGGCGACCGACCGCCTTTGCCAGAAGATCCGGATGCTGTTTATAGATGATGAACGCCTTCGGCCTCGCGCGCCTGATGGCCTTCAGCAGCTCGACATCGGATGGGTGACGTGCCTTGCCGAAGCGCAGAGAGGCGTCGTTCGGAACTTGTCCGGCCACCAGAACGATGGTGCGGCCCTTGGCCAGGTCGCGATAATCCGGTGCCGGCTGCGGCGGCAGATTGTATTTGGTAATGCCCATGGAGACGATGGCCTGCCGCAAGCGCTGCGCCCGCGCCAGCAGCGCTTCGTCGAAGACCGTCTTATTCAGGATCGTCTCAAGCTGGCTTGGCGCGGAGGCGTCGAAATAGATACCCTGATCATCGAAGCAAAGCGAGGATGGAGGCACAAGCGAGCTGCCGAGGCCGGAAGAGCGGATGAAACCGTCTTCGACCCGGATGATTGGCAATCGCTTGCCTTGCTTTCGCATGATGTGGTCCTCCGGCGGGCTCGCATTTCCCCAAAGGACGATCGTGTCGGCATTCTGGATTTCGGCGGCGGTCGGATTGGTCACAAACCGAATCTGCGATCGAGGGCTAGTCAGATAGCGGCGCATGACCGCCCGTTTGTGGAGCGAGAAATTGACGCAAAGGTAACGGCCGGAAAGCGAGCGGGCGCGGCTACGCCATGCAAGGAGCCGCTCGACGGCCTGTTCCGCAGTGATCGGGCTGCGCGAGACTGGATCGACGTAGCGGGAATATTGAAGGAGCGCTGCGTCGGCAAATTCGTCTATGCTGACATGACGTCCGCGACGAGAACGAGCGGCTGTCGCCACCGCGCCTTCGGCACGATCCGCCGTCAGTCCCCAGCCGGCATAGGCGGGCATGGCGAAGGTGACAACGGGTATTTCGCGCAGAAGCGCCTCCAGCCCGAGCGGGCTCGACACGGTCCAGACCTCGTCCACCTGATCCAGCAGGGATTGCGCCGAGATGGGGCGGTCGACAAATTGTACGCCGGCCGTTCGAGCGAGCGGTTGAAGAAAACCTCTTGCCCGGCTCGCGACGACCTCGGGATGGCACTTGACGATGAGGTCGGTATTTCGTTCGGCCAGAGCGGTGCTCCACATCCTCGCGAAGGTCCCGGCATCGGCGCCTGCGCTGTCAACAGCGCGATCCCCCACGACTTCGTCGACAAGCAGGATGCGTCGGCGACGGCTTCGGCGAAGCGAAACCGTCCCCTCCCGCAGATGATCATCCTGGGAGAGCCGCTCGCGGACGATCCATTGCCGCAGGTCGCGTGCCCGCTGAATGTCCGCATCTGATTGCGTATTTTGAAGCAATGCCTCCAATCGCGACGGCTGACGGGCGGAAAAATGAATGCCGAGGTCGTCGGCAACGATGGAGACCGGCGACGCTGCGCCCAGACCCGCGGATTGGAGAAAACCGCCTTCGACTGCCCAGAAGGGCAGGCGCAGCAGTCGCGCATAGAGGCGTGCGAGGCGATTGAGCGGCCCATCCCCCCAGCCGACGACACCATCGGCAGCGCCCATCGTCAGTTCGATGGGCTTCAGCGATGCGGAGAAAGCGAGACCCATCAGGGGGAACCGCTGACGTGTCGGTAGGAAGGCGAGCAGCCGTGCGTTGGTTGGGGGCAACCAGGACGGCCGGTCGCTTGCTCTTGCGGCCGAGAATTGCGTCTTCTGGGGAAAGAACTTCGAATCCATGTTTATGTAAGTCCCCCAAAAATGCCCTCTAGGAGCGATGACCGATGCTTGAGCGAGGCGATCTGCAATGTTCGATCACGACCGGCACCGCCTTGGGGGACATGGGGAGCGGTTGCGGCGGGATGATCTCTGAGAATAGCGCCAATACGCCTTTGCTGTGCCAGGCGGAGCTAGGGCCAAGAAGTCCTCGCACAACTTCTTTCAACAAGCGCCTGCGGAACCTGCCAAACGGCGAGGCGCCGCAATGATCCGACGCAAGCTTGTTGCCGACATGCTTCGAGGTGCCTCCGAGATTTCCCATTCCGAATTCCTTGGATCAGCAATAAGTGAGAAATAGCTAATGGAAGGAAAGTTATTGCTGCCACAATTTCGCCTCGCCATACGGATCGCGTCGCCAAAGTATTAATTGCGACAGAAGGCAAATTATTCTTGTTTCCAAATGTAAAAATTTCAAATTTGCGGAATTATATTTGACTTTCCAAGGATATATGGGAATCTCTTTTGAAGTAAATTGTCTTCGAAATCGCCGTGCATGTCACCCGGACGTCGGTCGGACACGATGGAAACCGGCAGGTTGCAGAAGGCTGGTCGGGCCTGGGAAAGGCGGCTGCGGAATGGTTTAGGCTATTCCAATAGAGATTTGATGGTCGCAGATGAGTCGCATCGAGAATAACAAGGAATTTGTCGATTTCGTTACGCTGGTGGATGCGCGTTCATCGGGCGTTGTCATAGGCCAACCTGTATTCTGGCCCCGTTTCGTTGCACGGTGGCTTCGCGCGCAGGCACTCCTGTTGCTGATCGTTGTCGTGCCCGGCCTGCTTGGGGCGATCTACTACGGTTTCATATGCTCGGATCAATATGTGTCGGAAACGCAGTTCGTGGTGCGCAGCCCCAACAGGAATGCTGCAGGGCTGCTCAGTGGCTTCCTCCAGAGCACCGGGTTCGTTCGCGCGCAGGACGACAGCTTCATCGTCACTGAGTTCATCAAGTCGCGCGCAGCCGTGGATGCCTTGGTAGAGCAGAATCGGCTGAAGGAGATCCTGTCCCGACCGGAAGGAGATTTCCTCAGCCGATATCCGCTGCCTTGGGCCGAAAGCAATAATGAGGAGCTTTATCAGCATTATCTTCGATTCATTACGGTGCGCACCGATAGCGGCAGCGGTGTGACGACGCTCGACGTTCGCGCATTTCGCGCCGAGGATGCCTATCACCTGGCCAATGCGCTCGTTCAGCACGCCGAAGAGCTCATCAACCGTCTTAACGATCGCGCCCGCGAGGACGCGATTCACTACGCTCAAATCGAGGTGAACGACAGCCAGGTCAGGCTGTCCAACATGCAGAAGAGCCTGACGGATTTTCGCAATCGGGAGGCGCTTGTCGATCCGAACAAGCAATCGTCGGCCGCTCTGGACATGATTGCTCGGCTTTCGGATGATCTGGCCGACAGCAAGGCACGTCTTTTGGCACTTGAAGAACAGGCGCCGCAAAGCCCGCAGGGCGAGGCGCTTCGAGCGCGCGTGGCGGCGATGGAGCGTCAGATCAGCGACGAACGGGCGCGCATCGTCGGCAGCGACGGCTCGATGGCGCCGCGCATCGCGCAGTATGAGCAGCTGCTGCTGGAGCGGGAAATGGCGGCGAAGATGTTGACATCGGCAACCGTCTCTCTGGAAAATGCCAGGATCGATGCGCAGCGACAACAACTGTATCTGGAGCGGATCGCTAATCCGAATCTGCCCGACCATGCACTCTATCCGAAACGTCTTGGTTCGTTTCTGATGTTGCTTGCCGTCTGTTTTGCCACATTCTGGATCGTGCGCTTCTTCGTGATCCAGGTTTACGAGCATGCAACCCAGCAATGACCGATGTTCCCTCCAGCCTCACGCGAATCACTTCTCCGGGCGTGCTAGCGCCGAAAGACGAGCTTACCTGGCATGAAGACGGCATTGTCGGTGTGGTTGATCTCGTCAAGGAATATGAGGTGAATGGACGGATGCGCCGCGTGGTCGACGGGGTGACATTCAAGATCGGCCGCGGCGAAAAGATCGCCGTCCTCGGGCACAACGGAGCCGGCAAGTCGACACTCGTCCGCATGATCGCCGGGATAGAGGAGCCGACTTCGGGCAGGGTCGTGCGTAATATGTCGATGTCCTGGCCGATCGCCCTCAGCGGCGGGTTCGGCGGCTCGATGACGGGTTTCGATTGCATGCGCTTCCTGTCGCGAATCTACAACAAGCCATTCAACGAGATTCGCGATGTGGTGGAGGATTTCAGCGAGCTCGGCCGCTATCTGCGCATGCCGCTCCGGACCTACTCCTCCGGCATGCGGGCGCGGCTTGCTTTCGGCATGTCGCTTGCCATCGATTTCGATTGCTACCTCATCGATGAGGTATTGGCCGTCGGCGACAAACGCTTCCAGTCGCGCTGTTTCGAAGAGCTTTTCGTCAAGCGCAAGGATCGGTCGATGATCATTGTGGGACATAATCTCAATGTGATCGGTGATCTGTGCAAATCGGCGTTGGTGTTGAAAAACGGCCGTGGTCGGGTCTTTGACGACATTGAAGCCGCGTTTCGAATCTACTCTACATTGTAGACATGTAGCGTAGCGCTGCATGCTTCGATGGCAATACACCTGGCTGTTTTACAAAATTGACACAATATCGGACGCTAGGGTTGCACCTTTCCGGCGGACCGTGGGCGGCGTGCACGAGGCGGATCGCATTGGGGACGATCGGGAATTCCTGCGGCTAAGCCACATAATATATTAGATAAACTGCAACAATCGCGCTATCCTAATTGCCGCCGGAATAGAGATCTCTCCGGCCCTGCACTTGCTCCGCTCTTTTTGTTGATATGTAATCGTAGCGGGAACTCTAGAGGTCTTGCCATATAATTTGGTAACTAATTCCGCAACCTGGGCCAGTAGATGCACTGGATATAGTACCCGATAACGATGTATTTTGTCCGATATGGTCGCTTGAAGAATTCAACTCGAGGCAGCGCCTTGAAGAGGTAGGATTCTGTATAACATCGTCACTATCTGTACTGTCGCGCTAAAATCCGTCGTGCTAATTTAAAAATTAATAATGCAACTTAAGCTCACCGATCCTGCATCTTGGGGTGGTTGCGGGAGCAAGACAACGGAGTCGTCGTAACGAACGCTAGAAAAAATGTAGCCTAGATAGAAATCACGTGTTAGCGATAGCTAATATGCAACCTGAGATTTTGAGTAGGATTAGCGGATGGCGATGTTGGAAAGAGTTGTCGAGCAATGCATTGGTACTTTCGAGGTCTACTCCCGTGATGCAATCATTCGCAATCTCGACGTGCTCGAGCCAAACTGGAAATGGACGGTCCCCTCGGAAACCTCCGGCGACTATTCCTTCAAGTTCAGCAAGCAACCGCTCCAATCGGCATCGATCATAAGCGCCGAGCATTCGGCCGGGCTGGAAGGGGTTGCAAAACAGGATCTGCCCCGCGTCAGCATCGTCTTCGTTCTAGCCGGAGAGATTGAAATCAATCATCGGCGGATGCATAAATCCCTGCGCATTCCCGCCAACAATGTCGCCAGCATCAGCGATCGCGCCGGCAAGCGGCTGGAGATCAAGCCGCGCAGTTCGTGGTTGCTCTTCCAGATACCGGAAGCCGTGATCAGACAGCATTTCGAAGAACTGACCGGCAAACCTTACGTACAGGAATTCGCGCTGGCGCCGGTGAGCTTCCGCCAAGGCGGGGCGCAAGGGCTTTATCAAACGCTGCGTCAGGCCGAAAAGGATTTGACGACCGCCCGCCAAACCGAACGGATGATGCTCGCTAAGGCATATAGCGAGCTCTTACTCGTCAAATTGTTTGCCAAGCTGCCTCACAATCTCTCCGATGCCTTCAATCGCGGCACGCTGGAAAATGCACCGCGGCAGCTTCTGAGGGCAGAGGCATTCATGCGTGACAATCTGCACAACGCCATCATGCTTGAGGATCTCGCAAACGCTGCGAGCTGCAGCCCGCGTGCGCTGCAGCGCATGTTCAGGACCTATCGCGGCGATACGCCAATGGCAATACTCTGCAACTATCGGCTGGCTGCTGCACATGGCGCCATCAAGGGCGGCCAGGCCGAAAGCATCACCGATCTCGCCATGAGCCTGCAATTCTCCAATCCTGGGCGCTTCTCCGTTCTCTACAAACACGCCTACGGCTCCAGTCCTTCATCGATCCTTCGTTTTACCCGGGAGCGCAGCGACGATGCTGGAACGGCCTAGCCTGCCTGGCACTATGATGCCTATTCAAAACTGTCTCCATGCCATTCAGGATCGTCGATGCCGTTGAAGTTCGGACTATTGTGCGTTCTCGCCTGCGTTCTTACGGGCTGTGCATTACCGGAGGCCGGTCCCAAGGCCTCCCGCATATTGCAGGAGGCGGCGGCAACCACCGTGCCGCCCTTCGCACTGGTCGACGTGACATCGACGGCGATGGTCAGAAGCGCATCTCGCCCCGAGGCGAGCTTTGCGGCCGCGTTCGGTGAGGGCGCGCGCGATCCGGGCGTGAGAATCGCCGTCGGCGACATCGTCTCCGTCAGCTTGTGGGAGGCGCCGCCGGGAAGCCTGTTCGGCACGGCGTCAAGCGCTTCGGGACAGCAACAAGCGACCGGGAGCGCGGTCACCATTCCCCCGCAAACCATCAACAGCGACGGGACGATCAGCATCCCCTATGCCGGACGTATCAGCGCGGTCGGCAAGACGCCTGCTGGCGTCGAACGAGCCGTGGTCTCCGGCCTTACGGGCAAGGCGGTGCAGCCGCAAGCGCTAGTGACCGTGCAGCAGAGCGTATCGAATACGGTAACCGTGACAGGCGAGGTTGCCGGAGGCGCGCGCGTGGCACTATCGCCAGCCGGCGACCGTGTGCTCGATGCCATCGCGGCAGCCGGTGGGTTGCGCGCCGCGGTCAACGACAGCGTCGTTTATCTGACACGCGGGCGCCGCACGGCGCATATGCCGTTCACCGCAATTGTTCAAAATCCGCGCGAAAACGTAAGATTGCGGCCCGAGGACGTTGTGACTGTCATCCGTGATCCGATGACCTATACGATTCTTGGCGCATCGGCCCAGAATGGCGAAGTGCCCTTTAGCGTGCAGCACTTGACCATGGCAAACGCCGTCGCCCGCGCCGGCGGATTGCAGGACAACCGCGCCGACGTCTCGGGCGTTTTTCTCTTCCGCTACGAGCCGCTCGATATTGCCAGGCAGGTCGTTGCGCCCAGCAATCCGCTGCTGCGCAGGGGCGGCCCCGTTCCGATCGTTTATCGGTTTGACATGAAAAACGGCGGCACTCTGCTCGCTATGCGCAACTTCGAAGTCCAGCCGAAGGATATCATCTACGTTTCGAATGCGTCCTCGCTCGACTTCCAGAAATTCATGGGCCTCTTCCAGGGCGTCACCGGAACTGCTCTGTCAGCGGCGTCGGTCGGCATAGCTGCATCCACGGCCAACTAGGGACACCGTACGGAGGGACGAGACGCGCGGGGATCGACAAAATTCATGATGTTATCCGGCTACAGAAGGCATGCTGGATCGAGTGAGGTGAAATGGGTTCTTCGGCATTGCTACATCTTCATGAGCTGATTGCCTTCGACCGGCATCAGGCCGAGGCTGCCGTCTTGCAGCGGGTCAACAGCGCCTATCTCGGAGATCACACGGCTCTGGTGCGTGTACTCGGCCGCTACAAGCTTTATGTCGACACCCGCGACAGGGGGTTCGGATCGCATGTTCTCCTGGATGGTTTCTGGGAAATCTGGCTGACGCTGTTCTGCGCCCGTAATGTCAAGCGCGGCATGACCGCGATCGATGTCGGCGCGAATTTCGGCTATTACTCGCTTCTGTTTGCTGAACTCGTGGGCGCCAAGGGCGAGTTGATCGCCGTCGAACCCAATCCTCATGCCGCTGATTTCTTGCGTCGCAGCGTCGAACTCAATGGGCTGCTCGGCCGGACCAGGATTGAAAGGTTGGCGCTCGGCGCGGCGATATCGGGCGAGGCATCTCTTTACGTTCCCCATAGCGAGCCGAAGAATGCTTTGATAGTCGAGGAGACATTCATGCCTCGCGCCGAGGATGGCGCGGTCATCAAGGTTCCCGTGACGACGCTGGACCGATTGAGCGGCACTTGCTCGCGCGTCGACTTCATAAAGATCGATGCTGAAGGGGCGGAGGAGGCCATCATCGAGGGAATGGGCGAAACCATTGCCCGTCACAAGCCGATGCTCGTCGTCGAATTCAATCCCGGTCGTTATGTCGACGCACGCGGCTTTCTTGAGCGGCTTGCCGGCATCTACGGCTCGCTGCGGCGTCTGGATTTCAGCGGTGAGGCCATTCCCATGAAGAGCGACGATCTGCTTACGAATTACGGGGGTGATGACTCGCTCCTCGTCCTTTCGCGTGACAGGCCGGCTTGAATGCGCGGAGGCGCGCCCAGATTAAGAGAGGGACGGAAGTGAGCCATACGATCCTCTACGACGGCCTTAATCTTTCCCTAAAGAAGGGTACGGGTGTTGCGACCTACACGCGCAGCCTGATGTCAACAGCCCAGTCCCTCGGCTATCAGACCGGCGTCGTCCACGGAATTCCCGGAAACGTCCCGAAGGACCCGGTCTTGCGGGAGGTTTTGTTGTTCGACGATGCCAGCGCTCGCGTCCCCGGCGCGATCGCGGTTGGCCGGCGCTGGCTGCGTCGGCGCGTCGCGGCTCCGTTCGGCATCAAGCCGGTTGCCATTCCATTGAGCGGCACGGTCATCCTGAGATCGCTGCAATCGCAATTCGGTGTATCCGATACCGTCTACGCCGCCAACGATCTGTTTCAACTCGCGCGTTATCATTTCAAGCGCTACGGCAACAATCTTACAATGAAATTCGATGCGCAGCCGGATCTTCTTCACTGCACCTATCCGATGCCGATCGCGGCGAAGAGGGCGCTGAACGTCTACACGATTCACGATCTGGTTCCGTTGCGGCTGCCCTATCTGACCGAGGACGACAAACGCTATCACTACAAGATGCTGCGCTCGCTGGTCAGGCGCGCTGACCATATCGTGACCGTGTCCGAAACTTCGCGTGCCGATATCATCAAGGTTCTCGGCGCGGACGAGGCGCGGGTCAGCAATACCTATCAGGCGGTTCACGTGCCGGAGTGGCTTCGCGAGAAGCCAGCCGATGTGATTGCCGACGAGATCGCTGGCATCTTTCATCTCGACTGGAAAGGCTATTTCCTGTTCTTCGGCGCTTTCGAACCGAAGAAGAATATCTCGCGACTGATCGAAGCATATCTTGCTGCGAAGACGACCAAGCCGCTCATTATCGTCGGCGCGCCGGGGTGGAAGGGTGCGGAGACACAGCAGCTCATTGATGACGATCGCTTCCGTTTCTATCTTCGCGCAGAAGACCGCATCCTGCCGCAACGGCAGATCCAGCGCTTCGACTTCGTTTCCTATCCTTTGCTCATCAGCCTGATCAGGGGAGCGCGTGCGGTCTTGTTTCCCTCGCTATACGAGGGCTTCGGCCTGCCGGTGCTCGAATCCATGCAGCTCGGAACGCCGGTCCTGAGCTCCACCGAAGGTTCTATCCCCGAAATCGCCGGGAACGCGGCGCTGCTGGTCGACCCCTACGACACCGAGGAAATGCGCAAGGCGATCGTTAGCCTGGATCAGGATGACGGGCTATGCGCCTCCTTTGCCAAGTCCGGCCCCAGGCAGGCAGCCCGCTTCTCACCGGATCGATATCAGCAGAAGGTGGGCACGCTCTATGATACCCTTCTCAACGGATAGTCGGAGGAGTTGGCCATGACCATCCTCTTTGCGTTCGGCATGCCTGGCGTCATGTCCTCCTGGGGCGTCGCCGCGGTTCATGCTCTTGCGCGTGAGGCCTTCGGCGATTATGCGATCATCGCGACGGATACGGTTGACGAGCTCAGGCAGCATGTCGTCGCGCAGTCGGGCAAGAATGCCGTACTCGTCTCGCAGTTTCCCGAACCCAAGCTTTCGGAGCTGATCCTTCGGGTCAATGTGCCCTTTCTGCTGTTTCTCGAGGATCCTGTCGATGCGGTTTCCTATCTCGCCCGGGCGACCGAGCAGCGGGATATCGGTCTGGTAAGGGTGGTCTCGGCGAGCCTTGCCTGCCTCGAGCCGCTCGCGGGCGCCTCCGGAGCGCTCGTCTTGCGCCGCAATGACGTCGATCAAAGCAGCGGCATAGACCTGCTTCTGAAGACCATCGACAGGCACCTCAGCACCGATCTGAAACTGGAGCAGATCGCCAATGCGCTGCTGCAGGTCGGCATGTCGATGTCGCCCTCCGGGCAGCCATTGCTCGCCAACGCGCCGAAGCTGGAGGAGGCTGCCGCGGCTGTCATCGCAGGATACTTGACGCCGCGAGAGGTGGTGCCGGAAGTCAGCGAAGCGCTGCGTGAGACGGCGAGGAAGATTCTTTGTCCTCTGGAGTTCGGACGACGGGAGAACTCGGGCGGCACCATCTTCTGGCCACAGGAGGCATTTCTCTCTGGCGATAGTTTGGGACACGCCCTGGACAATCTTGTCGATCTGGCCGGGGGAGCCCGTTGCCTCATCTATGGCCCCTATCTTCATTTGCCACCGGGGCGCTGGAATGCGAAATTCATTTTCGATGTCGATGAAGACTGCCACGGGCAAATCTTCACCGTTGAGGTGCATGCTACAGAATTGCTTGGAAGCTTGCGGGTCTGCCCGCAGGGCACCGGCTCCTTCGAAGCCGCAGTGCCTGTGGATGTGACCGATCCGCGTGCGCCGATCGAAATCCGAGTGATGATGGACAGCGGCGCGATCGAAGGGCGGCTCTCCGCCTGGAATGTCGAGTGGCTGCGAGCGGCCTGACAGGTAGAATCGCAGGTGTCATTAACGGGCCGCTGGTGAGCGCAGAATTCGCCGCGTGGATGCCACTTTCTCCACGAGTTTCGTCTCTGGCGGATTATTCTGTTACCCAACATTTCCGACGCCCGGAATTTTGTAAACGAATGTTTCCTGGCGCGAATTTTCCGTATTGACGCCGCAAAACCCTTCTTTTCAGGGAAGCGATAGTTTGTATAAGAGTTGAGAAAACGGAATGAAGCCCATGAACGCGAGCGCCGCACCGGATATTCTGATAGTTGATGACGATCACGAAATACGTTCGCTCCTCAGCCGATATCTCGAGGAGCAGGGCTTTCGCGTGTCGACGGCAAGCGATCTTCGCGGTTGCAACGATGCGCTCAATCGCCGTCAGCCTGATCTTCTTGTTCTGGATGTGATGCTCCCCGATGGCTCTGGCCTCGATCTCTGCCGGGATCTTCGAAACCGCCGCCCCCGCGTGCCGGTTATTCTGCTGACGGCACTGAAAGAGGATATAGATCGCATCCTCGGTCTTGAAATCGGCGCCGACGATTATCTCGGCAAGCCGTTCAATCCAAGAGAACTGGCCGCACGCATCCGTGCCGTCCTGCGCCGTACGAACGAGGATTCCTCGTCGGAACCGGAGCAAAGACGCTATCAGTTCGCCGATATGATGCTTGATCCGCAACTTCGCCGGGTTAGTAGAGACAGCGGTGAGGTGATTTCGCTGACGGGCGCCGAATTCGATCTGCTCAAGGCATTCCTGGAGCGGGCGGGCCGGCTGCTGTCGCGGGATCAACTACTCGATCTGACGCAGGGGCGCGATCGCGATCCTGCCGATAGATCCATCGACGTGCTGATGAGCCGGCTACGCCGCAAGCTCGGAGAAACCGTGGAAGATCCGATTTTCAGAACGATCCGCAATGGCGGATACCAGCTGGTCGTTCCGGTAACCGCCGTCAAAGGCGATTCATGAGGTCGCTCGGCGCCCGACTGGCGCTGCTTTTGATGACAGCCATTGTCCTTGTCGTGATTTCCTCGTCTTTCGTGGCAAGTCTCGTCATGCGTGGTCCGCGTCCGGACATGACCGTCGAGCGGATGGCCAGGCAGCTTTCCATCCTCGCAACCTTCGCGGAAAAGGATCGGCCCGCCGCGACGGCGGCGGGACTGGTCGTTACGCCCGTGCCGGCAGAAGGCGAGGGCGACCAGGAGCTATCCCGCTTCCTGATGGAAGCCCTGCTTCGCATCTCAGGCATGCGGCAGGCAATCATAGCGCGTCAATCGACTGGCGAAATGATCGCATCGCTGAAGCTCTCTGATGGCAATTGGCTGATCATGCCGATGCCGCAGCATGGGCCGCCGCCGGGAGGATGGAAGATCCTCGTGGGGTGGCTCGGTCTCATCATCATCGGCAGCGTGCTGGTATCCATCTTCGCGGCCTCGAAGATTATGAAGCCGCTACGTTTGCTGGAAGAGGCGGTTGCGGCGGTCAATCCCGATGGCACCCTGCCGCATATAGCAGAAAGCGGTCCGGGTGAAATTCGAGCGACCGCGCAGGCGCTCAATGGCCTGTCGGCCCGGGTGAAGGCAGCCACCGAGAGCCGCATGCGGCTCGTTGCCGCCGCCGGACACGATCTGCGAACGCCAATGACCCGGATGCGTCTGCGGGCGGAGTTCATTCGGGATGAAGAGGAGCGGCGCAAGTGGCTTGCCGATCTCGAGGAGCTCGACAGGATCGCCGACAGCGCCATAAGGCTTGTCCGGGAAGAGATTTCCAAGGATAGTCTGGAACAGGTCAGGCTTGATATGATAGTCGACGACATCGTCACGGAGCTGAAGGCGATCGACATGAACGTCGCGAGCGGCGAACTGGAGCAGGCGACGATCCACGCAGGCCCGCTCGCCGTCACCAGGGCCTTGCGAAATCTGCTCATCAATGCGGCGACGCATGGGCAGTCGGCGACGGTAACTGTGACGCATCTCGGCAACAGGGCAGTCGTTCGGATCGTGGACACGGGGCCTGGCATTCCCGAAGATCGGCTCAACCAGGTATTCGAACCGTTCTTCCGCATCGACATAGCAAGGCAGAGATCTTTTCCGGGCGCCGGTCTGGGCATGGCCATCGCGCGTGAGATCATCACCCGGTTCGAGGGCGAAATCACGGTGCGAAACCGTCAGCCGCGAGGCCTGGAACAGGTCGTCTCATTTAAGAACGCCGAGACAAAGGCCGCAGGCTAGAGACTTTCAGCAGGATTGCTGAGCAGTTTTCATCCGAACCATTCGAAACAAAAGGGCAGGGCGTTTTTGCGATTCGAAGAAGAGCGCGGATGCTCTGGCGCGCGCAGCACAAACCGTACATCACTGAGTCGCAGCCTGCCTGCCCGGAATGCAGAGGCGGTCACGGCATATTGGCATCGTAAAGAAGGCTTTACTTGCGCGAAACTGTCGAAAATTCTACATAATGCAATATTGATAGTAATATTGTAGTGATTTCTAAATAGATCGATCTCAATAGAAAAGCCGAGACACCAAATTTCGCCAAAATGCCTTGTTTCGGCAATGTTCGGAAATGTTCGCGCCCGTAACTGATGTAAAGTTGTGGTCGATCAGCAGCTTGGCTCGAGCAGGCTTTGATCGCCCCGCATACCCGGCTTCGCCATGACGCCCCCAACACGAATGGCGAAGCCGGATTGCTTTGCGCCGTAGAGCGCGCTCTTTCCCAAGTAATCCCGCCCAGCAAGAACATCCAAGCGCCCGCTGTGCGCGTGACGGCTGCGGCGATTTCCGCGAAATCACGAAACGTGATTGCCTGCGGAGTTGAGTGAAAGCAAAGGGATAGAGCATTTCTCTGATACGATCTTAGACCGCGGCGCTCTCGATCATGACAATCAGCGTCTGGCGCGATAAACTTCCGCACTGGAGTTGAACGGCCGGGTGGAGCCGGCTGTGGATCATGCCAAGGGAGATGCTGCATGACCGGAGCGTTGACGATCTGGACATATGACTGGGTGCCGCCAGGTCCTCGTGGCCACGTGCGAGACATCAGGTTGCGCTGGGCTTGCGAAGAGGCCGATCTCGATTATGAAATGAGGTCCGTGCCGTTCAAGAACCGTGGGCCGGGGCATTTTGCGCGCCAACCTTTTGGCCAAGTGCCCTTCCTCGAGGACAACGGCCTCAAGATGTTCGAGAGCGGCGCATGCCTTCTCTATCTGGCGCGTAAAAGTGAAAAGCTGATGCCGCGCGATGCCGCGGGCGACGCCGAGACGCTGGAATGGACCATTGCCGCGCTCAACTCCATGGAGATGGTGACTGTGCCGTGGTGGTTCATTGGTCTTTCCAAGACCGAGAACAATCCACTCGAAGGCTGGCTGCTCCAGCGCTTGCAGCACCTGGAAGCCGTACTGGAACAACGCGAGTGGCTTGCCGCCGGACGATTTACCGTCGCTGATATTCTGATGACGGAGGTGCTTCGCGTTCCGAAAGTGAAGGCTGCCGGCGATTTTCCGGCCATGCGCGCCTACGTCGATCGCGCCTGCGCGCGGCCTGCTTTCAAAAGAGCCTATGACGGTCAGATGGCGTATTTCGCAGCCGCTGATGGTTGAGAATCCTGGCGCGATAGCGTCGCTATAGCCGCAGGACACCCCCCGGCAGGCTAAGGTCTATCGGAATTCGATCTGATCGCTTCAGTGAAGGAGGCGGCGGTGTCTGGGCGCGAGTAGTCCGGGAGCGCCGGGCGGGGCGTTCCCGGACCATTCGACCCTTCGATGGGCCGCTCCTTCCAACCAATAGGGGCGTCCGGGGGGATCTCTAATGATTGGAGGCGGAGGGGAGATGGTCTGCAGAGAAACGGGGAGGGATTCTTGTTGCGGAAGCCCTCCTCTGTCGATCAATGGAACGGGCGCGGGCCGCCCGGGGGGACGAGTGAACGCTCAACGTCTTCCAGCTTTGCGAGCTGATCGGCCGTCAGAACATTGCGCAGGGCAAGAGCCTTGTCCTTGAGAACCTTGGCCTTGGCGGCACGATCGAGCGCGCGATCGGCCAGGCGCTCTCCGAAGAGTTGTACCTGTCCATCGCCGCCGTGATCGGCCCGAGGAGCGTCGGCATCGTCGGCGTCCGCCGGGTCGGGCTGCTCGTGTTTCGGAGGCGTCAGGAAGTCCATCAGGGCACTCGTATAGTCTCTCCAGGCATCGAGCTGGCTGCTGCGGATGCCGACCAACGTTTCAAGCGCCGACAATTTGCCAGCAATCATCAGCGCCGGATTCGGCCTGTGCGGAAAGCCAGGCGGAATGAACGCACCGCCAAAACCCATCATCGGCCACTGGGGACGCCGGCCTTGCGGATACCAGCCGGGTGGTGGCGGGCCGGCCGGATCGGGCTGCACGGTCTGTGCGTCTGCCGCTCCTTGCGGGTCTGGGGCGCCATCCGGGCCTGCCGCGTAGGCCGAAGCGGCTACGCCGCCGATTGCCGCTATCAATAAAGTTGCGACGATAAGTCGTTTCTTCATAATCAATGCCTTCGCTACGAATAACTGTTGCGAAGGCTAGGCGCTTCGTATGAACGCAGTACGTCATTATATTTCGGAATATTTCTCGCAAAGGGAATATTGCGAACGAAGTTTGCTGATGGATCGATGGCAATACTTTCTTACAATTTACGTTATTGCACAGCCGGAGAATAAGTCTGCGGCGGGCGTTTGCGGCGGGCAGGGCGACACCCCACGGCGCGCTTTTGATGGAGGCAGTGAGCCATCGAGACAGCCTTCGCTCTGTCAGATAATTTGGCGGTCGAACACGGCGGCAATCGTCGGGGAAGGCAGTTGCGATTCTCTTGCATTTTCTTTGTCGACATGATGACCGCGGGAGCGATAATGTCGGCGCAATTCCGCCTGTGTGGCGATGGATGAATATAAGGCAAAGTTATTGAGGAGAGTAGGAATGTCGTGGCAACATCCAGTACCCCAGATCACTGAAGAGGAGAGGCAGCAGCGCCTTTCGAGGCTTCGAAAGTTGCTCGATGCACAGGGGCTGGCCGGCATGTTGCTCGGGCCGACCGAAAGCCTGCGTTATTTTACCGGGCTCGTCTGGCATGCGAGCGAGCGGTTTCTGGGCGCGCTGGTGACGCCGACGGGGCTCTATTACATCGTACCGGGCTTCGAGCGCAGCCGGGTCGAAACCCTGTCGCATCTACCGGCCGAGATCCTCGAATGGCAGGAGGAGGAGAGCAGTGCGGCGCTGATCGCCCGTGTGCTCGGAAGCGTAGGCACCCTGGCGCTCGACGACAATATGCCGCTTTACTTCTATAATGCGCTGGCGAGCGAGCTTGGAGCCGAAAGGCTTGTCAATGGCGGGCCGATCATCAGCGGCCTGCGCCGGATCAAGTCTCCGGCAGAAATCGCGCTCATTCAATATGCGATGAACCTGACGCTCGATGTGCACAGGCAGGCCCACGCCTTGTTGAAGCCGGGAATTCGCGCGTCGGAAGTGGTCGAGTTCATCGATCGGCGTCACCGCGAGGCGGGCGCCCATGGCGGTTCCACCTTCTGCATCGTGTCTTTCGGCGAAGCCACATCATTACCTCATGGCGCCGATGGCGATCAGACGCTTGGCGACGACGATGTCATTCTCGTGGATACGGGAGCGCGTATCGATGGCTATCATTCCGATCTGACCCGCACATACAAGCTGAAGAGCGGCGACAGCGCCTTCGAAGATGCCTGGGCGATCGAGCGCGAGGCGCAGCAGGCCGTTTTCGACGCTGCAAAGCTGGGTGCTGCCTGCTCCAGCCTGGATGACGCGGCGCGCGCCGTGCTGGCGAGACATTCGCTCGGACCGGACTACAAGCTGCCTGGATTGCCGCATCGCGCCGGTCACGGCCTTGGCCTCGAAATTCACGAGGAGCCTTACATCGTGCGCGGCAACGCGACCGAACTCGCGGCCGGCATGTGCTTCTCAAACGAGCCGATGATCGTCTTTCCGCAGAAATTCGGCATCCGGCTGGAAGACCACATTTACATGACGCCGGATGGGCCGCACTGGTTTACGCAGCCGTCCAGCGGGCCGACAGAACCGTTTGCGAACTGAGAATTTCGAAGAGGGCGGCCGTCAAGCCGCCCTTTTTCCTTCCTCATCGAAGACATGAAGATGCTGCGCCGGAAAGGCGACATTCACCTGCGAGCCGGCGCTCAGAGCGCTGCGATCCAGCGTGAACACCTTGAACGGCAAACCATGCAGCGAGAGATGCAGGATGATGCCGAAGCCGGTGGGCTCGATCAGCTCCACATTGGCTGCCATGTCGGACGGATTGGACGACAGCACGACATGTTCGGGCCGAATGCCGAGCGTCACCTTCGCACCGTTGGCCAGCTTCAGCGGCTCGGGAAGCGAAACGAGCGTGCCGTCCTTGAGCTTCACGCCGTTGCCGTCAAAGGTTGCGTCGAGGAAGTTCATCCCCGGCGAGCCGATGAAGCCGGCGACGAAGAGATTGGCGGGGTGGTCGTAGAGCTCGAGCGGGCTGCCGACCTGCTGAACCACCCCGCCATGCATGGCGACGATCCGGTCCGCCAGCGTCATCGCCTCGATCTGGTCGTGGGTAACATAGATCGAGGTCGCCTTGAGATCGCCATGCAACTTCTTGATTTCAGCGCGCATCTGCTCGCGCAGGCGTGCGTCGAGGTTTGAAAGCGGCTCGTCGAAGAGAAAGGCTTTCGGCTGCCGCACGATGGCGCGGCCCATGGCTACACGCTGCCGCTGGCCGCCGGAGAGCGCCTTCGGCCGGCGTTCCAGCAGCGGGTCGAGACCGAGCTTGGATGCGGCATTCGCGACAGCTTTGGCGATGCCATCCTTTGCCACTTTCCGCAGCCGCAGACTGTAGCTCATGTTGCCGGCCACATTCATATGCGGATAGAGCGCATAGGACTGGAAGACCATGGCAATATCCCGGTCTTTCGGATGCAGCTCGTTGACGCGGTTGTCGGCAATGCGGATTTCGCCGCCGCTGATGTCTTCGAGGCCGGCAATCATCCTCAGCAGAGTGGACTTGCCGCATCCGGAGGGGCCGACGAGAACGACGAATTCGCCGTCCTTGATCCTGAGATCGATGTCGTGCAGCACCTGCACGTGGCCGTAGGCTTTCTTGACGTTCTGAATATCGATCGATGCCATTTGACTAACCCTTGACCGCGCCGGCCGTCAGGCCCTGCACGAGATAGCCTTGGATGAGCAGGAAGAAGAGCGCGGCCGGAATGAGCGCCATGACGCCCGCCGCCATCATCTGCCCGAAATCCACCGAGAATTTCGAGACGAAGGTGAGAAGCCCGACCGGGAAGGTGGCGGCCTGGTTGCCGTTGATCAGCATCAGCGCGAAGAGCAGCTCGCTCCACGCCGCCGTGAAGACGAAGCCGAGCGTTGCGGCGATGCCGGGCAGGGTCAACGGCAGGATGATCTGCCGGAAGGCGGTGAACTGCGTTGCGCCGTCGATCATCGCGGCCTCCTCCAGATCCTTCGGAATGCCGTCGAAGAAGGACTGCATCAGAAAGGTGGCGAAGGGCACGTTGAAGGCCGTGTAGACGATGACGAGCCCGGTCAGGCTGTTCGTCAGGTGCAGCGGCGTCAGGATCTTGAAGATCGGGGCGACGAGCATGACCAATGGAAACATCTGCGTCAGCAGCATCAGCGCCACGATCCAGTATTTGGCGCGGAAGTTGAATCGCGAAAGCGCATAGCCTGACAGTGACGCGCAGATCGTGACCGCAATCGCCGTCGAACCGGCGACGATCAAGCTGTTCTTGAAGAAGGTTGGGAAGTCGCTGTGCTGCAGCACGAAGGCGTAATGTTCCCAGGTCGTGCGCGATGGCCACATGCGCACGCCTTCCGTATAGAGCAGGTCGTTCGGCGTCACCGAGACCTTCAGCAGCCAGAAGAGCGGAAAGAGCGCGAAGAGGACGTAGCAGAGAATTGCCAAGCGATGCGCGATGATGGGAAGGACGGATCGTCTCATGATTCAATCCTTGTTCAGCAGGGTCTGCCGCAGCAGGATGATCAGCATGGAATAGGCGAGGAGCAGCACCAGCAGCACCAGGGCGATTGCCGAAGCGTAGCCGAAATCCAGTCGCTTGAAGGCCTGCGTGAAGATGTAGCTCGCAACGATCTGCGTACGGTCCGCAGGCCCGCCGCCGGTCATGACCACGATCAAGTCAGCGAAGTTGGAGACCCAGACCGTGCGCAGCAGCACGGTAATGGCGATGGTCGGCGCGAGGAAGGGAAGAGTGATCGACCGGAAGCGCTCGAACCAGCCGGCGCCGTCGATCGACGCGGCCTCGTAGAGATCGCGAGGGATCGCCTGAAGCGCCGCCAGCAGCGTAATGGCGAAGAAGGGAATGCCCCACCAGACATTGGCGACGATCGGCCCCCACATCGCATAATTCGGGTCCGACAGAATGTTGTTCGGTTCGCTCATCAGGCCCAGCGCGTAAAGCCAGTGCGGTATCGGGCCGATGACGGGGTTGAATAGCCAGGACCAATTGAGACCGGCGAGAAACGACGGAACCGCCCAGGGCAGGAACACCAGAGCCTGAACGATCGACCTCCCGAAGAACGGCTTGTCCAACAGAAGCGCCAGGATCAATCCGAAAACGAACTGCAGCAGCACCGAAGCGCCGGTCCACCAGAGCGTGTTCTTCAGCGCCCAATAAAAGGCCTTGTCCTTGGCGAGATCGCGAAAATGATCCAGGCCGATGAAGCCGCCGGAAAACGGATTGAGCAGCTGTATGTCGCGAAAGGCATAGGATATGCCGATCGCCAGCGGCACCAGCATCACGGCAATGATGAGGATAAGGGCAGGGGCGCTATAGAGATAGGGTTCCGAGGCGTCGGCGAGGCGCTTCAGCCACGGCCTGCGGTCGTGACGCCTGTCGAGCGTGTCGGCGATCGAAGTCATCTGCAAGAGTTCCCGTTCGCGGCGTTCTGACGCCGTCTGTTTCAAATGAGCAGGAACGGCGGCGGATCGCTCCGCCGCCGGACGTTTAGGTTATTTCTTGGCGAGGAATTTCTGCTGGGCCTTGGTCAGATAATCCGCCCACTGGTCGGCGAGGTCCTTGGCCGAGATGTCGCCGAGCATGGCCTGTTGCGAAGTCTTGATGGCGAGCGAATCCTTGAAGAAGGCAAACTCTTCGAGATAGGTCGGCATCACGGTCGGAACGGTGTCCTTGTCGGCCAATTCCTGGAACCAGCCCTTGAACTGGTCGCCGGCGTAGAAGGGGTCCTTCTCAGCCGCGGTATAAGCCGGCAGCGCGCCGATCTTCTTGTTCCAGATGAGGTTGCCTTCCGGTCCTTCGAGCGTTGCGATCAGCTTCCAGGAGAGATCCTTGTTCTGGCTGTTGGCGAACATCGACCAGCCGCCGTAACCGATGGTCGGGAAGGATTTGCCGTCCGGACCCTTCGGCAGCGGCGCGACGCCGAAATCGTCCTTGTTCATGCGCTCGGCAACGGCGATCAAGGCATCCGGGTCCTGGTCGAGGAAGGCGCAGGTGCCGGAATAGAAGCCGGCCACGACTTCGTTGAAGCCCCAGTTGACGCTGTCCTTCGGCGCATAGCCCTTCTTGTAGAGATCGACCATCCACTCAATGCCCTTGGCCCAGCCGGGGCTGTTCATCGTCGAGGTGCCATCATCCGTGAAATATTTATTGTCGCCGGCCATGGAGGCAGCAAAGATCATCCAGCCGTTGAGACCGCCCGGACCACCGCGCATGCAGTAGCCGTATTTGCCGGGCAGTTTCGAAATGGCTTCCGATGCCTTGACGAATTCGTCCATCGTCTTCGGCGGTTCGGCGACGCCGGCATCCTTCAGGATCTTCTTGTTGTAGAACATGGCGCGCAGATAGAAGCCGTAGGGCAGCATATAGGCGGTGTTCTTCACGTAACGACCGAGCTCGAGCGCGCGCGGGGTCAGTTCCTTCGTGTGCTCCCATTTGGCAAGGTAGGGCTCGAGGCTTTCGAGCATGCCGTTATTGCCGTAGAGCGATACCCAGGTGTCAGGCATTTCCATGACGTCGGGCGTGTCACCGGCCGAAACCATGGTGGCGAACTTCTGGAAGGCTTCGTTCCAGGGCAGGGAGATGATGTCGACCTTCGTGCCCGGGTTTTCGGCCTCGAATTTGGCGACGATCGACTTCAGCGTTTCGGTACGCTCGGGGCTGGTGATCACTTCCACGAGCTTCAGCGTCGTATCGGCAAAGGCCGTGCCGCCCATCAGGGCGGTAAAGAGTGCTGCCGTTATCAGTCTTTTCATGTTGGTTCCCCTTTTAGGTTTTCCTCTCAGATTGACGATTTCACGAGGCGGCGGCGATCGCCTCCTCGAGTTCCTTCCACAGAGCCTCGGTTCCTTCGAGGCCGATATGGAGACGTACGGAACGCGGATCGATGCCAAACGTATGCGCCGAGTTCGGCTGCGCCTTCTGCTGCAGCACGACTTCACCCGGCACGATCAGGCTCTCATGCCCGCCCCAGCTGACACCCAGCTTGAAAAGCTTGAGACGGTCGGCGAAGGCTCTGACATCGACACCTTCCCGGAAGATGAAGGAGAAAAGGCCCGACGTTCCGTTCAAGCCGGCGGGCAGGCGGTTCGCCAGGCCCGGATGGCAGACCTGTTCGACGACATCGAGCTCCTGCAAGCGCTTGGCGATCGTCATAGCAGCGGCTTCATGCGCCCTCATGCGGATCGGTAGGGTGCGCAGGCCGCGGATCAGGAGCCACGCGTCGAAGGGCGAAAGCTTGCCGCCGAGATAAGGATAGGCTTCGGCCTTCAGCCGCGCGATCATCTCCTTCGATCCCGCGACGATGCCGGCAACGACGTCACTATGGCCACCGAGATATTTCGAGGCGGAATGGATGACGAGGTCGACGCCGAGTTTCAGCGGCTGCTGGAAATAGGGAGTGGCCCAGCTGTTGTCGATCATGGAAACGACACCATGTTGCTTCGCAAGAGCGGCCAGTGCGCCGACATCGTGCGCTTCCATGATCCAGCTTGTGGGGCTTTCCATGTAGAAGACTTTGGCGCCAGGAAGCGCCTTGGCAACGGCCTCTTCATCGCGGCCATCGACATAGGTGACTTCGACCTTCATGCGCTTCAGAATGGTGCCGAACAGGCGAAAGGCATCGGGATAGACATGCTTGACCGCAACGATCCTGTCACCCGGCTCGACGAAGCTCAGCACGGCAGACGAGATCGCCGCCATGCCGCTTGCAAAACCGAGCGCATCTTCTGCGCCTTCGAGCTTCGCCAGCATTTCTTCAAACAGGCGCACCGTCGGGTTGAGGCCGCGCGTATAGGTCGGTCGCACTTTTTCACCGCGATAGGAGGCGATCATCTCGTCGTAGCTCGAGAAGGTGAAAAGCGAGGTCTGGAAGATCGGTGGCACCACGGCATCGGCGAAGTTACCGTCGTCATGGGCCGTGATAAGAGATGCGAGTTCGAACGGCTCAAGCCCGTCAGTCATTTGGACATTTCCTTGATGTCTTCCTCGACAACGTCGAGGATTTTCTGTGTTTCGGCGCGCGCCGCCTCGGGGTCTCGATCAACGATCGCGTTGAACAGCGTGCGGTGATAGGGGAAGGACCGGCGGGCAAAATCCTGTCGGTCGAAGGGATGATCCCAGAAGCGCTCGAAGGTTTCGCGCATCTGTTCGAGAAGCTGGCGGAACAATGGGTTGTGGGTGGCGTCGTAGACGGCGAGGTGGAAGGCGAGATCCTCCGGCCCCGACGTGCCCTTGGCCATGTGAACGCGCTCCATCTCGTTGAGCTTTTGCTCGATGACGACGATATCCTCGTCGGTGCGCTTTCTTGCGGCCACCATTCCGGCCTCGCATTCGATGCCGCGACGGACCTCCAGCGTCTGTAAGAGCGCGTCGCGCAGGTGCGACGGGTCGAGAGACAGAGGCATGTGGATGGTCGACTTGGAAACCGGCTTTAGCAGGTAGGTGCCGCTCCCCTTGCGGGTTTCCATGACGCCGAGGGCCTGGAAATAGGTGATCACCTCGCGAATGGTCGAGCGTCCCACCGAGAGCGCCGCCATCAGTTCTCGTTCAGTCGGCAATCTCTCGCCAGCCTGCAGCTTCGACGCTTCGATGAATGTCGTCAGCGCTTCGATGACTTGTTGCGTCCGATCAATGGACGGAAGGGGGGTAAGCATTGGTCTCCTCATGGGCGATAAATTGGTCTGACATCTGCCATCAGGTCAATCTCTTTTTTGTTGAAGCTTGCATTTTCCGGCCCTTAAATTTTTAAGGGGATTTAAGCGGGTAGTGATGAAGGTCGTTTGCGGCCTTCAAGAGTGCTGGCAGCGCTGATAGAAGGGGCGTGATATGAGTCCCGGACTGGAAAAGAATGGCCGCTAGAGATCGATATTCACGAAAGCTGGAATGCGCGAAATGCGATCATGCCGGGTTTGCCGAAGTCTCGGAAACCGACGACCGCCGCGCGGTCGGCCGTGATTTCAAGATAGACGAGATGCCGCGGGGATTTTCCACGGAAAGGCCGTCTACCGATCCGCGCAAGCACATGATCCGTTGCCGTTGCGGCTCGGTCTTTCCGTTCGAGCAGGACACCGTCTATGCGCCCGGCGGCGAGCCACGACGCTGAACAGGCAGCCGCAGAAAAGAAAAAAGCCCCGCAAAAGCGAGGCTAAGCTTGTGCCACTCCGGGGAAATCGGAAGCGACGCGGCTTTCTCTAAAGCTCGCTCTCTTTCCCGACTAGGTCAGTTTTGGCAATTGCGGTACGCTCCGGTAAAAAAGCTTCTCATTCCTGAAGAGAGGTTATCTCGCAGCTATGCTCTCACTGGCAGCAAGGGCAGGGTGAAACCATTCTGCCGTGCAATTCGTTCAGCTGGCGTTCATTTTCGCGCGGGCAAAAAGACAATCACCGCAACGCCTTGCGGTCGTCGAGGCCTGGCGTCCATTGGCTTTCGAGCCTGGTCGCCGGGCCTCGCAGATACTGAAACGCTTGGATACCCACATGCGGCTGCTTCGTGCCTTCATCGACTGGATTTGCCGCCGCCAACGGCGGCTGGAGCAGGAGACGGTTCAACACTCCGCCGATGATCCATGGGTTCTGCAGCAGATTGAAAAATTCGAGCGTGAACTGAAGCGATAACATCAGAGCTCGAAAAGCGTATCCATCCGGGCCCGTCATGTGCGTCATTACCTGGCGAATCGAAGCACCCTTGACTTGCATCCCTTGACCGATAGAGCTGGATGCGAGGCTTTCTGACGATGCTGTTGGTCAGGAGAGCCGGCTGGAACTTTCATTTTTCGGACCGCGCACTCTCTTCGATTAAAGGCTGACGATGATGACTCAGAAAGCGCTGAAGCTTGTCTTCATATTGCTATGTCTTGGCGTTTTGAATGGATCACACGCCGTGGCGCAGGAAGCCGCGCCTGCGCTATCGGCTAGCTTCGACGATCTGTGCGCCGTCGACCAGCAGCATCCGCCGAAGCTCTGGAAGATCAGCGGCAAACTGGACCCGGCCTTATGGAGATCGCGTATCGTTTGCGATCTCTCATCTCCTTCCAGGCCAATATTGCATATCACGGTGCATCCCGGCGACGCCCCCGATCAGAGTGTGGGCGACGCTCCGGTCGAACGGGTCGAGATCCAGATCAGGAAAGAAGTCATCAAGTTCGACAGGCCGACGTGGTATCACTTCGCCTTTCGGCTCGAAGCACCCTGGCAGGGGCTCGGCAACCGCACCGTCATCCATCAGGTAAAACAGAATATTCCGACGGAAGAGACGAAACCCCTTGGAATCTGTCAGTCAGCCAATCCGCTGTTCAAGATAGAGGCCATACCGACAGAAACAGGAGCCGACTTCGTTGCAAAGGTCAGGGGAACGGATGACTGCAACACCGGTCGATCGAAAATAATTTGCGGGCCCTGGCACCTCAATGTGGGCGACTGGAACGACGTGAACGTCATGCTGAAACCCAGCTTGCAGGAGGGGGCGAGCTCCCTGCAGGTCTATCTTAACGGGCGAGCCTGCGACATTTCCTATACGGGACGTCTTGGCTATCTCGATCACGGCATGCGGGACCAGGACGGCCATCCTTTCATCGATGTTCAGCCGCGTTTCGGAATCTATAGAGACTCTCTGCCCGATGTCGCCCAATCAATTGACTTTGCGGACATTCGGTTCTGGTCGACGGACCCTTCCAATGATCCTGCCTGGTCGAAACTGGCCATATCAGTCAAGTGATCGGCTGACACCGTTTCGCCGGCTAACTCCGCGCCGTTCACGCCTGAACTTCAGATGTCTTCTTCTCGCGGGCATCACGAAGATGCTTGTAGACGGTCGCCCGCGAAATGCCGAGCAGCTTGGCGAGATAGGGGACCAGATTGCGGATGGCGAAATAGCCATCCTGTTCCAGCACCTCGATGAGTGCGGCATGATCATCCTTTGCGAGGGCTGAGGCTGCAAGCCCGCGTTCGCCGAGGAAATCCGATATCGCTGCGTTGACTGTTTCTTGCCAGTCCGTGCGGAACAGTGCTGCGGGCTGCGCGCCGGTGTCCTGGAATGCGGCGAGAAGACCGAGCGCATCACGCGCCGCCTCGATCGGCGCTATGTCGAAATTGATGCAAAGCAGCCCGAATGGCTCGCTCGTCATGGTTCTGAGTACGGCCGTGATGGATTTGAGTTGCCGCCCGTCGAAATTCGTCTTCCGATAGGGACCGATGACATCGGTGCCAAGGGCGCCGATGTCTTTCAACTCGGCAAGCGAGGAGCCGCCGACCTCGCGCCGCGACAGGTTGTTGGCGATATAGGCGATGGTCTGCGTTCTTAAGTCATGGATGACGACTTCCGCGTGCGGCTTCAGCAATGTCGCGACCGCCTCGGCGATGGGAACGAATTGCAGAATATCCTGAGCCGTCAATTTCGTATTGCCTGCATCCGATGTTTTCGCCATCACCGCCTCTCACGCTTGTTGATTTACAATCGCTCTATATTTGACAATCTGTCAACTCATCTCTAACGTCCGGGATAACGGGAGCGGCGCCGATGTGCCGGTCCGATATGCTTTTTGGAGAAACCCATGCCGCTTCTGCCGGATTTCAAGCTCGAAACCTATTTCTCCAAGTGGGAATTCAGTGCGCGCTATCACATGACCGCCTCCGACGCGCAAAGCATGACGATGGCCGAGCTGCTGGCAATGGCGACCCCGGAGCAGCGGCGGGACCATAAAAACCTCTGGCTCGGCTATAGCGAGACCTACGGCAACCCGGAACTGCGCGAGATTATCGCCGACCTTTACCGGCAGGTGAAAGGCGAGGACATTCTGTGCTTTGCCGGAGCGGAGGAGGGCATCTACATCGCGATGCACGCGCTTCTCGACAAGGGAGATCATGCGATCGTCGTCACGCCGAACTACCAGTCGGCCGAAACGATCCCACTCAGCATTTGCGACGTCTCCGCCGTCGCGCTTGATCCGGACGACGGCTGGTCGCTCGATATCGACGCGGTTGCCGCTGCTATCAGGCCGAATACCCGGCTGATTTCGATCAACTTCCCCCATAATCCGACAGGCAAGGTCCTGGAGCGGGAGCGTTTCGATGCGCTCGTCGAGCTCTGCCGCGAGCATGGTATCTGGCTCTTCAGCGACGAGGTCTATCGCGGGCTGACTGTCGAGAACAAGCCGTTGTTGCCGGCGGCGGCCGATATCTATGAGCGCGGCCTCTCGCTGGGGGTCATGTCCAAGGCCTATGGGTTGCCCGGCCTGCGCATCGGCTGGCTCGCCTGCCGGGATCACGCTCTGCTGTCGAAAATGGAGCGGATGAAGCATTACCTCTCCATCTGCAATGCCGGCCCGAGCGAGAGCCTGGCAAAGATCGCGCTACTGAATGCCGACAGAATTCTGGGGCGCAACAACAGCCTGATCACCGCCAATCTGGTGAAGTTGAAGGCGCTGTTCTCGGAGTTCGATCATCTCTTTGATTGGTATACGCCGGACGGAGGCTGCGTCTGCTTTCCGTGCTACAAGGGCGCCGATGGTGTCGAAACCTTCGCGCGTGATCTCGTCGAGCAGGCAGGCGTCCTCCTTTTGCCGGCCAGCCTCTACCATTCGGATCTCAATCAGACGCCAGGCGATCGGTTCCGTATCGGCTTCGGTCGAGCCAATATCGATGAAGGTCTTGCGGCAATGCGATCCTATCTGCAACGCAATCACGTCTGATCGCTGGTTCCGGCCGGAACGGATGGCGCGGATCGGTTGCTGGAGCTACAATGCGCCTGCAAAGAACGAGAGTCGCGGATTTGGCACAGAGAGCCGGCAAAGCTGATCTTCCCCTGCATGGCGGCCGCGTGCCGCGCTGGCTTGGGGATCGGATGACGCGTTTGGGGGCCGTCATCACCGAGGCGATCGTGCAGCATTATGGCCGCGATGAACTATTCCGGCGACTTGCCAACCCCTTTTGGTTCCAGTCCTTCGGCGCTGTCATGGGCATGGACTGGCATTCTTCGGGGATCACGACGAGTGTGCTTGGTGCCCTGAAGCGCGGTTTGACGCCGCTATCTGGCGAACTCGGCATTCATGTCTGCGGCGGGCGCGGCGCGCAATCGCGCAAGACGCCGGGCGAACTGCTCGATATCGGTGATCGCGTCGGTATCGATGGTGCGTCGCTTGCCACCAAGAGCCGGCTGATCGCGAAGGTGGACAGCGCCGCGGTGCAGGATGGTTTCGACCTCTATTTGCACGGTTTTATAGTCGCCGATGATGGTAAGTGGGTCGTCATTCAGCAGGGCATGAACGGCGAGCGGCGGCAGGCGCGACGATATCACTGGCTATCCGAGGGGCTGGCGAACTTCGTGGATTCACCGCATGCCGCCATCGAAGGGCGCGACCAAGGCGAGATCGTCAATCTGGCCGACCGGCGCGCCGGGCGCTCCCGCGATGGTCAGCTGGATCTGCTCGCCTCACTCGGTCCGGATAAGATCATTCGTGAATTCAATAGGCTGGAAGGGCGAGCTCCAGTCATGGTTAAGCAAGAAGCGCAGCCGCTGCTGCCCTATCTCATCATGCCGGCACATCATGATGTGCGTCAGGAAGATGTGAACATGCGGCGCCTGCATGGAAATCTTGCCGCGGCGGCCGATCGCGGTCCGGTGGATTTCGAGGATTTGCTTCTGACGCCCGGCGTCGGTGCGCGCACGGTGAAGGCTCTGGCTTTGGTCGCCGAGGTCGTTCACGGCGCACCCTGCCGTTTCTCCGACCCCGCTCGCTTCTCGCTCGCCCACGGAGGTAAGGATCGGCATCCCTTTCCGGTGCCTCTGAAGGTCTATGACGAGACGATCAGCGTGATGAAATCAGCCGTGAGGAAAGGGCGGCTCGGTCGTGATGAGGAACTATCGGCATTGAAGCGGCTCGATGATCAGTCGAGAATGCTGGAGCGCTACGTCACGGGCCCCGATCTCAAGGAGATCGTTGCCGGCGAATTCGACAGGTCCTTTTCGTACGGCGGCCGCAGCGTCTTCGGTTGGGAGCCACCCGTAAACTCCGAGGACGACTATATGCCGCGCGACGCCCGTTCTTCGACAAATTGAGCCGAAATCTTGGCAGGTCGGAGCGGCTGTCTACCGCTCCATCATTGAATTACGGCAGGGTATAAGCGATCACGTAGTCGCCGGGTTTCGTTCCGACCGAGCCGTGCCCGCCGGCGACCATGACGACATATTGCTTGTTGTCGCTTGCCGTATAGGTCATCGGCGTCGCTTGGCCGCCCGCCGGCAGGCGCGCCTGCCATAGCTGCCTGCCGGTCGTCACATCATAAGCTCTCAAATAATCGTCCACCGCCGCACCCAGGAAGGCGACGCCGCCCTTGGTGACGATCGGTCCGCCAATGCCGGGGACGCCGACCTTGATCGGCAGCGGCAGCGGCGTCATGTCGTAGATCGTGCCGTTCTTGTGCTTGTAGGCGATCTTGCCGGTCTTCAGGTCGACACCCGCGACATAGCCCCAGGGCGGCGCCTGGCAGGGAACGCCGAGCGGGCTGAGGAACGGCCCCATATAGACGCCGTAAGCAGAGCCCTCGTTTCGGTTCAAACCCTGTTCGCTGCCCTTGTCGCCCGCCCCCTTCGGCGGGATTTCGGCGCGCGGCACCAGCCGCGAGGTGAAGGCGAGATAGGTCGGCATGCCGAACATGATCTGCCGTTCTGGGTCGACGGCGACGCTGCCCCAGTTGAAGGTGCCGAAATTACCGGGGAAGATGATCGAGCCGCGCAGCGATGGCGGGGTGTACCGGCCTTCATACTGATGCTGATGGAACGCGATGCGGCAAGCGAGCTGGTCGAATAGCGAGACGCCCCACATATCCTTTTCCTGCAATGGTGGCGGCGAGAAGGTCAAATCGGAGATCGGCTGCGTTGGCGAAGCGTGGTCCTCGGGAATAGCCCCGCCCGGCGCCGGTATCTCCTTGAAGGGAATGATCGGCGCGCCGGTGCGACGATCGAGGACATAGATATCACCCTGTTTGGTCGAGGCGACCAATGCAAGGACCGTGGTGCCGTCTGCCTTCGTCAGATCGACGAGGACGGGCTGGGCGGGCACGTCCATGTCCCAAAGATCGTGATGGACGAATTGCTGCACCCATTTGAGCTGGCCGGTATTGATGTCGAGCGCCACCACGGAGGAGGAAAAGCGTTCGACATTGGCGCTGCGCCCCATGCCGAGCTGATCGGGCGTCTGGTTGCCGAGCGGGACATAAACCATGCCGAGCGCTTCATCGGCGCTCGAGACAGACCAGCTGTTCGGCGAGTTGGTCGTATAAGTCTGTCCGGTCGCTATTGGCGCCGTCTGGTCCGGATTGCCGGAATCCCAATTCCAGATCAGCGTAGCTGTCCGGGCATCGAAGGCGCGGATGACGCCAGACTGCTCCTGTGTGGAGTAATTGTCGTTCACCGCCCCGCCGATGATGATCTTGTCCGCGACGATCACGGGTGGCGATGTCGAATAATAATAGCCGGCCGGATTGTATTTCATCCCTGTTTCGAGATGCAGCACGCCTTGGTCGGCAAAGCTCGGGCACACCTTGCCATTGGCGGCATCGAGCGCGATCAGCCGCGCATCCGAGGTCGGCAGATAGACGCGATCGGCACAGGGAGCTCCGGCAGCGACTGTTTTGTCGTGATAGTAGGAGACGCCGCGGCACGTCTGATGCTGGCGGTTGGGATTCATGCCGGCATTGGCGTCGTAACGCCATTTTTCCTTGCCGTCCGTCGCGCCGACGGCGATCGCAAGACTATGCGGCGTGCAAATGAACAGCGTATCGCCGATTTTAAGCGGCGTGACCTGATAGGTCGTCTCGCCGATGTCATCCGGGCGTTTCACGTCGCCGGTCTGATATCTCCACGCTTCCTTCAGGGTCGCGACATTCTGCGTATTGATCTGATCGAGGGGCGAATAGCGCTGACCGTAAGAGGTTCTGCCGTATTGATGCCATTCACCGTCAGGCACATCGCCGCCCATCGGGCTGTTGGCAGCCATTGTCGTTGGCAGATTGCCGGAGAGATCGTGCGGATCTGTCGTCATCGAATAGCCGGCAACCAGTATGGCGATGATCAGGGAGATGACAAGTGGCCACGGATTGGCGCCGTAATGAACGCCGTCGAGGCTGCGGAAGCCGAGCGGCCGCCGAACCCAGGGTGTCAACAGCCAGAGACCGATCAGAATGATCAGGCCGCCGCGCGGGCCGAGTTGCCACCAGTCAAAACCCACTTCCCATACGGCCCACCCGAGAGCTGCCAGCACGAAAGCCGCGTAGAGCCAAAGCGCTGCCGCTTTGCGCAGATAGAGCAGGAAAGCCGTCACAAGGAAGGCGAGGCCCGCCAGAAGATAGAACGGGCTCCCGCTGAGCATGATGAGCCAAAACCCGCCGCCGCCGAGCGCCAGGCCGATGAGTGTCAGAATGATCGATGTGATAGTGACGGCCATGATCTGCTCCAGTCTATCCGCCGATTGGACAGTGATTGATCGAAGGCATGCCAACTTGGCCGAGCCCCCTTTGGGACCCGACGCCGCATTATGTCGAAATCGTTGTCTGTTGTTTCGCCGGCATCAAGAAGAACTGCGGCGACTTGGATCGATACATCAGCCCCCCCCCCCAATCGAATCTGAGATTAAACGCCAGGATTGCAAGAATGTTCCAATGCGTAAGGCGGTCAAGTCGACGGCCTGTCACTCGATCCGATTAACGAACGTAGTTAATTTTTTAACAATTCCCAGGCTACCAATGGAACCGATATTAGAATCAAGGGTTTCCGTGCAGAGCCGGAGGACTGGAAATGAACATGAAGATCGTTACTGCGCAGTCGGAAGTCGAAACCGACGATACCGGAACCTATCCGGATGGCATGATGGAGCGTATTCTCGTCGAGTTCTCCGCAAATTCGGAGCGGCAGCATCGCAGATCGCACGAGCGGGACTATGGCACGCGCAAGGCGCTTCGGCCGATACCGGCTGGTTTGGCGTGACGATATAGAGATGAAACTAGCCCGCCTTGTGCGCGGCTATGCCGGAAGCTGATTCCGTCTCAGATATAGAGTGGCGCCATTCGGCGCCATGCGCCCGCCCGATGGGCGCGTCCATCCCAGACATGCAGTTGATGCTCGATCCGCTTGTCGGCAAGTAGCCGACTGAGATGGCGATTATTATCGATGAAGGGGTCGGCGTCGCCGATCGTCATGACGATATCGATCTGCCGCAGCTTCTCCAACCGCCACTCGCAGGCAAGCCCCGGCAGAAAATGCGTCGGCGTATGAAAATAGATATCATCGTCGTAATAGCCGTCGAACAGGTCGGTGAAGGCCTCTACCCGCATCGTCAGATCGTAACGGCCGGAAAAGGCGACCAGCTTGCGGAAGAGATGAGGGTGACGGAAGACCAGGCTTGCCGCCTGGAAAGCGCCGAGGCTGCAGCCGTGAACGATGGTGCAATCATGCTCGTTCTTCTGCGCCATCAGCGGCAGGACTTCGTGGAGAATATAATCCTCGAAAGCATTGTGCCTGCGAATGCGCTCGGCCGGGTGGCGATGGGAACCGTAAAAGGTTTCGGTCGCGAGGCCTTCGATACAATAGAGTTGAAGCTGTCCGGCGTTCAGCTTGTCCGCAAGGCTGGCTACAAGGCCGATCTGCTCATATTCCCAAAAGCGGCCGTCACGTGTGGGAAACACCAATACCTTGGCGCCGGCGTGGCCGAACACCAACAACTCCATGTCTCGATCCAGCCTTGGGCTGTACCAGCGCAGGTATTCGCGGTTCATAGCACCTTGAAAAATTGCCCGACCTTGTCTCGCAGAATTGCGTTCTGCTCTTCGCTGCCACCATAATCGAAATGGCCGGCATCCAGGATGAAGATTTCGTTAAACTTCTGTAGCGCATTTGCGACAGCGAACTGACAGGGCGGCGCGACGGCAGGATCGAAAAGGGCCGGCGCCACGAGCATCGGAACGGTGATACGGCTTGCGGCGATCGCGGCATCGAAGTAGCGCAACGTCTCCAGAACGCTGCCGTGCTTTTCCTGATAGACCTGAACGGATTGCGCGCTACCGACAGTGGGCAGGGTCAACCATAGCTGCCGATGGCCGAATGTCGGGACGATGAGATGGCCGCGCTTGATCCGCGCATCAAATGGAATTGCCAGAGCGCCGATACCGCCGCCAAAACTGATGCCGCTATAGCCGATATGACCGGCAAGCCAGGGGTAGAGGGTTTCCAATGTCGAGACGGCGAGCCAGATATCCTCGACGCAGCCGCCGATGACATAGGTATCGCGGCTTTGGATGCCGGAAAGAACATGGCCTGACGCATCCGCCGGGATCTTCGCGCTGGCGCTGAGCGAGAGCCCGCGGCAGCAGGGAAACAGGATAGCCGTCTCCTCCAGCGGCCAATCGAACTCCGGCTGATCTCTTCCGCCATATCCGTGTCCGACGACCAGACCACGCCGCACCTGACCACCACGGGGGATGAGCAGCCAGCCATTGATCTGAAACGATCCCGTCGACATGTAGCTGACGTCGAATACATGCCAATTGTCGTGGCGCAGCTTGCTGTGACGAAGTTTCGGCTGCGGATCGACGGCAAGGGCAGCCTTGTAGCGCAGCTGCCAGAAATCATCGAAGCCCGCCGGTGCTTCCGGCGCCTCTATGGCCTGCAGCTGGGCGAGATGCATGCCATAGGTCGGATCGAAGTCGAAGGGGTGAGTTGTCGGGATGCTCATGGCGAATTTGTTGCGTGAAAGCACGAGTAACGCAAGAACCGAGATTGCTGGCGCTCGTGCTTTCGTCGCAGACTACTCCTGTTGCTCTGGCTTTGGGCGATCTATGCGATAGAGCACATGCGGCCGCAGAATATGGCCCGGCGGCACTGTGACATCGTCGAAATCGCCGCCTTCGACATGGTGCATGCCGATCTTCTCCATCGCCCGGCGGGAGGGGGTGTTGATCGCCGACGTGTAGCCGATGATGCAGCGGGCCTGCAGCTGCCGCCAAGCGAAGTCGAGGCAGCGCTGACTGACTTCCGTCGCATATCCCTGCCGCCAATAGGCTCTACCGAGAATCCAGCCGATCTCCAGCGGAAAATCGCCCGGGACTTCCGGTCCTGGGCGCGAAAGGCCCGCGCCGCCGATGAGGGCACCGTCGGCTTTGCGCTCGACGGCCAGGAAGCCAAAGCCCTCCTTGGCCAGTTGCTCGCCGGCTTCATCGATCAGCTCATCCGTCTCCGCAGCGGTAAGCAGGCTCGGGTAGTAATATTGCCGAACCTCCGCATCCGCATTGATGGCAGCAAACGGAACGCGATCTCCATCCTGCCAGGGCCTGAGAACGAGCCGGGAAGTTTCGAGAATAAGCATTCTTGCCCCTTGCGGTGAACGGATCGGCGTCAATGGCGCGCAGATCGCGACGTTCTGCAAAGTTGCAGACCGCGTCGCATCTCATTCATGAATTTGCACCGAAAGTCCATCGCCACCGATGGTTTTCGTCTCCGGCTCTTATGCCGTAACGCGCGAAAAGGTGACGCAAATAGACTGGATTTACTGCGAACGGCTGTCGCTTCCCCGCCGTCGTTGGGGTATAGTGCAGGCATGATCAGAGTTCTGACGACACTTGCGGGAATTTCGATTGCGGGCTCGGCTTTGGCAGGGCAAAGTCAGGTCGTTCAAAGTACGGACAAGGTTCAGGATTGCGCGAGTGCAGTGGATCAGGTGTTGTCGACAACGAAGGGACGCCTCCTGTCTGTCAAGCCGCGTGAGAATCGCTGTATCGTGACCGTGATCGTTCCGCATGGCGAACAGCGGCCGGAAAAGGTTGTGGTTCGCGTCGATTATAACAATGCCGACAGCGGCCAGGAAAATGGCCAATAATTTTAAGCGGTGAAAGGGACCGCGTGAAACATGGGCGAAGTCATCAAGTTTCGACCCGCAGGGAGATACGGCAAGCACCTTGATGCGCAAGCTCGCATGGAAAGGGAGCTGCAGCTTCCCTTCGCGCTGGCAGACCACTCCATCCGAAAGGGTATCCGCGCAAATCCGCCGGATATGCCGCCTGTGGTCAAGTCGAAAATAGGGTTTCCGATCAGCGGCATAGCCATCGTGGTCGGCTCCATCCTGGTTTACGCGCTGGTGATATCCCATGTCATTGGCCAGCCGCATTATTCGGCGCGGGCCAACCTGATGCCTTCTGTTTTCCTGCAGAACTAGATTTGCCCGACAATGATTGCTGCGTGAAGCAAGTCCTGCCTTAACGCTTCGGCGCTGAGCGGGCCTTCAAGAACAGATTCGTCTATCGAAATAATGCGATAAGTGCTGCAACTCATTTTCGGCACTATTCCTTCCTATTGGTTGCGTGCTTGTACTGTCTGCTGACCGTCGCGGCACGCTATTTTCGGCTTTCGGTTGCATTGAACGATTGTTCCTGCACGACTTGAAATAGTGATCCTCACGGCCCGGAAGGTTGTCATGTCGGATCATCTGTTCCGGTATCGGGCTAGAAGAATATAAGAAATATTTGAGCCTGTTCGTTAAGTGAAGATTCCATCAAATCTGATGTAATCTTCAACAGACTGTGGTTTTGGAGAGCATTTGTTGTCGCGGCTTAGAATTCAACAGCTGCAATGGATCGGCGCCGTAGCTGTTATCATGGTATGCTTGATGATGGCAGGCTCGACGATTGCCTTCAGCCTGTCGGATTACATCAATTACAAGCGCGGCGTCACAGAGTTCAGCCGCTTTCACACCGCGTTGCATGCGGCCGCGACCATATCGAGAGAACGCGGGCCGGCAAATAGTCTCATGGGCGCCACGCAAGAAGAGCAGCCTCAATTTACTGCCGCCTTGAAGGCAAGCCGCGCGGAGACTGACAAGGATATCACCGAGCTCGAGGCGCTGTTCAAGACGGAGATAGATCAATCGGCGGAGATGCGCAGCGCGTTCGCTGCCGTCAAGGCCCAGTTGGAAAGCGGCCGGCGAGCAGTGGACGCCGTGGCTGCCATGCCGCTCAGCGAGCGCAGCGGTGCCAAGATTGCCGACGCCATACAGGCTATGTTCCGCGCCGCCGACCGCGCTCAGGATTACCGGGATGTCGCCGGCCGCTCGATTATTGCACTCGCCCCTGAGACGGGCGCCGAGGTGATGCTGTCCTCGATGGCTGGAACACTCAGGGAACGTGCGGGAAGAGTGGGCTCGTATGTGGTCATGATGCTGACATCGCAAGGGCAGGCCCGTTCCCACTACCGGGTCGCGTTTGAAAGCGAGTTGAATCGACTTTTCGAAGTGAATGTGCTGCTGAAGACCTACGCTCCCGCCGCGTTGCAATCCCAGGACGTAGCGCAGCTGTTGGACCAGGTGACGATAAGCTACTTTTCCGGATCTTTGCCTTACGCTCAACGCGTCGCCTTCGAGCTCAACACGGGCCATGCACCGACGCCAGGCGAATTCACAGCCAAATATGTGCCTGGAATGAAGTCGACTGAAAACTTGCGCGAACTGATCGAAGCCGTAGCACTGGTATCGCTCGAGAAAGTACAGCAGAAAGCCCTGAAAGCGATGCTGGTCTCCGCACTGCTCGCCGGCATGGCCATATTGGTCATGATCGGACTGGCCTACGTGCTCAGGCGATCGCTTTTCCGGCCCATGTTCGCGGTCATGCGGCAGATCGATGAGATCGCCGTCGGCAATCTCACGACACCACCGCGCATACCTCACGCCGGTCGTGAAGTGCGCGAGATGTTTCAACGCCTCGATCTTCTGCGCGAGCAGCAGCGTTTCAGACGGCACCTGGAAATGGAGCGCAAGTCGATGACGGAGGAACTAAGGCGTCTCTCCGAGACCGATGCGCTGACCGGCCTTCTCAATCGGCGGGCGCTCACAGATGCCGTGGAAGGATTGCTCGCCGGTCAGTCGGCGGACTTCCGGGGCATTGCGATCATCATGCTCGATATCGACCATTTCAAATCGATCAACGACCGCTATGGTCACGCCATCGGCGACATGGTGCTGCAGAGAGCCGCGCAGATTCTGGCGCCTTGCTTGCGTGCAGCCGATCTATTTGCCCGTTATGGCGGCGAGGAATTCATCATCATAATGGGCGATGTCGCGGAAGCGTCGGCACGCTCGACAGCGGAACGACTGCGCGAAACCTTGGCAAAAACAGTTGTCAGCGATGAGCATGGCCTGACGGTAACGGCAAGCTTCGGCGTCGACTGGCAGGCGCAATGCGTGTTCCAGGATTGGGAAAAGCTCGCCGTCGTCGCCGACAACCGGCTCTATCAGGCCAAGCGCAATGGGCGAAATCTGGTCTGTTGGTCGGATGCTTCGGCCGAAGACTCTGCAGTTTCCGCCTCTGGAGACGGTCCGGGCGGCGCAAACGCGGCCTGACGATGACTTGCCGCTCAAAAGGTGAGCGTCACCACCACGGTATCCGTATAGACGCCTGGAGCCGGTGTGGTCTGCGGCGGCACGCGGCCATAGACGGTCAGAAGCTGCCCGGTGCCTGTTCCGGTTCCGGCAACGGTACTGCCGGGCGTATTGACATCGCCCCAAGGCTGCGATCGGTTCGTATCCTTATAAAGGCCATAGGTCACCGCCTGCGTTCCCATCTTCATCTGTCGCGCAGTCGGCGCGGCGTTCGAGGTGCCGCCGTTCAGGGAGATCGTATAGGTCGTGCCTGGCGAGCAAGTCGCCGTTACTGAACCGGTTGCGTCGACATTGGCGCTCAAAACGCCCTGCGTTCCGAAATTGATGTTCTGGACGCTCACCAGGCAGTTGGCGGCAACGCTGGCGTTGACGTTGAACGATGCGGTTCCGATCGTTCCCGTGGGGGCAGTGCAGTTGGTTGCGCTACTGTAGACGTAATAGAAGGCGTTGTAGGTCGACGTGAAGCTGGACGTAAATGCGCCCGGCACGGCCGTCGATGGAGTTCCGAGTGCCGCTCCATAGATCGTCATGCTGCCGGTTGCTCCAATCAGCGACCCATTCAACAGGGACATTGTCAGCGCATAGACCGGCGCCCGCGATGCATAGGGCCAGCTGCTCGACCCCCACACCACGCTGCGGCCGGTGTCCGAATAGAGCTGATAGTCCAACGAACTGGTTCCGTTCAGCATCTGGCGGGCTGCGCTCGAAGATGCTCCACCACTGCCGGCACCGATATTGGGGCAGATCAGCAGCCGTTTGCCCAGGTCCAATAGCCCCCCGGAACAAGTCACGCTTATCGTCGACGTCATGTTGACCGGGGTGCCCGATAGGGTATCTACCGCGCCAAAGTTCATATCGGTCGCGCTGAAGTTGCAACTCTGCGCGGCGCATATCGAAGGCAGCAGCAAGATGAGCAAAAGAGTGATCGAACGCAGCATCTTTCCTCTCCCTTTCAAAGGCACGAGACGCCGTCGATGACCACCTGTTCGCCTCGCTGAGGCTTGTAGGTAAATTCGGCATGGCATTTCGAGCCGTCCTCGAGCGACACATCGATTGCGTTCTTTACGTGTAGTCCGCGGATATAGGCCTGGCCGTCATAGCCGATGACGAAATCCTCGCTCGATCCTTGAAGAGTGCCGCTGAGTCCGGGGCGCAGGAGCACTCCATTCTTGTCCTTGATGGTGACAAGGGCGGCCTGCGGCGCCTCGGACACGCCGAACTTGACGACAACGCCGCTGCGATCGGCCGGGACGACGATCTCCTTCGTCGCCGGCACGTCGGCATCGACCGGAAGATTCCTGGGATCGATGGATACGGTATTCGGCTGATAGGAATTAAGATTGGGAACGAGAACCCGGCCGTTCGAATCGGTCTTGCCCGCAGGTCTGTTCTGCTGCTGAACCTCGACATCGGGAGCGCCGACATCGACGACGGCAAAGGCATCGTCGATCCGGTTGGTGGCGAAGATGCCACCACCGGCGACCGCAATGGCGCCGTCGACCCTGGCAGTCGCATTTGTCTGATGGTCCTGCTGTTGGACGCCGGCCTCGACCTGCGCGAAGGGAGCCCGATAGCTGATCGCCGCTTCGCGATCGGTATCCTCTCCTTGGGATGCACGCAGCCGCCAGCCCCAACTGCCGTCTTCCTGCTGCATCGACTTGGACACGTCGGCAACGACATCGAGGCCGTTGGGGCCGCCTTGCACGCCGGTATTGGCTGTGATGTTGCCGCCGAAGGGGATGGACAGGCCGGCAAAGAATCCGAAATTGCTTCGGTCGTCGAGATCGGTAAAGGCGCTGGCATAAACAGTCGCGCGCTTGAATGTCTGACTGTAGGAAAGACCGGCAATCTTGCTCCTAGTGCCATCGGCGCTTTCGAGGTTCGTGTAGGAGAGATTGAGGCTGGAGAGATCAAGCGGCGTGGGCACGCTAAGCGTGACCTGATCGATGGCGCGCGGCACGCCGGCACTGAGGATGCTCATGTCTCCGGCTGTGCTGGTTGTCGGCCGGGCGGTGATCGAGGCTATGTCGTCATAATCGTCAAAGGTCCGCTGCACGCGAGCGTAGAGCGCCCAGCGGTCGTAGCCGAGCTCCAATGCAGCGTTGAAAAGCGCACCCGAGCGCGACCCGCTTTTGCTGGCGGCAGCCGCAATTGACCCTACACCGAACGAGCCAATGGGAAAGGCGGCGCCCGCGCCGCCGTTTAGAAGATCGGCGCCCCCCTCGACATGGCCCTCCAGCGTCAGCCAGTCGGCCAGACCGTATCTCGCCGTGGCAACGCCCATGATGCGGCCGTCATAGTCGTTTGATTCCGTTCCGAAATTCAGGCGCGGAATGCCGAGCTCCGCCGAGAAATCCAATAGGCCGCCGCGCAGAAGCCAGTTGGAGGAGTAGAAGGGTAGGGTTTGCGTCGTTTGCTGCCCAAGGCTGTCACGCACCACGACGGTTGCTTGCCCACCGCCGGAAAAGACCGGCAGATTGGTGACCTCGAAAGGTCCGGCCGGAACGTCGCTCGAATAGGTGCGGACGTTCTGTGTATAGATATCGAGCGTCGAAGGAACAGCGGCGCTCCCGGTAAACGAGGGTAGCGGTTCAGTCACCAGATCCGAGCGAAGCGCAAAATTGCGCTGAAACTGAATGCCGCCGAAATAGACCGGCCGCGTCCAGGACAGGCCGCCCGTTGTCAGATCGCCGGCGCGGTAGGTAATGAGGCTTTTCGGGTCGGAGTAGCTCCAGGTTGTGTTGAGGCGGGTTATGCCATCAAGGCTTCCGTTTGAATAGCCAGCGAGAAAGGACTGGCTGAGCGTGCCGTAAGGGCTGAAGAAACGGGCATCGAATGATCCCGATATTCCCTGAAAAAGGTTCGAACTGCTCTGCGAGAGATTGTTGGAGCTCGCATAGAGAGAATAATTGAGGACGGCGCCATAGCCCGCCTGAGGCGCGGGTATCGTAGTTTGCTGTTGCTGCCTCACATTGATGATGTGGGGCGCGCGGCCCTTGTCGGTCGTCTGCACATAGAGGCGCTGCGTCTCTTCGTCGACCTGATAGGACAGGCCGGGGAGGGCGCTGAGTTCGACCAGCTTGTCATCCGCCATGCCGGCGGGTGGCTTAATGCCAACTTCGCGCAATTCTTCCGCGGTTGCCGCTAGCGAGCCATTCGACCGTTGCTTGAAATTGCCAATCATCTTCATCGACGCATTGTTGATGAATACTTCCAGATAGACGTCCTGTGTGGACGCCGGCTGGCCTGCCGGGGCTGTATTCGCCGGCGAAGCGGGCACTTCCTGAGCACGCAGCGCCGGCACCGAGAAAAGGATGCATATGAAAACCGCGCCGGCACTACGGTTGATTAACGGCGACTTTAGCATCGAACGGCCCAAGATCGCTCTGGCCATGGAGTGTTACGCCGCCGCCGGTAAGAGACTTGGCCGCTCCTATCGGCCACTGCATGGTGGCGCCGGCAAGTACATATCCGACCAGCCCGTTGCGGCTGCCGATCTTCGTCGGCCCTTGCGCCAGGATCGCGTTCGAGAGACGGAAGCGGCTGCCACCATTATTCTTGCCGGTGAGCGAGAGGCTGTTGCCCTGTCGTTTGAGGCTCCAGGCTATATCGGCAGGCTTCACGTCCGGTCGTTTGAAAAAGACCGGAATCGACTGGCGCATGATGAATGTTACGGTACCGGCGCGGGCGCGGGAGGGGTCCGGCAGTTCGTCGACGATGACGCGATAGGTCTCCTCCGCCCTGACGGGAACCTTGCTCGTGCGAACCACTCTGACCACATATTGGGCGTTTGGACTCATCCGCGTCGAGGGAGGGCTGGCAACGACATCCCGTGTCGGCTCCAGGCTTTCTACGCCGCCCGTCTGGCTCCACTTGAAAACGCGTATCTGGACATTGATCGGATGATCTCCTTCATTGGCCAGGTTCAAGACCGTGGTCGCCGATGGCGCAATAAGTTCGAGACTCGTGGGTGCTACTCGCAGGGATGCTGCATTTACGCTGTAAGCACTGAGAAGCAAAAGCATAGTCGCAGCAATGCGTGGCAACATGCGTTGCATGACGGTCTCCTGGATCTATGAGTTTTCAGTAGGTGACGGTAACCGCCACGGTATCGTTGTAGACACCCGCAGCGGGTGTCGTTTGCGGAGGTACACGACCATAGACATTTATGGTCTGGACCGCGCCATTGCCCGTGCCGGAAACAGTATCGGTGCCTATGGTCACGCCCCACGTCTGCGTTCGGTTGGCGTCGCTGTAGATGGCATAATTGATCGTCGCATTTGCCGGACCTGTCATGAGACGGACTGCTGTCGTCGCTCCGGCTCCTGCACCGGCGCTCATGCCTACATTGTAGGTAGCACCGGATGTGCATTGCACACCGATGGTGGTTGCCTGGTCGATATTGGCGGTTATGACACCGTTTGTGCCGAAGTTGAGAGTATTGGCACTCTGGACCAGGCACTGTGACTGGATAGTGATGGTAACCGTCATATTGGCGGTTGCAGTGGCAGCCATGGCGGATGGCGCTGCTATGGTCATTGCGATACCAATAAGGGTGGCGCCGCAGAGCATTCTCAGCATTCACATTCCCCTTCGCATGTACCTCAGAAATATCAGAATATAATAAAATAAGCACATATATGCTTCGCTGGCAATGAGGCCGGAAATGGCATCGGCGTATGCGACAGTATCGAAAGAATAGCTCTCCAGTAGATGCTCGATTTATTTAATAAATACCCGCAGATACCCAATATTTTTGAAAAACATGGTTAATAATTCCTGATAGATTTTGCGCACTACCGGCATAACTACCGCGGGAGTACCGGACGGAATCTGAGCGAATCAGCGATTTTAGAGGTCACGGCAACGCCGCATGATTCGTTGCTTCAGTTATATAGCCGATGCAGAAATATCAATTCTTCCCGTATGTTCACAGTCATTGCACCGATACTCGCTATCCGCGAAAACCCAGCAGCTGGAGAGTGGGCTCCGGTATTTCACCTGACCTTCCTCTGAAAGTATTATTGGCCGTCTTGCCACCTTCTATCGAGGGATATCGCGAGGATGGTGCCGCCGCCGCCCGGTGACGTTTCAGAGATTGGTCGCGGGTTTATGCCGAGCCCAATTGTCCCAGGCACAAGATAGAAATTGCGTATGCCGGCATTGCCTCGAATATCGCGGCTCCTTCAATATCCGCAGGGTTCTATGGCGCTGCGACGCGCTCAATTTCGCTCGCTGCAAGGAAGTCTGGCGCGGCATCTCATAAGGGGATGGGAATACGCAAAGCACATTCGTCAACATTTCTTTGCAAAACGTCCGCAATTGGCCACGTTTCGGTAAAAGCCCCGCCACAGTTTGCGTGAAGATGGGTAGCTGAGAACTTGCCCAAAGGAGCGGTCGATGGATGCGCAGCCTATGAGATGGTGGAACGGCCAAAGCGAGGCGACGAAGAGATTAGGTTCCGGTCTTGCCGTTTGCGGCACGGTTGTCGCCGCCTTCTACGTGATCGTTCAAACCGGTCCCAGCGATCACTCCATGCGATATATCGATGATGGCGGACGCATTGCGATCAACAGCGCAGCACCCGCACAGCGGCTTGCCATGAACCAATTGCAGTCGGCAGTCGATGCCAGCCCCGCCAGACCGCAGGTGTTGTCGATGACAGTACCGATCCCGCAACCGTCGCCGCTTGCCGCCGTGGTTAGAACTAGCGCGCCGGTAAAGCGCGTTGCCTCGCATTCCGATGTTGCGAAGGCCAAGGTCGAGGCATCTCGTAACGTCGAACAATTCGATCGTTGCCTGCCGCAATGCGAGACGCGGGACCCGCTAATAGCAGGACATCCGGAATATGCAGAGGCGGCTCCGCCGCCCGCATATGACGAACCTTCTCCTGTGATGGAGGCTCCTGTAGTGGAGGAAAGGGTCGGATTTCATCCGCTGGCGGGCGCGCGCCATCTGTTGAACCGAGCCGCGGATGCGCCCGGCATGATGTTGCGTCGCAGTCGGCAGGCGATCGACAATGTCGCCCGCATAGATTGGTAACTGCGACGCGGGTCCGCGCCCGTTGCCGATATCAGGGCAACGGGTGCAGGGCTCTATCCCAAGACAAGATCGGCCTTGATGCGCCGATGTTGAACCGCCTATAGGCCGCCCGCGCTCGCTGTGCTGCGCAGGAGCCGGCAGAGACTGACAAGACCGGCATCGAAACTACCCGAAGCCGTCACCTGGCGACAGGCGATCAGCATGCGCTTTTGCTCGGCGCTCGACATGGTGCGGAACGCGGCGAGCGTGCGAGCGCTCGATCCTGTGCCCGAGGAATTGCCCGAACCCAGACCAAAACCGCTTGTGCCGCCTGTTCCTCCGGTCGCCATGCCGGTTCCTCCGGTGCCGGTACCGCCGGTTCCAGTGCCCGTACCCGTTCCACTGCCAGTACCGCTGCCGGAACTGCCGCCGCCAACGCCGACACCCACACCGACGCCAACTCCGGACCCGCCGACGGAAACACCAGCACCGGCATTGACACCGCTTGAACCGCCGACCGATGCGCCGAGACCTGCGTTGACACCATTGCTATTGGCCGACGCACCGACACCGGCATTGATGCCGCCGGACCCGCCGACGGATGCGCCGGCACCCGCATTGACACCGCTCGTTCCGGATACGGAAGCACCCAGCCCGGCATTCACGCCATTAGTGCCACCAACCGAAGCACCAACACCGGCACTAAGCCCGTTGGAGCCGAGCCCGGCGCCTACGCCGGCATTGATACCGCCGACCGATACGCCGACGCCTGCTCCCAGTCCGCCGCTTCCGGACCGGCTGCCGCCGTGATCTGTACCGCCGCCCGGCGCTGCATAGCTTGTCGAAGCCAACAGAAGAAATGCGGATGCAGCGATTGCCATCCGTGAGGATTGTATTTTCATGACTAGACTCCGTTTCAGGTTAGGCCGTTAGAGGGCCTGTTTCTGATTGTCGGAGCGCGCGCACCGTAGAGTTGGAATGAAGGGGGCTTTCTTATTCTCCTTTCCTCCCAAGACTACATTATAGAATAATCTAATTTAGTAATGCATCAATATAAAAATTCACGGATGCCTTGCATAATGCCAATGAAATTAGTTCCGTGCACGCTGAAATGCCCTATTTCGCGACAGGCTTACTCTGCTTTTGTAGGATGAATGACGCCTATTCTCGGAAGTCGTCAGGAACGTTCAGCCCAAACCTTCGCCAATTCGACAAGCGTCTTGACGGCTCTTTCCATGTCCTGGCGGCTGACCCACTCTAGGGGTGAATGAAAGGCATGGCCGCCGGCAAAGAGATTGGCTGAGGGCAGTCCCATGAAGGAGAGCCTGGAACCATCCGTGCCGCCGCGAATGCTGCCGCGCACCGGCGTCATGCCGGCTCGGCGGATCGCTTCGACTGCGTTTTCGACGATCTCCGGGTGGCGATCGAGGATAGTTTTCATATTGCGGTATTGATGACGGACCGTAAACGTGTGCGACGAACCGGGATAGGCCCTCATGACGTCCTTGACGATCGCCTCGAGCATGGCCTCCTTGGCGACAAGACCCGGTTCGGCAAAATCACGGATGATGAAGCCGAGCGACGCCTTTTCCATCGAGCCGCTGACACCTGTGGGATGGATGAAGCCGTCGCGGCCGTCTGTCGCTTCGGGAGCGATGTCTCTCGGCAGCCTGTCGATAATGGCGCCGGCAATCCTGATGGCGTTTTCCATCTTTCCTTTGGCAAAGCCTGGATGAATGGCAACACCCTGTATGACGATTTCGACGCTGTCAGCGGAAAAAGTCTCGTCCTCTATGTGGCCCGCCGTTTCTCCGTCGACCGTATAGGCGAATTGCGCCCCCAGTTTCTTCAAATCGACCTTGTCGACGCCGCGTCCGATCTCTTCATCGGTCGTGAACAGAAGCTTGATGGTGCCGTGGCGGATATCGGGATTGTCGACAAGATATTTGGCCGCAGCGACGATTTCGGCGAGGCCGGCCTTGTCGTCGGCCCCGAGCAGCGTCGTGCCGTCCGAGGTAATGATGTCGTTGCCGATCTGATCGCGCAGGGCAGGATGCTCATCGACGCGAATGACCTGCTGCGGATCACCGCTGAGGCGGATATCGCCGCCGGAATAGTTTTGCAGGATCTGCGGCTTGACGTTCGTGCCCGTGAAATCGGGCGCCGTGTCCATGTGGGAACAAAAGCAGATGACGGGAACCGCCTTGTCAACGTTCGATGGAATGGTGGCATAGACATAACCGTGCTCGTCCAAATGCGCGTCGGCAAGTCCTATGGCTAGCAACTCCTCGGCGAGGATGCGCCCGAGATTCTTTTGCTTGGCGGTGGAGGGTTGTGTGGCCGAAGTCGGGTCCGATTGCGTATCGACGACAACATAGCGAAGAAAGCGATCGGTGACGGTATCGGTCATGAACTGGCTCCAAAAATTCTCTGGGTTTTGCATAGCTATAGCGCCGGGCGGGTGCGCCGTTAAACAGATTTCGCGTTAAAGGGCGCCGATATTTGAAACGGGCTCGCATTACCTCGTACGAAAAGCTATGGCCGCCCCCGCGCTAGGCAAGAGCGGCCATATCGTAATTTACTGTCGGGCCGAAAGCCTCAGTCAGCCGAAGTCAGCGTAACGGACGTGCCCGTTGCAGCAACGTTGAGGCCGAGTTGGCCGGTCACGCTCACCGTCTGGAGCTGGATAGAGCCCGATGTGCCGCCAACGAGAATGTTCGTACCCACGCCGGCACCGACGGTGGCTTCGACGGTAGCGCCCTGATAGAGGCCGCTCAGAGAGCCGTGATGGTAGCCGGCTGTCGGCGCAAACACGAGCCAGACGAGCCGGCTGCGGGTCGTAAAGCCGAGGTCGACGCCCATCTTACGGATCGCACCGGTATAGTGGTCAACGCGCGCGCGTCCGACCGTCGAATGGAAGGTGCAATCCACCTCCTTGGCAGAGCCGAGCACATAACCGACACCGCCGCCGATTTCGCATTCGAGGTAGCCGATCTTAACGCCGTTGCGCTGGTCGGGTTCTTCGTCGCGATAGGTCGTCGGCATGTCCGCCGCCTGGGCGACCGCCGCGCCGGCAACGATCAACGATGCTGCTGAAAACGCCAGGGTCAGAACTTTTCTCATCTGTTTTCTCCTTGTCAGAGTATTATGGGTGGCAGGCACCCTCGTGGTCGAGCCGATAGAATCAACCCTTACTTAACGTACGTACGCGCAGAACGATCCCGAAAATAAGGCGGCTATCGTCATGATCCAACTCACAATATAGGGAGGTCTATATGCCAGGGCACCCCTTGGGCATTTCACGTTTTGCTACCGACTGAATCGCGCCGTACAAAATCGAGGATTTGCAGGACAAAACCCGCCCTGCCTGCCGATCATCCATGTTGCAGTAATTTTTCCCTGGCGGCGAAGGCGAACACATCGACCGGTTCTCCCAGCCCCTTGAGAGGGAAGGAACCGAGGCTTTCCATATCGCGCTGGCAACCGGCCATGTCGACGAAAGCCTTGGACAGAAGCACCGGGCGCTTGACCTCCTTGGTCAGCGATTCCAGCCGGGAGGCGATATTGACCGCGGGGCCGATGACCGTGAAATCGAGGCGGGTGCGCGAGCCGATGTTCCCATACATCACATCGCCGACATGCACGCCGACGCCATAGCGCAGCACTTCGCGGCCGAGCTTGCGGTTTTCCTCATTGAGCGCTGCAACACCCGCCTGCGCTTCGCTGATGGCGACGAGGAGATTGTGGCACGCATTCGGATCGCTCAGCGGGAAGATGGCCAAGAGCCCATCGCCCATGAATTTGAGGATCTCGCCGCCATGCTTTTCGATCGGGTCGACCATTGCATCGAAATAGCCGTTGAGCAGCTCGATCACATCGTCACGCGGCCACATGTCCGAGATGGTGGTGAAATCGCGCAAGTCACAAATGAGGATCGCCGCGCCGACCGTGGTGCCGCTGCCGCGCGTAGTCGCCCCCGCCAGGATTTTTTCGCTGGCGTGAGGCCCGACATAGGTGCGCAACAGCGTGCGAGCCATGATGTTCTTCAGCCGGATTTCGGTCACCATCGTGAGAGCCGGCAGAAGATCCCTCAAAAAGGCGAGGTGCTGCTCGGTGAAGCCGCCCGGAGCGTCCGAGGCAAAGGTCACGATATGGCGCTTGCCGAGCGTGTGATAAATCGGCCAGGCGATATAGTCGGTCAGCCCTTCCGCATACATTTCCTTGTACAGAGGATAGTTCAGGTCGACCTTTTGGCAGACTTCCAGATTTTTGCGGACTTCGGTCGCGCCGTTGAAGATCTCGTTGATGGGGCTCGCCAGAAACTGCGGCGTGTTCTCGACGCCATAGCTGAAGGTGGCGATGTCCGCCTCCTTCATGCCGGTGCGCCATAGAATTCTGGCACCGAGCCATTGCGGATGCATCGTTCTAAAATGCATCGTCGCTCTTCCGATCGGAATTCCGACGGCTCGCATTTTCTCGCAGAGTTCAACGAGGATATTGTCGATGAACCGCTGCTCACGCACGTCGTTCATCAGCCAATCGAGGATCTTGCTCTGTTTCGTCGGCCAGATGCCGCGGTCGTCCTGCGCCGTGGCGGCAACTGCTTCAATAGAAGATTGCATTTTCTTTACCCCACAAATTCCGTCATCCGTCATAGACGTAAGCGCCATTCGACGGGAATGGAACCATACGCTTGTCGCCAGCAACCGGGAACGGCAATCGCCTCTGTTTCGCGATTTTGAAAATCTTACGCCCGGCTATGGCAGAAGAGCCTTGAATCGGCCATAGGCTTCATATGGTTCCGCGACTCCTGCGGTGCAATATTCGGTCGACGAGGTAACGCATTGAGAGCATATCTGGCAGGTCCGGAAGTGTTTCTTCCGAACGCAAGGGAAATCCTCGACCGCAAGATCGCGCTGGCGCGCCACTATGGTTTTACGCCCGTTTCCCCCGGTGACCTGGCCGTGCCGGAAACGGAAACGCGCGGACAGCGCGGCCTTGCCATCAGCGCCATCAATGAGAAACTGATGACGAGCGCCGATCTCATCATCGCCAATCTGACGCCATTTCGTGGCGTCGCGGCTGATGTCGGCACAGCCTTCGAACTCGGCTTCATGTGCGCCCGCGGCTGTCCGGCATTTGCCTTCTCCAATTGTACCGACAACCATTTCGAGCGTGTGAGCAAGCTCTATGGCGGCGTAACGGCCCGGGGTGGCGTCATTGTCACGCGCCAGGTTCCACAGGATCAGCTCTTTCTGGACCTGGCGGCATTCGAGGAATGCTTGACCCTGGCCGCGAAGAAACTGTTGAAGCAAGCCGCCAGCGCATAATGTGCCGGCTTATCAAGCGGCTGCTTCAACTGGCCTGATCGAGCAAGTTCGTTCGAAGCTTCACCACATCCCGAGAATTTCATCCGCAAGCCGGGCTCTTGCCGGAAGCTGGTCGTATGTGGCGATATCCGGCTCCACGAAGGCAGCCAGGCCGAGTGATGCAAGGATAGCGCGTCCTTCTAGGCTTTCATGTGCCTCGAGGAGAACGGCGCGGAGCGCCGCGACGACCTCGGGAGGTTGCCGTCGCGAGGCGACCAGCAAAGGGAAGGGCGCTGGCTTCGTGGTGGCAACGATCCGCAAAGGTGCGACCATCTCCGGCTCATGTATTGCCAGAAGCTGATAGGCATAGGCATCGATAGCGCCGACATCTATGACACCCGAACGAATGGCGTCGACGACGCCGCGCGGATTGAGAAGTGGGCCGACGGTTTTCACCGCTGATGGCCGATCCGCAAGCCCTGAGAAGAATTCGCGCGGCGCGTTGTAGCCGGATTGGGAGTCGCGTACGGTCCAACCCCAGCGCGCGGTTGCAAGCGCGGCCTCGGTAAATTGCTTCTCGCGCGCGGCGACTATATGGCTCGCATAGACCGGCCTCCCGTTTGCCCAGTCAGCCAGCGAAACGGGTGCCGCCAAGGGCTGTGGCCGCTCGTCTGCCGATAGCTGCGAGAATGGAAAGCCGCACATGAAGACGGCGCCCATGTCCGGACGCCCCCATAGTTCGGAAAGAGGCGCCGGCGCGGCATGGGCGATGACGTCGAGCCCGACGCCCGATCGATCCGCAAGCCAATGAAAGAGGCGATCCCAAAGCCCCGATATGTTCGGGCTCAGATTGTACATTCGCGAGCAGGCAATGGCGGCGGGAGACGTCATGTCGCGTTACGCAAACCGAAGGCGCTGGCCGATATTCATGCGCCTTGCCTTCTCCACCATCGCCGCGCCAAGGGCAACATCCGTGGTGCTGAGGCCGCGGTGCCAGAAGAGAATAGTCTCGTCATCGCTTTCGCGCCCCGGCTTGGCTCCGCAGACGATCTGGCCGATTTCGGCATGCAGTGTCTCAGCCGTTACCTTGCCCTCATCCACATGACGGCGAAGCGCGCCGAAGGGGCGACCAGGACCGCATTGGCCCCAGTCATCGACGACGACCTTGTCCATGATGTCGGTTAGGTCGAATTCGAGCGCGCTCATCGTACCGTAGGGGACGACAAAGGCGCCCTTCTTGACCCAGGCGGTCTTGAAAAGCGGCGTCGGCTCCGGCAGGCGGCTTGCCTCAATCATGATGTCGGCGTCTTTCAGGCAATCCTCCCAATTATCCGTCACGATGATCCTTTTGCCGAGATCCTTTTCCAGCCGTGCTGCGAAAGCGTCACGGCTCTCGGGGCGGCGCGAATGCACACGGATTTCATCGAAATCGAAAATGTGGTCGAGCAGGCGTACGTTCCAGTAGGAGGTGCCGCGCGCGCCGATATGACCGAGAATCTTGCTGTCCTTGCGCGCGAGATGACGCGCACCAATGGCAGTGACGGCGCCGGTGCGCATGTCGGTAATCGCCGTCGCGTCGATGACGGCCTTCGGAACGCCGGTGTGAGGATCGAATAGATTGAGGACCGCCAATTCGGACGGCAGGCCTTGCTTGTAGTTGTCGACGAAATCGCCGACCACCTTCACGCCAGCATAGTCGAGCGGCTTCACATAGCCGCGCAGCACGTTGAAATGGCCCTTGTCGGAACTCTCGGGCACTAGATGAACACGTGGCTCGATGACGGTTTCGCCGCGCCCCTGCGCATCCAGCGCCTTTGTGACCGCGTCGAGGATTTCATCGTTAGACAGCGCCAGCGCTTTGGCGTCGATGGCATTGAGATAGTCGATCCAAATTTCCTGCATTGCCGTTGTTCTCCAAGCCTTTCGCCGGTTACGCCGGTCTGTCGAATGATGCGGGCTGTCGAACGGCCCGCGGAAAAGAGAAGCAGCAAGCGTGATCTGGCTCGCCACCATTTCAATCAGGGAGCCGTCCTTGCGGCCGTCTCCGTTATGAAGTCCGATATTCTCTGGAAATCAGGGCCCTGGGCGCGGTCTTCTTCAAGTCTCGGCACCAGTTCACGCACCTGCTGATAGGCACGCAGAGTTCCTTGGCCTAGCTCACCCGCAATGCCGCGCAGATCGACGGCCTGCGCCGACGCGACAAGCTCGATTGCTACGAGATAGCGCAGCCGCTCGATCATAGCCTCGATCTTTGACAGCACGCTCGGCGCCATGGACGCCTGATCTTCAATGCCATCCGCCACCGGGATGGGCGCAAGCGAGACAGGTGCGGCCAAATGCCGGATCTCTGCCTCAAGCGCGGAGACCGATTTTTGCACGGTAGCAAAACCCGATCTGCTTTGACCGAGCGGCGTCAAGAAGCGCGGCAACTCAGACATGCCCGGCGACATGATCTTCATGGTTCTATAGGCGATCGCCGCCGCACAATGAGCGATGGCCTGGCCGAGCCGCTCCCATGCCAGAACGAAGGCCGTCATGTCGAAGTTGCCGTTCGACAGGATAAGCCCTTCTTCGGCCAGAACGACAGGATTGTCGCCGGAGCTGACAAGTTCGATCTCGGTTGCGGCGCTGGCTTCTCCGATCGCGTGGAGGAGGGCACCCCATACCTGCGGGGCACAGCGATAGCTCAAGGGATCTTGCAGGCGTCGCGCCGCGCCATCGACAAGCAGCGAGCTATCGATCAAAAGCTCACGCAGCCGCGCCGCCGCTTCACGCTGACCAGCGGCCGGTCTGGCCGCGAGCGCCCGGTCGTCGAAGGCCGAAACATTGGCGCGAAATGCCTCGAAATTCAGCGCGACAGCCGCAAGCGACCAATCGAACAGCCGCTCGATATCCTCGATGCACAGGCATGCCTTGCCGACCGACAGACTGTTGGCAACCACGAGGACATGCCCGTCCTTCGGCCCGATCGGCAAAGGTTTCAAACCAACCTTCGCGAGGGCATCCACTGCCGGCATGACTGTGCCAGCCACTGCCGCCTCGCCGTCTCCCAGCAAAGCGCGTCCCATATGGGCCAATGGCGCAAGATCGGCGGCACCGATCGAGCCAAGTGAAGGCACGATCGGATGAAAGCCGGCATTCAGCGCGGCAACGAGGCCGGAAAACACCGGCAGCGAGACACCTGAACCGCCTGCCGCCATGCCTGCGATGCGGGCCGCCATCATCGCCCGGACAGTTTCGCGCGGCAGCGCCGGGCCGACGCCGACCGCGCGGGCCTGCGGCACACGCAATTGAAAGGCGATCAGGTCGTCGGTGGCGAGCCGGGTATCGACGCCCGCACCTAGCGCCGTCGTCAAGCCGTAGACCGGCTGGTCGGCCGCCAGATAGCGCTCCACGACTGCGCGCGCGGCGTTGATCTTTGCCTCGACGTCAGGCGAAATCTCGATGCGGGCGCCACGGCGGGCGATCGAGGCGACGTCGGCGATCGTCGGTGCAGCGTTGTTGAGAGAGACAATATCCGCGGCCATGCTCATGACTTGCTGTCTCCAAGAAATGCGCTAGCCGCTTTACGGCTTCTTCTGGAACCCGCCTCCAGACGGTATTTGTTGCCAGGATAGGTCAACAGCGCGCATGTGCACACAAGCTCTCCCGACCATGTGCGGCGGAAGACGCGCAGACAGGGCTGATCGGAACTGACATCGAGCAGTTTTCTTGTAACAGCGTCCGCTTTGATTGCCTCGACGAAATGTTCGAACTCGGTGATCGGCGCCACCCTCGTCAAATACTCGTTTGGTGTCGTCGCGTTAAAATCATTGCTCAGATAATCCGGCGCGACGGCCGGATTGACATAGCGCTCCTCCACCTGGATCGGCTCGCCATCTTCCAGATGCACGATCAATGTGTGCATGACTTCCGCGTTCGTCGGCAATTCCAGTGCTTGCGCAACCCGGGCATCAGCCAGGATACGGTCGGCGACCAGAACTCTGGAGGTGTGTCGGCGGCCGCGCTCGGATATCTCGTCTGCGATGTTCCTGATCTGCAGCAGGTCGACGTCCCGACGCTGTGAGGAAACAAAGGTTCCGAGACCTGCGGAACGTGTCAGGATGCCTTCGAACATCAGCTCGCGCAGGGCGCGATTGGCGGTCATCCGGCTGACACTGAAGGAGGCTACGAGCTCGCTCTCGGAATAGACGCGATCACCCGGCTTCAGCTTACCTTCGGCAATCAAGGTGACGATGTGCTCCTTGATCCGCTGGTAATGCGGCATATCGGGTGAGGGCGCGGATCTCTTCATACCAGCCTCGCATTGCCGTGATCGAGCGCCGTCGTTTGGCGGGTAGGAATTCGGGCACGAAAATAGACGTCCTCTCCTTCCTGCCAGATCTCGAACTCTATGGTGTCGCCGGGGAAAACGACTGCGGTAAAACGCGCCGCCATGAAACCGATATCCGCGAAGTCCTGCTTTTTCAACGCCCGGCCTATGGCGTAGCCTGCATAGCCGAATGTGCAGAGGCCGTGCAGGATCGGCCGCGGAAAGCCGGCTTGGGCTGCGTAGACGGGGTCGACGTGGAGGAGATTGAGATCGCCATTCAGCCGGTAGAGAAGTGCGGCGTTTTCCGGAACGGTGACTGCAAGCATCGTGTCGCATGGTCGGGAAGGAACGGGGTGCAACGGCTCAGGCGGTGTACCCGCCGAGCCGCATCCGCCATCACCTCGACACGCATTCGTCTGAGACATCGTGGCGATGATTTTATCATCGTCGGCAGCTGAGATTGTTCGATCGAAGGTCGCAAACATGCCCTTGTCAGGTCCACGATCAACGATCGAACGCATTTGCGAACGCGAGATCAGGGGAGTATCGAGAGGCACCGGTGCGTGGATCGTCAGGCGGTGTTCGGCATGAACCAGCTGCTGCCAGTTGACGCCAGCGTCGCCCATCCAGGAACCGGCATCTGCCACCACATTCGCCAAGGTCGGCGCAACGGTCAGATCGCGCTCCTCAACGCGGCGCAGGTGCATGGCATCAAGCGGTTCACTGCCATAGCCGGTGGAAAGCGCGTAGAGAATTGCATCCCGCGTACTCACCGTCCGCCTTACATCGGGAATGGGAAAACTCATGAGAGATCGGGCTGAGATCGGCATGGTCAATCCTGCGTTACCACGGTTCGGCAGCGTAGGGCCAGGATCGCCATTTCGCTCCGCAAGAGCACTGCAGCATCATTGGAAGCGCACATCTTCATAACTCATCCAGTCGCTTTGACCTGTCTATACAGGCACAGCATATGGCTACTTGCAAGGCAATATTCGATGAGAAGGAAGGGAAGGCAATTCCAGTGAAGGAAACCAGGTTCAACCACTGGGCTGAGTTCCACGATATGGCCCCGCATGCGATGCGGACGTCAACCCCATTTGCAATATAGGAAGCGGCAATCGCGCGTCACCGCCATTGCCGCTTCCTGTTTGCCTCAAACGCCGGCTTGGCGACGGCATTAGCCGCCGATCATCAGCCTTACGACTTCCTCGTGATTGGTGTCGGCGATGTTGCGCTCTCCCGCGACAATCCCGCGGCGCAAGACGACGATGCGGTCGGATACGGCGAAGATATCCTGCAGATTATGCGAGATGAAGATGACGCCACGCCCTTGCGCCTTCAAGGACTTGATCAACGCCACGACCTTGCGCTGCTCTGGCACGCCAAGTGCGGCGGTCGGCTCGTCCATGACCAGAATACGGGCATTCCAGTAAACCGCGCGTCCGATCGCAACCGCCTGGCGTTGTCCGCCGGAGAAATTACTGACGGGCGCATCGAGCCGCTTCACGTGGAAGTCAAGCTCGGCCATCGTTTTGCGCGCCGCTTCCGCCATGGCCTTGCGATCGAGGACCGGCAGGAAGCCGAAGAGCTTCTTCATCGGCTCGCGGCCGAGGAAGATATTGGCGCCGATCGGCAAGTTGTCGGCAAGCGCGAGATCCTGGTAGATCGTCTCGATACCCTTCTCGCGCGCATCTTGCGGTGAGGAGAAGGTAACGGGCTTGCCCTCGATCAGGATTTCGCCCGCAGTCGGCGGATAGACGCCGGAGATCGCCTTGATCATCGTGGTCTTGCCAGCGCCGTTATCGCCGGCAAGGGCCACGACTTCGCCGGGCCGCACGACCATGGAGCAATTGTCGAGGGCACGCACGGCGCCGAAATAGCGCGAGAGATTGCGGACCTCGAGGAGGGGGGTGACGCTATTCATCCTGTTTCGCTCCGCTGAACCGGCGCTGCGCCTGGTCGATGAGCACCGAAATGATGATGACGACGCCGACGGCGATGAACTGCCAGAACGGCTCCACATTCATGAAGACAAGGCCGTACTGGATAACGGCAATAACGAGAGCGCCGGCGACGGTACCGATGATCGTACCCGATCCGCCGAACAGGCTCGCACCGCCGATCACGACCGCGGCCACGCTGTCGAGCAGCAGCGGCTCGCCCGCCTGCGCCGCACCGGCCGTGAAGCGGGCGGCGTAGAGCGCGCCGCCGAGCCCCGCGCAAACGGCGGAGAGCATATAGAGGCGCAGCAGATGGGACTTGATGTCTATGCCGGCGCGGCGGGCCGCCTGCGCATTGGCGCCGATGGCGTAATTATGCTGGCCGAAGCGTGTCTGGCTGAGCAGGTAGTGCATGATGAGCACAAAGACGAGCGTGACGATGACAAGATAAGGCACGCCGAAGAACCGTCCGTTGCCGAGTTCGGCGAAATATGAGTTCTTGACCGGCACCGTCGTGCCGCCGGCAAGCAGAAAGGCCGTGCCGCGCGCAACGCCGAACATGCCGAGCGTGCCGATGAAGGGCGGAACCTTGAGACGGGAGATCAGCAGGCCGTTGATGAAGCCGGGAACCGCGGCTGCCAGCATGGCGACAAGAATGCCGAAGACCATTGCCGCGGGCAGGGGCATGTAGAGGCCGGCAATATTGGCGACATGCGCGGCGACAACCGCAGCAAGTCCCATGATGAAGCCGGTCGACAGGTCGATGCCGCCCGAAATGATGACGAAGGTCTGCCCGATCGCCAGCAGTAGCGGCGCCACCGCGAAGATCGCCACGGACTGCCAATTGAAGCTTGAGCCGACGAAGGTGCCGCCGAAGTCGATCCGCGCCCAGATCTCGAAAGTCACGATGAGTGCGGCAAGAAAGAGCCATGCGCGCAATTGCGCGATGCGGTTAAGGATGGTTTTTGCGTCGTCGCCGTGGTCGGCCTGAGGCGCCACGTGCTGATCCGTCTTGCGGACCTCTGCATTGTCGATGGTCATTGATCGGTCCAAACTGGAGCGTTAGTGGCGCGAAGATCGAACGCCATCGCTCTATCATCGTTGGATAATGTGCCTCGCCAATCCAGCGAGGCACAGACTATCTCCGCGTCAATCGGAGTAGATAAATTTGGCGATCTTCTTGTCTGTCACGTTCGACTTGTCGATGACCGTGAAGCCGGTGCCGATTGCTGTCGGGATCGAATTACCGGTCAGATGCGCGTAGGCCGCCATAACGCCGAAATAGCCGATTTCGGCCGGGTGCTGCGCGATCGCGAGGTCGACGAGGCCGGAATTGATGCTGTCGACGATGGATGTCGGCGCATCGAAGGCGACGACGCGGATCTTGCCCGTCTGGCCGGCCTGCTGCACGCCATTGGCTGCACCGAGCGCGGAGAAGAGGTTCGCGCCGAAAACACCGTCGAGATCGGAGTTGCGGGCGTAGACCGCCTGCAGCTGCGACGCTGCCTTGTTGGCGTCGTCGTCGTTATACTGCGTCTCCAGAACGGTGATGTTCGGATATTTCTTCATCTCCTCCTTGAAGCCCTGCTCGCGCTGGTCGGTGGTCGATACGCCGGGCTTAACGTTGGAGACGTAGACCTTGCCCTTTTCGCCGACGGCCTTCGCCAGGGCGCGGGCGGCAATAGCGCCGCCGAGCAGATTGTCCGAGGCGATGTAGGACAGCGGGAAGTCGGCATCGCCGTTGCCCGTCTGATAAACGCCGTTGCCGATGAAGGTATCGACCGTGATGATCGGAATGCCGGCATCATTGGCCTTTTTCAGAGGCTGGATCAACTGATCCTTGTCGGTCGGCGCGATCAGAATGAAATCGGGCTTCTTGGCGATCACCGCATCCAGAACCGGAACCTGGGTGACCGGGTTGAAATCGGGGCCGCCCTGCCAGACGAGCTCGGCACCGACAGCCTTGGCAGCCGCTTCGGCACCCTTATGCATGGTGATGTAGAAATTATCGGTCGTCAGGCCCGGAATAAGGGCAATCGTGAACTTCTTGTCTGCGGCTTTGGTGTTGCCGGCAACTGCCGCAACACCGGTCGCGAGCGATGCCACGGCCGTAGCCTTTAGAAATGAGCGGCGCTCCATGATTTTCCTCCTCTTGAAGCCGAACCTCCCCTGTCCGGCATAGCGATAATCAGTGGGTTAATTCGGCACGTCAAGTAATTTTTTTCTGCAATGAATTTCTATTATCCGTTTGATTTGATTGGAAAAGCCTCACATGTGCGCGACATTGTGATCCGCCTCGGACATAGCGTCGCAAGGCGGTTCTCGACCATTTCGCATAAGCACCGCCAGCCTTGCCGACGCTTCCATCATTCGCCGTCGAAGACGTGCGAAAGCCAACTCAAGACAGCCTCAATATCAGGCTCCTGCGTCTGGTCGACCGTCATCACGGCGCCGCACCCCATCGGCTCAGCCCGATCGGCGAGCGCGATCAGTTCCGGCACGTATTCGGCGCCCGGATGTCCTGGTAATCGATCCTCGAGCCGGCTGGCATAACGCTCGCCGGCAACCGACCCCGGCACCTTGCACCAGAGCTCGGCGACATGCTCGATCTTCGCCGCATCGATATAGGCTTCGAGCTGCGCCTTCGGCTGAAAGCCGAACCAGGCATCGATGATGAAAGTCGAGCCGGCCGGCGCCTCAGCAATAAAGGACCAGATCGCCTGGTAGCTCGCCTTTCCGAGCGTCCGGTTAAAGTCGCGATCGACCGGGCCGATATGTTGCAGGAAAGGGTTCTTGATGCCGTCGAGCGACAAGATCGGCCAGCCTGCTCGTTGAGACAGGGCTTTGGCGAGCCGGCTCTTGCCGGAAGCCGGCACGCCATTCACCAGGACGACCCGCTTTCCCTGCGATGAGACATGGGCGTCGAAAATCGAAAGTCCCGCGCCGATCACGCCGGCATCGTCGGCAAGTTTTGCCGGCAGTATTGGCGGGCAAAACCAGGGCGCGGCCGCCGGCAAGTCGGCAAGGGCGCGCGCCGCGTCGCAGCCCAGCCCGCCGCCGAGCAGGATGATTTCCGGGTCCATCGTCGCTGCGATGTTGTCGAGCGCGATGCGCAGGGGCATGGCCCATTGCCGCAGGACGCACACCGCCGCCTCGTTTCCCTCGGCCGCCATGTCCAAGACGTCTCGAATCGTCGTCGCCGGCAATCCGGCTTCGGCGATGTGCCGGCGCAGCGCGGTTCCGGAGCTGAAGGTTTCGACGCAGCCGCGCCTCCCGCAGGGGCAGGGTGGGCCATCGGAGGAAACGCAGATATGGCCGAGCTGCCCTGCCGTCCTATGCCCGTGATAGATGCGGCCGGCATGGGCGACGGCACCGCCAATGCCGGTTCCGATCGTCAGCATCGCGACATTCCGGTAGCCCTTGGCGCCACCGGTCTTCATCTCGGCAATCAGCGCCATACTGCAATCATTTTCGATGACGACAGGCTTTCCGAGAGCCGATTCCAGCCGCTTGACGAAGTCGAGGCCTGCGAGGTTGATAATGCCGCCGGACAGGATTTCGCGGCTGGCGACATCGACCCGCCCGGGTATGCCGACGCCGATCCCCAGGACCTCCGGTGCATCAAGCTCGCGCGCCAGCGCTATGACGCGCTCCAATACAAGCAGGGGATCAGTTGGCGTGCGTTCCGATAGCTTTGCAAGAATTTCGCCCTTCGCCGAGATGAGCGCAGCGCGAATATTCGTGCCCCCGATATCGACCCCGACGGCGGCGTCAGCCATTGGCGCGCTGCCCATGGTCAGCACCATGCGAGCCCGTGCCCTTGAAATGCGTCGCAATGACAGCCTGGATTTCACGCAGTCTTGGAACAGCAACCGACTCGAGCCGATCCTTCGTCACGGACCGGTCGAGCGAGATGCAATCCTTCCATAGCGAACGGCCGGCAATGACGCCCGAGGCACCGTTGCGCATGGCATCCTCGACCTGCGTCAGGAAGGTTGAGTGGTCGACCCCGGCGGAAAGAACCGCCCATGGCACCTCACCAGCAAGGCGGGTGACCTGCGCACAGGCTTGCGACGATCCCGGATAGGGGATCTTCAAGACTTTCGCGCCCAGATCGAGGCAGATCTTGCTGCCGCCGACGATCAGGGACGGCAAACTGGCTTTATATGCGGCTTCGTCCTCATCCTCGAATCTATAGGTCAGGAATTCGACGACGAGCAGAAGATCCTCGCGGGCGAAGTCCTCGATGCATTGCTTGAGGATCTCAATGTTATGGACATTCGCTGCATCCCGGTCGGAGCGCAGATAAACCATGATCTTGCCGCCGGTCGCGCCCAGCTGCCGTACGCGGCGTGCGGAAATGCCGGGAACGAGCTTCGAGAGACGATAGCCTTCCGGCGACGTATCCCAACCGGAGGCGTCGAGGCCGATCAGCAGCGCGGTGTCGCGCTGAAGGACGCGATCATCGACAAGAGCGGGGACGGCGCAGATTGGATCGACGAGAACGCAAGATGCCTTGCTTGCCAAGAAACGGGCGATATCGGCCTTGGTGTCCCCCAGGACCTTGTCGGAGATCGCGGCCTGTTCGGCCGGATCCTTGGCCAGAAGGCTGCGCATGCCGCCGCGCTGGTCGCAGGCAATCACCATCATGGCACCGTCGCTACCGCAAATCTGCTGGTAGCCGCGCATTTCAGCCGTCGTCAACTTCGTCATGTGATCCTTCCTCCAGCCGTTGCAAGACGGCGCACCGAAGCCATGCCTTCTCCACTCCTCGAAGAGGGCTTTGCTCTTGAAATTGAGGACTCTCATGCGCGGTATAAACGTTGCGAAACCGGCCTTTTTGAGCGATAACTCCTCAAGTGCCGCATGTGTAACACATTGCAGAAAGGAATTTCAATCTGAATTCGTCTCAATCGCAGGAGGCTGCGGCAAATCGCGCATTGCTGCATACCGTCGCCAAATTGCACTACCAGTCCGACATGTCGCAGGTGGACATCGCCAAGAAGCTTGGCCTATCCACCGCGACGGTATCGCGATTGCTGCAGCGGGCGCGGGCAGTCGGCATCGTCCGGATCGAAGTGATCGATCTGTCCCCCGCCGAAGATCTGAGTGCTGCGCTGATCGATCGGCTCAAGCTGCGCACCGCCGCGGTCATCGATACGCCGTCATCGAACGTGCTTAGCGCACTGGCCGCGCCTGTCGGTACGCTTTTGCAGCAGGCCGGCATGCGCTCCGGCTCGACACTGGGCATCGGTTGGGGGCGGGCGGTGCGCGAGGTGACAATGGCCGGGCTGCCGCAATTGCCGGGCATAGTCACCGTCGCGCTGAATGGCGGCATGCAACAAGCGGCGCCGCATTTCCAGATCAATGAATTCGTTCGGCAGGCAGCCGCACAGATGGGGGGCGTACCGCATTTTCTGCATGCGCCCTACATCTCGTCGGCGGAACTCCGGAATGCCTTTCTCGGCGACCCGACAGTGCAGCAGGTGACATCGCTTTGGGACAAGCTCGATGCCGCAATCGTCGGCGTTGGCCTCACGCACGCGGCAAACCCTTCCGAAGCGGCGCTGCCGGGAGAGAAGGCGCTGAGCCACGCAACCGGCGACGTGCTCCGCCATTACATTACCGAAGAGGGCGAGATCCTGCATTGGGATGGTGAGGAGGGAATGATTGCCGCCTCTCCGGAGCAATTGCGCAAGGTGCCGCTCTGCATCGCGGTCGCCGCCACTCCCGGTAAGGCGAGCGGTATCATCGGCGCGGCGCGGTCGGGAATGATCAATGCCCTGGTTACCGACGCCAATACCGCACAGGCCATACTCGATCGCCTGTCGTCCGGTCAGAAAGCGGAGAATCGGTCCTGATGCTTTTTGACGGCCGTTCCTTCGGCGCCTTCCTGTTCGACATGGATGGAACCCTTCTGAATTCGATCGCGGTTGCCGAACGGGTCTGGACCGCATGGGCAGAAAGGCGCGGCGTCGATGCCGTCAGCCTGCTGGCAACCGTCCACGGCCGCAAGGCGATCGAGACGATTACTGGCCTCGGCCTGTCGGGGATCGATCCCGCGGAAGAAGTCAGGGTGTTGACCCAGGCCGAAGTTGATGACGTCGAAGGCGTCGAGCCCATTGCCGGGGCACACAAGTTTCTGAAGAGCCTGCCGCCGGATCGTTGGGCGGTCGTCACCTCGGCTCCTCGGGAACTGGCCAAAGTTCGCCTCGAGGCGGCCGGACTTCCCTGGCCGAAAATTCTGATCGCCGGCGAAGATGTCCAGCATGGCAAGCCGGCACCAGATTGCTTCATGTTAGGTGCCAGGATGTTGGCCCAACCCATTGAGGAATGTCTTGTTTTTGAGGATGCATCTGCCGGAATAGAGGCAGCGGAAGCAGCAGGTGCTTCCGTATTGATCATCAGCGCGACGCATCGAACACCGCTCTTGGCGCGGCATCCGAGTGTTGAGGATTATGATCGTCTGGCTGCGACCATCGACGCAGACGGTCGCCTGCACCTATCGGCCTAGTGTCGCGCGTGCTCGTTTAGCGCCCTGACAGTTTCATGAATTCTTCGGGGTAGCGGTCCCCTTCTACCTTGAAGCTGGAAGATGCCTGGCTGATCTCTTCAATTTCACCCTCTTCGAGCCGCAGCGAGAGCGCGCCGAGATTTTCGTCCAGCCGTTCGAGTTTTCTCGTTCCCGGAATGGGGACGATCCAAGGTTTGCGTGCCAGCAGCCAGGCGAGGGCGATCTGCGCAGAGCTTGCACCCTTTCGGTCCGCGATCTCACGCAATCTGTCGACAAGCAATTGGTTGGCTCTACGCGCGTCCTCAGAAAAGCGCGGGACGCGATTGCGGAAATCCGAGCTGTCAAATTTCGTATTCTCATCGATCTTACCGGTCAGGAAACCCTTGCCCAGCGGACTGAAAGGAACAAAGCCTATCCCGAGTTCTTCGAGCAGTGGGATCACGTCTTGCTCCGGGTCGCGCGTCCACAGCGAATATTCGCTCTGCAAGGCCGAAACCGGTTGCACGGCATGGGCGCGACGGATGGAACCGACGCCGGCTTCCGAGAGACCGAAATGCCTTGCCTTTCCCTCCCGGATCAGGTCACGAACCGTGCCAGCCACATCCTCCATCGGGACATCCGGGTCGACACGATGCTGATAGAGCAGGTCTATGCAATCGACCCGCAACCGCTTGAGCATGCCTTCGACTGCACGCTTGATCTGCGCTGGGCGACTGTTGACGCCGCCCTTGTGAACTCCCGTCTCAGGATCAATGTCCCAACCGAACTTCGTCGCGATCACCACCTCGCCGCGAAACGGCTCGAGAGCCTCCCCGACGACTTCCTCGTTTCGGAACGGCCCATAGGCCTCGGCCGTGTCGAAGAAAGTCACGCCGCGTTCGGCCGCGCCGCGGATCAAGGAAATCATGGCGCCGCGGTCAGCCGCTTCGCCATATCCCATGCACCCGAGGCCAAGTGCCGATACTTCCAGACCTGCTTTGCCGAGAAGCCGCTTTTCCATCCTCATCTCCTAGCTCGCGACCATGATCGCGATCGTGGCCGCGCGCGATCCTCTGCCGATCATCGACGACAGATACGGACTCCCGGCATATTTCGCACGATATGCCGCATCGATCCTGTCGTTGACGTGTGCTTCTTCCGCCACGGGTTCGAACAGGACATCCCTGGTCATGCCGCCCGCCTGAATGCGCCCGGCTTTTTGTCGGATCGCCGCCTGATACCAGCTTGAGCCCGTGCCGTTGTAAGCGCGAGCATAGAGAATGCCGTCGACCACGACCGACCATATCCAGGTCGGCGTGCCATGGGTTACACCGTCGTCACGCAAGGGTGAAATATGCAGGTCATCGGTTTCGGCGATGCGCAGGAGTTCCTCGCTATGCCACGCCATGTGCGTCATCCTTTCCGCCAGCTCCTTACCGAAACGGATTATAACCGGGCGCCTTGTAAATCGTCTCCGGCCTGCCTTGAATATCGGGAACGTAGACACTCTCGGCCCAATCGGCCATCGGCACATCCTCGATCGCGACGGAAACCGAGTCTTCGTCGAGACCAAGCGTTTCCATGACGGCCTTGGTCAGGTTTTTCGCTAAGGCCTGCTTCTGTGCTTCGGTCCTACCGGCGGCCATCTTCAAAATGACATGGGGCATTACTCTACTCCTATATTGATAAGCGATTGCCGGTGGCGGCAATGCGATAGACCGCATCGGCGCAAGACGAGACTACCTGCGTGGCCTTCAGGACCTGCGAAAGGAATGTAGGAAGATCCGTTTTCGAGATTAGCACCCGAATGCTACAAGCACTTATGACGTGTGCTCATGAATTGGCGAAGCGACAGCCATAGACAGCCTGCCGAGACCCGACAGGCTATCGAAGGCGCAAGGGATGCTTCTCATGCCGCACGCGGCAACAGAGATTTCAGGTTCGCATCGGTCAATGCTTCGATTGGCGGCGTAACCCGCCTGGCGATCAGCAACTCACTCAGCTTTATATCTTTCGCGATCTTGTTGCCGGGACCGACACCGCTTGCCGCGACGAGCCGTCGGTCGTCGTCGAGGTGAAACAGGATAAAAGCGCCGTCGCCAAGATCTCGCCGAACGACGAGACACCCTTCATCGACAAGACCGGCGATCTGCAGGGTATGATCGAACTGATCGGACCAGAAATAGGGAACGGCCTGATAGCTCTGCGCCGCGCCCGACAGATTTGCCGCAGCGAGAATGCCCTGATCCTGCGCGTTGCGCCAGGCTTCGAGGCGCAGCCGGCGGCCGCCGTAAAGAGGATGGGGAAAGGAGCAGCAGTCGCCGGCGGCATAGATATCAGTAACCGACGTCTCCAGGCACTCATTGACGGCTATGCCGTTATCGATGGCAATACCGGCCTGAGCGGCAAGCTCGGTGCGCGGCTGCGCGCCGATCCCGACAACAAGCACATCCGCCGACATCTCATCTCCATCGGAGAGAGAAATATCGACGCGCCATTCATTCGCTTCTATCCCGAGGACCGTTACGCCGCATTTCACGGTGACCCCATTGCGCTGATGCAGCGCCGTGATCGCTTCGGCGATCGGCTCCGGTACGCCACGCTTGAGAATACGCTCCTGGAATTCGATGACCGTGACCTTGGCTCCGCGGCTGCGGGCCGATGCGGCGACCTCCAGGCCGATGAAACCGCCACCGAGCACGCCCACATGCATATCCGCTCGGATGAGCGAACGGAGTGCAAACGCGTCCTCGATCGTCCTTAGATAAAGTATCCTGCTGCTGGCGGGTGCGTTCGGCAATCGTCTCGGCGTCGCACCGGTCGTCAGCAGCAATTTGTCGTAGGGCATCGCCCGGCCATCCGAGAGCATGAGCTGCTTTCCGGAAGCATCGATAGCATCAGCAGATGCGCCGCAGATATGCTGAATGGCATACTTGGCCAGCACGCTATCGCTGAGGACGGCGGGCAGTTTGGGCTCTGTTACATCGAGCAAAATCTGCTTGGAAAGGGGAGGCCGCTCATAGGGGAGATGGACCTCGTCGCCGATCAGGGTGATTGCGTGCCGGTAGCCGTTTTCCCTTAGGCTCAAAGCGGCGCGCGCGCCGCATTCGCCGGCACCGACGATGATGACGCCCGCATTGCCGCTCATGCTCCTATCCCGATCATGACGCGATCGCCTTCTACTCTGACCGGATAGGTTCTCAGATTGATGCAGACCGGCGCGCCGCGCGCTTCGCCAGTCTTGTAGCTGAAACGGCCATTGTGCTTCGGACACTCGATCGTGTCGCCCATGACGAGACCGTCCGCCAGGTGGATCTTCTCGTGGGTGCAAAGTCCGTCCGTGGCGAAATACTCGTCGTCAGGGCTGCGATAGATCGCAAAGGTTTTTCCGGCGTGATCAAAGCGGACGACATCCTCCTGATCGATTTCGTCGGCAGCGCATGCATCAACCCAAGTCGTCATTTCTTCCTCCTCATTCCAATCATTGCAAGGCGCGAAGCCATCATCGGATGTCGGGAGCAAGTTGGCGTTGCGCCTTGATCGCGCTTCGTTTTCCGCTCCCGACTGGTTTGAAGCATGCGCGAGATAGGCCTTCACTTTCCACGCCGATTATGATCATTTTTCATCAGGGAGGAGCCCAATGAAAAAGACTCGCCTGGTGGATATTGCGGCGGCCGCAGGTGTCGGCATCGCGACGGTCGAGCGCGTTCTCAACGAACGCGGCAGCGTAAAGCCGCGGACGGCCGAGAAGGTGGTGCTGGCCGCCAAGCAACTCGGTTACAAGGGCATCATCCCGAGGCTCTATCGCGGCACGATCCGTATCGAGGTGATCCTGGTTCGACCGGAGTCGCCGTTCTTCAGCCGGCTCAACCACGCCTTCGAGCGGATTGCCGCCTCATTGGACAGCTCTATTACAATCCATCGCACTTTCGTCGAGGAGAGCGATCCCGAGAAATTTGCCGCGCATGTGGCCAATAGCAACATTCGCCGCCATGGCCTGATCGTCGCGGCCATCGACCATCCCGCAATTCGGGAGAGCTTGCGAGAGGCGCGTGCCGCCGGTGTTGAGGTCGTCCAGATCGTCTCCTACCTGACCGGCCGGGATGACGTCTTCGTCGGCATCGACAATTATGCCGCCGGCCGGACCGCCGGCTTCTACATGTCACGCATGCTCCGGCACGCAAAGGGAAGCGTCGTCGCCATCTGTCATAGCTGGGCCTACCAGATCCACAGGGAGCGCATTCGTGGTTTCTCCGATTATCTCAATTCTCAGCACAGCTCCGCGCTGCAGTTTTCGGAGGTCGTATTCGGCTGGGATGACGATGTGAAATCCGCCGAGATGATGACGCAGGCGCTGCGTCGCTGTCCGGATATCGTTGGCGTCTACAACGCCGGCGGCGCCAATCTCGGTGTGGGCTCAGCGCTTCGGCGCCTTCAGCAACAGGAGGAAAGCGATTGCGTCTGGATAGCGCACGAACTCAACGACGAAACACGCAGGTTCATCGCATCCGGGTTGATGACGCTCGTTCTCGATCAGGCACCTGAAACCCAGGCAAGGCGCGCACTGGATACGATATTATCGCGAATGGGGATTATCGATGTGCCTGTTAGCCAGGAGCCGGTTCCGTTCCTGACCTATACTGCCGAGAATATTGGTCCGGCGTCCAGTCACCAGTAAGCGACAAAGCCGGAGCCTGCGGAAGGAGGGCCGCAGGCTCCGGCATTTCCCGCCATCAACGGCCGGTTGGGACCGGCGGCGGGGGGAGAACCTAAAAGCGCATATGGAGCATCCAACGCCTTTGGCAAGCCGTGGAATTCAACGGGTTTGTCGGAAAAATTCCACCGGCCTACATGGGCTCTAGCCCGGCGTGCCGGAGCGGCGAGCCTGCTTCTCCGCATACTTCTTTGCGCGCTCCATGAACCGCTTGTTCATGCGATCCTCCGCCTCCTTCGAACCATCATGAAAAGTGCCGAACCACTGGTCGAGTGGGATAACGCCGTCGGCATAATTGCATTCGAAGAACTTGTGATGGAGGTAGTGGTCATAGGCATGGGTATCGATCCCGGCCTCTTCGCCGATGACGATCTTGTCGAAGCCGGCGTGGCCCGGCGCGGGTGCCAGCGCGGTATGGGTCAGATGGAACAGCGCATGGATTGGATTGGACGGTACGATCCAGTGAATGAGAACGCCTGAGAAATACAAGAGATGCTCGACCGGGTGCATGGCGAGGCCTGACCACGGGCCGGGATTGACGTTGTTGTGATGCAGCTTGTGGACCGTATGATAGAGCGGTGGCCAGTGGATCAGCCGATGCACGAGGTAGAAGTGCAGATCGCGGAAGGCCGGGATCAGCAGCATGATGATCGCGCAATAGATCGGGTGTTTGGCGAAATCGACATAGGGAATGATGCCGTTTGCAAAAGCCCAGAGCGTCATCACCTCAAAAGCCGTCCAGAAGGGTACGGCGCTCGCAAAGGTCCAGATCACGTTGTCGACGGTCTGGTTGCTGAAGAGGAAGGCGGAATTATCCTTCGACGGCCACTTGCTGTTGTATTTGAAGCTCGTGCCCTGCTTCTTCTGCATATAGAGACGCAGGTGAAAGGCGCCGAAAAACAGGAAGACCAGCGCGGCGTTGCGCAAGAGAAGATAGGCGATCCAGCCCGGCGCCAACGTCTTCATCGTCTCCATCGACGGCGTTGCATAGAGCCACAGCAGCGTCGCGACGACGGCATAGACGACATTCCAGGGCATCAGGTAACCCGGATAGCCGAAGAACCATTTCAGGAATGCGATCGGTTTGGCCGGCCAGATGAAGACAGGCGGATATTGCAGAAGCTTTTTAGGTTTCCAGTCGCCGCGCTTGTCGCGCGTGCCGTAGAGCGTGTCGTCCATGATGGGCCTCCCGGTGAATGAAACGATGCGGTCAGTGTCAGCGACGCCGGCTCGAAACGACAGCATTGATTTGATGAAATTTGCTCACGGCGGCGGAAGTTCGCTGGCGGGTAACTCAGGGCGGGAAGGGGAGGCCGGTAGCCTCTCCTTCCCATGCGCCGGCAGTCGCGCTCATCGTTGCCGATACCGGTCCTCTCAGTTTAAGCTTTCGAACTGGACCATGTTGTCCTTCGTCACCAGCTTGAAGGGTATCCAGACTTCCCGGTCGATCTGCTCGCCTTTGGCGGCCTTGATTGCGGTATCGACAGCGCCGCGCCCCTGTGCCTTGGCGTCCTGGAAGACGGTGACCTTGAGATCGCCCGATTTCATCGCCTGCAGCGCATCCGGCGTCGCATCGATGCCCGCAACGATCGTCTTGTCAGTCGAGCCGCCGGAATTCTTGATCGCGGAGATCGCACCGAGCGCCATCTCGTCATTGTTGGCGATGACGGCATCGAAGGATAGGCCCGAGGTCAGCCAATTGGAAACGAGATCGGCACCGTCCACGCGGCTCCAGTTGCCGACCTGCTCGCGTACCACCTTGATGCCCCTGCAGTCTCCTGTCTTCAGCACATCATGCACGTCCTGCGTCCGCTGGCGTGCCGCCTGGCTGCTGAGGTCGCCGACCATGATGACGATATCGCCCTTGCCGCCGAGCATGCGACAGACTTCTTTCGTCTGCAGCGTGCCGGATTCGGTTTCGTTCGAACCGACGAAGGCCTGCTTCTTGCCGAGCGTGGAGAGATCGGTCGGCTGGATGTTGACGTAGATCAGCGGAATGCCAGCTTCCTCGGCAATCTTGCTGATTGCCGGCGTGCCGTCCGAATCCACGGGGTCGACGATGATGGCGGAGACGCCACCGGCGGCGAAATTTCGGACTTGGTCAAGCTGCTTGTTGACGTCGTTTGCGGCATCCACCACCTGCAGATCGAGCCCCTTGGTCTTGGCGTAGTCCTGCATGCCGTTGGCGATCAGGGTTTGGAAATTGGTCGTCAGGTAACCCATCGAAACGCCGATCCGATCGGCGGCATGGGCCTGCGACGACAGCACGAGCGCGAGCGCGCTTGCACTCAAAAACTTCAGCATGTTCTCCTCCCAGGAAACAGCGGCCCACCCGGCCGCCTGGAAAGAGTTACCGATGGAGCCGACCGGCGTCCGGGAGTATTTTGATGAAAAACCATCATGCCGGCGGGCCGCGATCGAGCGAATACATCCGCTTTGCAATGAAACGCGCCGATGATCAAAAGCCATCACCGGGTCCGCTGGCAAAGACTTCGAATTCATGATCTGAGCAGCCTACAGGTAGGGGAGGAACGATGCAGAACTTGCTCATATTCCAGTCGCTCTGGTCCATGGAGCGGCGCAGTGCTCGTCATCCGGAGCTTTCTCTGGAAGAAAATATCGAAAAGATCGCCGCCAACGGCTTCGATGGCATCAGTACCCATTGGTATGACAGCAATGTCGTTGCGCGCATCGCGGGCCTGCTCAAGCAGCATGGCTTGCAAGCGGAGGGGCAATGCTTCCCTAAGACGGTCGACGATCTGAAGCCGGCACTGGAGGTCGCCGCGGAATTCAATGTCCATCACATCTGTCTGCAGCCCGACGTGCGGCTGCGACGGTTGGAGGACTGCATCCCCCTGCTGGAAGGCTGGCAGCGGCTGGCGGAGGAGGCCGGCATCGATGTCTGGATCGAGACGCATCGCGACCGGATGACGACGGATCTGTTTTTCACGCTCGACCTGCTCGATCGGCTACCGGAGTTGCGGCTGCTCGGCGACATCTCCCACTTCCTCGTCGGGCGGGAGTTCGCCTGGCCGGTATCCGACGAAAACCATGCGCTCATTCATCGGATACTGGACAGCTCATGGGCTTTCCACGGCCGCGTTGCCTCCCGCGAGCAAGTCCAGATCGAGATTTCCTTCCCGCATCACAGACCCTGGGTCGATCTTTTCCTCGACTGGTGGGACTATGGCTTCAGAAGCTGGCGCAGGCGTGCGGCCAAGGACGCGACGCTTGCCTTCACCTGCGAATTGGGGCCGAAACCCTATGCGATTACCGGAAGGGACGGTGAGGACAGCACTGACCGCTGGGAGGAATCCCTGCAGATGCGCCAGGAAATACGCGATTTGTGGGCCAAGATATCAAGCTAACAAATCAAACGAGATATCGGTGATAGACTATTGATTTTGGAGGAATTTCTATGGACGTAAGAGCAGCAGTCGCGGTTCAGGCAGGCAAGCCGCTTGAGGTGATGACGGTTCAGCTTGAGGGGCCTCGCGCTGGCGAAGTGCTGATCGAGGTCAAGGCGACCGGCATCTGCCACACCGA